>JBJEVT010000035.1:0-112585 GCA_051884615.1 Oligosphaeraceae bacterium
CGGGTCTCCTCCTCCAGGGCGGGGGAGGGACGGGGCGCCTCCTCCACCAGGGTCAGGATGCGCTGGAAATCCTGGCATTCCTGGCAGGACGCCAGATGTTCCCGGTGGGCGGGGGGCAGGGTTTCGCTTCGCCCCTCCAGGGTCAGCAGGGTGGTTTGCACCTCTTGGCAGAGTTCCTTGTTCATAGGTGGGGAGAGAGAAATTTCCTCAGGTTGAGCACGGCGTAGCGCATTCTTCCCAAGGCGGTGTTGATGCTGATGTGGCGCAGGCGGGCGATGTCCTTGAAAGCCATGCCCTGCTCCCGCAGGCGTATGATGTCCTGCTGTTCCGGGGGCAGCCGCAGGATGGCGGTTTCCAGTTCCCGGGTCAATTCCCGGCGGGAGAGTTCGGCGTCGGGGAGGGGGAGATTGGAGGCCAGGGAGGGGGGGAGTTCCCCGGTGACGGCCTCGCCGGGGGAACGGAAATGGTCCATGGCCAGGTTGTGGGCGATACGGCAGAGCCAGGCCAGGAATTTTTCCTGGTGGCGGTATCGGTTCAGGGAGCGCAGGGCGCGGATCCAGGTTTGCTGGAAGAGGTCTTCGGTGAGGTCGTTCCTGCGGGGCAGGAGCTTGTGGAGATAGCCGAAGAGGGGGAGCCGGTATCGCTGGTAGAGCTGGTCGAACGCCTCGTCCGAGCCATCCAGGCATAGCCGGATGAGTGCCTCGTCTGAAGAGGAGGGCTCCGTTTCGGATGGGGCTTTCGGTGGCGTCATTGCCGGAAAAACGGGAGAATAGGGGAATTATTGCACAACATCCTCCGGAAGAAGTTGCGCCCTGGGGAAAAAAGAATAGGCCGCGGGGGGAGGGCCCCGGAAAAGAGAGGGCCCGTTCCCGGGAGGGGGCGGGCCTTTTTCATGGGGGTGGGGGAGTGTCTTCTGGTGGGCGATGGGGGACTCGAACCCTCGACATCAACGGTGTAAGCGTTGCGCTCTAACCAACTGAGCTAATCGCCCGGAAAGGGGAGGGAGGTCAGGAGGCGTCGGGCTTTTCCTGGTAGCCGGAGGGCTCCAGGGAGAAGGAGCCGCGTCCCCCGGAGAGCCGGGGCAGGGCCTTCCCGAAGCCGAACATCTCCGCCAGGGGCACATGGCAGACGATCTTCCGCATGGCGCCCATCTGGACCATGTCGCTGATGATGGCGCGGCGGGGCTGGAGATACATGGAGATCTCACCCACCGTCTCCTCGGGCGCCAGCACCTCCAGTTTCATCAGAGGCTCCAGGATGACGGTGCCCGCCTGCTGCAGTCCCTGGGTGATGGCCTCGTTGACGGCGCCCGCCACGGCGCCGGGGGTGGTGGTCTCCTGGGAGAAGACCAGCTCCTTCAAGCTGGCTGCCACGAAGATCATGGGATAGCCCTGGAGCCCGCCGGTCCGCAGTCCGTCCTGGAGGGCCTGGGTGGCGGCCTCCAGCAGGGCGCGGGGGATGTTGCCCCGGGTCTTGTCCTGGATTTCGAAGGGGTCGCCATTCCGGTCCCCCGGGGCGAAGTCGATGGTGACCTCCGCATAGAAGACCGCATCCCCGATGGTCTTGTTGAAGACCGTGTGGACCGTGGTGGGCTTGAGGATGGTTTCCCGGTATGCCACCCGGGGTTCGCCGGTGCGGATTTCCACGCCGAAGTCGGTGGAGACCCGTTTCAGGCTCACCTCCAGATGGAGTTCGCCCATGCCGGAGACCACCCGCTGGCCCGTCTCCTCGGCGGTGGAGCGCCGCAGGGTCTGGTCCTCCCGGCACAGCAGCTGCAGGGCGTCGTCCAGCTTGTCCTTGTCCTTGGAGAACTTGGGCTCCACCACCATGGAGATGACCGGTTCGGGGAAGAGGATTCCCCCGAAGGAGAGGACCCGCTGGGGGGCGCAGAGGGTGTCGCCGATGCCGCAGTCCTTCAGTCCGGTCAGGCCCACGATGTCTCCGGGGCCGGCCTCCTGGATCTGCTCGGTGGATTTGGCGTAGATGCGATAGAGCTGCTTCGCCCGGACCTTTTCCCCGGTTCTGGCGTTGATGAGCTGGTCGTTGGGGTGGAGGGTGCCGGAATAGAGGCGCAGGAAGAAGAGGTCCGCCGTGCTGGAGGCGTTGATTTTGAAGATGAAGCCGGAGAACGCCTCCTTGGGGTCCGCATGGACCACGCAGTCCTTGCCGGTGCGCCGGTCGATGGCGGGATATTCGGGGATGTCCTGGGGGGAGGGCAGATAGGCGCCGATGGCGTCCGCCAGGGGCTGGATGCCCAGCTCCCGCTTGGCGCTTCCCAGGAAGACGGGGACCAGTTCCCGCCGCAGGGTCAGACGACGGATTTCCCTTTGCAGCAGGTCCAGGGGGACTTCCCCCTCCTTCAGGAAGAGGTCGCACACTTCGTCGGAGTGGTCGGCAACCCGTACGATGAGGAAATCCCGGGCGGCTTCGGCATCCTCCCGCAGATGCTCGGGCACGGGAAGCCGGACCACGTTCTCCCCCCGTTCTCCCTGGAACTGGAGATACTCCATGGTCAGAAGATCCACCATGCCCCGGAATTCGCTCTCCTCCCCGTCGGGATACTGCATGGGCAGGGCGACGTCGCCGAACTTCTCGTCGATGCTCTGGCAGGTGCGGCTGTAGGAGGCGCCGATGCGGTCCATCTTGTTCACGAAGGCGATCTTGGGCACTCCGTAGCCGTCCGCCTGGTGCCACACCTTCTCGGACTGCGCCTCCACTCCCTCCACCGCGCTGAAGATCACCACGGCGCCGTCGATGGCCCGCAGGGAACGCTCCACCTCCGCGGTGAAGTCGATGTGTCCGGGAGTGTCGATGAGGTGATATTCGTAGTCGCCCCAGGGGATGACGGCGGAGGCGGCCATGATGGTGATGCCCCGGGCGCGCTCGTCCGGCAGGTAGTCCATCACCGTGGTGCCTTCGTCGATGTTGCCGTAGCGATGGGTCAGTCCGGAGAAGTAGAGGAGTCCCTCTGTGGTGCTGGTCTTGCCTGCATCAATGTGGGCGATGATGCCCAGATTCCGGATCTTCGAGAGGTCGCTGCTCATGGAACAAGAGGAGGGGGAAAAAGGGGAAAGCCTGGATAGAAAGAAGCCGTGGAGGCGACTCGGGCATCCACGGCGAAAAACGTTGGCCAGCGGGACACGGGACTGCGCCTTGCGGCGCCCGAACCTGCCCCCGGCGGGAAAAATGCCTCGGAGAGAAGAAAAGTGGCTTCTCTCTGAAAAACTACGGATTCACAGGCTCGGCGGGAGCGGGCTCGGCAGGAGCGGCGGGAGCGGCCTCCACCGGGGCGGCGGCGGGCGCCACGGGCTGGGATTCCACCACGATGGATTCGCCCACGGACTTCTGGCGGCTGATCTTGCCCTGGATGGCCACGTTGAACAGGGTGGACAGCAGGAAGATGATGGCCAGAATCACCGTTCCCTTCACCAGCGCGCTGGGCGCGGAGGCGCCGAACATGGCTTCGGAGACTCCACCGCCAATGGCGCCGATGCCCCCGTTGCCTTTGGGATTTTGAATCAGCACCAGCAGGGTGAGGAGAATCGCCGTCAGGACGGAGATGATGGTGAGGATAACGGAGAGAGTCGCCATGATGAACTACGATAAGTCCTTGATAGGGAAGGAGTTATGGAAAACTTGCACGGAGGTGCCGCCCTAAGTCGGGAAAGGGCCGCCCTTTGCGGGGCGCCGGGGGGCTCGCCAAACACGGAAAGAGCAAGAATATAAGGCACTTTCCCCTTTTTTCAAGGAGAGCCCTCCCCTGGGGGGCGTGCCCGGCAGGGGAGGGGAGCGGGCGGCTACCAGCGTCCGGCCTTGGCGGCATCCCGGATGCGGTCCAGGTTCTTTTCGGGGTCGGTTTCCTCGAGGAAAGCCTGGCGCAGAGCGGCGGGGGGCACGGGGAGGGCGCCCACGGAGGCGAAGAAGTCGTTGCGCTGGTTTCTTTCGGGGAATTCCTCCTTGGCGCGCTGGTCGCAGTAGGCGTAGTTGGCGTAGCGCAGAAGGAGGGTGTGTCCGAAGAGGACGTCGGCGCCCCTGGTGAAGTCCTTCATCACGGGGCGCAGGTGTTCGTCGGCGAAGTCATCCACCTTGCGCTGGCCGGGCTTGTTGCATTCGGTGCCGGCGATGATGGGGAGTCCCAGGGCGTTGGCGGTGTCCACGTATTCGTAGAGGGCGCGCACCCGCACTTCCTGCTTGGCGGGGTCCTTGAAGTTCCAGTTGCGGTCGGGGATGATGTTGACCATCTCCAGGCCCTTTGCCATGAGACATTCCAGCTGTTCCCGGGGATTGGCCTCGCCGGGCAGGGAGCCGTCCAGCCATGCGGAGCAGGGGAGGGCGCGGCAGCGGTGGATGAGCTGGATCACCTGGTCGATGGGGGGGAAGGTGGTTTCGTCGGGCTGCTCGTATCCCAGGCCGCCCTTCTTCATCAGCTTGCCCCGGAGGTATTCGTTCATGGCGTTGGGGGACTTCTCCGCCAGCTTGGCGGGGTCGTCGTTGAAGAATTCGGCCCAGTGCCGGCAGGCGCCCTCCTCCCCGAACTGCTGGATGGCCAGATCCCGGTAGGCCTGGACGATGTGGCGTTCCGTGGCGTTGTCGTCCGGGGTGAGGGGCAGCACGTCCTTCTCGTAGGAGAGCTTGCAGACGCCCAAGGCGCTGTTGATGCGGTCGATGAGGGCGCGGTTCCGCTTGTGCGCCTGCTCCAGCTGGGCCTTGAACTCCCCGCTGCGCTCGCCGTTGACGAAGCCGCTGCCCATGAAGTAGAAGACGCCGGGCTCGCCGGGGGAATTGATCTCCTTGTCCGCATATTCCGGGAAGAAGACCCGGCTCTCGAAGGAGGCGGCGGTGCGCAGGCCCAGCAAATCCCCCGCCGCCATGAACTCGTCCACGCCCTGGATCACGTCAAAGTCGCACAGGGCGGCTCCGTGAAGGCCCATCTTCCGCATCTCGAAGGCGATGCGGCTGGGAGACCATCCCTCTCCGTTGTAGGAGTAGAAGGAGTGGACGTGCATGTTCATGGCCTCGCTTTCCGTCGGGAAGCTGGTGGCGGCGGCCAGGGTCTGCAGGGCGGCGATGCGTTTCCAGGTCTCGAAGGAGGAGAGTTGTTCCAGCAATAGGGATTCCATCGTCTTTTGGGGGAAAGTTCTGGGTAGGTTCAGGGGCTCCCGGCGCAAGGGGGAGCGGGGAGGAAACGGGGGAATTGGGCCTTGCGCCCCCCGTCTCGCCCGGGGAAGACCAGGCTTCCCGGGGCTGAAATTTCCGGGGGCTCAGGAGACCAGAAGACCGGTGGTCTCCGGGAATCCGCAGATCAGGTTCATGTTCTGGACGGCCTGTCCGCTGGCGCCCTTGGTCAGGTTGTCAATGGCGCTGGAGACCACCAGCTTGCCCGTGTGGCTGTCGTAGAGGCACCCGATCTCGCACAGGTTGGTGCGGGTCACATGCTTGGTGTCCGCCAGCTTCCCGGGCTCCAGCACGCGCACGAAGGGCTCCCCTCCATAGGCATGCGCCAGCGCCTCCCGGGCGTCCTCCAGGCTCTTCCCCTCCATGGGGTCCAGAAGCACGGAGGAGTGGATGCCCCGGTTCACCGGCACCAGATGGGGCAGGAAATTCATGGTGACGGAGGGCGTCTGCGCCGCCACCGCCAGCTCCTGCTCAATCTCCGGCAAATGCCGATGGCCGGTGACCCCGTAGGGACGCAGGCTCTCGTTGCATTCCGGGAAAATGTAGTCCAGGGAAACCTTCCGGCCGGCGCCCGTGACGCCGGACATGGACATGGCGACGATGCCCCGGGGAGACGCCACCTTCGCCCGCAGCAGGGCGGTGACGGGCAGGAGGATGCTGGTGACATAGCAGCCCGGGTTGGCCACCAGCCTGGCGGCGCGCAGCTCCTCCCGGTAGAGCTCCGGGAGGCCATACACCGCCTGGGGAAGCAGCCAGGGCGCGGGATGGGCCATCTTGTAGTATTTCTCGTAGACCGCGGGGTCCCGCAGCCGGAAGTCCGCCGACAGGTCGATGACCTTGCAGCCCTTCTCCAGCAACGGGGCGGCATACTGGGAGGCCAGCCCGTTGGGCAGCGCCAGGAAGACCACCTCGGCCGCCTGGGCGATCTCCTCCACCTGGGGAGGCACGAAGCGCAGGTCGCACTCGCTGTACCGGGGGAAGAAGTCCCCCACCCGCTTGCCGGCGTTCTCCCGGCTGGTGATGGCCGTGAGCTCCACCCCGGGATGCCGCAGGAGAAGACGGAGAAGCTCCTCGCCGGAATATCCGCTCCCTCCGATGATGGCAACGTTGATTTTATTCATAAGTCGTGGATTGCAAAGATGATGACCAAAGCGCCGCGCCTCGGGGCGGCGCGTTCGCCGACAGGAAGGACGAGGCGGCTTTACAGGGGAAAAACACAGAAAAGACGGCCACCCTCGTTGCAAACGGGGCGTCCGTCTTTTCCTGAAAAGAATTCCTTTCCCGGGATTCTCCTCCCCGCTGGCTTGCGGGAAGGGAAATCGCGGAGAGAAAGGGAAGCGAATTAACGCTTGCTGAACTGGAAGCGCTTGCGGGCGCCGGGCTGACCGGGCTTCTTACGCTCCTTCTCCCGAGAATCCCGGGTGAGCATGCCGGCTTTCTTCAGGGGGGCGCGGAGAGCCTCGTCGGACTTCTCCAGGGCGCGGGCGATGCCGTGGCGCAGGGCGCCGGCCTGACCCACCTCGCCGCCGCCGTCCACGGTGGCGTAGATGTCAAACTCGCCGACCTTGCTGGTGAGCACCAGGGGCTGCTGGATGAAGCCACGGATGGAGTCGGTGGTGAAATAGTCGTTGAAGGCACGGCGGTTGACCGTGATCTTTCCGGTGCCATGGGTCATGCGAACGCGAGCGCTGGCGCACTTGCGGCGGCCGATGGTCAGAATCACTTCGCTAGCTTCTTGGGCCATATTGCTCTTCTGTCCTCAAAAAAGGTTGTCTTCCTGGGTTAGAACTGGTTCTTCAGGGTCATGGGCTGCGCACCCTGGGCCACATAGCGATGCTCGGGGAGCTCGCCGGCGTAGACCTTCAGCTTGCGGAACTGCGCCCGGCCCAGCTTGCCGTCGGGCATCATGCCCCACACGGCGCGCTTGATGATTTCCTCGGGATGCTTCTGGCGCATCACGTCGGCGCTGGTTCGCTTCAGGCCGCCCACCCAGCCGCTGAAGTCCTGGTATTCCTTGTTGGTGGACTTCCGGCCGGTCATGACCACCTTGGCGGCGTTGGTGACCACCACATAGTCCCCGGTGTCCAGGTGGGGGGTGTAAATGGGTTTGTGCTTGCCGCGCAGGATCATGGCAATCTGGCGGGCCATGCGTCCGAGCACCTGCTGGTCGGCGTCAATAATCCACCACTTGCGCTCGATTTCGTTTTCCTTGGGTAGAAAAGTTTTCATGTTCAGAGAGGGATAGGGAGTATGGACAAAAAAGTCTGTTGCAAGGCAAGTGCGTTAATTTAGCGTCCTTTCGGCCATTTTCAACCCATGCCCGGGGAAAAGGGTTCCCGAGGGGGGCGGGGTCAGTTGGGGATCTTTCCCAGCATGGACCAGGGGCGTCCGGAGCGGATGGCGAAGAGGAGGTATCCCACCTCGGCCTCCAGGGGATGGCTCTCCCGCACCTCCACTCTGGCGGGCTCGTCGCACAGGGCGATGGCGAACTCGTTGCGTCCGTCCTCCAGGATGGTGGCGGTGGCGGAGCCCCGGGTGCCGGTGACGGTGAGGCGGTAGGGGACTTCGGGGGCTTCCTCGAAGGCGTAGGCGGCGTCGTTGCCGTAGGCGGAGAGCCAGTTCAGCAGATCCTGGTCCCGGAGGCGGGCGAAGATGCCCAGGCCCTCGGGCTTGGTGAGCTTGAACTGCTGGACGGTGCCCAGGACGCCGCTGGTGATGGTCTCCTTGAGGCGTGCCATGGCCCATTCGTAGCGCCAGGAGCCCAGCCAGCAGACCTGGATGTGGCGGCGCTTGGCGGCGGCCCACAGTTTCTTGAGGGAGTCGGGGGTCTCCCCGGCCAGTCCGCAGAGGGCGAAGGGGAGTTTGGCTTTCAGGAGCATCTTGATGATCTCCTGGCGATTGTCGTCGTCCTCGTCCACGATGGCGGCCCGGGCGTGTTCCAGGGCGTCGGTGCAGTCCTGGTCGGGATTGAGGATGCGGATGTCGTCCGTCCGTTTACAGACCGCCTTGCTGCAGGGAGACAGGAAATTTCTCGTGAAGTAGATGATTTCGTCTTTCATAGGTTGGCGTATCGGCAGAGGGGGTGGGCCGGGGGATTAGAGGGGGAGGGGGAAGGGAGTGAAGTCCTTGGGGGCGGGGGCGGGTCCCAGGGCGCAGTCGTTTCCCCCGGTTTGGAGGAGGGCGTCCAGGGCCTGGTTCACCTCCCGGGCGGTGGTGCGCTGGACCTTGTCGAAGAACTGGGCGCGGGTCTCGTTGGTGCTTTCCCGCCGCAGGGTGCTCAGGCAGAGGCCGGCGGCCTCGGCGGGGCGTCGGGGGGTGAGGTAGGGGCCCAGGGTCTGGAGGATGGCGCGGTCCACGTCCTGGGAGGTGAAGGGATTTTCCCGGAGGTGCCGGCGCAGTCCCTGGAAGACCTGGTAGGTCTCGGGGCAATGGGGGTCGTCGTGGGCGTACAGGAGGGTCACGGGGGGGCGGCACAGGAGGGAGCAGCCGTAGGCGCCGCCCTTGGCGCGGATCTGGTCCCACAGGTATCCGGTGGTGAGGAGATTGCAGCCCAGGAGGAGGGGGATGTAGTCCGCTTCGGACTCGTGGGGGGCGGGGAAGGCCCGGAGATTGGTGTGGACCTTGGTGGGGAGGAGCCCGTATTCCCGGCGCCCCATGGGCCTGGGCCGGTGGACGGAGGCCAGGAGGGCGTCGGCGGGGGCGGCGCCCCGGGCGGCGAGGGGCCAGAGGGCGGTCAGCTCCTCCATGGTCCTCCAGGCGGTCTTGTCCTCGGTGGCCACGCCGGCCATCACCACGGGAATGCCCTGCATCCACCGCGCCAGCGTCTCCATCTGCTCCACCAGGGCGTCCAGCTGCGCCTCGGGGAGTTTGGCAAGGCTCTGGAGGAGCTGGTAGTCCTGGGGACCGGAGGTCCTGGCGAGGAAGGAGGCGCGGGGGGAGATGCCGTCCATGGCGATGGCGCTTGCCATGGAGAAATTGCGCCGCTTCAGCAGGGCGGCGGAGGCGGCGCCGGCCTCGGCGCGCAGAACCTCCCGGATGCGCTTCCGCTCCCGGAAGGAGGGATCCTGGACGGACAGCCGGAAGAGGTCGGCGGCCTGGGGGAAGAGGGAGTCCAGGGCGGTGAGGGTCAGGTCCAGGGTGAACCGGGCGGGCTGGGGGGCGCGCAGGGAGGTGCTCAGGTTGGGGGAGAGGGAGACCACGGCCCCCAGTTCGCCCCACATCTGGCTGAACTGGTCGTAGGTGTATTGGCTGGTGCCCAGGCGGGGCAGCAGGCGCACGAAAATCTGCAGGGGCAGCAGCAGCTCCGGGGGCAGGCTGGAGGCGTCCAGGGTGAGATGGAGGGCGCTGATGCCGTTGGTGAAATCCCGGCTGCGCCGCACGGGCATCCCGGAGGAGAAGGAGACATCCTCGTAGAGGAGGTCCGTGGGCCTTTCCGGAAGGTCGGTGCGCTTCAGCACGGGGATGGTGGCCAGGGCCTCCGGGGAGTCCTCCTGGAGAGCTTTTTTCTGGAGCGCTCCCTGGAACTCCTGCACCTCCCGGATCTTGCCGGGAGTCCAGGTGGACAGACGCCGGGCCATCTTCCGGCGCAGACGCTCGTCCTGCCGCTCCTTCAGCCCGGCATCGGGACGCAGCTCCACCCGCACCCGGCGGGGATTCCGGAGAAGCCACTTCTCCACCAGGTTCTCCAGGCACCGGGGCTCCTGGAGGAGACGCTCCTGGAGCCCGGGAAGCTGCTGGGTCTGGCGCAGGAAAAGATAGGGGTCGTCCCCGTATTGCCAGGAGGCCATGACATCCTCCAGCAGTTCGTAGACGAACTCCCGCCCGATGGTCTGGTTCTTCATCTGGAAGCGGGTGAGGGCGCCCCGCACCAATTCCGGGGAAAAGCCCTTCTTGACGCAATCCTCCAGCACGGAGAAGACCAGCGCCTCGAAGCGGGGGAAGTCCTTGGGCTTGACGCCCTGCATGCCCACGCTGAAGGAGGTGTACAGGGTCTCGTTGTCATATCCGCTGGGCAGGGGAGTGGTGCCCAGGCCGGACTCCATCAGCGCCTTGGAGAGGGGGGCGGCGGAGTTGCCCAGAAGGACGGCGTCCAGCAACTGGAAGAGGAGATCCAGGGACATGTCCCGGCTCTCGTCCAGGGCCCAGGAGAGGGAGACCAGCCCCGTGCCGTTCTTCCGGGCGGCGGGGTCGGGGACGAACCGGCTTCGCCGGACCTGGGGGGCGTCCTTCCGGGGCGGGGCGGGCCTGGCGGGGGGCGCCGGCGGCGGGGGAGGCATCTGGGGCAGCTCCCGCTCCAGATGGCGTTCCAGCACGGCCAGCTTCTCCTCCGTGGGAAGATTTCCGTAGAGCACCACCTTGGCCACGGAGGGATGGTAGTGGCGGTGGTGGAATTGGAGGAACCGGGAATAGGTCAGGGTGGGAATCCGCTCCGGGACCCCGCCGGAGTCATAGCGCAGGGAGGTGTGGGGGAAGAGGCTCTTCTCCGTGAGGCGCCCCAGCAGGGTGTTGGGCTGGGAATAGTAGCCCGACATCTCGTTGTGGACAATCCCGTTCTGGGAGAGAATCTTCTGGTCCCCCTTCCCATGGAGCTCGTAGTGCCATCCCTCCTGGCCCAGGGTCTCCCGGGTGAGCAGGGGATGGAAGACGGCGTCCCAGTAGACCTCCAGGAGATTGTAGTAGTCCCGGGGGCAGCAGGTGATGAAGGGATACAGGGTGCGGTCCGGATAGGTGCAGGCGTTCAGGAAGGTGGCGACGCTGGTCTTCAGCAGGCACACGAAGGGGTCCTTCACGGGAAAGCGCCGGGAACCCTCCAGCACCGAATGCTCCACGATGTGCGCCACCCCCGTGTCGTCCCCCGCCTCCGTGGAGAAGCAGAGACAAAAGAGATTCTCCGGATCCGGCGCCTCCAGGCTCAACACCTCCATGCCGCACGCATGGCGATAGCGCTTGGCGACAATGCGCCAGGAGGGAAAGGAGGTGGTGTCGACAAGGGTGAACATGAAGGAGGGGGACCGGCAGAAAGACGCCCGGAGGCCCGAAAAGGCCGCCGGGAAGGGGGAAAAAGGCGGGGCGCACCCCCGGAAAAGAGGGGCGCGGCGGGGGATTGGGAAAAAAAAACCGGCGGTTCCCTAGGGAACAGCCGGCTTCTTCTCCTTGGGAGACTACTTCTCCTCGGCGGCGGGAGCCTCGGCGGCAGGGGCCTCGGCGGCGGCGGGAGCCTCGGCGGGAGCGGCGGCCTTGGCGGCCTTCACCGCCTCGTCGTTCTCCACGAAGGCCAGCAGAGCCATCTCGGCGGCGTCACCGATGCGGGGACCCAGCTTGATGATGCGGGTGTAGCCGCCCTGGCGTTCCTTGAAGCCGGGGGCGACCTCGGTGAAGAGCTTCTTCACCAGGGGATCGTTGTGGAGCTTCGCCACGGCGAGACGACGGGCGTGGAGATCCCCCCGCTTGCCCAGGGTGATCATCTGCTCGGCCAGCTGGCGGATGCGCTTGGCGCGCACCAGGGTGGTCCGGATCTGGCCGTGTTCAATCAGGCTGCAGACGGCATTGGCCAGCAGAGCACGCACATGGGAACTGCTGCGGTTGATCTTGAAGGTTGCGACGCGGTGTCTCATTGAGGTTACTCCTTGTCCTTGGTATTCTGAAGCAGTTCGGGCTTCCGGCGCTCAAGCTCCTCGGCCACGATGTTGTCAATTTGCATCTCCAGGCTCAGGCCCTGGTCCTGGAGCTTCTGAATGATCTCGTCCAGGGACTTCTTGCCGAAGTTCCGGCACTTCATCATCTGGCTCTCGCTGCGCGACACCAGGTCCGCCACAAAGTGGATGTTCTCCTGGTTCAGGCAGTTCAAGGGGCGGACGGTCAGACCCAATTCCTTCACGTCCTTGCAGAGCTTCTCCAACAAGACCTGCTGCTCCTCGGTCAACACCACGCCCGTGTTCGCCGGACCACCGTCAAACTCGAAGATGGCCAGCTGCTCCCGCAAAATCGCGGCGGCACGACGCACGGCGCTCTTGGGGTCGATGCGCCCGTCCGTCCACACTTCCAGCTCCAGACGATCGTAGTTGGTGTTCTCGCCCACTCGGCTGGGCTGCACGTCGTAGCGCACCTTCTCGATGGGGCTGAAAAGGCAGTCCACCGGGATGGTGTCCAACGGCTGGTCGTCCCGCTTGTTCCGCTCGCTGGGACGATAGCCGCGGCCGCGGTCCAGCTCCAGCTCCATGCGGACGGGCTTCTCCAGATCGGTGGTGAGGGTGAAGAGCTTCAGGTCCTTGTTGATGACCTCGGCCACCCCGTCCTCCCGGATGTCCGCTCCGGTCACCTCCCCCTTCCGGGAGGCCACCAGCTCCACCTTCCGGGGCAGAGACCCGTCGCAGCGGAACTTCAGTTTCTTGATGTTCAGGATGATCTCCATCACATCTTCCATCACCCCGTCGATGGGGGTGAACTCGTGGGAGACGCCGTCAATGCGGATGCTGCTGACGGCCACCCCCTCCATCATGGTGGTCAAAACCCGGCGCAGGGAGTTGCCGATGGTGTGGCCAAAGCCATTCTCCCAGGGCTCGGTGACGAACTTCGCATAGCGGCTGGTGGCGGTCGCTTCGTCCATGACCAGCGCCGAGGGCATTTCAAAATTTTCCAGTCCTGCCATTTGGTTGAATCCTCCTTTGGTTTATGACAACGATAGCGGTTTCGTGTCTATTCCTTCGGTGGGCGTCAGAAGGCACGCGTCCCCTTCGACACCCCGGGACAGCAACCGGCTAGATGCGGCGCTTCTTGGGAGGACGGCACCCGTTGTGAGGAAGGGGGGTGACGTCCCGCAGGACGGTGATCTCCAGGCCCACGGAGGCCAGGCCGCGGATGGCGGACTCCCGGCCCTGGCCGGGTCCCTTCACCTCCACTTCCACCTCCTTCAGACCATAGGTCAGCATGGCCTTCTTGGCGGCTTCGGAGGCGATCTGCTGGGCCACATAGGAGGTGCTCTTCCGGGAGCCCTTGTAGTTCAGCTTGCCGCCCGTGCACCAGGACAGCACGTTGCCCTGGGGGTCGGTGATCACCACGCGGGTGTTGTTGAAGGTGGAATCCACATGGGCCACGCCGGCCAGAACCTGACGGGCGCCCTTGGCGCGACGGCTCTGGACCGGGGTGATGGCGTTGGGATCCGCCAGAATCTGTTCAGCGGTGGGTGCGGAGGCGGGAGCGGCGGGGGCGGCGGGGGCCGCCACACTCTTTTCCTTGGACTCTTCTGCCATGGTCTTGAATCTCCTGGGACGGAGGCGAGGCCCCGTCCATCTTCTTCATTGGGGAAAGGTTTTCAGAACAGTCTCCCCTGGGCGGCACGGCCCGGGGAGCTTCACCAAATGCGTCCCGCCAGGGTTACTTCTTCTTGGCGGCAGTGGCCTGCTTGGCCTCCGCGGCGGAGGCGGCGGTGCGGCGCTCGGTACGGTCGCGGATGGCGCCCACGGTCTTCTTGGAGCCCTTGCGGGTGCGGGCGTTGGTGCGGGTGCGCTGGCCGCGGACGGGGAGATTCTTGCGGTGACGGGTGCCGCGATAGCTGCCGATGGCGATGAGGCGGCGGATGTTGTTGGCCACCTGGCGGCGGAGGTCACCCTCCACGGTGTAGTCTTCGTGGAGCACCTGGAGGATGTTGGAGATGTCCTCCTGGGAGAGTTCGGAGGCCTTCCGGACGGGGTCCAGCTTGGCCTTCTCGCAGATGGCTTTGGCGACGGCAGGGCCGATTCCGTAGATGTACTGCAGGGAGATCAGCGTCTGCTTGTTGTTGGGGATATCAACGCCGAGGATTCTGGGCATGTTTGGATTTTCCTGTGGGGTTTCCGGGGTCGCAAGGGACCTGGGGGTTCAGGGACGGGGGGAAGCAAGGGAGGGCGAGATCCCTAACCCTGGCGCTGCTTGTGGCGAGGGTTCTTGCAGATGACCCGGAGGACGCCGGCGCGCTTGACAATCTGGCAATTGTTGCACATCCGCTTCACTGACGCTCTGACTTTCATGGCTTTGTTCCTATGGGGTTGGGGGGCTTGGACGGCAGAACCGCCCTGATCCTTCCGGACTTGTGACCTGTCGGCAGACGCCGCCAGGGGCCTTTCTGTAGGGGTGTCCGCATGCCGATACATCCAGACGACGGCCGGAAAGAAACGCCGTCTATGGCTGGCGGGCACGGGAAATTTGCATACTATAGCACCTTTCCTCCGGGTTTGCAAACGCCGAGCCGGCGCCGCCGGGGAATGGCGGCGCCGGGGGGAGGAGAGGGTTTCCCCCGGGCGGGGCGGGGGGCGGAAGGAAATCCTACTTCCGTCGATAGGAGATGCGTCCGGTTCCCAGGTCGTAGGGGGAGACTTCCACGGTGACGGAGTCCCCCTCCAGGATGCGGATGTTGTTCTTCCGCATCTTGCCGGAGATTCCGGCGATGACCTCGTTTCCTCCGGCGTTGAGCTTCACCCGAAAACGGGTGTTGGGGAGGACTTCCGTGACGACGCCTTCCAGTTTTATGCAATCGGTTTCTTTGGGCATAGGGTGAGGATTTCTGGTTTTTTCCGGGTGATGAGGATTTGGTGTTCGAAGTGGGCGGAGGGGGCGTGGTCCAGGGTGCGGCAGGTCCACTGGTCGTGCCGGTCGATTTCGATTTCCCAGGTTCCGGCGTTCACCATGGGTTCGATGCACAGGACCATGCCGGCCTGGAGGGCGGGGGTCTTTCTCCGCTGGCGGAAGTTGGGCACCTCGGGGGATTCATGCATGTGCTTGCCGCATCCGTGGCCCACCATGTCCCGCACGCATTGAAAGCCGGCTCCCTCCGCGACCCGCTGGACGGCGACGCTGATGTCGTTGATGGTGTTCCCCTCCACGGCGGCCTCGATGCCCGCCGCCAGCGCGGACTCCGTGGCCTCCAGAAGGCGGCTGGCCAGGGGGGAGGGCTGCCCCCCGGCGCAGACGGTCCGGGCGTTGTCCCCGTAGTATCCATCCAGGGCCACCACCACGTCCAGGCTCACCAGGTCGCCGAACTGGATGATGCGGTCCGCCCGTCCGATGCCATGGACCACCTCGTCGTTCAAGGAGATGCAGACCTGGCGGGGATACCCGTGGTAGTTCAGGGAGCCGCTGCGGCCCCCGGTCTCCCGGATGAAGCATTCGGCCAGATTGTCCAGATCCAAGGTGGACATTCCAGGCTGGACGGCGGCGCACAACCGGTCCAGGACCTGGGCGGCCGCCTGGGCGGCCAGGCGGATCTTCTCGATCTCGTTTTCCTTGTAGATGGTGATGTGTTCCACGCTGGTGCCCCTTCTGGGGGGAAGGAAGGCGGCGAAGCCTCCGGAACCTGGGGCTCCGGAGGCGGCCGGTGGGGGGGGGAGGGGAGGGAAGGACTAGAGGCCCAGGGCCTTCTCCAGGGAGGCGTAGTTCACCTCGATGGGGGCGTCGGCATTGGGGGACACCTTCAGCTCGCCACGGCTCCGGTAGTACTCGATGACGGGGGCGGTCTGGGTGTCGTAGATCTTCAGGCGGTTGATGGCGGTCTCCTCCGTGTCGTCGGAGCGCTGGATCAGGGGGGAGCCGCACTTGTCGCAGACGCCCTCCTTGGCGGGAGGCGCGGTGAAGACGTTGTAGCTGGCGCCGCAGGCCTTGTTGGCGCAGAGGCGGCGGCCCGTGAGACGCTGCATCAGAATCTCCCGGGGAGTGTCCACCAGGACGGCCACGCCGCTCTCGTAGCCGTGCTTCTGGAGGATGGCGGAGAGGCTCTCGGCCTGGGCGCTGGTGCGGGGATAGCCGTCCAGCATGACGCCCTTGGCCTTGGCGTCCTCCTTGCCCAGGCGCTTGTCCACCATGGCGGTGACGATGTCGTCGGAGACCAGGGCGCCGGAGGCGATGAGCTCCTTGACGGTCTTGCCCAGCTCGGAGCCGGCGGCCATTTCATCCCGGAGGAGCTGTCCCGTGGAGATGTGGATCACTTGCACCTTCTGGCAGAAGATTTCGCCGAGAGTGCCTTTGCCGGCGCCGGGGGCGCCCAGGAAGATGTATGCCTTGGACATGGTGGGGGGAATCCTTGGGGTGTGGGGTGGCTAGGAAGGGGGGAAGGGAAAACGTCACAATATAGCCGGGAAGCGCCGGTCTACCTGGGGTCGGGGGGCAGGGCGGCGCGGCGAAGTTCCTCCTGGAGGGCGGGGAACAGTTCCGCTTCCGGAAGCACCTTCAGGATCCTGCCCTGGCGGAAAAGGACGCCCCGCCCCGCGCCTCCCGCAATCCCCAGGTCCGCATCCGCCGCCTCCCCGGGGCCGTTCACCTCGCAGCCCATGACCGCGATCTTCCGGAAGGGCAGCCGGTATCCCCGGGCCAGGAGGCTCTGGATTTCCGCCTCCACCTTCTCCGCAAGGGGAATGAGGGCGATGCGGGTGCGCCCGCAGGTGGGGCAGGAGACCAGCTGGGGGCGTCCCGGGCGCAGTCCCAGGGCGTCCAGGATGCGGAAGGCCGCCGCCACCTCCTCCTCCGGCTGCGCGGTGAGGGAGACCCGGATGGTGTCGCCGATGCCCTCCAGCAGCAGCGCCCCCAGGGCGATGGAGGATTTCACGATGCCGGAGGCGGGGGTGCCCGCCTCGGTGAGGCCCAGATGGAGGGGCCAGGGGGAGAGGGGACGGAAGCGGCGGCAGGCCTCCAGGGTGAGGGGGATGTCCGACGCCTTCAGGCTGACCTTCAGATTCACGCAGCCCGCATCCTCGAACCCCCCCAGAAATTCCCGGGCGCTCTCCACCATGGCCTGGGCGGTGGGGCCGTGTTTCTCCCGGGCGCGGGGCGAGAGACTGCCCATGTTGACCCCCACCCGGACGGCGCAGCCGCAGGCCGCCGCCTCCCGGGCCACCTCCCGGAGAATCTCCCGCCGGGCCAGATTGCCCGGATTGAGACGGATGCCCTGGACCCCCGCCTCCATGGCGGAGAGGGCAAGGCGCCCGTCAAAATGGATGTCCGCCACCACGGGGAGCGGGCTCTCCCGGCAGATGCGCTCCAGGGCGGGGCGGCAGGAGGGGGAGGGATAGGCCACCCGCACCAGCTGGCATCCGGCACGGGCCAGGCGCGCCACCTGCGCCAGGGTGGCCTCCGCGTCCTCCGCGGGGGTGCAGCACATGGACTGCACCGCGATGGGGGCGTCTCCCCCGATGGGGAGGGAGCCGACATGGATTTGACGGGTGGGATGGCGCATGGGGAAAGGAAAGTCGCGGGCGGGGCTCACCGGGTGGTGCGGAGCCATTTCCGGGGTTCCGGGAAGAGGCCGGGATGGGCCTGGAGCCATTGGAGGACGGCCTGGCGGGAGGAGATGCCGGTGTCCCGGGTCTGGGAGGAGGGGCGGGCGAGAATCTCCTGGAGGACCGGGGTGCGGCCGCCGCCCGCCGCCGTGTGGGAGTTCATCACCAGGGGGTAGCGCTTGCCCGGCACGGGCGGCGCGTCCTCCCCGATGGAGAGAATCCGGGCGCCCTGGGAGGAAAGGACCGCCTCCGCTCCCCAGATGCCGCAGGCCCCCGCGGTGTTGCGGATGGCCCACTGCTCCTGGAGAATCTGCGCCAGCTCCTCCGGGGTGACCTGGCACACCACCAGGGAATTCTCGTAGGGAACCAGGGTGAAGAGATGCTGGCCGGTGAGGGGCACGCCCGCCGGAATCTCCTCCCTGGACAGGACGCCATGGAGGGCAAGGGGACACCGGGCGGCCTCCGCCATGGCCCGGCAGAAAAGCTCGCTCTGGGGACAGTCCACCCCGGGCCTCCCCTGGTAGGAAAGGGGACGGGGCAACGGCTCGGCAAGGATTTTCCCGGCGTGCTCCCTGGCCTGCTCCAGCCAGGGGGACACCGCCTGGGCGGCACGGGGATGGGGCGGCGTCTCCTCCGTCACCTCCACCAGCCGGGATTCCAGACGGAGAAGGCGGTGTTCGTCGGGGTCCACCACCGCGTCCACCTGGGCGAAGTATCTCCCGTGGGCGCCCGGCTGGACATACCAGGGACCCTCTTCCCAGCCCCTTCCCCGCCCGGGGAAGAGGCGATGGGTGTGCCCGCCCAGAATCAGGTCCACCTCCGGAAAGTCCCGGGCCAGGTCCCGGACCTCGTTGACGCCCCGGGGATCCTGCTCCATCCAGCCCTGGTGCAGCGCCAGCACGATCAGGTCGGGCCGGGCCGCCAGGATCTCGGGCATCAGGCGGGCAAGGGCCGCCCGGGCGCTCTCCACCTGGAAATGCCGGGAGAACTCCGGGAACCAGTGGGGGAGGAAGGAGGCGGTCATGCCCACGAGGGCCACCTTCGCCTCGCCCACGGAGAAGAGCCGCCACGGGGGAAGTTCCCCCTGGGGAAACTCCTCCGCGGGGGTGAGGAGACGGAGATTGCCGCAGAGCAGGCGGGGCGCAAGGGCCCGCGCCAGCTCCAGAAAAGCCTCCGGGCCGAAGTCGAAGTCGTGGTTTCCCGGCACCCAGGCGTCATAGGAAAGGGCCGCCAGCCAGGGAAGAATCGCCTTTCCCCGGGAGAGGGCGCCCTCCAGGGAGCCCTGGGCGGAATCGCCGGTGTCCACCAGAAGGCAGGCGCCCTGGGGAGCCTCCCGGCGCCGCTCCTCCAGCAGCGTGGCCAGGGGAAGGAGGCCGGCGGGGGCCTGGGCGTCCCCCGAAAGATTGGCATGGAGGTCGCTGGTGTGGAGAATCCGCACATGGGCCTCCCGCGCCTCCAGAACCGGAGCCAGGAGCAGCCAGAGGAGGGGAAGCCACAGGAGGAAGGGCGGGATTCTCCTCCTCCCCTTTCCTGCGGCTTCTCCCGTTCCCTGCTTCATGCGACAGCCCCCCCGCGGGAAATCTCCCTGCCCCTACTCCCCGGAGGGAGCGCCGGTGACGGCCAGATTCAGCTCCTGGAGCTGGCGGGGATCCACGTCCGTGCTGGGGGAATCCATCATCAGGCAGGCGGCCTTGGCGGTCTTGGGGAAGGCGATGGTGTCCCGGATGGACTTCAGCCCGCAGAGGAGCATCACCAGGCGGTCGTGTCCCAGGGCCAGTCCGCCGTGGGGCGGGGCGCCGAAGGAGAAGGCGTCCAGGAGGTGTCCGAAGCGGTGCCGGGCGGATTCGTCGGAGATGCCCAGGGTGCGGAACATCAGGGCCTGGAGGGAGGGTTCGTGGATGCGGATGGAGCCGCCGCCCAGTTCCACGCCGTTGAGGATGATGTCATAGGCGCGGGCGCGGACCTTTCCGGGAGCGCTCTCCAGCAGGGGCAGATCCTCCTCCATGGGGCGGGTGAAGGGATGGTGCTCCGCCACCCAGCGCTGCTCCTGGTAGTCCCAGTCGAAGAGGGGGAATTCGGTGACCCAGAGAAAATCGAAGCGGTCCTGGGGGATGAGGTTGTGGGCTTCCGCCAGATCCAGACGGACCCGCCCCAGGGCGGTGCAGGCCACCCGGAAGGAGCGGTCGGCGGCAAGCAGGAGCAGGTCCCCGGGCTCCGCTTGCAAAGCCTCCTTCAGCGCCTGCGCCTCCTCGGGGGAGAGGAATTTGGCGGCGGGGCCGGCGAGGGTTCCGGCGGGATCCACCTTCAGCACCACCAGGCCCTTGGCCCCCATGAGCTTGGCGGCTTCGGTCAGCTGGTCGGCCTGCTTCCGGCTGGTGGCCTGGGCCAGCCCCTTCCCGTTGAGCCCCTCGATGGTGCCCTGCTCGTCCAGGGCGGCGCGGAAGGGGGGGAAGGCGGTGCCGGCGAAGAGGGCGGTGAGGTCCTGCATCTCCATGCCGAAACGGGTGTCCGGCTTGTCGGAGCCGTATTTGGTCATGGCTTCCCGCCAGGTGACCCGACGGAAGGGAAGGGACACCTCCATCCCCTTCACCTCCTTCATCACCGCCGCCAGCAGACGCTCGGTGACGCCCTGCACATCCGCTTCGTCCACAAAGCTCATCTCCAGGTCGATCTGGGTGAACTCCGGCTGGCGGTCCGCACGGAGATCCTCGTCCCGGAAGCAGCGGGCGATCTGGAAATAGCGTTCCACGCCGCCCACCATGAGGAGCTGCTTGTATTGCTGGGGGCTCTGGGGCAGGGCGTAGAAGGCGCCGGCCTTCATGCGGCTGGGCACCAGGTAGTCCCGCGCGCCCTCGGGAGTGGATTTGGTGAGGATGGGGGTCTCCACCTCGATGAAGCCCTCCTGGTCGAAGACCTGGCGCATGACCTGGGTGATCTGGTGGCGCACCTTCAGGGTGTTCAGCAGACCGCTGCGGCGCATGTCCAGATAGCGGTATTTCAGGCGCATGTCATCGGAGGCGGCGGGGTCCTCCAGGTGGTAGGGCATGGGCGCGGACTGGTTCAGCACCTTCAGGGCGCCCACCGCCACCTCGATGGCCCCGGTGGCCCGCTTGGGGTTCACCATGTTCTCGGGGCGGGCGCGCACCACGCCCGTGGCCTGGAGCACCCACTCCTCCCGGATGGCCTTGGCCTGCTCCGCCAGCTCCGGGGTCTGGGCGGGGTCCACCACCAGCTGGGTGATGCCCTCCCGGTCCCGCAGGTCCAGGAAGACCATGCCTCCCAGATTGCGGCAGGAGTTCACCCATCCGCAGAGGGTGACTTCCTGTCCCAGATGGGAAAGATTCAGTGCATTGCAGGTGTTGGTGCGAAAGCTCATGGAGGATTCTCTCCTTTGGGAAAAACAGGGCGGGGGAAGGGGGGAGGGGAGGCGGCTATCGGGCGGCCAGGAGGGCTTTCAGCTCCTCCCGGGCGAGGGTGCGCTGGGAGCCGTCCGACATCTCCTTCAAGGTGATGGTGCCGGTCTTCAGCTCGTTCTCCCCCAGGATCAGAACCCGGGCGGCGCCGGATTTGTTGGCTGAACGGAACTGGGCCTTCAGGGAACGCCCCGTGACATCCGCCAGGATGCGCCCGCCCAGGCCCGCCCGGCGAAGCTCGCCCGCCAGCTCCAGGCCGGCGGGAATGGCCTCCTGCCCGGCGGCGACGAGGTAGATGTCCGCGGCGGGACGGCTCGGGGGGGTGAGCCCCAGGCCCGCGCGGGTCATGAGAAGGCGCTCCACGCCGGCGGCGAAGCCGATGCCCTCGATGGGGGTGGAGCTGCCCGGCATGGTCATCCGGTAGCGCCCGCCTCCGGCGATGGCGTCCTCGCTGCCCAGCGCGGGGTGGGTGATCTCGAAGACGGTGTGGATGTAGTAGTCCAGTCCCCGCACCAGACGGGGATTGACTTCGTAGGCGACGCCCAGGCGCTCCAGCCCCTGGCACACCTCGTCAAAGTAGCGGCGGGACTCCTCCCCCATCAGCTCCGCGATGTGGGGCGCCCCCAGGGCCAGCCTGTGGCAGGACTCCTGCTTGCAGTCCAGCATGCGCCACACGTTGGTCTCGAAGCGTCTCCGGCAATCCTCGCACATCTCCGGCAGGTGGGGACGGAAGTATTCCCGCAGGGCCTCCGCCACGGCGGGGCGGTCCTCCGGCAGTCCCCGGGTGTTGACGTGCACCCGGGCGCCCTGGATGCCCAGGGCCTCCAGATAGTGCACCAGCATGGAGATGACCTCGGCGTCCATCCAGGGAGAGTGGCAGCCCACGGCCTCCACCCCCACCTGGTGGAATTGACGGCGCCGCCCGGCGGAGGGACGCTCCCCGCGGAACATGGGCCCCATGTAGAAGACCCGCCGCTCCTCCCCCGGCCCCAGGCCCAGGTTCGCCATGGCGCGCATGACGCCCGCCGTCCCCTCGGGACGCAGGGTCAGGCTCCTGCCGCCCCGGTCCTCGAAGGTGTACATCTCCTTCTGCACCACGTCCGTCTCGTTTCCCAGGTTCCGCACGAAGACCTCGGTGCGCTCGAAGACGGGGGTGCGCAGCTCCTGGTAGCCATAGCGCCCGAAGATGTCCCGGGTGATGGATTCCAGCTCCACCCAGCCCAGTGCCTCTGGCTCCCAGATGTCCGAGGTGCCGGGAAGGGGTTCGGTTGCGGTTGACATGATAAGACTCCTGGTGTGGTTCTAAAGAAACAAGGAAGAAAGGGGGGAGCGGGGCGTGGCGTCGCCGCAAGGCGAAATGCCCCGTAATATAGCCGTCTCCCAGGGGGCTTTTCCCCAGGGGAAGGCGGGAGCGCGGGAAAGGAAAACGCCCCCGGCAGCGCGGCGGCTCCCGGAGGCGCGGAGGCTTGGGAATGGAGGAGGGAGACTAGTGGTTCAAATCTCCTCCCGCCACGTTCGAGCCCGGGAACCAGTAGAAGTCGTAGATGGTCCCGCTGGCGGTGCTGTAGCCGTCGAACTTGTTGCGGTTGACCGCCTCCACATGGCCATCCCCGAAGGCATAGTTGGTGTTGTAGCTATGCCGGAAGAAGATCTCCAGCCGGCTGCTCTCCGCATTGTACTGGCCGGGGAAGAAGACCACGCCGGTCAGGTCCGGGGTGCCCAGCTGGTTGGACTTGGCGCCGTCCACGTAGTTGACGAAGATGGAGGCGTGCTTGATGGAGCTGATGCGCCTCCACTGGGCGGCGGAGGTGAGGGGGCAGAGACCCCAGGCGGAACCGTAGTGGCCCTCGTTGATGTAGCGGCAGTAGCTGGCCGCGTAGTTGGCCTGGTAGGAGATGTTGCCGTTCACACGGTCGCTGGTGGGGCAGGAGGGGCAAAGAAGCACCTTGTGCCAGGCGGACTTGTCCGCGGTGCCGTCCAGCCGGGAGGCGGGATCCTTGTCCGCCCATGCCCTGTAGCTCATGGGGGCGCCGGGAACCAGCGGGTTCAGGGTGAACCAGGTGAAGGCATAGGCGCTGTTCAGGTCGGAGCCGAAGAAATGGAAGCCCTGGTCCCCTTCCCGCCACACGTTGGGGGGCAGGTAGTCGTCGTAGTCGTTGGCGTAGAGCAGGGCGCCCAGCTGGACCTGCTTCAGGTTGTTGGTGCAGCTGATGGCGCGCGCCTTCTCCCGTGCCTTGGACAGGGCGGGAAGCAGCATGGCGGCGAGAATGGCGATGATGGCGATGACGACCAACAATTCGATCAGCGTGAATTTCTTTTGCATAAGTAGTTGTAATGCAAGTAGTTAGAGAAAAAGACGGAGAAAGGCGCCGAAAATGCGTTGCCTCCGGAGAGGCGCTCACATCTGGCAATTATAGGTACTTTTGGAAGAAAATCAAGAGGTCGTTTCCGGCTTTTCTTCGGGGAAAGGAGGGATTCCGGGGGATGACGAGGAGGCATGGGGGAGGGAGTATATCAAGCCTCATGTCTATCGACAAGACGCGAATCACAGTGCAGGCGGGACGTGTGGGGAGCACGAACCGCCCTCTCTGTGGTCGATCTGTGAAAACCTTCCATGCCCTGTCATGGAACTTGCAAGCGGGCTGGGGCCATTTTGGGGAGTTTTCCCGATTTGTTGCGGGGTCAGGGCAAAAAGAATCCCCTGGCCTGCAGGGGGGGGGAGCGGCGTAGGGGGTGTTTGGCTAGGGCAGATAGAGCCAGGCGGGAGAAGCCGGGGAAGGGAGGTCGCTGGCATTGACCAGGCGCAGGGAATTTTGCTGGAGCAGATAGATCTCGTGATCGGGGTGGTGTGTGAGGATGGCTTCGCGGGTGCGGAGCGACCAGCCATGCGGCAGGGGGTCGGGGGGGGAGGGGCGGTTGCCGACAAAGGCGAAGTCGGTGGTCTTGGGGGTGGTGGGGAGGAAGGCCCAGAAGCCTTCATGGGCACAGGGCAGCGCATTGGCAGAGGCCGTGGTGACGTAGCTGCCATGGCGAAAGAGCCAGAGCTGGTCGGCATTGAGCCAGGCGAGGAGGGCATCGAGGGAGGTGGCATCAAGGTCGACGGGAGAGGCGAGGAGGTTCCAGCCCGGGGTCAAGTTTGTCCAGACGAGGGAACCATTCTCGGTTGTCGTTGAGGGCCACCACTGGGTGACGGGGATTTGCTGTCGGTGGAAGGTCAGGTCAAAGGGGATGGAGGGGGAAGTGGCTCCCTCCACGTCGCTGGCGTAGAGGCTAAGGTTCTCCCCGTTGACGGCGTCCGGAGCGGCGATGAAGGTGATGGGAAAGCGGGAATGGACGAGTCCGGCCGTAAGGTCGGCGGCGGGGATGGGCTGGCCAGCCGCATCTGTGAAGTGGCCGTGCTGGGGAGGGGATGAAAAGTGGAGAGCGAGGGCCTCGTCGTCATCCTCGTCGTCGGGGTCGCTGGGGGAGAGGTCTTCCCAGGAGAGCGGGGTGCCCTCCATGAGGGCGAACGAGTCGACGGCGAGAGCGGGGGGACGGTTGACGTGGGTGACGGTCAGGCGGAGGGAGAGGGTGGCGCTAGCGCCGGCACGGTCGGTGGCGGTGAGGGGGAAGGAAAAGGATTTGCCGTTGTTGTCGAGGCGTGAGGCGACAGTGAAGTCCGGGGCGATGGTGAGGAGTCCCGAGTCAGAGTCGATGGAGAGCCAGGCGGGGGCGTCGGCGGGGAGGGCGAAGGTGAGGGCGTCGGTGTCGGGGGCTGGGTTGAGGAGGTCGGGGTCGTAGACGTACGAGGCGGTGTCAAGGGTATAGGTCTCTCCTTCCGGCAGTGTGAGGGGCAAGTGAAGGGAGCCGTCGGCGGAATCGGAACAGAGGGGGGGCTGTTCTTGCCAGAGTGGTGGGTCGTTGAGGTTTTGGATGACGAGGGTGAGAGTCTGGTCGGCCGGAGTGGTGCCGTCGGTGAGGTGGAGGGTGAGAGTTTCGGTGCCGACGAAATGGGGAGAGGGCGGGGTATAGAGGAGACGCGGGGCAATCTGGGCGGTGGCGGGATTGCGGGGGAGAAGGATGACGGTGCCCTTGGCGGCGGTGGCGTCGAGAAGGTCGGTCTCGTCGCCATCAGGGTCGAGGACGGGGATGGGGTAGTCGGCCTCTGAAGTGGTGTCGGAGGCGAGGGCGAGGGTCAGGTCGTCAGGGATTTCGTCGACGGTGAGGGTTTGGGATTGGAGTGTGGGCGGTGTGTTGACGGGCGTGGGGTTGCGCCAGGCGAAGAGGTTGGGGGGGCTGTCGCCGGGGGCGAGATTGGTGAGAGTGGAGAGGAAGAGGACGGTCTCTCCGTCATGGGAGGTCTGGGGGAGGAGAGGGGTGGAGTTGCTGTCGCCATTGCCGTAGCCGCAGTCAGGGTGATAGGTGAGGCAGCGTTCCTCGCGGGTGACGAGGTTCAGGCGGTGGAGTTGCCAGAGACCTTCGGATTCCCGGGAGAAGAGGGCGAAGCGTCCGTTGGGGGAGAGACGGACGTTCTGGGCGTCCTTGAGGTCGGGGTGGAGGGTGGGGGACGCCTCGGGGTAGACGGGGAGGGTATAGAACTGCCCCTGGTCAGTGAGGACGGCGGCGGTGGCGCCGTTGAAGGTGAGGGAAAGGCAGGTGAGGTGCGTGAGGTGGGAGGCCAGGCGGAAAGGGGCGGGGGAGGTGGTGCTGGTGGCCCAGAGTTGGCCGTCCTGCTGAAGGAAGGCAAGGATGGTGCCGTCGTCGTTGAGGGCGACGTCGGTGACCTCGGCGGTGTCGTGGAGGGTGACGGGAGACTGGCCGTTCACGATGAGCCGGAGGGTGCCCGTGTCGGTGGCGTAGGCGATGGTGGCGCCATCCCGGGAGAGGGAGGGCTGGACAGCATGGCTGACATCGGTGTCCAGGATGGCGCCGGTGCTGTCCTGGAGTTTGTTGTCGCAGACGAGTACGATGCGGGAGGCGTCGCCGGCGATGGCGCAGGTGAGGCTTTCGTGGGGGAAAGTGTCAGCGTCGGTGAGCAGGGTGAGGGTGTTGGTGGCCATGTCGCGGCGGTAGATATCGTTGCCGCGTCCCCCATCGGCGGGATGGAGGTTGGCGTTGGTGGAGAAGACGACGACATTTCCGTCGTCGGAGGTGTCGAGGGCCGTGTAGTGGGGCGTGTTGGAGGAGGGGGGAGTGCTGTCGGCGGGGAGGGAGAGGCAGAGGAGGGGGGTGGGAGTGAGGGTGAAAGTTCTGGCAAGGGTGGTGTCGCCTTCGGTGAGGGTGGCGGTGAGGGTCAAGGGCTGCAGGGAGGCGGTGGGGGAGAAGGCGAAGGAGAGGGGAAGTTGGGCGGGCTCCAGGGGAGTGCCGAGGGGGACGGCGTTGCCGCTGGCATCCAGGAGAGTTCCCGGGAGGGGGGCGTAGTCGGCGGCAAGGGTGAGGGTGGCCGTGGGGCGGGCGTTGGTCTTGAGGGGGAGGGGGGTGTCCTGTCCCAGGAGGAGGGTGGCATCCCCGGCTTCCAGGGAAAGTCCCAGGTCAAGCATGTAGAGTTGGGCGGGAGTGTCGGCAATGGCGAAGACAAGGAACCGTCCGGAGGGAGAGAGGGCGGGGACGCGGCAGTCGGCAGTAGTTGCCGTGAGGGGGGTGGGCGCATCGGGATCCGTGGCGCGCCAAAGATAGATTTGACGGACATCGTCCTTGTCCTTGGCGGTGAAGAGGACCGTCTGCCCATCGGCGCTGAGGCATGGTTCCCCTGCGTCGATGTCTTCCCCGAGGGAGGCGCTGAGAGTCTTGGCCTGCCAGGAGCTGCCGCAGCGGGTGAGGAGGACAATATGGTTGCCGCTCCCATTGGTGAGGGAGCCGCTGTTGGAGCGGAGGACGATGGTGGTCGTCTCTGCGGAGCAGGCGACCTGCGGGTCGGTGTCTCCGATGGCCTTGATTTTTTCGGGGGGGGCGTCGCCGCGCAGGTCGCGGAGACAGAGGAGGCGTCCTCCCGTTTCTTCGTCGCGTGTGGAATAGACGAGCAGGTTGCCGTCGGCGGAGAGGGCGAGGGAGCCCTGGATGGCCTCCGGGATCGTGGTCACAGGGGAGAAGGTCGTGCCTTGCACGTCCCTGACAAGGAGGCCGCTGGCCGTGGTGAGGGCGACGCGGGAGGCGTCGGCGGAGCAGGCCAGGCGGACCTGGGCCGGGGAACTGTTGCCGTTGAGGTCGGTGAGTCGTGATGTGCCGTGGGTGCCATCGGCGGCTCTGTATTCCAGCTGGAGTTCCCTGGCTCCCGTTGTGCTGTTGATGGTGCGGATGACGAAGTGGGCGTTGGCGTGCGGCGCGTGGACGAGTTCGAAGCAGCTGGCGGAAAAAAAGGCCTGATTGCCGCGGAAGAGTGTGTCGTAGGCGTCGTCGGAGGTGGCGGGCAGGCGATAGGCGCCCCATGCGTTGGGGAGGGAGTTGTCCGGGTCTGGGGCGATGAAGGAGACGGAGGCGTCATCGCCCACGCAGGGCTTCATCCAATAGAGGTCGCATTGTGCGGCGCCTTTGGGCATGAGGCCCTCCGTGAGAGGAAGGGGAGCCATGAGCTCGGCGGTCATGCCGGCGCTGAAGAGCAGCATCATGACAAGCACGATGGCGGGACGAAACATGCGTTTTCCTTCTTCTCTGTTCAAGACGACAAAGACACAAACCTGCCCAGGGGCAACTCGCGCATTTTTTCCCCCGCCAGGAAACCGGGTGGACAAGAACAGCCAAGCCGTCGGGGCGGTCGGGTCCGGCGCGGCTTGGCTGGATGCAGGAGGAGACAGGCGGGGGAAGGAAGACTAGAAAGTGAAGAGGAGCTTGAGCGTGCCGCCCCAGCCATCCAGGTCTTGCTTGGCGAGCCGGGTGCCCACGGTGCCGAAAGCCTCGTCGTAGCGGAATTCGGCGGCGAGACCGACGGTTTTGCTAATCTGGTAGGCTGCGCCGATGGCGGCGTAGAGGCCCCATTCGCATTCCCTTTCCTTCTTTTCCTCGCGGTGGACGGCGGGTTGGGTGCCATCGGTGGCGAGGGTGGCGTAGGTGGAGGATTCCATGTCGGCGAGGGAGAGGCTGGGGCCGCCGGAGAGGTAGGTGGTCAGTCTGTCCCAGAGATTGTAGCCAAGGCTGAATCCGGCATCGAAGACGAAGAGGTCGAGGGCGAAACGGGAGCGGGCGTTGCCGGAGAGACCGAGGACGAGGTCGCTGGGGTCGGTGTAAGGGGCGGCGACGCTGCCGGTGAAGTAGTGTTCGATGCAGGCGTTGCCGGGGCTGTGGAAGGCGTTGCCTGCGGAGGAGGAGAGGGAGAAATACTGGAAGTTGACGACGGCGTTGAGGGAGAGGCTTTCGTTTTTCCAGAGGGGGACGGCCAGGCCGAGGTTGAAGCCGGTGGACTCCCCGTCCCCGTAGCCGCCGTGGGAACCGATGGCCGTGCTGCCGAAGTCAACGACGGTGACGTCCAGAAAGCGCAGAGGGCCGCTGGTGCCGATTTGACTGTCGACGTAGTGGCGGATGCCGGCGTAGTCGTGGAGGTTGCCGTAGGCGTCAAGGAACCCCTTGTAGGCGGGTGTGGCGACCTTTTCAAAGTGGACGTTGCGGAAATGGCGGTAGGAGGGGCCGAGGCTGACCTTGATGCCTCCGGCGTCGGGGCGGGAGTCATCCTCCTGCCCGGAGGCGGCGAAGGGAAGGAAAGCGGCCAGGGCCAGAGCTAGGAATATGCGTTTCACGATTCTTCTTCTCCTTTGCTAGGGTAGATTCAGGGAAGGGACGCCGGGCTGGGTTCCCATCAGTCGAGGGGGACCAGGACGAAGGGCATATAGGCGCCCAAGGGCTTGCCGTTCTTCTTGGCGCGGAGGTAGAGGCCGTCGCCGGCTTTCGGGGGGAAGCCGAGGTCGAGCGTCACCATGCCATCCACGACATCGGGGATGAGGTCGTTGTCCACGAGCCAGTCGCCGGTGCCGGTGTCGGCGTCGTAATCGTAGTACTGGACATCATAGGCGAGGCCGGCGAGGTCGACGTCGGTCACCGTGACGAGGAAAAGCAGGCTGCCGTCCGTGAGGGCGCTGCTGATGACGGGGGCTTCGGACTTCTTGACGATCTGGAGGTTGAGGGGGTAGGAAAGATTTGTGCTCTCGCTGTTGGTGACGACGACTCTCCAGAGGTAGGCCGTGGAGTCGGCGGTGGAGGCCAGGGGGACGATGACTTCCGTGTCGGTGTCGGCGCTGACCTCCTTGACAAGCAGTCCGTTGCCGTCGAAGATTTCGAGTCTGTAGGTGTAGCCGACCTTGAGGGTGGGCCACCGGAAGACGACAAAGGTGGTGTCGTCTTCCGTGATGATGGCGTTGCCGGAGGCGGGCATGAAGCCGTCCAGGCCCTGGAAGAAGACATCGCGGTCATCGTCTTCCTTGACGGTGAAGGTGGCGGCCCCGGTGGCCGTGGAACCGTCGCCCATCGGGTTGTAGCCCAGGAGGTCGACGGTGTAGGTTCCCGCCTCGTAGAAGTCCAATTTGAGGGAGGTCTTGGGGAGGAGCAGGCCATCGATGAGCTGGACGAAGTGCTTGTCGATGGTCTGGAGGGCGGTGCCGTCCTGGCGACGGATGGTCAGGGTGTAGCCTTGGGCAAGGGGGGAGAAGAGGTCGAAGGCGACGGTGTTGCCGCTGACGGTGGCGCTGACCTGGCCGCTGGGGGGGGTGTCGTAGTCGGCCACCTGGACGATCTTCTGGAAGGCGGGCTGGTCGGCGCGGCCGATGGCGGCGGACCAGGGGTAGAATGTGTATGTGTAGGTGCCGGGGAGGAGTCCATCCGTGTAGTCGAGGTAGTCGATGGGAAGGATGGTTTCGGCGAGGCCGCGCATGGTGAAGAGGACGTTGCCTTCCTCGTCGGCGACGTCGACAAGGAAGGTGGAGGTGCCTTCAGGGATGTCTTTGTCCTCGATTTCGATGGTGGGGTACCAGGGCGTGCCTCCGTAGATGACGACGAAAATGTCGAAGGAGGCGCTGTCGATGCCGTGGTTGGCGCTGCCTCCGTTGTCGACGAGGATGACATGGATGATGGCTTTCTTGCCCATCTTGTCGGCGGCGTCGAGGGAGACTGTGTAGGTGAGGGAGAAGGTGCGCTCGTCGCCTTCCTGGCTGATGGTGAAGGATGGTTCTCCGGTGATGAGGCCGTCGGGGTCGGTCTTGGTGACCATGGTACGGGAGGGGTCAAGTGTCTGGGAGGCCTCGTCTTCGCTGTCCCCCATGGTGACAGGGAAGGTGAGGGTGCGCTCCTCGCCATTGCAATCCTGGGGGGTGAGGTACTGGTTGACGGGATGGATGACGGGGGCGGAGTTGACGCCCATGACCTGGAAGGAAAGGTCGACGGCGTTGGAGACGGCCCCCGACGGGGTGCGCTCCGTGGCGGTGACGGTGAAAACCACGGTGCCGACCTGATGCTCCTCGGGGATGAAGGTGACGTTGTCGCCGTTGATGGTGAATTCCCCCTTGACGGGGCTTTCGTCCGCAACGGCGAAGGTGTAGTCGAAGCCCGCCTCCATGTCGGCCGGGTCATCGTCGGCAACGGATACGAAATCGGCGATGGCGGCGGTCTTGGCGGTGCTTTCGACGACGGGGGCGCTGGCCCAGGGCTGGGGGTCTTTGGCGGTGAGGACGGGGGCGGTGTTCGAGGGTGCGCGGGTGGCGATCGTCCTGGTTTCGCCCCTCAAACGGCGGGCGGGGCTGGCGCTTTCCAAGATTTCAGGGGTTTCGGCTGCCTTGAGTTCGTCGTCGGTGGTTTCCCGGGGGCTGGACGCCTCGTCGTCGGTGGTGAGGACAACGACGAAGGTGCCGGTCCCGGGGGAGGCGTCGGGAGCGTCGGAGGAGATGACGCCGTAGGTGACCTTGACGACGACATCCGTGGCCTGCCGGTTCAGGTACTCCTCGTTGGGCGTGAGAATAATCTGGCTCCCCTTGACTTCCACGGTGGCCGCGGCGCCATTGTCCAGGCAGGCTGTGGTGAAGGCGACATGGGAGGTGGGGACGAAGGCGTTTCTGGCGGCGCTCCAGATGGCGGCCTGGAAGGCGGCGGTGTTGTCAGGGCTGACGGCCAGTGCGGTTGCCTTGTTGGTGCGGAAGGTGGCCTCGGCCTTGGTGCAGAAGAGGAAAGCCGTCTTGGGGGCTTCCATGGCACCGGCTTCCTGCGCCTTTGCCGACAGGGGGGAGAAGGCTACGAACAGGAGCGCCGAAGCCAAGAGGCGGCATTTCTTTACAAAACGGGAAAACATACTGGGCATGACTCCTCGAAGTTGTTCGTGAATGTTGTGATCTGGTTCCGTGAAGTGGATTCCTTGAAAATGGGGGGAAATGGCAGGATAATCAATGAATATTCAGCATGACATGCCTGCTGAAGCGGAGCAGGCGGCGTTTGCCCGGAGGGGGGGGGGACATGTCAAGCTCCAAACTTTAGCTCATCTTCCGAGAAACAAACGTGGAACGGCGAATTTTCCCTTGTCTCCGGCCTCCTGGGCTCCCTTTGCGAGAGGTGCCTGCGGGAGGAGCCCCCCGGGCGGAACGTGCAGGGGAGCGCGAACCGCCCTCTCTATGGTCTTCGTATGATCTCTCCGCGTGGCCTGGGATGCGCCGCCGGCGCCTCCGTTGTGGTTTGCGTGGAAGGGCGGCGTCCCGAGTGCCCTGTGCCTATGGGGAGGGAGGCTTTGGGGGAGGGAGTATATTAAGCCTCATGTTTATCGACAAGACGCGAATCACAGTGCAGGCGGGCCATGGTGGAGCGGGCAGTTGCAGCTTCCGGCGGGCCAAGTTCATTCCCAACGGCGGACCCGACGGCGGCGACGGCGGCCGTGGCGGCAACGTGGTCATCTACGCGGATCACGGCGAGGCCAGTCTGGTGGACCTGCGCTTCCAGCCCAAATGGAAAGCGGAGGCGGGCGAGGGCGGCCGCGGCCGCCAGAAGCATGGCCGCAACGGGACGGACTGCCGCATCCGGGTGCCCATGGGCACCCTGATCTTCGATGTGGCCACCGGCGAGCTGCTCTGCGACCTGAAGGAGGATCAGCAGGAGTTCATCGTCGCCCACGGCGGCAAGGGCGGCCTGGGCAACCTCCATTTCGTCTCCTCCACCAACCGCGCCCCCCGCATCTGCCAGCCGGGCCTGCCTGGCGAGGAGCGGGAGATCGAACTGGAGATCAAGACCATCGCCCAGGTGGGCCTGGTGGGATTCCCCAACGCCGGAAAGTCCACTCTGCTGGGCGCCGTCTCCGCCGCCCATCCCACGGTGGCCCCCTATCCCTTCACCACGCTCTTCCCCAATGTGGGCGTGGTGGAGATGGAGGACTACACCCGGCTGACCATCGCCGACATCCCCGGCCTCATCGACGGAGCCCACCGCAACGTGGGCCTGGGGGAGGCGTTCCTGCGCCACATCGAACGCTGCCGCCTCTTCTGCTACGTCCTGGACATGGGCGGGGTGGACGGACGGGACCCCCTGGAGGACCTGAAGGTGCTCCGGAAGGAACTGGAGATGTATGCCCCCGGCATGTCCTCCCGCCCCTTCCTCATCTTCGCCAACAAGATGGATCTCCCCGAAGCCCAGGAGAATCTCCGGCGGCTCCGGGAAAGCGAACCCCCGGAAACGGAAATCCTCTCCGGCTGCTGCGAACTCCACGAGGGCACGGCGGAACTGGTCCTCGCCCTTCGCCGACGCCTGGACGCCCTCCCGCCGGAGGACGAGGAGGCCACCCGACGGGTGCTGGCCCATCGCCACGCCGGCCTCCAGGAGGCGTCCGAAATCCGGAAGGACGCCTTCGCGGGGTGGGACGACTAGCGGCATGGAAGGGATGACCCCCATCGTGATTCTCCTGGTCGGCGCGGGAGTGAATCTCCTGGTGCTGGGCGCCGTGGCTTTGGCCCTGGCCGCCCGGGTCTATCTCCGGCGCCTCCGGGTGGTCCTGCAGACCAAGGAGCTGCCGGAGGAGTGGCGCCGCCGCGCCTCCCTGCTCCATCCCTGGCGTGAGGTCGCCCTGGGTCTCTGCATCTCCCTCTCCATCCCCTTCTTCGTCCATTTCTGCCTGGCGGGCACCGCCAGCCGCAACGCGGCCGTCCTGGCCGGCTATGTGTCGGCGCTCCTGTGCGCCCTGGGATGCTTCTCCCGCCTGCGCCACGAGTGGGAGGAACTGGGGGGCGCCGGAGACGGCTCCTCCCTCCTGCTCCCCCTGGGCTTCTTCTCCGCGGGCCTGGTCCTCCTCCTCTGGGGCGCCCTCTCCCTGGCGCTGGCGGTCGCCACCCTGGTCCTCCCGCCCCAGGGCTGAGCCCGCCGCCACATCCCTTTCCTCCCCCCCCCCTTCCCGAACGATTTTCCAAGGAGAACACACGCTATGTACATTGGCCGAATTGTCGCCGTGGGACGCACCCTCCAGGGGCGCGGCGCCGCCCTCTACCGGGTCTCCTCCCGCTCCTTCCCCAACCGCCAGAGCGTCCAGCTGGAAAAGTCCATCGCCATCGTCCCCAAGCCGGGCTTCGAGCAGGACATCCACCGGAATCCCTACATCGCCTACAACTGCCTCCGCTTCGCCAAGGGACTCTGCGTGGTCTCCAACGGCTCCCAGACCGACCCCGTGACGGAAAAGCTGGAGGCCGGCATGTCCCCCCGGGACGCCCTCTCCACCGTGATGCTGGCCATGGACTACGAGCACGACTCCCTGGACACCCCCAGAATCACCGGCATCGTGGATCCCGCCGGCGAGACCGGCTGGCTGGCCATCGTCCGGAAGGACGCCCTCATCGTCCGCTCCTTCGCCCTGAAGCCCGGCGAGGCCTTCTATGTGAGCACCTACGAGAAGAACGTCCCCTCCCCGGAACAGCGGGACGGCGCCTTCGACGTGGCCACCGCCCAGGAGGCCTGCGACTATATTCTGGGCAAAGGGGTCTTCGCCGACTTTGAACGGCCCATCTCCGCCGCCTGCGCCCTGGGCCAGGAGGATGGCACCTTCGCCACCGCCTTCAAATAACCCTTCCCCCTCTCTTCTTCCCCCCCCATTCAGCAGGAACATCCACCATGCGAATCCTCGTTCTCAATGGTCCCAACCTGCAGCTTCTGGGCATGCGGGAGCCTGGCATCTACGGCACCGGCACCCTGGCACAGCTGGAGGAGCATTGCGCCCGGGTGGCGCAGGAGCTGGGTGTCCAAGTGGAGTGCCGTCAGAGCAACCACGAGGGCGATCTGGTGGACTGGATCGGAAAGGCCCCTGGGGAATTTCAGGGGATTGTGCTGAACGCCGCCGCCTACACCCACACCAGCGTGGCCATCCGGGACGCGGTGGCGGCGGTGCGTCTTCCCGTGGTGGAGGTGCATCTGAGCAACGTCTTCCGGCGGGAGGAGTATCGGCACCGCAGCTACCTGGCGGAGGTGGCATGGGCGGTGATTTCCGGCATGGGGTTCCTGAGCTATGAGATGGCGCTCCGCGCCCTGGCGGCCCATGCCCGCGACCAGGAGGAGAACCCCCGGAAATAATCTGTCTGTTCCTGATCCGGACGAGCGCCGGCTCTTCGCCGTCCCCCGGGCGACCCCGGTCCCCCCTCTGGACGGGGAAGAGCCAGCCGGCCTCCCGGCTCCAGGTCTTTCCCCATTTTGCAGCAAGGAGAAAATCCATGGATCTGAAAATCGTGCATCGCCTGGCCCAGTTGATGGAGCGCCATGGTCTGACGGAAGTGGAGCTTTCGGAACAGGAGTGCAGCGTCCGGCTTGTCCGTCCCCGGGGCGAGTCCCCCGCCGTGGTCGAGTCGTCCCTGATTTCTCCGGAGGTCAGCGCCCCCACCACCAATGACCTGGAGCCGGAACCCGAGGTGGAGAGCCACTTTGTGACCTCCCCCATGCCCGGCACCTTCTATGTGGCGCGCTCCCCCGAGGAGGCGCCCTTCGTGGAGGAGGGCCAGACCATCAAGCCCGGCCGCGTGGTGGGCATCGTGGAGGCCATGAAGGTGATGAACGAGATCAAGTCGGAGTTCGGGGGCACCGTGGTGAAGGTCCTGGTGCCCAACGGAAGCCCGGTGGAGTTCGGGCAGCGTCTCTTCGAGATCCAGTAGGGGCGGGAGGCCACGTTCCATCGCATGTCTGACACTCCGGTGAAAGTGCTGATCGCCAACCGCGGGGAGGTGGCTCTGCGGGTGCTGCGGGCCTGCCGCACCCTGGGACTGCCCAGCGTCGTGGTCTTCTCCGAACCCGACCGCAACACCCTGGCGGTCCGCCTGGCGGACGAGGCCATCTGCATCGGCTCCGCCCCCGCCTCCGACAGCTATCTCAAGGTGGACCGCATCATCGCCGCCGCCGAACTCACCGGCGCCACCGCCATCCACCCGGGCTACGGCTTCCTCTCCGAAAACTCCCACTTCGCGGAAATCTGCCGGGAATGCGGCATCACCTTCATCGGCCCCTCCCCCGAGGCCATCCGGCTGCTGGGAGACAAGGCCGCCGCCAAGGCCACCATGCAAAAGGCAGGAGTCCCCGTGATTCCCGGCTCCTCCGGCGCGGTGAACGACGTGGCGGAGGCGGGCCGCGCCGCCCAGAAGGTGGGCTATCCCGTGATTCTCAAGGCCGCCAGCGGCGGCGGGGGAAAGGGCATGCGCCTGGCCCCCGACGCGGGACATCTCCCCGAAGCCTTCCAGACCGCCGCCGCCGAGGCCAAGGCCGGCTTCGGCGACGACACCCTCTATCTGGAAAAATACCTGGTCAATCCCCGCCATGTGGAAATCCAGCTGCTGGCCGACGGCAAAGGCGGCGTCCTTTGCCTGGGCGAACGGGACTGCAGCCTCCAGCGCCATCACCAGAAGGTGGTGGAGGAAAGCCCCTGCTCCGTCCTCCCCGAGGATGTGCGCCGGAAGATGATGCGGGCGGCGGTGGCCGCCGCCCAGTCGGCGCGCTACGCCGGCGTGGGCACCGCGGAATTCCTCTTCGAACCCTCCACCCGCAATTTCTACTTCATGGAGATGAATACCCGCCTCCAGGTGGAACATCCCGTCACGGAAATGGTCTGGGGAGTGGACCTCGTGGCGGCGCAGATCCAGGTGGCGCTGGGGGGCGTCCTCCCCTGGAAGCAGGAGGAGCTGCAACCCAGGGGACACGCCATCGAGGTGCGGATCAATGCGGAGGACCCCACCCGGGACTTCGCCCCCGTCCCCGGACAGGTCCAATTCTATCACGCCCCCGGCGGCCCCGGCATCCGGGTGGATTCCCATCTCTACGACGGCTACGTGGTGCCCCCGTACTACGACAGCCTGCTGGCCAAGGTCATCGCCCACGGGGAAACCCGGGAGGTGGCCCGCCGCCGGATGATTCTGGCCCTGGAGGAGTTCACGGTGGAGGGCATCACCACCACCACCGAGTTCTCCAAAGCCCTCCTGGAAAGCGCCCCCTTCGTCCAAGGGGACTTCCACACGGGCACTCTCCAGGAAATGCTCCGGGAATAATCCCGCCGCCGCATCTCCCGCAATCCAGGAAACGCCGCCGCCTTGGCGGTGATTTCCCCGTTCGGTATATTAACCAAAATGTCGTTCCCGCTGGGGACGGGGACGACCCAGCGTTGCCCTCTTTCTCCCGCAGTCCCCCGGGGGACCATCCGGGATGGGTATCCCGCAGAACCTCAACACAGGAGTTGGACATCATGACGAAAGACAAGGAACAGGACAAGGAGGAAAAGGCCCCTGTCGCCCAGGAGGGGGAGGGAAAGCAGGATTTCCTGATGTTGAAGGAGGAGGCGGTGTCCCAGGACGGTCTGGACCAGATGAGCCAGAACGCCATCTCCCGCATTGTCATCCGGGCGGCCACCGAGGTGGAGGGCGTGGCGCGCTTCGCCCCCAAGGGCGCCGGCGACCTCCTGAACTTCTTCACCGGAAAGGCCTTCGATTCCAGCTTGCAGATCCGCTTCCACAAGGGCGGCATGAGCCTCTCCCTGGCCCTGAATCTCTACTACGGCTCCTATGTGCCCACCGTGCTGGAGGAGGTCCGCCGCAAGGTCACCGAACAGGTGAAGAGCTTCACCGGCGTGGACGTGGACAAGGTGGACATCCTGGTGAGCGACCTGGTGGAGCCCGAGGAGCCCGAAAGCCCCGCCGGCGAGGAAGCCCCCCAGGAAGAGAACAAGGACGCTTCCCAGGAGTAGCTTTCCCCGGGAAGGAACGGCGGGGAAGGAGGCCCATCCCTCCCCCCGCCGGCGCCCCATCCCCGCCCCTCTACCCCAACAAGGAGGAAGATTGAATGTTTGCAAATCTCTGTAACTGCTTGAAAGACGGGAATTTCTGGATTGGTCTCCTCGCCGGCGCCGTGCTGCTGGGCATTCTGGAGATTGTGATTCTCCTGGTGCGGAAATGCCGCCGCGGGGTGGATGCCATCATCGTCACGGGGGAGGGCGGCACCATGACCATCAAGCGGAAGGCGCTGAAGGGAATCCTCCGGAACATCGTGGCCCAGGAAGGGGCCGTCATGGAGAATTTCTGGCTGTTGCGCCAGAAGGACGGACGCTTCGCCCTGGAAATCTCCTTCTCCCTGACGGAGAAGGCATCCCTGGACAAGGTGCAGAAGGGGGTGCAGGAACAGGTGCCCCTGCGGATGAAGGAGATTGGAATCCAGGACAAGATCTCCTCCGTGAATCTGGTGTTCGAGAAGCAGTCCTCCTCTCCCGCCGCCGAGCCGGAGAAGAAGGAGGCGGAGAAGGCGTAGCTTTCCTCCGGCGCCACGCCGGGGAGACGAGGAGGCGAAATTGGGCTTCAAGGGTGTGTATCGGGTGGTGGCCGCCGTGCCGCGCCTGTTTCTGGCCGACCCTCGGGAAAATGTCCGGGAAATCGGACGCCTCTACCGGGAGGCCGTGGAGGCGGGCGCCGCCGTGGTGGTCTTCCCGGAACTCTCCCTCACGGGCTATAGCTGCGGAGACCTCTTCGAGCAACGGCATCTCCTGGACGCCGCCCTGGAAGGGCTGGAGCAGCTCCGGAGTCTCACGGAGACCGAGGGGCGGGGCGCCGTCCTGGTGGTGGGGCTCCCGGTGGAGCAGGGGCCGCGACTCTTCAACGCCGCCGCCGTCCTCCAAAATGGACGCCTCCTGGGTGTGACGGCAAAGACCTATCTTCCCGAATACCGGGAATTCTACGAACAACGCCAGTTCTGCTCCGCGCGGGAAATCACGGAGGAGACCTGGCGCTTCCAAGGCAGGGAGGTCCCCTTCGGGGCGGGCCTGCTCTACGAGGTGGACGGCGGCCGCCTGTGCTTCGGGGTGGAGATCTGCGAGGATCTCTGGGTGGTGAAACCGCCCTCCCAGGACATGGCCCTCCAGGGGGCGCAGCTGATTCTCAATTTGTCCGCCGGCCCGGAATTGGTGGCCAAGGCGGAATATCGCCGGATGCTGGTGTCCAGCCAGAGCGCCCGGCTCATGGCGATGTATGTCCTGGCGGGCGCCGGGGTGGGGGAATCCAGCTCGGATCTGGTCTTCAGCGGCCATGCCCTGGCCGCCTGCAATGGCACCGTTCTGGCGGAAAGCCAGCGCTTCCAGCAGGAAAGCCAGTGGATCCAGGCGGATTTCGTGCCCCGCTGGATGGATGCCCAGCGCAGAAGCTGGAGCTCCTTCCACGACTGCCCCGCGCCCCGTGCCCGTCGCATCCCCGGGGAGGCGGTCCCCGGCACGGAGGAACTCCAGGGACTCCGACTCCCCCTCCATCCCTTTGTGCCGGAAAATTCCCCGGAACGCAACGCCCGGTGCGACGAGATCTTCCGCATTCAGGCCACCGGCCTCGCCCGACGGGTGACCCACACCCATGCCCGGCGCCTGGTCATCGGACTCTCCGGGGGACTGGATTCCACCCTCGCCCTCCTGGTGTGCGCGCGCTGCTGCCAGCTCCTGCAGCTGCCTCCCTCCTTCATCCTGGCGGTGACCATGCCCGGCATGGGCACCAGCGGACGCACCAAGAACAACGCCGTGGGCATCGCCCGGGAAACCGGCGCGGAACTCCGGGAAATCCCCATCGCCCCGGCCGTCGCCCGGCATTTCCAGGACATCGGACACGATCCGGAAAAGACGGATGTGGTCTACGAAAACGCCCAGGCCCGGGAACGCACCCAAATCCTCATGGATCTGGCCAACCAGGAGGGGGGAATCCTGGTGGGCACCGGCGACCTCTCGGAAATCGCCCTGGGCTGGAGCACGTTCAATGGCGACCATATGTCCATGTATTGCGTGAATTGCGGAGTCCCCAAAACCCTCATCCGGTTCATGGTGGAATACGCCGCGGAACACGCCGCCCCCGCCCTGGCTAAACATCTCCTGGATGTGAACGACACCCCCGTCTCCCCTGAACTGCTGCCGGGACAACAACATACGGAGGAAATCATCGGAAACTACGACCTCCATGACTTCTTCCTCTACTTCTTCCTGAAATACGGGGAGACCCCCGAAAATATCCTCCTCCTGGCGCAGTGGACCTTCCGGGAAATCCACCCCCCCGAAAAAATCCGGAAAACCCTCGCCCTGTTCTTCCGGCGCTTCTTCTCCCAGCAGTTCAAACGAAACGCCATGCCCGACGGACCCAAGGTGGGCACGATCGCCCTCTCCCCAAGGGGCGACTGGAGAATGCCCGCCGACGCCTTTGCCAGCCTCTTCTCCCTCCCCGAAGAGTAAAACACGGGGCATGCACGGAAGTTGCCAAGCCGTAAAACTGGCAGAAATCGTCTGCTTTCAGAACGAATCAAAGAATGAGCATTTTAGAGGTGGCAAAGCAGGTTTTGCTGGCGGCTGGCCATGAGTTGACGAGGAAGGAGATCGCCGACAAGGTGATTGCCAGTGGCTTATGGGCGCCAACAGGAAAGACCCCGCAGCATAGCATAGAGGCGCAGATTTACTCGGACATCAAGCATCATCCGGAGACGACCCCGTTTTGCAAAACTGGGCGGGGCAAGTTTGGCCTGAAATCCTACGCTGCCCAGGAGGTGGAGAAGGAATCCACTCCTCCTCCACCGTTGGCGAAGCATCCCGGGGCATCCGTTGCCAAAGGGGAGCATGGGTTTTCCTTCACGGAGTGTGCGGTGAAGGTTTTAGAGAAGCATGGGAACCGTCAGCCCATGCACTACCGTGATATCACGAAGCGGGCTATTGAGGAGGGGTGGCTTGTTTCCAAGGGAAAGACCCCGGAGGCGAGCCTCTACGCCCAGGTCATCACGGAGATTCAGAGATGCCAGAAAAAGGGGGATGCCCCCCGGTTTGTCCAATGTGGGAAGGGCTTCGTGGCTCTGGCACGCTGGAGTGGGAATGGCCTCGACTTCCAGATTACCCAACATAACAAGGCAGTCAGCCTGGAGCTGAAAAAACGTCTGCAGGCAATGACCCCCGGGGAATTTGAGGAATTGATTGCCCTGTTGCTGCCGAAAATGGGGTTTGTGGACGTTGAACTGACTCCTCTGAACAATGACGGGGGAATCGATGTCCGTGGTGTCGTGGAGACCAACGATGTGGTCCGCACCAAGATGGCTGTGCAGGTGAAGCGTTGGAAGAAGAACGTTCAATCCCCTACGGTCCAGCAGGTGCGAGGGAGTCTGGGAGCCCATGAACAGGGTTTGATCATTACTCTCAGCGATTTCTCCAAAGGCGCCAGGGAGGAGGCGTCAAAGGTGGACAAGGTCCCCATTGCCCTGATGAATGGAGATGTCCTGGTCTCCCTGTTGATGGAATACGAAATCGGAGTGCGGCGCATTTCCCGGGCCATCTTCGAATTGGAAGACAAAGAATAGAGGCCCGGGAGAAAGGGCAAGAGACGGTGGCACGTTGCCACGAACTATCAGGCACGGAAGGGGGATTGCCCCCTCCTTGAAAAATGGGGGGGCGATACAGATTTTACGCCAATCTGTCTTCCCAAAAGAGACAGAATCATGCCAATCTGTCTTTCCAAAAGAGACAGAATCATGCCAATCTGTCTTCTAAAAAGAGACAGAATCATGCCAATCTGTCTTCCAAAAAGAGACAGAATCATGCCAATCTGTCTTCTAAAAAGAGACAGAATCATGCCAATCTGTCTTCCAAAAAGAGACAGAATCATGCCAATCTGTCTTTTCAAAAGAGACAGATTCTGAATTTTTGGGGGCGGTCCACCTTGGGGGCAATGGTTCCGGCGGGTTCTTTGGGGCGGGCCGTCGTGCGGGCGGGCTCTGATTTTCATGAAAAGTACGGAGAAGGGGAGGAAGTTTGGGGAAGCGGGTTTATATTCTGGGCTCGTCCCAGTTCTCCGGGGTAGGTGTCTTTGACGCCGCAGCCCTGGTGGACCAGCCGTTTTTTTGTTGACCACCCCATTGCATGACCACTTCTCTCCCCATGAACCAGGATGCCGGACATCTGCGGATTGCGTCTGGTATTTCCTTTGGGGGCATTGTGGTCATTAGCATGATTATTTTGGGGTTCGTCATTATTTAGACCGCCCGTTTAACTCTCTCTGGCAGAGGAAGAAGCGGGCGGTCTGAAACGGACCCGCCCGCAGTGTGGGCCCCCGGACTGTCCGTTTCCCTTGCTTTGCCTTTTTTCTCCCAGAAAGGAACCGACAAGCACAGTGGAACCACAACCCATGGAAAACAAACTCCAGATCGCCATGCGCGTCCGCGAATTGCGGGCGCAGAAGAATCTCGACGTGCCGGAGATGGCGCGTCTCCTGGGGGTGAGCCCCGAGGAGTACGAGGGATATGAGAGCGGAGCGAAGCAGGCTCCCTTTTCCTTCTACTACAACCTGGCCGAGCATTTTGGCCTGGATGTCTCCTCCGTCATCAGCGGCGAGGCCCCGAATCTTGCCCTGTACACCGTGACCCGGAGCGGGGAGGGCTTCCCCTTTGTGCGCCGGGCGGGGTTCAGCTACCTGCACCAGGCCATCCACATGAAGGACCGCACGGGAGAGCCCTTCATCGTCACCGCGCCCTGCGGCAATGCGGACGAGCCCCTGAAGTATTCCGAGCACAACGGCCAGGAGTTCGACCTGATTCTCTCGGGCAGCCTCAAGGTGTTCCTCCACGGCAAGGAGGAGCTGCTCCACCAGGGGGACAGCATCTACTTTGACGGCCGGGAGGCCCATGCCATGCTGGCGGTGGGGGACAAGCCCTGCCAGTTCTTCTCCATCGTCATGCACGGAAAGGCAGAGGACGCCAAGCCGGAGCGTTTCGGCTATGTGCCCCAGACCGTGGCCAAGGAGCCCCGCCAGGCTTCCTCCCGTCCTCTCCTCTACCAGCAGTACATGAAGGAGGAGTGGAACGAGGACGGGACCCTGCGGAATGTCCGCTTCGAGATTCCCGACAACTTCAATTTCGCCTACGACGTGCTGTGCCGTCTGGGGCAGGAGTGCCCGGAGAAGATCGCCATGCGCTGGGTCTCCAAGGACAAGGTCTGCCGGGACTTCACCTTCCGGGAGATGTCGGAGAACGCCATGCGAACCGCCAATCTCCTGTATTCCCTGGGCATCCGGAAGGGAGACCGGGTGATTCTGGTGCTGAAGCGCCACTACCAGTTCTGGTTCATCCTCAACGCCCTCCACATGATCGGCGCCATCGCCATCCCCGCCTCCTGCCAGATGACCGCCCATGACTTCGAATACCGCTTCCAGCGGGCGGATGTCCAGTATGTCATCTGCTCGGCGGACGGCAACATCACCCACGAGGTGGACCAGGCGGCGGCCGCCACCGGCGTGAAGCTGAAGATCTCCGTCAACGGCAAGAAGGATGGCTGGCTGGACTACGACGCCCTCTATCCCAACTTCCCCGCGGACTTCCCCCGCTCCCCGGACCAGAAGACCACGGATCCCATGCTGGTCTTCTTCAGCTCCGGCACCACGGGATACCCCAAGATGGTGGAGCACGACTACGCCTATCCCCTGGGCCACATCATGACCGCCCGCCACTGGCACAAGGTGAATCCGGACGGCCTCCATTTCACCGTGGCGGACACGGGCTGGGGCAAGGCCCTGTGGGGCAAGATCTACGGACAGTGGCTCTGCGAGGCCGGGGTCTTCACCTTCGACTTCGACCGCTTCCATGCGGCAGACCTCCTGCCCATGTTCAGACAGTACGGCATCACCACGTTCTGCGCCCCGCCCACCATCTTTCGCTTCCTGGTGAAGGAGGACCTCTCCCAGTATGACTTCTCCACGCTGGAGCACGTCACCACGGCGGGCGAGGCCATGCCTCCCGAGGTCAGCGAGGCGTTCGCCAAGGTCTCCGGCCAGCTCCCCTACGAGGGCTTCGGACAGACGGAGACCACCATGCTCATCGGCACCCTGTCGGACATGAAGCCCCGTCCCGGCTCCATGGGCAAGGCCAATCCCCAGTTCCAGGTGGTCCTGCTGGATCCCGACGGCAAGCCCGTCCGCACCGGCGAAACCGGGGAAATCTGCGTGCGGGCCGACCAGGGCAGCCAGCCCTGCGGACTCTTCGGGTGCTATCTCAAGTCCGAGGAGGACACCCGGAAGGTCTGGCACGACGGCTACTACCACACCGGCGACCAGGCATGGCAGGACGAGGATGGCTACTTCTGGTACGAGGGACGGGCGGATGACATCATCAAGACCTCCGGATACCGGGTGGGCCCCTTCGAGGTGGAAAGCGTCCTGATGGAGCTCCCCTACATCCTGGAGTGCGCCGTCACCGGCGTGCCGGATCCCGTCCGGGGCAAGGTGGTGAAGGCCACGGTTGTCCTGGTGAAGGGCAAGGAGGGCACCGAGGAGCTGAAGGAGGAGATCAAGGAGTATGTGAAGACCCACACCGCTCCCTACAAATACCCCCGCATCATCGAGTTCGTGGGAGAGCTGCCCAAGACCGTCAACGGAAAGATCCGCCGGGCCGCCATCCGGGAACAGAACAACGCCCAATAACGCCGCTCCCCGTCCCTTCTCTCTCCCCCCGGGGGAGGGAGGGGCGCGGGAAACCTCGGACGCCATGCCGCCGCAGACTCCCCCGCCCGGCATGGCGTCGTCCTTTTTCCCCCTCCTGCGCCACAGGAGGGAGGGATAATTTTATAACTACTTTATATTCAAATAGTTACAAACTATTTTGTTAGAAATATCCTCCTTTGTCGATGATTTCGGAGATGGTGTCTCCCTGGCGGACCCAGCTGAAGATGTCCACCTCGTTTTTCTCGATGCCTTCCGCGCGGAGAAGGACCTGGTAGGCGATTTCCCGGGGGATGCAGAGGACGCCGTCGATGTCTCCGAAGATGATGTCTCCGGGGCGGACGGTGACCTTGCCGATGCGGACGGGGACCTGGTAGTGGGTGATCATGCAGCGTCCCAGGGAGCCGTTGGAGGTGCGGTATTTGTAGAAGATGGGGAATTTCTGCTCCAGGATTTGCTTGGTGTCCCGGATGCCTCCGGCGATGACGGCGCCCCGGATGCCCTTGGTCATGGCGGTGGCGGTCATGACGCCGCCCCAGAGGGAGGCTTCGGTGTCCTCGGAGGTGTCCCACACCACCACGCCATTGGGTTTGAAGTCGTCCAGCATTTGGGCGCGGAAGGTCATTTCCCCCTCGATCATCACGTTGGGGGCGCTTTTGACGGTGAACGCCTCGCCGCAGAGGGTCATTTCATCCCGCAGGGGCATGATGTCGCTGGGGAGGTTTTGGTTCAGGAGGGTGTATTCCCGGAGGACGTCGTTGATGCACCCGGTGTAGAGTTTCTCGTATCGCTGGCACAACTCCGGGATGGGGATGGGGATGGGGCAGTCCGGGATGTGCTGGCGGGCGGCGATGAGCTTGTCCAGTTTCATGAGGCCGGCTTCCTTGGCCTGGCCTCGCATGTCCTTGAGGGATGGCATGGGGTTCGGGGGGGGGGATTGGGGTGGGGGGAAAATCAGGCGTCTTCCTGGGCCAGGGTCTGGAAGAGGGAGGCGTCGGTGAGGAAGAGGGGGTAGTCCAGCAGGGGCATGCGCCAGAACTCCACGGTGATGCCGCTGGTCTTGGCGTGGTCGTCGTAGGAGGGCATCCGCTTGACGCGGTAGATTCTGGCGGTGACGGGGTCCAGGAGGACGGGCTGCCGGAAGCGGAGGCCTTTTTCCACGAAGAGGGTCACCATGACGGCGTGGGGCATGTAGTCCGCGTCGATATGGGTGGGGTGGTAGAAGGCGTAGAGGGGGATGTCGTCCCGCCGGAAGGCGCAGGTCAGGGGGAGATATTGGTCCAGGGGCAGGGTGAGTCTGGACCATCCCGGGTAGGGCATGGGTTCGATGTTGGCGGCCATGGGGCGGGTTTTGGCGTCGAAGAGGGCGCTCATGCACTGCATGGCGCGGAAGGCCAGTTTGGGGCGGTATTGCGTCTCGTCGGAGGCGTCGATGACGCCCTGGGGGTAGACCTTTCCCACGGGATTGTAGCCGTTGCCCAGGTCGCAGGCCTGGAAGTAGGAGGTCATGGGGATGCCCAGGCGCAAATCCGTGAGATAGCGTCTCACCAGGAAGCGGGCCTGGTTGGCCTCGGTGTATTTCCAGCCCTTGTTGGTGAGGTTCCAGCCGGAGGGGCGGCCGTTCTCCCCCTGCCAGACGGGAATCTCCCGTCCGGTGCGGGCGATGCAGTCCCGGATGTATTGGAGGCGTTCGGGCCAGTAGAGTTCGGGGATGGCGCCGTAGGGGTGGTAGGAGAAGATGTCGATGTGCTCCCCCAGGCCGGCGTCGAAGAGCGCCTGGATGTAGGAGTTGCACAGGCCGCCCCCGGAGATGGCGCCCCCGATGATCTTCGCCTCCGGCTGGACCTGGCGCACCGCCCGTGCCGTGACCGCCACCAGCCTGGCGTATTCCTCCGGCGTGTCCCGCTCCCCCGTGCGGGGGTCCCGGAGGAAATTGGGGGCGTTGGGCTCGTTCCAGACTTCCCAGTGGCGCACCCGCCCCGCGAAGTGGCGCGCCATGGCCTGGCAGTAGCGCTCCCAGGCGCCCTGGCAGGCGTCGCCGAAGCGGGTGGGGGAGTAGAAGTAGGTCTTGTGGGGGCCCAGGGGCGGGGCGTCCATGTAGAGGCCGTTGCCGAAGCTCAGGCTGAACCAGGGCTGGATGCCAATGGCCAGCAGGGAATCCACCATGTGGTCCAGCCAGGCGAAATCATAGACGCCGGGACTCTTCTCGCCCCGGGACCAGCCGGATTGGAGGCGTGCCCACTTGACCCCGCTCTTCTCCATGATGGGCAGGGTCTTGTCGAAGTCGTACCCCTCCCGGTGGTCCAGCACCTCGTAGCCCACCCCCAGGGGGGAGGCGGCGACCTGGCGGCTGGCGCGGACGGGAATCTCCCCCATGTATTCCAGGTCGTCGGAGAAGCCGTCGTCCTTGGGGTCGAAGAGGGCGCTTCCGTAGCGCAGCACCTCGTCCCAGTGGGTGTCGTTGACGGGGGTCTTGTCGATGGGGGGCAGTTGGGCGAACCAGGAGGGTTCCATAGGGGAGGGGGGGGGAGGGGTTGGGTGGGGTGGTCAGTCCACGGGGATGGCCCTGGCGTCCAGGATGCCCTTGATGTATCCCACGGCGAAGAGATTTCCCTGCATGGTGTAGCCCACTTTTTCATTGCTTTCCCCGGCCATGGTGGGGGTGTGGTCCGGCCGGAGGAGGCAGTCGGGGGCGTGGCGATGGGCCAGGGAGAGCAGTTCCGCCATGTCCGTGGGTCCGTTGTCATGGAAGGTCTCCCGGAAACATTCCCGGGTTCCGGTGACGTCCCGGAAATGGAGGAAGGCGATGCGGGGGCCGAATTCCTTGAGGAGGGCGAAGACATCCTCCCCCATGGTGCGGAAGGTGGCCTGGCAGAAGGTGATGGCGTGGCTGGGGCTGGGGGAGAGGGACAGGGCTTTCCGGTAGGCCTCCCCGTGGATGAAGATCCGGGAGTATCCCAGGAGCCGGGGGACGGGGGGATCGTCGGGATGGAGGGCCAGCCGGATGCCGGCGGCCTCCGCCACGGGAAGCACCCGTGCCAGGAAGCGGCGATAGTTCTCCCAGAGTTGCTCCGGGGTGATCTGCAGGGGAAGATCCCGGGGCACCTCCCGGAGGTCGAAGCCGCTGGTGAGGGCGCCGCCCCGCTCCAGCAAATCCGTGCGGGAACGATACCAGCCCACCCCCGCCATGAAGTTGTAGCAGAGCACCTTCAGGCCAAGACGCCCCATGTTCTCCACCATCCGGCAGTATTTGTCCAGGTCCTCCTCCGCGCCGGGAAGCCCCAGCTTGATGCGGCTCATGTCAAATTCGTCTCCCTCCAGGGCGTAGAGGTGGAGCCCCGCCTCCTGGAAGCGGTCCCGGATGGTCTGGAGGCTCTCGAAATGGGAGGGGTCGGGAAGGCCCGTCAACTCCGGGGCGGCCTTGGTGATCGCATGGCGCACCCCGAGCTGCAGAGCCAGCTTCCAAGAAAGATCCGGCTTCGCCGGCAACATCAGTCCCAGGTGCATGCTCAGACTCCCGTGGAGGCCAGGAAACCACCGTCCACGGGGACGGTGATGCCGGTGACGAAGGCGGCCTTTTCCTCGTCCAGCAGCCATTCCAGGCAGCCCAGCAGCTCCCGGGCTTCCCCGAAGCGTCCCATGGGGGTGTGCTGCATCACGTTCTTGCCCCGCTGGGAGAGCCCTCCGTCCGGGGTGCGGAGGTATTTGACGCTGCGTTCGTTGACGAAGAAGCCGGGGGCGACGCCGTTCACCCGGATGTGGGCGGGGGCGAAATAGACTGCCAGCCACTGGGTGAAGTTGGCGATGGCGGCCTTGCTCATGGCGTAGGCGGGCACCCGGGTGAGGGGGCGGTAGGTGTTCATGGAGGCGAAGTTCAGGACGGAGCCGCCTCCGGCCCGGGCCATCTGGCGGCAGAAGATCCGGCAGGCCATCACCACTCCCGTGGTGTTGGTGCGCAGCACGGAGTCGAAGACGCCCATGTCCAGATCAAAGAATCCCCGCATCTCCTCCGGCTTTTCCGGGGAGAGTTCCTGGGGGTCGTAGGTGAAGTTGGTGGTGAGGGCGCGGATGTCGTTGCCGCCGGCCCCGTTCACCAGCATCCGGCAGGGCCCCCACTCCTGCAGGGTGCGCTCCCCCACCTGGGCCAGGGCGGCCTCGTCCGTCACATCGCAGGGCTCCACCCGGCAAAGGCCGCCCGCCTGACAGATGGCCTCCGCGGTCTTCTCCAGCTTCTCCCGGGTGCGCCCCACCAGCACCACTTTCACGCCTTTGGCGGCCAAATCCTTGGCGATTTCGGAGCAAAGGGTGCCCCCGGCCCCGGTGACCACCGCCACCCGGTCTTTCCAAATCATTTCTGCCATGGTTCTTTTCTCAGGAGATGTTCTTTGATGTTGCCGTAGCTGAGCTTGGCCGCCAGGGCGGCCAGGGTCTCCGGCCGGGAGGGAAATTCGCCCTTCGCCGCCTTCTCCGCCAGCCAGGAGGCCAGGATGCGGCGGTAGTATTCGTGACGGACGAAGGAGAGAAGGCTGCGGGAATCCGTGGTCATGCCCAGGGAGACGGAGAGGACGCCGTAGGCGGCGGAGGCCTCCAGACATTCCCGGATGCCCCGGATGTGGTCGCACCACCACCAGGCGGGCCCCAGCTGCACCTTGCCGGGCAGTCCGTCCCCGGGGAATGCGCCGGAGAGATTGGCAAGGGGAGGGCAGTCGGCGGGATTCAAGGGATAGAGGATGCACTCCGGAAGTCCCTGGGGGGATTGCTCCACGTCGTCCAGGAGGGCGGCCAGGCCCGGAAGGTCCCAGCCTCGCCCGATGCCGGCGTAGCCCCCCGCCGCCCCGGCCACCGCCCGCAGGCGGGTGCTGGTGCTCCGCAGCGCCCCCAGGTGCAGCTGCACCGTCCAATGGCGCCGGGCGTATTCCTCCATCAGGAGGCGCAGGATGGCGGAGGCCAGGGCCGGGGTGGGCGGCGGCGCCTCGTCCCCGAAGGCAAGGGGGGTCTCTCCTGTGGTGCGGAGGGACTGGTAGAGGAATTCCCCGTCCAGGGCGTGGTCGGCGAAGCGGCATCCCCGGCGGTGCAGGGCGTCCAGCAGGGGCGTGACGCCCTGGCGAAAATCCTCCAGGGTGCGGAGGGGGCGCCCCGCCTGCCGGGCAAGCTTCTGCCAAAGCGCCCCGGAGGGCTGGAGCAAATCGTCTCCCCGGAAGGAGGGAACCACGCCGGGAATCTCCGGCAGCGCCCGGGCGTCCTCCCCGGGGGTGACGCAGGGGGCGGCGTATTCCACCTTCATGCGACGCAGCAATCCCCGGGCGGAAAAGGCCGCCTCCCCCAGGCGCTCGTTGGCCTGGCACCAGATTCTCTCCGCGCTCTCCGGCGTCAATTCCTCCTGAATGTGGAAAAAACGGGACAGCTCCAGCCGGGACCAATGGTAGAGGGGGTTGCCCACCAGCTGAGGCAAGGCGGCGCTCCATGCCTGGAAGCGCTCCCAGTCCGTGGCTTGCCCCGTGATTTTCTCCTCCGGCACCCCCAGAATACGCATGGCGCGGTGCTTGTAGGGGTCGGGGGTCACCCAAAGCTGGGTCAGGTTCTCATACCGACGATCCTCCCCCAGGTCCTGCCAGGAAAGATGATTGTGCCAGTCCATCAAAGGCAGATCCTCGATGGATTGGTAAATCTCCCGGGACAGGGAGCTCGTCAACAGAAAGTCCGGTCGCATCTCCACCAAATTCAAACAGAAAAGGAAGGGAAACCCAAAACCAGGGGAGGGAACCTGGGAGGCGCATTATATCATAACCAATTAAATACAAACAAGTTATGATATTATATGCGAGACGCTCCCGCATCACGGGGATAAAGTAAGCCATCCCCTACGCTCTGCCTCCTCTCCCCCACAGGAAATTCTTCCCCCCCGGAGAATCCAAGGGCTGGATGCCCTCTGTGTCCTCCGTGTTGAAGCGGCAGCGCCCTCTGTGTCCTCCGTGTGCGCCAGTTTTTTGCCCGGTGCGCAAAAAAATGTGCAAATCCGGCCGACGGCTCTTGGAAAAATGCGGGAAGGAGTTACAGTACGGCAATTGAACAGATGGTCAAACATCGGAGAACCAGAAGTCATGTCCAGGAATGAGCCGGAGTGCCAGCAACTCCATCCGGAAGCGGTGGAGGAGGTGCGGAAGAAGATGTCTCCCAAGATGGAGTACATCCAGATGGCCGTCCTCTTCAAGCTCTGCGGCGACGGCACCCGCGCCCAGCTCCTCCATGCTCTCCTGTTCCGTGAACTGTGCGTCTGCGATTTGGCCGCCCTCCTGGGCATCACCAAGTCCGCGGTCTCCCATCAGTTGAAGATTCTGCGCCTGGCCAACCTGGTCCAGGGACGTCGCGAAGGACAGAATGTCTTTTACTCCCTGGCCGACGACCATGTGAGGGCCATCATCCACACCGGATTCGAACACATCCGGGAGTGACAGAACAGTTTTCCGGACGGAGCCCCCGGGCTCCGTCCAGTCTCTTTCCCCAATAGTTGAATAGTTTCTCATATCCTTTCCTGCAGGCGGGGCCTGTCCTGGATTTTCCCGCGTCTTTCCCTGGGTGATGAGCTGGGGGAGGGCGTCGCGGGGAGTCGTGCGGGGCTGGCGTCTGCCTTTGTCCCCCTTCTCTTGGGTGTGTTGGAGGGGGAGGGGTGAGGAAGGGGTGCATTCCTTTTCATCCCCCCTGATTTGGGCGGGGGGGAGTTTTTTCGCGCCCCGATGAATGAGTAAGCGTTCAACTGTTGTTCTCCGATGCGGAGTGATGCGCGGGATTTGGGTTTGCCTAGTTGTGGAGGCGGCCTGGGTCTGGGCATGACGCGGTGTCGGGGTTTGGATTGCCGGCGAAGGGGGAGGGAGGAGAATCGGGCTTTTCTCCTTTCCCCTTCCCGGCGATCCGGGAATCCTTGTGTCGGGGCGGTGTTTCCCTTTCCGCTCCGTCTTTTCTTTTCCCTGAATGATGAGCAGTCATTCAACTGTTTCCCTTTTTGGACGGGGAGAAGGAGAGGAGGATTTTTTTCGGCCGGCCGGGTGGCCGGGCGTTTCCGGGGGAGGCGCGGCCTTCCTCAAAGACCATAAAGGAACAGGAAGATGAGTAAAAATCAATGCCCCTGCTGCTGCGGGGGAAGTGGGAAGCCGAGGAGTTACAGCTCTTCGGCGTTTCCGGGTTTTTCCGGGGACTCCGGCGAGGGTCCTCTTTCCCAGCTGCCCCTTGGGGCGTGCGGGGAGATCACGGGGATGCCTTCCGCGTTGCGGAGCCGTCAGAAGCTGGCGGACGTGGGTCTCATTCCGGGGATTTGCGTGGAGATGGAGGCCCACGCTCCCTTCGGGAGTCTTTGTCGCATTGGTCTGTTGGGAACCAGCCTGGCCATCAGCATGGAGGACGCCTCCCAGATTCGTGTCCGGGTGGTGGAGCGTCAGGAAGGAGGTGAGTCATGAAGAGATATCGCATTGCCCTGGCAGGGAATCCCAACTGTGGCAAGACCTGCATTTTCAACGGCTTGACGGGGGCTCGCCAGCATGTGGGGAACTATCCCGGCGTGACGGTGGAGAACAAGTCGGGCCGTTTCTTCCTGGACGGCCAGGAGGTGGAGGTGGTGGACCTTCCCGGCATCTACTCCCTTTCCTCCCATTCCCCCGAGGAGCGGGTGGTCTTCCAGGAGCTGACCGCCGCCGAGCCCAAGCTGGACTTGATTCTGAACGTGATTGACTCCTCCATTCCGGAGCGCTCCCTCTATCTCACCACCCAGCTGGCGGAACTGGGCATTCCCATGATGCTGGTGCTGAACATGTCCGACGAAGCGGACCGGAAGAAGATCCATTTCGACCACAAGCGGATGGAGGAGTTCTTCGGGGTGCATGTGGTGCGGACGGTGGGGCGCACGGAAGAAGGCGTGCGCCCGCTGCTGGAGGCCCTGTCGGTCTTCCTCCACTATGGTCTGGACCACGGTCCCGCCACCTTGAGCTATGGCGCGGAGGTGGACGGGGAAATCCACCGTCTCCAGCAGGAGGTCCAGGGGAGTCTTCCCGCGGAAGTGGCCCCCGGCGCCGCCCGGTTCTTCGCCACCAAGCTGCTGGAGCGGGATTCCACCCTTCAGCAGATGCCCGCCATGGCTCCCCTGCTGCCCCTGGCGGAGGAGAGCCTGAAGCGCCTGGGAGGAGACGCGGATGACACCTTCCTGGCCCGCCGCCGCTACTCCCTCCTGGGGGAATTCTGCCGCACGGCCATCGTCAACGGCGAGAAGAACCGCCGGGATTTCTCCCGGAAGGTGGACGCCCTCCTCACCCATCGGTTCCTGGGACTTCCCATCTTCCTCCTGGTGATTTTCCTCACCTTCTTCTTCACCTTCAACTGCGCCCAACCCTTCATGGATTGGATCGAGGAGGCCTTCGGCTGGCTGGCCGACCTGGTGAAGGACCACTGGTCCGAGGAGACGCTCCCCTACCTCCGCTCCATGGTGGCCGATGGCGTCATCGCCGGCGTGGGCGGCGTCCTGGTCTTCCTGCCCAACATCCTCTTCCTCTTCCTGGCCATCGCCTTGCTGGAGGATTCGGGATACATGGCCCGGGCCGCCTTCGTCATGGATGGCCTGATGCGGAAGTTCGGTCTCCACGGACGGGCCTTCGTGCCCCTGGTGCTGGGCTTCGGCTGCAACGTGCCCGCCATCATGGCCACTCGCACCATCGAGTCGGAACGGGACCGGAAGACCACCATCCTGGTCCTCCCCCTGATGAGCTGCGGCGCCCGCCTGCCCATCTACTCCCTCATCATCCCCGTCTTCTTCGCGGGACACTACCGTCCCCTGGTGATGTGGGGAATCTACCTGCTGGGCGTGGCGGTGGCGCTGGTGGCGGCGCGCATCATGAAGTCCACCCTCTTCCGCGGAGAAGGGGAGGTCTTCCTGATGGAGCTGCCTCCCTATCGCTGCCCCTCCCTCCGCTCCCTCCTGCTCCACATGTGGGACCGGGGCAAGATGTACCTCCACAAGGCGGGTACCATCATCCTGCTCACCAGCATCATCCTCTTCATCTGCAACACGCTTCCTGGCAAGACCTCCTTCTCCCGGAACTACCAGGAGGAGATCGCGGCCCTGGAGGAGTCCATGCCCGAGGGAGAGGCTCTGGAGGAGGCCGTGGCCGAGCTGGAGAACGCCCAGGCCGCCGAGGAGCTGGAATACACCATCTCCGGACGGGTGGGCAAGTTCCTGGAGCCGGTCTTCCGTCCCATCGGCTTTGACTGGAAGCTGGTGACCGCCTCCATCGCCGGTCTGGCGGCCAAGGAGGTCTTTGTCTCCCAGCTGGGCATCCTCTATGCCGAAGGCGAGGCGGACGAGGAGTCGGAAGGGCTCCGGGCGCAAATCCGGGAGGCGTACACGCCTCTCCAGGGATTCTGCATCATGATCTTCACTCTGATGTCCATTCCCTGCTTCGCCACCCTGGCCGTCATACGAAGGGAGCTCAATTCCTGGAAGTGGTGCATCCTGGAGGCCTGCGGACTCTTCCTGCTGGCCTACATCGCCACCTTCCTGGTCTTCCAAGTGGGCTGCCTGCTGGGGTTGGGCTGACCCCTCCCCCCCTTCCCCCGGGGCGCGGAGGAGGGCTGGCCTGCCGTCCCGCCTCCCCCGGGGGACTTCCCCCCCCTGTGACCCCTTCCCGAACCGTCAAGAAGGGGTCCGCAACGAACCCCCAAAAATCAATCCATAGGAGTTAATCAAGGATGAAACGATTCTTTCTCTTTCTCCTGACGGTCCTTGCGACTGTCGGTTGTCTGAACGCCCAGGAGATCCCCCTCTCCGGCAACGCCCTGCCTGAAGAGGAACTCCAGGGCGAAGAGCGGGACTGGGGCGTGGCCCTCTCCGTGAGCTACGCCAGCCACTACTTCGACAAGGGAGTCTATGCCAACACGGAACCCATCTTCCAGGGAGACCTGGAGGTGACCTGGAAGGACTTCTTCCTGGGCGTCACCGGCATGCTGGACTGCACGGACATGAACGACCACCGGCAGTCCTTCGAGGAATGGGACTGGACCATCGGATGGCGCCCCGTGCTGGGCGGCGAGTGGGAAGGACCCGTCCAGGGCGTGGAATTCCAGGTGGCCTATATGCGCTATGTCTACCCCCGGAGCCGGGAGGATGATTCCCACGAGATCAATCTGGCCATGAATGTCCAGACCTTCCTCACCCCCGGAATCGACCTGTACTACGACTTCGAGGACAGCATCTTCTACGGCAACGTGAATGTCTCCCAGACCATCTCCCTGGCCGACCGGCTGGATTGGAATCTGGGCGCGCAGCTGTGGTGGGGCAACCACCGCTTCCAGCTGCGGGACTTCGAGGTGCGGGACAACGCCCCCTTCTCCGTGGTGGCGGAAACCTCCCTGGAATACTCCCTCTGCGATGGCATCTCCTTCGGCCCCTTCGCCGCCGGCGGCTGGGCCCTGGGCCACAAGATGCGGGAATGCTGGAAGGAGGCCGACGACCAGTCCGCGTTCAACTGGGTGGCTGGTGTCTGCCTGAATCTGGAGTTCTAGCAGCTCGCCACAACCTCCACTTCCACCAGGGCGCCTTTGGGCAGGGCCTTGACGGCCACGCAGCTCCTGGCGGGAGCGGAGGTGATGTATCGGGCGTAGACGGCGTTGAAGGCGGCGAAATCCCCCATGTCCGCCAGATAGCAGACCGTCTTCACCGCATGGGCCAAGTCGGTGCCCGCCGCCTCCAGGATGGCGGAGAGATTCTTCATCACCTGCTCGGCCTGCTCTTCTATGGTCTCCCCCACCAGCAGCCCGGTTTCGGGAGAGAGGGGGATTTGGCCGGAGGTGAACACCAGGTCCCCGCAGCGGATGGCTTGGGAATAGGGGCCGATGGCCTTGGGGGCCTGTTCCGTGGAGATGATATTGCGGGGGGACATGGGGCGTCAGGAGAGGGGTGGGAGTTTTTTGAGGGGAGGGGAGCTTCAGCGGAGCTTGAAGATCAGGACGGCGAAGAGGGGCATGAGCAGGCTCTGAAGGAGCATGAAGCGCATGAGCACCTGGGTGTCCGACCAGCCCAGATTCTTCCGGCAGTGGTCGTGGATGGGGAAGCGATAGCGGTGGAGGAAGCGCCAGGTCGCCGCCATGAGCCGCCCCGGCTTTTCGTCCAGGCAAAAGAGTCCGAAGAAAGGCGCCGGGAAGGTTGGAAAGTCATTTCCCGAGGGCTACTTTACCCAAGGATTCCTGTCCGGTCATCCTCGTTTTCTTGAGGGGCCATGGTCGCCGATGTCCGGACATTCCGGACTCCGGCGACGGACAAGAGGGTCAAGAAGGCGGGGATGCCGCACCCTCGCCCCGTCTGGTCAAGGGCAGGAAGGTCTGCCTGGATCTGCTGCGGAAGACAGGCAACGCATCGACCCGTAATTTATGCAATGTCGCCAAGACTGTTCCCGCCCCCGCCGGACGGTGAGCATTTTGGCGCACGGCGGCCGGCATGGCTTTTTTGAGAGGAGGAGGCCCCACAATGAGTACGGACATCACGAAAGAATCGACGTCATCGCTCTACACGCGCATTGCGGAGACGATTGAGGCGGCGCGCCGCCATGTGGCGCAGACGGCCAATCTGGCGATGGTGACTTGCTACTACCAGATTGGACGCATGATTGTGGAGGATGAACAGAAGGGCAGGCGCCGGGCAGGGTATGGGGAAAAGACGCTCCAGGCATTGTCCCAACGCCTGACGGAACGCTTCGGAAAGGGGTTCTCCTACAGAAATTTACGCCTTTTCCGTCAGTTTTACCAAACCTATTCCTCAAGCAATGAGAATGGGCAATCAGCGATTGCCGAATTGCCAGAGGGAGGGGAAACACAGATTTGGCAATCGGCGATTGCCAAATCTCAGACGGGAAAGAAAGACCATGGTCGCAAGCATCTCCCATTGCCGTCCTTTGGGTTAAGCTGGTCGCACTATCTTCAGCTTCTCCGTGTCGAAGATCCCCTGGCGCGCCGTTTCTATGAGATTGAGGCGGCGAAGGGGAATCGGAGCGTGCGGTGGCTGAGCCAATCTGACCACAAGGCGTCTTCCTTCTCCCCGAGCTCTGTTCCGCAAAACGTTTTCTCCTTCAGCGGGTCGCACTATCTCCAACTTCTCCGTGTCGAAGCCCCCTTGCGCCCCCGCGGGAATAGGATGCCCCGGAACATCTCCTTCCGCTTTGACCATGCCCGGGAAATCCGGGCGCTCCGGAACGAGGTGGATATCGCGGGCGTCGCCAGGGAAATGTCGAGGGCTTGAAGCGTGGGGAGCCGGAGAGGCGGCAGCGGGGGAGCTTCAGCGGAGCTTGAAGATCAGGACGGCGAAGAGGGGCATGAGCAGGCTCTGAAGGAGCATGAAGCGCATGAGCACCTGGGTGTCCGACCAGCCCAGATTCTTCCGGCAGTGGTCGTGGATGGGGAAGCGATAGCGATGGAGGAAGCGCACCAGGGGATGCTGCCGGGCCGCTTCCTCCTCCGTGGCGAAGTTCTCCGGATGGACTGGATTCACCACGATGGAACGGGGGGGACGGGTGTCCCACCCCAGTTTTTTCAGGCCGCGCAGCAGGATCAGCTTCACCAGGCCGGCGCCGCCGTTGGCGAAGAGGATGGGGGTGGCCACCAGAAAGAGGAAGTAGTTTCCCGAGACCAGGACGGCGATGCCCAGGAGCAGGCCGTAGAATCGGCTGCCGGCGTCCCCCATGAGGACCTGGGAGGGGGAGGCGTTGAACCAGAGATAGGCGGCAAGGCCGCCGGCGGCGGTGCAGAGGAGGATGGCCCAGGAGGCGCCGTTGGCCACATGGGGCAGCAGGAGGTATTCCGCCACCACGGTGTGGCCCATGCCCACATAGAGGAGGAAGGCCATGGAGAGGAGGCCGTGGAGGGCCAGGGAGCCGGCCACGCCGTCCACGCCGTCGGAGCAGTTCACCACGTTGATCATGACCCAGAGGAAGGCGGTGCCCAGGGCGAGATAGGCCCAGAGGGGCAGGGCGAAGGCGCCGCCGGGGAGGGGGCCTTTCAGGAAGGGGAGCCAGATGGTGGTGCCCTGCCAGCGGGCAAGGATGGCGGTGGTCAGGAAGGCGATGACCAAATCCAGGCTGCCCTTTTTCCATTGGCCCCAGTCCGTGACGCTGCGGTCATCCAGGTATCCCGTGGTCATGATGGCCAGGAGCATGAGGCCGATGAGGAGATATTCCCCGTAAAGGGGAGTCACCAGGAAGGCGGCGACGAGGAAGGCGATGGTGGTGAGCAGTCCCGCGCCCGTGGGCTTCCCCTTGGCCTTCTCGGAGCCCTTCACGAAGGCTTTGCCCCGGTCGTGGGGCAGGCGATCCCAAAACCGCGGCAGAATCAGCCAGGTGAGGAAGGTGCAGCCCAGCCCTCCCAGCATCATGAGCATCAGACGGGATTCCAGAAGCCGGAAGGGTCCCCAGAGGGGGGAGAGGAAGTGCTGGGCGAGAAAGGGAAGCATGGAGGGGAAAAGGAGACGGGAGGGGCGGGCGGGGGAAAATGCGCCCTAGGGGAGGGGAGCGGCGGCGGGAGCGGAGTCCTGCAGGGAGACCTTGCCCAGGACCTGGGGAGGCTGGTCGGCGGGGGTCAGCACAAAGCCGGTGGCACGCTGGTCCTCCAGGAGGGCGCGGGCCAGGCCCTCGCCCCGGACGAAGACCGCCGTGGAATAGGCGTCGGAGCGCCAGCCGTCGGCGCAGATGGCGGTGACGGAGGCGTAGGGAGGCGCCACGGGCCTGCCCGTCTCCGGCTCTAAAATGTGACCCAGGGGGCGCCCGGAGGAGGGAGGGGACAAGGGGCGCAGGGTGTTGGCGCTGGTGGCCACGCACTGCCCCGCCGTGCCCGCCAGGGTGCAGCGCTCCTCCCCCGCATGCCCGGGCCGCATGTCCTCCAGGCCGCAGAGGTCCCGATAGGGATGGCCGGGCGGCAAAACCTGTAACGTGTTGCCGCCCAAGGAGATATAATAATACTGAATATCGTGTTCCTGGAGAATTTCCCGAAGGATGTCCAGCGCCAGTCCCTTGGCCAGTCCCCCGAAATCCACCCGGATCCCCGGTCGGGATTTGGTGACGGTCTGGGCGGTGTCGTCCCAGAGCAGGAGGGGGAATCCCACGGAGGCTTTGTGGCGGGCGCAGAGGGTTTCCAGGGCCTCTCCCTGATATTGGGGATCCTCGGGATGCTTGGCAACCTGCCTCCAGAAGTCCATCAGGGGGCCGACGGTGACATCGAAGGCGCCCTGGGTCTCCTGGTAGGCCAGCCGGGCGGCCTGGAAGGCTCGCCACAGGAGGGGGGAGAGGGGGAGGGGGGTGTTGTCCGGCGCCTGATGGAAGCGGGAGAGTTCGCTTTGGGGATCAAAGGCGTTCAAGGTGTTGTGGAGCTGGAAGAGGCTCTCGGAGCAGCGTGCATAGGCATTGTGGACCCGATAGCGCTCCCCGAAGAGCACCAGGCGGCAGTCGGTGTGAAAGACGGAGGTGTAGAACTCGTATTGCCCCCAGGCCATGTCCGGCTGCAGGAGTTCCTGGGGGGAGGGAGCGGGGGCCTTTCCCCTCTGCCGATACAGGGCGACGCCCAGGACCAGAAGCACCACCAGGGCGGGAATCAGGCGGGTGAGAATATGTCGTTTCGCGTTCATGGAGAGATTCTCCGGAAAGGGAAGGCGGGAGGCGCGGGGGCGTCCTCTTCCCCGTCTTCCCCTTGCCGAAAAGGGGGCCTCAAGGCGCCGCCCATCCCCCTCGCCCCGCCCGGAATACGGCTCCCGGGGGAGAGGGGAGGGGGAGCTAGGCTTCCTCCTGGGGCGCGGTGCCTTTCAGGGCCTCCCGGATGGCGGCCACCTCGGGGGTGTCCTCCTCCGGGGAGTCCTCCTGGACGGGCTGTTCGTCCTTGGGCATGGGCCATCCCAGCAGCTCGTAGACCTGCTGCGCGGAGAGAGTCTCCCGTTCCAGGAGGGCCTGGGCCAGCTTCTCCAGCTCCGCCCGATGGCTTTCCAGGATCTGGGTGGCACGGGTCTTCTGCTCGTCCACGATGCGGCGGATCTCCAGGTCGATCTCCCGGGCGGTCTCGGGGGAGAAATCCTCGGAGCGGGTGATGTCCCGTCCCAGGAAGAGATGCTCCTCCCGTCCGGCGTAGTTGATGAGTCCCAGGCGTTCGGACATGCCCCATTGGCAGACCATCTTCTTGGCCAGGTCGGTGGCTTGTCGGATGTCCATGGAGGCTCCGGTGGAGATGTCATCCATGGTGAGTTCCTCGGCGGTGCGCCCGCCGAAGCAGACGGCGATCATGTCCAGGATCTGGCGCCGGGAGGCGGTGGGTTCGTCATCCTTGGGGAGGGTCATGGTGGCGCCCAGAGCGGGCCCCCGGGGGATGATGGTGATCTTGTGGAGAGGCATGGCGTCGGGGCAGCACATGCCCACCAGGGCGTGGCCGGCCTCGTGGTAGGCGGTGAGGCGGCGGCACTTGTCGTCCATCTTGTGGCTGCGTCGTTCCCGTCCCCAGCGCACCTTGTCCCGCGCCTCCTCCAGGTCAGGCATGGTGACCGCGTCCCGCTTGGCCCGGGTGGCCAGGAGCGCGGCCTCGTTGATGAGGTTTTCCAGATCCGCGCCGGAGAAACCGGGGGTGCCCCGGGCGATGATGCGGAGGTCCACATCCTCCGCCAGCCGGGTCTTCCGGGCGTGGACCTTCAGGATGGCCACCCGTCCCCGGAGGTCGGGGAGATCCACGGTGATCTGGCGGTCGAAGCGGCCGGGCCGCAGCAGGGCGGGGTCCAGCACGTCGGGGCGGTTGGAGGCGGCGATGACGATGATGCCCTGGTTGGGCTGGAAGCCGTCCATCTCCACCAGGAGGGCGTTCAGGGTCTGCTCCCGCTCGTCGTGCCCGCCGCCGATGCCGCTGAACCGGGAGCGGCCCACCGCGTCGATTTCATCAATGAAGATCAGGCAGGGGGAGTCCTTCTTGGCCTCGGCGAACATGTTGCGCACCCGGGCGGCGCCCACGCCCACGAACATCTCCACGAAATCGGAGCCGGAGATGGAATAGAAGGGGACTTTCGCCTCGCCGGCGATGGCCTTGGCCAGCAGGGTCTTTCCCGTGCCCGGAGGCCCCACCAGCAGGACGCCCCGGGGAACCCGGCCGCCCAGGCGGCTGAAGGACTTGGGATCCTTCAGATACTCCACGATCTCCTGCATGTCCTCCTTGGCTTCGTCGCATCCCGCCACATCACGGAAGGTGATGGGGCCGCCTTCGCCAGGCTCCAGCTTCCGGGCACGGGACTTGCCGAAGTCCATGGCGCCGCCGGCGCCCCGCATCTGGCGGGTGAAGATGAAGTAGAAGAAGGCGATGAGCAGCACCGTGGGCAGCAGCATGAACACCAGCTGGGTGAAGGAACTGCCCTCCGACTTGGCGTCGTAGGAACGGCAGTGCTCCCGGATCATGGAATCCAGGGCCTTGCTGTAGATCACCCGGCTCTGGAAGTCCTGGGAACCACTGCCCGCCTCCCCTTCCGCTTGAAGACGAACCTTCCCCTTGATGGTGAGAATGCCGCTCCCCGCCGATTCGGAGATGGTGATGGTCTCCACCGCCCCGCGCTGCAAATAGGTCTCAAATTCACTCTGCGCCAGATCCAGCACCCGGCCCCGGTTCCGCATCTGGCTGTAGCCCAGCAACGGGATCAACACCAGGATGACCAGCCAGAAGACATACTGCCACCGGGACATGGGGGGATGGGGCGTCATGCCGCGGAAGGGAGAGCCCCCACGCCGGGAACCATCCCCTTCCTGCCGGGGTGCGTCGTCATCCTGCCGGGGAGCGTCGTCATCCTGCCGGGGGGCGTCGTCATCCTGCCGGGGGGCGTCATCGTCGTGGGAGGGGGGAGGAGAGGGGATTTTTTCTTCCTCCCGCTGGGAGTCGTCGGAGAGATTGGGAGAAGTCATGGAGAAGCAGATTGCGTCCTCGGGCGGCATTGGAGGGCCGCCGCGGTGAGTTGTCCACGCCTCTCATCCCGTCGTGGGGAGGAGTCGTGGGGAAGAGGGCAGGGGCGGGACTAGTGCCCGTCCTGTGTCGTGTGCACGGGGTGAGACCGGGGTTTCCGGGAGGGAGTTTCCGGGCGAAGGCGAAAGGCGCCGGCTTTGTCCCTCCTTATCCTGCGGAGGAAAAAGGGATGGGCGACGCTTGCGTTGTCGTGGGGCGTCCCCATGCCCAAGGTGCGGGGGAACGCCAAAAGGTTGGGAGGGGACGGCGGGGGATGGACTCCACTTCCACCATTTCCAGGCATTTCCTCCTCCCCCTCTCCCTCCATGCGCTACGGCCTTCCCCCACCAGGGAAGGCCGCTTTCTCCAAGGCAGTTAACATCTCTTCCCCGGAAGGGAAAGGCCGCACTCTGCCCCTCCCTCTCCCATTCGGCGGGGAAGGACAGGCGCGGAAGGACTCAAGTCCCGCTTATTTACGGACGAAGTTGACAATCAGGAGCACCACCACCAGCAGGACAAGAATCGCCACGATGATGTTCATAATCTTGCCGTGCTTCTGGTTGGGACGCAAAGCCGTGGACCGCTTCACGTTCATGCGGTTGCCCAGGTTCCGCATGGTGGTCTTGTTGATCTCGCCCGTGTCCACATCGTCCAAGTCGATGACGGAGACGGTGCGGCTCTCTTCCCGGGCGCCCTCGATGTCGTCAAAAAGAATCTCCACGCTGCCAATCTGGATGATGTCCCCGTTGTTCAGCTTGACGGAGTTGCCGGGCTGGAGAACCTGGTCGTTGATCTTGGAGCCGTTGGTGGAGCCCAGATCCTCGATGGCATAGGAACCGTCGTCCAACTTCACCAGGGTGCAGTGGTGTCCGGAGACGGTGGGGGCCGAGATGCAGACATCACAGTCATCAGCGCGTCCCACGGTGTACTTGTCCTGGCTGAGGGAGAAGGAGGCGCCGCGCATCTGATCAGACAGGATGAAGAGTTTAGGGGTACCCATAGTGCCTTGGAGTCAATGTGTGATGTGGTTGGGTGGAGGAAATGCCGTACGGCCAAACTTTAACGCATTTCTCTTCTTTTGCCTTACGAATTGAGAAAAAAAGAGAAACTTCCCAAAGGGAATGGGGGCTTCGCCCCCGGAAGACAGGGGGAAAAGCTCCCTTGCGGGACCGTAAGAGAACGACGGCAATCTACTGCCTCTCCATAAATTTTCGTGCCCCGACCCCCGGATTTTTCGTTCTGGATTTCCGGGAACTTGCCTCCTCCCATGAAATCATGCGCCCCGTACCTCCGAGGCTTCCGTATGGGCGCGGGCGCCTGCGGCCCACCCCAGAGCACACAGCGGCGCTGCCGCTTGAACACGGAGCACACAGAGGGCGCTGCCGCTTGAACACGGAGCACACAGCGGGGGGAAGAGCGTCAGAAATGTCTAAAAATGTCCAAATATGTGCTATATTTCACAATTCCCAAGAATGAAGAAAAGAAGAAGGGTTTTCACGGCGAGATGCCAAGGACGTAAGCGAAGATGGATTTCCAGGACGAAGAGAAGAAGGAAGGTTGTCAGCCGCAGCCGGAGGATTCCGCGATGGTGGAGGAGGGTGTGTCCCGTATGTTTCCCGGCGCGGAGGAGCCTGCTGAAGAGGTGAATGTGGTTCCCGCCGAGGAGGTTGTGCCTTCCGTGGAGGAAGAGGGCGAAGAGGCCCCCGAGGATGTGGTGGAGGAGGGGAGCGCCTCCGGGAAGGAGGAGCGGCTTGCCAAGTTCCTGGCCTCCGCCGGCATTGCCTCCCGCCGCAACTGCGAGGAATTGATTCTGGAGGGGCGGGTCACGGTGAACGGGGAGGCGGTGCTTTCCCCCGCCTACAACGTGGACCCCGAGAAGGACAAGGTGCATTTCGAGGGCCGTCTGGTGGAGAGCCATCCCCAGGGGATGGTGTATCTGCTTCTGAACAAGCCGGTGGGATACACCTGCAGCGCCAAGGACGTCCATGCGGAGCGCCTGGTCTTCGACCTGATTCCCCAGCGCTTCGGCCGCCTCTTCACGGTGGGACGGCTGGACCGGGATTCGGAGGGGCTTCTGATTCTGACCAACGACGGGGACTACGCCCAGAAGGTGATGCATCCCTCCCGCCAGATTCTGAAGCGGTACTATGTGGAGTGCGATGGCCAGTACACCACGAGCCTCCGTCGCCGCATGCTGGAGGGCTTCTATGACAACGACGAATTTCTGCGCGCCCTGGCCGTGGAGGACAAGGGGGTGCAGAGAGGACACTGCGCCCTGGAAATCACCCTGGGGGAGGGCCGGAAGCGGGAGGTGCGCCGCCTCTGCAAGGACGTGGGCCTGGAGGTGACTCTGCTGCGCCGGGTGGCCATCGGCGGCCTGGAGCTGGACGAGAATCTCTCCACCGGCGCCTGGCGCATGATGAGCGGCGAAGAGCAGGAAAGGGTCTTCGACCGGATTCAGCTGGCAGAACAGCCCGTCTCCGCCGATCCCCGCCCCTACTGGCAGAAGGAACGCAAACCCTTCGACCGGGAACATCGCCCCTACGCCGCCAGCCCCTACCCCGAATACCGCAAGGATGCCTCCGACAACGACCGCAAACCCTTCGGACGGGACCGCAAGCCCTTCGGCGACCGCAAGCCCTTCGGCGACCGCAAACCCTTCGGGGATCGCAAGCCCTTCGGCGACCGCAAACCTTTCGGGGACCGCAAACCCTTCGGCGACCGCAAGCCCTTCGACCGGGAGAGCAAGCCCTTCCAGGAGCGCCGTCCCTGGTATGAGGAAGGCAACGAGGAGGGGGAAGCCCATCTGGAGCGCCGCTCTTTCGACCGGGATGCCAGGCCCTTCGACCGTGATCGCAAGCCTTTCGATCGCGACCGCAAGCCCTTCGACCGCGAGCGCAAGCCCTTTGACCGTGATCGCAAACCCTTCGACCGCGACCGCAAGCCTTTCCAGGAGCGTCGTTCCTGGTATTCCGAGGAAGGTGGCGAGGAAGGGGAGAGCCGTTTCGAGCGCAAGCCCTTCGATCGCGACCGCAAGCCCTTCGACCGTGACCGCAAGCCTTTCGACCGTGACCGCAAGCCTTTCGACCGTGACCGCAAGCCTTTCGATCGTGATCGCAAGCCCTTCCAGGAGCGTCGTTCCTGGTATTCCGAGGAAGGGGGCGAGGAAGGGGAGAGCCGTTTCGAGCGCAAGCCTTTCGATCGCGACCGCAAGCCCTTCGATCGTGACCGCAAGCCTTTCGACCGGGATCGCAAGCCCTTCGATCGCGACCGCAAGCCCTTTGACCGTGACCGCAAGCCCTTCGACCGTGATCGCAAGCCCTTCGACCGGGATCGCAAGCCCTTCGACCGCGACCGCAAGCCCTTTGACCGCGACCGCAAGCCCTTTGACCGTGACCGCAAGCCCTTTGGCAGCCGCGGGCGGGACGAGGGGAGTTCCTGGTCCAGCCGGGAGGATCGTGGCTTCCGGAAGGAGCGTGGGGAGCGGAAGGAGTTCCGTTCCGGGCGTCCTCCCCGTTCCTGGAGATAGCGGCGGCCCGTGGCCCTTCCGGGTGTCTGTCCGGGAGGGCTTGGGTTGGTCCGGGGAATCCCACCACCAGCGAGAGGAGGGATAGCATCCCATGTCTGAAGTGAAGCGTCGGGAAAAAGGAGGGGAGCGAAGCGAGGAGCACTCCCGGCGCGTCCTGGGATACGACCGTCTCCTGGAGGAGATTGGGGAATATGCCCAGAGTGCCGGGGGGCGGCGCCGTGTCCTGGCGTTGCGTCCCCGGTATGCTTTGGGGGAGATTCAGGAGAGGCGGGGGCTTTACGAGGATTTGATGAAGCTGGGGGAGAGCGCCTTCGGGCTGCCTTCCCTGGGGGTGGAGGAATTGACGGCGGTCCTGCTGCGGGTCCAGCCCTCCGATGCTCTGCTGGATGGCATGGAGCTGCGCCTGTGTCTTTCCCAGTTGCAGACCGTGTGGGAATTGGAGCGCTTCCTCCAGGGGAGCCCGGTCCAGGGGCTGGCCTCGCTGCAGGCCCACACCCGGGAGCTGGCGCCCTGCCATCCGCTGCGGGAGGCTCTGTCGCGCTCCCTGGACCAGGATGGAAGCCTGCTGGACCGCGCCAGCGAACGCCTCTGGGAACTGCGCCGCAACCGGGCCGTGACGGAACGCCGCCTCCAGCGCACCTTGGAGGAGCTGATCCACGACACCTCCCTGGATGGCGTGCTGCGGGAACGCTTCGTGACCCAGCGCAACGGACGCTATGTGGTGCCTGTGCGGAGGGACGCCCCCTCCCGGATGCCGGGGCTGGTCCATGACGTCTCCTCCTCCGGCCAGACCCTCTTCGTGGAGCCCTCCTGCACCTTGAGCCTGGGGAACGAGCTCTCCACCCTCCTGGCCGAGGAACGGGAGGAATGTCGCCGGATTCTGGCGGAGCTCTCCCAGGGCGTCCGGCAAAATCTCGCCGCCCTTCAGCGGAACGGGGAGATCCTGGAGGAGTTGGACGCCGCCGCCGCCGTCGCCCGATGGGCGGGGGAGTATTCCTGCCTGCTGCCCGCCTTCGGGGGGTATCTGCGCCTGGAATATGCCCGTCATCCCCTGCTGGAATCCCAGTTTCGGCGGGAGGGGGCGGGGCGCAAGGTGGTGCCCCTGAATCTGCAGCTGCCCAAGGGCACCACCACCCTGGCCATCACCGGCTCCAACACCGGCGGCAAGACCGTCACCTTGAAGACCATCGGCTTGCTGGCCATGGCCGCCCAAAGCGGATTGCCCGTGCCCGCCGGCGAAAACTCCCTCTTCCCCGTCTGCCAGCGCATCCTCGCCGACATCGGCGACGAACAGTCCCTCTCCGAAAATCTCTCCACCTTCTCCGGCCATCTGGCGCAAATCGGCAGAATCCTCCGGGAGAGCGGGGAGCCCGGGGAGAGCATGGTGCTGCTGGACGAGCTGGGAAGCGGCACGGACCCCGCCGAGGGCGCCGCCATCGCCTGCGCCATCCTCCGGGAACTGTCCTGCCGCCGGGGCCTGACGGTGGTGACCACCCATCTGGGGGATGTGAAGAATTTTGTCCACGCCACGCCGGGAATGCTCAACGGCGCGGTCCGCTTCGACATGGCGAGCCTTCAGCCGGAGTATGTCCTGGAGCTGGGGCATCCCGGGGCGAGCCATGCCCTGGCCATCGCCAGGCGCCTGGGCATACCCGCCCACGTCCTGAAGTCCGCCGAGGGCTTCCTCAGCGGCGAGGAGCGGCATTGGGAGGAGGTGCTCTCCCGTCTGGAGGAGGAGCGGCGCATGGCCTCCCAGGAGCGGGGGCTTGCCAAGGCCGCCCGCCAGGAAGCGGAGGCCGCCCGCCAGGAAAATCTGCGCCTGCAGGCGGAATTGCGCAACACGCGGAAGCAACGCCTCCACGACTCCATGCAGGAGGCGCAGTCCCTGCTGGACAATGCCCGCCGCCAGGTGGAGAACCTCCTCCGGGAATTGCGGGAAAGCGGCGCCCGGAAAGGGGATGACGCCCCCGCCGAGGCGGCCGCCAAGGCACGGGAATGGATCGCCCGCCGCCAGGAGGAGCTGGAGAAGGGATTGCGCCAGACCGCCCAAAAGCCCGCCACACCCCGACTCCCCCGGAAGGAATGGACGGTGGGCCGGCGCATCTGGGTGGAACGCCTGGGCGCCCACGGCAAAATCCTCCGGGTGGATGAAAAACGGGGGATGCTGGAGGTGGATGTGAATGGGCTCCCCTTCCAGATGAAGTGCCCCGAGGTCTTCCCCGAACAATCCCCGGAACCCCCGCGCCCGGAGGGCAGCCAGGTGGTGGTGCGCGCCCCCCTCTTCCAGGGCCAGACTTCCCACGAACTCCTCCTGGTGGGCATGCGGGTGGACGATGCGCTCATGCGCATGGAACGCTATCTTAACCAATGCCTGCTGGCCCGTCTCCAGGAGGTGCGCATCGTCCATGGATTCGGGACGGGACGCCTCCGGGAGGCCGTGCACCAGTTCCTGCGGCGGCAGTCCTATGTCCAGAGTTTTCAGCTGGGGACCAATCCCATGGAGGGGGGCGGCGGCGTGACCTTCGTGCGGCTGGCCCCTCCCGAGGGCGCCCCGCGGTGACCCCCATGGCCTTTCCTCCACGTCCTTCACAAAGGGAGCATAGCAGCAATGAACGAACAGGGTCTGAATGAAGAGTTGGCGAAGAAGCGCACCGACGTGAAACGCAGGCTGAACTCCACCATGCCCGGCCTGGCGGCCTTCCTGGAGAAGCTGGAGGTGCGTAGCCAGGACAGCGATTTCGAGACCCTCCGCGCCATGGTGAAGGAGGCCCTGAAGGATGGCGCCCAGGGCGCCCTGGAGCTGCCGCCCCCGCCCCGCTGGCAGGACCACCTCATCGAGGAGAAGATCGCCCACAACGCCTCCGTGCTGGATGTGGGCTGCGGCGAGGGCGACCTCCTGGTGCGCCTCTCCGAGGCACGGCAGGCCCGGGTCCAGGGCATCGAACTGGATCAGGAGATGGCCATGCGCTGCATCGAACGGGGCATCCCCACCTATCATGGAGACCTGGAGGCCAGCCTCCAGAATTTCCAGGACGACAGCTTCGATTTCGTGATTCTGGAGGAGACCCTCCAGACCCTGCAGCATCCCATCGAGGTGCTCCGGGAACTGATGCGCATCGGCAAGAAAGTGGTGGTCTCCATCCCCAATTTCGCCCACTGGCGGGTGCGCCTTGCCTTCAGCCTGGGCGGCCGCATGCCCCGCACCGCCTCCCTTCCCCATACCTGGTTCAACACCCCCAATATCCACCTCTGCACCCTCAACGACTTCATGGACTGGGTGGAGATGGATCATGTGCATATCCTGGAAAGCTGGAGCCTGGTCTCCGGACGGGTGGTCCCCTATCAGAACGAACACAACCTGACCGCGGAACAGGCCCTCTTCCTTTTGAGCAGAAAGGAGGGTGCCCCCGAAAACGCCAGTGCCTCGTGACTCCCCCAGAACGGGAACGGGGGGCAACGCCGTAGAGGCATCCGCAAAAAAAGGGACGGACCGCGTGGACCACGATCCGTCCCTTTTGTGCGTTTTTTTGGGGGGGGGTTAGCCTAGGGTATTGGCCCGGGAGGTGTAGGAGGTGTGCAGCAGTTCCTCTGCCAGTTGAGAGAGGGGTTTTCCGTAGAATTCCCGGTAGAGCTCCTGGATTTCCGGGTTATTGTGGCTTTCCCGGAGGGGCATGTCGGCATCCCGCTGATAGATGGCGGCAATGCGCCGGGCCACCACCTGCTCCCGCAGATCATTGTCGCACTTGGGCTGTCCGCCTCCGCCAATGCATCCGCCCAGACAGGTCATGACCTCCACAAAATCATACTTCGCCTGCAAGGCGGGGAAGTCCTCCAGAAGTTTTCGGGCGTTGGCCGTGGTGTGCACCACGCAGGCGCGGATGGTCTTGCCGGCGATGGTCACCGTGGCCTCCTTCACGCCCTGCATGCCTCGCACCGCCTCCAGGGAGAAGAAGTCTCTGGGAGCCTCCTGGCCCGTGAGAAGCCAGTGGGCGGTGCGCAGAGCCGCCTCCATGACGCCGCCGGTGTTGGCAAAGATGACTCCGGCGCCGGAACCTCGCAGGCTGTCGTAGGGAGTCTCGGGGAGGGAGGCAAAATCGATCCCCTCCTGCTGGAGCCACTTTCCCAGCTCCCGCACCGTGAGAATGGCGTCAAAGTCCCGCATCTCCGGAATTCCAATCTTCTTGCCTGCCGCATGGAATTCCGGGCGGCTGACCTCGAATTTCTTGGCGGTGCAGGGCGTCACGCCCACATTGAAGATTTGCTCCGGCGAGAATCCCATGCGCTTGGCGTAGAAGAGTTTCAAGGTGGGACCGCTCATGAGCAGGGGACTCCGGGATGTGGAGAGATGGGGAAGGCGTTCTGGAAAGAAGGTCTCCACAAACTTCACCCAGGCGGGGCAACAGCTGGTGAACATGGGGAGGCTGCTGCCTGGCGTGGTGAGGCGAAGGGCCAATTCGGAGGCTTCTTCCATGATCGTCAGGTCCGCCGCAAAATTGGTGTCGAAGACATGGGAGAATCCCAGGCGCTTCAAAGCGGTGACCAACTTCCCCTCGCTGAAAGTCCCCGGGAGCAGGCCGCATGCTTCGCTGATGCCCACTCGGGTGGAGGGGGAGGTCTGGACGAAGACCACCTTCCGGGGATCCGCCAGGGCCGCCTTCACCGGGGCGAGAGCGTCCCGTTCTCGCAGGGAGTCTACCGGACAATAGTTAATGCACTGACCGCATTCAATGCAAATCCCCACGTTCCCTGTCTTTTCCAGAGAGAAGTGGCCGGCCACGCCCTGGCGTTCCCGGCAGATCTTGACGCATTGTCCGCATCGGATGCAGAGGGATTCCTCCCGGACGATGGAGGGATCCTCCGGCTCGATGGGAACCCGCACATCGGCGGGAAGATGCTTGGCGACAGGAGAGGAGGGCGCCGGGGGAGCGGACGTCGCCGCGCCCTGGAACTTCTCCTTGCCAAAGTGACAGATGGGGCACTCCCATCCCTGGGGAAGGTCCGAAAATCGGGTGCCGGGAGCAATGCCTTGCTCCGGGATCCCTTTTTCTTCATCGTAGACGTAGCCACAGATGGAGCAGATGTATTGAGCCATAGAGGAAAAGCCCCTCCTTGGGGCTGATAAAAGATGGCAGACTCCGCACTCCGGCCAGGGCACAGGGACGCCAACAGAGGTCTCGCTCCCTGACTTCCCCCCGCCTCGCCAAGGAACATCCTTGGAAGGACAAAGCCCATGGGGAACAAGAAGCTAGACGAAGGGAAACAGGGAATGGCTTTGGCCGAAAAGGATCATGGCACCCCCTGGATGCCACTGTCAAGAGGGATGATAAAATTAAGATAGCACGAAATTAGAAGATTCTCCACTAGGCGGACGCCCCGTCGGTTTCTGCTTCTGCAGTGGCGTCGGCTTCTGCGCCCCTGCGGTTTGCTCTGGGTTTTTCGTGGGGAGACAAGCCGGGGCGGCAGAGTTATAGTTATTCCCATGTTGCGTTTTTTCCTGGCATCCCTATTTCTGCTGGCGGGGCTTCTTCTCGCGGAGCTCACCCCGGAGGAGACCATCCGGGCCTGTCGGCGGCGTCTGTCCTCCTCGGAGGCGTCGGAGCGCCGCGAGGCGGTGCTGGTGCTGAGCAAATATTCCGAGCCGGAGGTGCCGGGTTTGCTGGGGGAGTGCCTGAAGGACAAGGATGCCTCGGTGCGTATGGCGGCCTTGGTCTCCCTTGCGGAGAATCCCGCCTACTTGCGCCAGGAGGCGGAGAGGGTCCTGGCCTGTCTTTCGGACGAGGACGTGCAGATCCGGCGTCTGGCGTCCTCCCTGCTGCCCTCCTGCTCCGGGGTCCAGCTGTCGGGGCGGGTGACGGTGGCGCCGGGCGCCCGCGTGGTCAGCCGCGGGGGGCAGACGGAGGAGCAGCTTCCGTTGCTGGAGATGGCGCTGCAGGACGAGGATCGGGAGGTGCGGAACAACGCCCTGAAAGCCACGCCCTTTTTCGGGGGCTCCCTTTCCCTGGCGTCGACGACCCCCTTCCTGGAGGAGGAATCCCCGGAGCTCGTCGCCTTGGCCGTGCCCCTGGTGGTGCGGGCCAACGCCCCGGCGTCCCGCCGCCTTGCCGCCCTGACCCCGCTTCTGCGGCATCCCTCCCCGGAGCTTCGGGAGCTCCTGGCCAAGATGCTGGGGGAGATGCCGGCGGCCCTCTCCTTCCTGGAGGAGCTTTCCCGGGACGAGGCGGCGCCTGTGCGCGCGGAGGCTCTGCTTTCCCGGTGCCGCGTGTCCCCGGAGGAGAAACAGGCTTCCCTGGCGGGCGAGCTGTCCGGCTTCCTGGAGAGTCCGGAGGGTTCCGGGCTTTCCCCGGATTTGCTGCGCCGGATGCTGAAGGCCCTGGAGGAGCTTTCCCCGGAGGCGGCGCAGGAGGCCGTCTTTGCCCTGCTTCCCCGGGCGCTGCCCCAGGAGAGCCGGGAGGAGTTGTGGCTCCAGGTGCTGCGTCATCCGGGCTGGCAGCAGAATCTGCCGGCGGACCGCCTGACGGAGACCCTGGCCGCCCAGGGCAATGTCCCTTCCCTCCGGAGAATCCTCTTCTCCCTGCTCCGCAAGAAAGCGGCGCAGTTGACCCGGGAGGAGGTACGGACGCTGCAGCGCAGCCCCCATGCCGAGGTCCGGCAGAGCGTCCTGGAATTGCTCCGGTCCCTCTCCCCGGAGCTGCGGGAGGAGGCGGTGATGGGCGCATTGCTGGACGAGGACATCTCCCTGCGCGCCCGTGCCCTGGAGGTGCTTTCCTCCCTGCGCCCCGCCGGATGGGAGGAGCTTCTGGCGGCGACGCTGGAGGACCCCTCCCCCGTGTTGCAGATGGCCGCCGCCCAGGGCCTTTCCCGCTCCGGCTCCCTTGCCCCCGCCACCCGGGAGGCCCTCTCCCGCTGGCTTCCCCAATGCCCGGAGGGCGAGCTGAAGCAGCGCCTGCGCCAGCGCCTTCGCCAGAAGTAGCCCGACCCCCTTTCTTTTCTGTCTTTCCCCCTGGTCACAGTCAACCCCTATGATGAACGAAACTCAATCCGTGGACGCCCAGCGCATCCTTTCCCGAGCCCGTGAAGTGATGGATGTGGAAATCAGCGGTGTCCAGAAGGTCCGCGACGAGCTGGGCGAGCCCTTTGTGGCACTGGTGCGCAAGTGCCTGGAGATTCTCCACAACGGCGGCAAGCTGGTGCTTTGCGGCGTGGGCAAGAGCGGCCACATCTCCAAGAAGCTGGCGGCCACCCTGGCCTCCACCGGCGCCCGTTCCGTCTTCCTCCATCCCGTGGAGGCGATGCACGGGGATCTGGGGGTGGTCTCTCCCCAGGATCTGCTGCTGGCGGTGAGCTACTCCGGGGAGACGGACGAATTGCTGCGGGTGCTTCCCGCCGTGAAGCGCATGGGCGTGCCCATCGTGGGCATCACCGGCAAGAGCGAATCCCGCCTGGGCACCTTCTCGGACATGGTGGTGCCCATGCCGGTGGAGCGGGAGGCGTGCCCCTTCAATCTGGCGCCCACCACCACCACCACCGCCCTCCTGGCGCTGGGGGACGCCCTGGCGCTGGTCCTCCTGGATTGCCAGAACTTCCAGCTCTCCGACTACGCCAAGAACCATCCCGCCGGCGCCATCGGCAGGACCATCACCCTGACGGTGAAGGATTGCATGCGGACCGGAGAAAGCTGCGCCGTGGTCCAGCCCCGCGCCACCGTCCGGGAAGCCCTCCTGGCCATGACCAAGGCACGGGATGGCGCCGTGGCCATCGTGGACGGGGAAAACCGCCTCCTGGGCATCTTCACCGACGGAGATTTCCGCCGGGCGATGACCGCCAACGACCAGGTCCTCCAGGCCCCCATCGAAACCGTCATGACCCGGAATCCCGTCTCCATCCACCAGGGGCAGATGGCCGTGGAAATCCTCAAGCTCATCGAACATCGGAAAATCGACGATGTGGTGGCTGTGGATGACGAGGGGCGCTTCGTGGGCATGGTGGATATCCAGGACCTGCCCAAGTTCAAGGTGATGTGACCCCGCCGTCCCGCCCCGTGCGACAATCCCCTTCCCGGTCAGGCGCCAGGAAGGGGATTGTTTTTATATAAGTTATTGATTTGCAAAGAGTTATAAAATATCCGCGCTCCTTATTGCGCGAAAGGAGGGAGGGGCCAGTCCACGCAGAGATGGAATTCCCCCGCCGCATGGCAGTCGATTTCGTAGCGGTTGAAGACGAAGTGGAGTCCCTGGGCGTCGTAGTAGAAGTTTTCGGTGAGGGCGGGTCGGGGGAAGTGGCCGTCCTGGGGCGGGGTGTCGCCCCGGCGCCCATATTCTTCCTGGAGGGCCTGGAGGAGTTTTTCCTCCAGCGCCTTCCGCTGCTCGGGGGTGCCGAGGTCCTCCAGCGTCAGTTTCCGGGGGCCGTCCTCTCCCCGGAGAAGGGTGGCCACCCTGACGTTCCGGAAGCCGTGGGCGCCTCCCAGGTATCCCTCCTCCTCGCATTGGAAGCTGACCACCTTCTCGGTGCAGTAGAGGACGGTGGCTTGGCGACGGACGGTCAGCTCCTTCAAGGCGGCGGGGCTGGTGGCGGGGCTGCCCAGGGCGTGGAAGAACTCGGTGAAGCCATCCCATGCGGAGGAGAGGCAGGGGCCGTCATTGCCCCGGCATTGGGGTGGGCAGGGGGTTCCCTCGTTCCGGGGACATTCCCGGGCCAGGATGGAGTGGGAGAGAAGAAGGGCGAGGAGGAGGGCTGTCAGAATCCGCATGAGGTCGGGGGGAAAAAGGGGTGTGTCGGGGGGGGCGAGGCTATCGTGACCCGTCGACGGGCGCGGGGTTCCCCGGGGCGAGGCTCTTTTCCGGGCATCGGAGGGCGGGGATGGCAAGGAAGAGGGCAAGGCAGATGAGTACGGAGAGGCCGGAGCCGGAGGAGGTGGCCAGGCCCATGGGATAGAGGGAGCGGGGGAAGTGGAGGGAGGCCAGATAGGCCAGGGGAATCCGGGCCAGGGTGATGGAGCAGGCGTTGTGGAGGAAGGAGAGGCCGGAACGCCCGTAGGCGCAGAAGAAGCCGGAGAAGCAGAAGTGGATGCCCGCCAGCAGGCAGTCCCACACATAGCCCCGCATGTATTCCCCCCCCAGACGGATGACCTGGGCGTCCGAGGTGAAGAGGGCCACCGCCTGCTCCGAGAAGAGGTGCATGACCAGGATGCAGAGGAGGCCGTAGACCACCGAGATGGCCAGGGCGCACCCCAGGGTCTGGCGGGCGCGGTCGTGCCGCCCCACCCCCAGGTTCTGGGAGGCCATGGCGGAAACCGAGGCCAGCATGGCGGAGGGCACCAGGAACAGGAAGCAGATCTGCTTCTCCACAATGCCCACGGCGGCGGCGTCCTGGAGCCCCCGGAGGTTGGCGATGACGGTGATCACCAGGAAGGCCACCTGGACGAAGCCATCCTGGCAGGCGATGGGAAGCCCGATCTTCAGCAGTTGCCCCAGTAGGGCGGGGCGGGGACGGAAATCCTGGAGGGACAGGGAGAGCTCGCCCCCCTTCCGGGAGAGGGGAAGGAGGGCCAGGGCGACGCTGGCCCCCTGGGCGATGACCGTGGCCAGGGCCGCGCCCCCCGGCCCCATCCCCCAACGCCCCAGCAGAAGGTAGTCCAGAAACACATTCAGAAGGCCGGCCAGGGCGACGTAGAGCATGGGGCTCCTGGAGTCCCCCATGCCCCGGAGGATGGCGCCCGTCACGTTGTAGGCGGTGAGGAAAGGCAGTCCGCAGAAGCAGATGCGCAGATAGAGGCAGGTGCCCTCCCGGGATTCCGCGGGGGTGCCCAGGAGGGAGACGATGCCCGGGGCCAGAAGGAAGAGCGCCAGGGCAAGCGCCAGGGAGAGCCCCAGGAAGAGGAGGGCGGTGTTGCCGATGACCTGGGAGATGGCCTCCCGGCGCCTGGCCCCCGCCAGCCGGGCCACCAGGACCGTCGCCCCCATGGAAAACCCGATGAGCACCACCGTCAGCAAATGCAGCAGCTGGCTCCCGATGGAGACGGCGGTGATCTCCTTCACGCCGCCGAACAACCCCATGAAATAGAGGTCCGTCATCCCGTAAAGGGTCTGCAGCAGGCAGGAAAGTAGGAAGGGAAGGGAGAAGGAGAATAAAATCCAACTCACCTTCCCCCGGGTCAGATCCTGGGACATGGCCATGGGAGGAGGGAAAAATGCGCCAAAAGGACGGGCGGGATACGCCCCGGGCGGGACCGGAGGAAAAGGGGGCTGCGCCGGATCATTCGCCGGCGGGAGCCGTTAATATATTCCCGGGGAAAAGGGGACCCCCTCCCGGCAGGGAGAGGGGGACGCTCCGGCAAACCCCGGGAAGGATGGCATGAAATGTCCGATTCTGTCCATAAAGTGTAATAATTTTGTAATTGTTTGCCCCCCAGAAAGAAAGGAAAAAATAACCCCCGCTCCCTTGCAAAATTGGGGAGGGGTGTATTACATTGGATTTCATTCCTGAACGCGAGGGAGGGAGTCCTCCCCCCTCCTGCTTTTACGGAGGTGCGGGCGCCGGTTCCGGGGGAGTTCCCGGGGGGCGTGTCGCTTCCGTTTCCCTGTGTGTTTGTCTGTGTGTCCATCCCCCAAAGGAGTCTCCTGTGAAAAACTGTTCTTCCGACTGTGTGCGTAACTTCGTTTTGGCTGGCCAGGCGGGTGCCGGCAAGACCGCATTGTCCGACCTGATCCTCTTCAAGGGCGGCGCGGTCTCCCGTCAGGGCAGCGTGGACGCCGGCACGAGCGTTTCCGACTTCCGGAAGGAAGAGCAGGAGAAGAAGAGCTCCATCTATTCCGCCATCCTCAACACCCCCTGGAAGAACAACCACCTCTTCTTCGTGGACACTCCCGGCGCCACCGACTTCTGCGGCGACGCCCTGAACGCCATCAGCGCGGCCGACTTCCTGGTGCTGGTGGTGGACGCCTCCCAGGGCATCGGCCCCGGCACCATCCGCGCCTGGCGCATGGCCCGGGATCTCCATCTGCCCCGCATGATCTTCGTCAACGGCTGCGACAAGGACGAGGCGGATTTTGAGCGGACGGTGGAGCTGCTGAAAGAGACCTGCATCAAGAAGGCCTGCGTGGCGGTCACCCTGCCCGACGGGGAGAAGGGCGCCATGAAGGGCGTGGTCAGCGCCCTCTCCGGCGACGTGAAGTCCCTGGGCGAAGTGGCGGAGAGCAGCCACCAGAGCCTGGTGGAGTGCATCGCCGAGTCCGACGAGGCGCTGATGGAGAAGTTCTTCGAGGAAGGCACCCTGGCCGACGAGGACATCCTCCACGGCCTCCGCAAGGCTTTCCTCACCGAAAACGTGGTCCCCATCTTCGCCGGCTCCGTGGCCAAGGATCTGGGCGTGGGCGAGCTGCTGGACTTCATCGCCGACTTCGGCCCCGCCCCCACCGACGAGGTGCCCGTGAATCTGGCCTCCGGCGAGGTGAACCGCAAGGCCGACACCCCCGTGGGCTACGTCTTCAAGTCCGTGAACGACCTGTTCGTGGGCCAGCTGACCTACATCCGCATCCTCTCCGGCACCTTCCGCAAGGACATGGAGCTGGTGAACACCGCCAACCAGGGCAAGGAACGCCTGGGCTCCCTCCTCCGCATCCAGGGCAAGGGACAGGAAAACGTGGACGAGGCCGGCCCCGGCGAAATCGTGGCCGTGGCCAAGCTGAAGAACACCGGCATGCTGGAAATGCTCTCCGGCGGCGCCGGGGACATCACCATGTCCCCCGTCTCCTATCCCCAGCCCACCACCATCTACGCCGTCGCCGCCACCGCCAAGGGCGAGGATGACAAGCTGGCCGCCGCCCTGGGCCGCCTGCTGGCGGAGGACAAGACCCTGAAGATGGTCCGGGATCCCGAGACCCACCAGACCGTGCTCCACGGCATGGGCGACCAGCAGATCAACCTGCTGGTGAACCGGATGAAGAACGACTTCAAGGTCCAGGTGGAGCTGGAGTCTCCCCGGGTGGCCTACCGCGAGACCATCCGCGGCATCGGCAAGGCCGAGTTCCGTCACAAGAAGCAGTCCGGCGGCCATGGCCAGTTCGCCGAGGTGCACATGCGCCTGGAGCCCTTCCAGGGCACCGCGGAGGAGGAATACCAGTTCGGCAACGAAGTGGTGGGCGGCGCCATCCCCAAGAACTTCATCCCCGCCATCGAGAAGGGCGTGGCGGAGACCCGCCTCTCCGGTCCTCTCTCCCACTCCAAGTGCATCAACTTCAAGGCCGTGGTCTTCTTCGGAAAGTACCATCCCGTGGACTCCTCCGAAATGGCCTTCAAGATCGCCACCCGCGGCGCCTTCCGCGCCGCCATGGCCCAGGCCAAGCCGGAACTGCTGGAGCCCATCATGCGCCTGGTCATCGAATTCCCCGATGAATACATGGGCGCCATCCAGGGCGACCTGAACACCCGCCGGGGACGCATCCTGGGCATGGACCGGCAGGACGGACAGCAGGTCCTGACCGCGGAAATGCCCCTGGCCGAGGTCTACAAGTACCCCAGCCAGCTGCGCTCCATGACCCAGGGCCGCGGATTCTTCCAGATGGAGTTCGACCGCTACGACCCGGTGCCCTCCGCTCTGGCCAAGCAGATCCAGGAGGCCGCCGCCAAGGAGGAGGAGGAAGAGGACTAGTCCTCCCCTCCCCCTCTCCGGTCCCTCGCCCCGTCTTCCGGCGCCTTTCCCTGGGAAAGGAGGAAACCGCACCGGAGGAGGGGGACGGCGGGCCGGGCCTCCCCTGCCTCCGCCCCTCGGCGCGTCTCCCGCCCCCTTTCTCCCTATTGGGAGGGGGCGGCGGGGAAGGAGCCGAAGAATCCGGGGTAGATTATGCCCCTTGCCGCCTGGCTCCCCCCGCCCCCCGCCGCCCTTTGGCGGGCGCGACCCCGGGGAGAGACGGGCCCTTCGCCAAGGACGGGCTGCCTGTCCTTGGACCATCCCGGAAGGCCATGCCTCCCCGGGTTCCAGAACGTTTGCGCGGATTCCTATGATTGACGACGATTTTGCAGAGCGCCGCCCCCGCCGGGAGCGTGGCGCCCAGACGCCTTCCAAGTGGCTCCCCCCCGAGGAGTACGAGGAGAGGGAGGTGAATCCCAACGAGGGATTGCCTTTTGCCCGGAAGTGGCGCATGGCGGTTCTCGGCGGGGCCTTTGATCCGGTGCATCTGGGCCATATTCAGCTGGCGCGCCAGGTGCAGGAAATGCGGCTGGCGGACGAGGTGCTCTTCGTGCCGGCCAAGCGCTCCCCCTTCAAGGGGACTGCCATGATGAAGACCGGAAAGGAGCGGATGGACATGCTGGATCTGGCCATCCAGGACGCCATGGCGGAAAAACCCTCCTTCTCCTTCCTGCGCGCCGACGGCGTCGCCGAGGAACGGGAGTATCGCCTGGGGGTCTCCGACGTGGAACTCCAGCGGGCCGGAAACTACTCCTATACCTACGACACCCTCTCCCTGCTCCGGAAAATCTACCCGGATGTCCAAATCCTCTTCCTGATGGGCACCGACTGCCTGCCGGAATTGAAGGACTGGCACAACGCCGGCAGCCTGCTGAAGGATTTCGACTTCCTGGTCTACCCGCGCCATGGGGTGGAACCCATGGGACAGGTGGAGCTGATCCGCACCTACGGAGTCCTGGCCCCCAAGCTGGTGCGCGCCATCCTCCCCCCGGAAGAACTCCCCCTCTGGCCCCTCTCCTCCTCCGAAATCCGGGAAAAGATCGCCCGCCAGGAGGACCTGGATGGCCTGCTGACTCCCTCGGTCCAGAAGTATATCCGGGACCATAAACTCTATCAGGAGGTGCACTCATGACCACAGAACCCCAAACCCCCGCCCTGGATTCCCTGGAAATCGCCAAACTCTGCGTGAAAACCTGCGAGGACACCAAGGCCCAGGACATCCTCCTCTTCGATGTGCGGGACCGGCAGGCCATGGTGGCGGAATACTACATCGTCTGCAGCGGCACCTCCATGCCCCACATCCGCGCCATCGCCGACCATGTGAAACGCACCATGGTGGAGGCTGGCCTGCGCCCCAGGGGCACCGACGGCGAACCCGAAAGCCGCTGGATGGTCCTGGACTACGGACTGGTCCTGGTCCATATCCTGGAGCCCGAAATGCGCAACTTCTACCAGCTGGAGGAACTGTGGGACGAATCCAAGGTCCTGCTGCGCTCCTCCCCCACCCGCCCCGCTCCCGGATTCTCCGGCAGATAACCCCGGAAACTCCCCCCCGCCCGGCGACAGGATTTTCGACCCCGATACAACCGAACGGCCCCGCCAGGCCCCCTTCTCCCGCCCCGGCAAGGGATGTGTCCCCTCCCGCCCGGGAACGAGCCCTCTGCATGGAGGAGGGAGGGAAGACGGCGGCCGTCGGCTCCCAACCTAGGAGGTAATACCACCATGAGAGTGATTGTCATCATGGCCGGCGGCACCGGCGAGCGCTTCTGGCCTCTCTCCCGCGCTTCCCGCCCCAAGCAGCTTCTGACCCTGACCAGCAGCGGGCAGTCTCTCCTGGCGGAGGCGGTGGAGCGCGCAAAGGCGGTCGTCCCCGCCGAGGATATCTACATCGCCACCAGTCAGGGCCTCCAGAAACCCATCCAGGAGTGCAATCTGGGCATCCCCCAGGAAAACGTGCTGGCCGAACCCAGCCACCGGAACACCGCCGGCTGCCTCATCTACGCCTCCGCCTCCATCATGGCACGCCATCGGGAACTGGGCCCCGAAGGCGTCACCATGGGCGTCCTCACCGCCGACCACCGCATCCCCGAAGTCGGACCCTTCGCCGAAACCGCCACCGCCGCCCTGGACGCCGCCGAAAACAACGACCGACTGGTCACCATCGGCATCCAGCCCATCCGCCCCGAAACCGGATACGGATACCTCCAGGTGGATGCCGTGGACGCCTCCGTGAACAAAAACGACCGCTTCCCCCTCTACACCGTGAAGGCATTCCACGAAAAGCCCACGGCCGACGTGGCGGCACGATATATCGCCGGAGGACACTGCTATTGGAACTCCGGCATGTTCTTCTGGAGAGTCTCCACCTTCCAAAACGAGTTCGGACGCGCCAACCCCATCCTCGCGGAAACCCTGGAAGACCTCACCGACGCCATCATGGCCAATGACTACCGCCGCGCCGAAATCATCTTCGAGGCCATGCCCAATATCTCCATCGACTACGCCCTCATGGAGAAGTCCGACCGCATCTCCGTCATCCCCGGAAACTTCCTCTGGGATGACCTGGGAAGCTGGGAGGTGATCCAACGCACCTTCCCCCCCGACAACGCCGGAAACGTGGCCTTCGGAAACCCCGTGGTCCTGGATTGCAACTCCAGCATCATCTACAACTCCCCCGGCCAGAACAAGGTGGCCGTGGCCGCCGTGGGACTGAAGGATATGGTGGTGGTGGTGGATGACGACGCCGTCCTCATCATGCCCAAAAACCGCACCCAGGATGTCCGGGATGTGGTCACCGCCCTCCGGGCACGCTCCGCCTCGCAGCTGTAATGGCATAATCCCGTCACGAAGCGCCCAGAGGGGGCGACGCTTCGTGACGTCACGATATCATCCCGGACAACGCCGGAAATCCAGAGGGCGGGGAAGCCAACATTCTCCCGCTTGCGGGGACCAGGGGGAACCACAAGAACCGCGCTAGCGGTGGGGGCTTGCACCCGGGGGAGCGTCAGCGGGGACCTTCGGAGGTGAAGAATCCCTAGAACTAGGCAAAACATCGTAGTATGAACCGATGCCGGCCTGCATCCTATGGCATGGTAGCAGCGCTGTGTCTTTTAGTGAGGCGAGGCTTTGGTAGCGATTTGCGCTGAGATGATGTACTTCCCTAGAGTGATACGATGCACATGTAGTTTCCTGGCGATAGCACTTTTGGAGAAGCCTGCTTCCAGGCAATAGCGAATGACATCATCCTTCCCAGTAAGTTTGACGCGAGCACTTTTTCGACCTTTGGGGCGACCCAGGTGAACGCCTTCGGATTTCTTGCGAGCCAATGCCTCCTTGGTACGCTGGGAAATCAGATTGCGTTCGATTTCGGCTGATAGACCAAAGGCAAATGCCAACACTTTGGAGCTGATGTCACTGCCCAGGCGGTAGTTGTCCTTGATCGTCCAGACCTGGATCTCGTTCTTCATGCATTCATTCAGAATCGCCATGATCATCAGAAGACTGCGGCCCAGTCGAGACAATTCCGCGCATATCAGCACATCGCCCCTCTTCATCTGATGAAGCATCTTGCCCAGTTTCCGCTTGTCCGGCTCTTTGGTTCCGGAAATGGTCTCGTCAAACCACTGGTCAATGGCGATTTTCTGCTGCTCGCAGAATCGGTTGATTTCAAAACGCTGGTTCTCCACTGTTTGCTTGTCCGTGCTTACGCGAATGTATCCGTAGTACATCTTCTTGCCTCTACATTGTCCTATCTACGACTTGCCACGCCGTGCTACACAACAAGACGGCTACAAATGGCACAGGCATGATTGGGAAATACCGGCGGTTTTGTTCGACGCCATGCCACCCAATGCGCCTTCACAACCTCTGATTCCTGGGTCATCCTCAACCCCATCGAGCAATCCATCAAGCGCAAAATCGAAGCCGTCGGCGTCCCGCTTAAGAAGTGGGATATCAAGATTAACCGTGGAATACTCACCGGTTGCAACGAGGCGTTTATCATCGACGAGGCGAAGCGGAAGGAACTCATCGCCCAAGACCCCAAATCCGCCGAGATTATACGGCCAATTCTTAGAGGCAAAGATATCAAACGATATGGGTATAACTTTGCAAACCTTTATTTGATTGCCACTCATAACGGCATCCCTAAGAAAAATATTCCACGCATCGATATCAACGACTACCCTGCCATCAAAAGGCATCTGGATTCTTTCTGGGATAAAATCTCCAGGCGTGCCGACCAGGGAGATACTCCCTATAATCTCAGAAGTTGCGCATATATGGAGGATTTTTCTCAACCAAAGATCGTGTGGAAACGGATTGGGTCAATTTTAAGGTTTGCGTATGATAATTTAGGGTCCTTCGTATTGGATAGCACATGTTTTGCTGTAGGGAAAGATATTGAATATCTCACGTGTATCCTTAATTCTCATACAGGACATTATTTGCTTAAAGATTCTCCCCAAACAGGAACAGGAGATTTGCTCGTTAGTGTTCAAGCAGTTGAACCACTCAGAATTCCAATTCCTTCTACATCAATTAAAAATATAATTTTACCACTATTTAAAGAAGAAAATCTTACAATAAATGATAAAACAATTAACAAGCTAATTTTTGACTTGTATGCATTTAATGAAGTTGAAAGAAATTTTATCATCAAATTCTAATCGACTTAATATTTAAAAAGATGTAATAGATAGAATCTTTCTGTGAAAAATGGAGTCAAAAAATAGTTATAATAAATTCAAAATAAATCTATAACATCAAAAATGGACAATTCTTAGAGGCAGGGACATCAAACGGTACGGATATGACTGGGCACATCTCTATCTGATTGCCACATTCCCTGCTAGACATTATGACATTGAAGAGTATCCTGCGGTCAAACAACATCTGCTCACTTTTGACAAGAAACGCCTGCATAATGCAGGTCGGGATGATATTGCTAACAGTAGAGAGTTACTATCTGATTTCTGCCATCAGCGTCTTGAACAAAGCGGAAAGGATATCATTATCAATGGACGTAAGATCATCATCGATGGGAAAGTCCAGAAAGCACGCAAGAAAACAGGGAATGATTGGTTTGAAACTCAGGACCAGATAAGTTATTGGGAGGATTTTTCTCAACCAAAGATCGTGTGGGGTGAAATCTCGGATAGGACAAAATTCTGCTATGATGACAGTGGGAAGTTTTTCCCAGAAGCAACCACATTCTACATGACTGGGGAACATCTAAAATATCTCTTGTTCATTCTAAATTCTTCTCTATCAGAATATCTCTTCTCAAAGATTGGAACAACTACAGGAGTAGGTACGATCAGATGGAAGAAGTTCAAGATTGAAAGTCTTTTTGTACCTTGTTGGACCTTAGAACGTGAGAATGAACTATTAAAAATCTTTAAAAATATATCACCCGGTATTGAATGTTTAATTAATGAGGCAGTCTATTCCATATACAACCTAAATCAAAAGGAGATTAATTATATCGAAAAGAATTATCATGTCTGATTATTTCTGGCAAGATCCTTCAGAATTTCATTTTTCCTTTTTAATACAGTATTTTTTATGAAAGCGATTTCATCATCTGTGAAGTTAAATTTCTCATATAAGTTACTATTTCCCGGAGGAGGGATAAGTATGTCTTCGACGTATTGCTGCCGCATTTGGAATCCGCCATTGTCCAGAGTTGCGACAGACCCAAAAAAGTAATATGATGCATATTCAGAATTCAATGTATCTAAAAGGTATTCTATATCTTTCCCTGTAAAAAAACACAGGCTGTCGAGAGTTACAATTCCTTCAGGCACAGAAGCAAATCTTGGAAAAGAGTGAATATCATTTTTTGCTAATCTCATCAATCTCGACCACACGATCTTTGGTTGAGAAAAATCCCCCAAATTCTCTCGACAGCCCTCCTTGGCGATGCAGGCTTTGGTCTGACCTGCATTCTTCACGCCTTTAGCGAAGAGAAGAATATTGGTATCCACAGTGGCAGATTCGAAGATTTTTTGTCCAGCGAAGTCGATGAGTAGTTCAGGATTGGTGTTGTTGGCTAGGAATTTCCGCAGGGACTTTCCGTAGCCTGCACGCATCCATTTGTTTGAGGTGATAAAGCAGAGGTGGCCGTGGTCTTTTAGCAACTGCCAGCCACGTTCGTAGAAGAGACAGTAGATGTCGCCTGTCTTTTCGAATGTCTGAAACTTTTCGTCTTTGTAGAGATTGCCGAGTTTTCCACCATCATCCTGAAGTTGGATATATGGTGGATTGCCGATGACGATGTCGAACCCGCCCTTAATGGCGAACATCCATTCTGGCTCGAAGAAGTCGGCTGTGGAGTTGAGAGCGGAGGATACCCAAGACGCCAGGCGGCGGGTGGTCTCCATTTTTTCGGTGATTTTGCTGGCCTTTTTCTGTTCCTTACTGATGGCTAAGTTGAGATTGTGAATCTGCGTGTACAGCTTCGCTCTTTTCTCCTTATTGATATCAATCATCAGTTCGCCGGAATCCATGTCTTCGAACAAGGACATTTGCCTTCTAGCAAAGCAGGCCATCTTGGGTTCTTCCACCGCCTGGTATTGCGTTTTCAATTCAAGGATTTCCTGCTGCCAAGCAGCGATTTTTTCCTTATCCGGCACGCAAGAAATTTCAATAAGGCGATTACGGATTAATTCTGCCAGTTCCTTTTCGCGTTCCTGGAGTTTCTTCTTGACAGTGCGACTTGGCGGGCAGATGAGCGTCTGGCTGATTGCGAAGCGCTCGTCCTGATAGCCCTTCAATTTTTCATCCGTTAAATCGAAGAGCTCCGCAGTCTGCTCCTTCTGCAGCTTGAAAAGCGTGTCGGCGGCGACGAAACGGGTTTCTAGATTGGGCAGGGGCGCAATGTCGAAGTTGCGCTCAGGCGCATTCAAGTCCGGAGTCTGCTCGCAAATCAGGGAGATGAAGAAGCGGAGTTTGGAAATCTGGACGGCGATGTTCTGTATGTCCACACCGTAGAGGCATTTTTCGATAAGATGCATCTTGGTCTGGTACTCGTCCAATTCCTTGCCCGAGAGTTTTCGCAGAATGGTGACAAGGCGGTTCAAGGCGCCCACAGGGAAGGCACCTGAACCGCAGGCAGGGTCCAATATACGAATGTTCAATAGCAATTTCGACAACCTTTCCCGTTCCTGGCTATTGTCAGCCAACACCTCCGGCAGAGTTTCATTGCGGACCAGGTCAGACAGCGTCTCGCTGTCCAGAGACGAGTTGTTCTTCAGGTAGGCAATCAGGCTTTCGTCCACCATAAAGTCCACAATTTCCCGTGGAGTGTAGAAGGAACCGGAGTCTTTGCGTGCCGTCTGCTGGGTTTCCGGGTTGTAGGCGCCCAGGAGGTTTTCAAAGACCTTTCCCAGAAGTTCCGGGTCCAAGGCAACCGCCTGATCCATGGCAGAGTTCTCTTCAACCGTGAAATTATAGCGTTCCAGCAGGGGGAAGATGCCTTTTTCATCGTCAAAGAAGAGGCAGTTAGGCAGACGAGCTGCGGAACTTTTCTTGCGGCTGAAGCCGTCCACATAGACGGCGGGGGCGTTGGGGACCTCGGTCTTGTGGTCCAGACATTCGAAGAGCCCACCGTTCAGATAGGGGATTTGGGCAAACATCTGCTTGACGGCGTCTTCATTGCAGGTGAATTCATCAGCGTAGCGATAGAGGGTGGTCACGCCGTGGTCCTGCTTTGTGGCAGGATATACAGTTTGGGCAAAGGCACGCTCGCTGATTTCCCGGTTTAACGTGGCGAAGAACAGATTTTGCAGGTAGGCGCGGTAGTAGTTGTTTTGAGTTTTGCTTGCGGAATCGAAATCCTTTAACTTGCGTGAGATTTCGTCCACATTGAAGAGTTCATCGGGAACCAGATGTTTCTGTTTGATGAACCATACGAAAATCAGTCGGGTAATGAGCCGGATGAGATGCTCTTGCAGAGCTTGCTTTTTATCCTCAGCCGAATCCAGGTTCGGGAAGTAGACGCCTGTTTCTTCCGCGCATGCCCATTGGAACCAGTCAAAGAGTTCATGGTAGAATTGCTTGGTCAATGCCTCGACGGAGAAGGCTTCCTCCACATCATCCAGGGAGACATTAGCCGTGTTGTGGAGTTTATCGAAACGCTGGATTGCCGTGCGGCAATGCTTCTCGGGACCGAGTATGTAGGTGTAGCGCCTGGCGTTGGTCTGTTCCGTCACGATTTCGCCGTCATTATTGAAATGGACACTCTTGCGAACGAAAGTGAAGCGAAAGGAAGAGTGGTGCCTGGAATGGAAGACGCCGATGGCAGCTTCTTCCGCACCTACGGTCAGCCAGCGTGCCAGAACGTTATTCAATGCCACGCGGTTGCGTTCCAAAACGACCTGGGGATTGACCTCCACGTCAAGCAGCAGCAATTTCTCGCCATTCAATTCCGCGAAGCCGACCTGGGACATTTTGTAAATCAGGGGACTTGGAACATCAAGCACCACTGGTGTCTGGAAAAGCTTCCCAGAAGGAAAGAGATAGGCATATACAGACTGCCAGTCTTCAAGGCTATATTCCCTCTGCAGAATATGAGAAAGTTCTTCAGTGTTCATGGTCTTCACTCCCCTTCGTTCTCAAAGGTATTCAGTTGGGCTTGCAGGGCATCAATGGATGGAAGAACCTTACGCCATTTTTCTGGCATTTCTTCTGCTGTGCGGTAGGTGGCGACACCCATTGGCTTGTTGTAGTCTCTCACTGCGTATTCCACGTAAAGTTTGTCGGCTTCCTTGCAGAGGATGATGCCTATGGACGGATTTTCGTGTGGTTTGCGAATCTGGTCATCCAATGCCTGAAGGTAGAGATTCAGTTGTCCCAGATAGGCGCTCTTGAAAGCGCCTTTCTTCAATTCCAGAGCCACTAGGCAGTTTAACTCCCGATTGAAGAAAAGTAGGTCGATGAATTGCTCGTGCCCCATGACATCCAGCCGGTATTGGTTGCCGATGAAGCTGAAATCCTGTCCGAACGTCATGATGAATCTCTTGATATTCGCAACAATGGCGTGTTCAATGACAGGCTCGTCCACGTCTTCTGGATTGGTGGCATCCAGTTCCTCGGTGTTGATGAAATCAAGTAGATACTCGTCCTTGAATACGGACAACGCCTTCATCGCCTGCCTGACGGAAGGCATGGTTGTAGTAAAATTGCTTGGTATCGTTCCTGTGTGGTGATAGGCGTCAGCCTTCAATTGCGCCCTTAACATCAACTTGCTCCAGCGATTTACTGCGCTTTCGTGGATATAGAAGAGGCGCTCTTGGAGAGTCTGGGTGTAATTCAATATCTCCAGATGATGGGTAAAACTGATATGAAAGAAATCTTCTTGGCTTACCCCTTCTTTACAGGCAGGCAGTGACCAATTGAAAAAAATACCGACACCTTCTTCGAAATCGACCGCCGCCGGCGGTCGATTTGCAGAACTTTCTGACATTGAGGATGATAACAATTCGACCGCCACTGGCGGTCGAATCAAACAATCCTCCCATGTCTCATAGAATTGGCGCATCTTCTTCAGGTTCGTTCCACTAAACCCTCTGAGACCTGGCATTTCTTTCTGCAACTGTTCTGCAATGGCTTGAACCGCACCTGTTCCCCATGCTCCATTACGGGTTTTCTGGGAAATAAAACGCCCAATGCCAAGATAGAGCATCAGCATGACACGATTCGCATTGGATGCGACAGTGTGCTGCGCCTGCAAAATGGCAGTTTTGAGCACCTTCACTGAACCTGCTAAATCAAATTTTATACTTTCGTTGTTCATCATCCCTCCTTGGATACCAAAGTCTCCGAAATGATAATTTCAGGTTTACCGCCATACATCATCTCGGATTCCTTCTGCTGCTCTTCCTCTTCATCGGATTGGATGATGTACTCAGAAATTATCTTCTTGAGTTTTTCCAGGCTCTCCACTGGCTTCAGTTTGTTTTTGGCCAGGGTGTTTACTTCCTTGTACAACTTCACGAACTTCTGCTGTTTGATGGCGTCCATAGCCCTGTCCAAGAGGGCGCGTTCCCCATCATTGACAATGGGCAACTTCTTCATGGCAGCCAAATAGTTCAAAGCCTGCTTATGCTGTGGAGTCAGAGTCTTGGCGACACTCTGCTGTTTTCCTGCCTCTTCCTGATACTTCTTTTCGAAACCATCTATGAAGCTTGTGATGTGGGTGTAGTGCTCTTCCGGCAACTCCCTGCGTGGCTCATCCTCGGGGCAACGTAGCAGTTTTGCCGCTTCCAAGAAGCTGATAACTGTAGGAGAGCCATCTTGAGAAACGGCATAGAACAGGTCTCGTTTGGTGTTCTTGAGATAGGCAATGGTGGCATTCGCAGGAAACGATTTACGGGTTTCCTCCGTCTCCGTCCTGCCTGTACGCACTTTCAAAGGCAAATCAGCAATCGTTTTGAAGTACTCCGGATGTTCTTCGCGGAATTTGCGCAGCCAAAGTAGGATGGTCAGCCGTTCATCCTGTTCTTCCGTATAATTTGCATTGAAGAGACCAAATGAGCCTGGCTTTTCGTCTTCCGGAGAGTAGATTTGGCTATCGTCTCCCAGTGCGTGGTGGAATGCCATCAGCTTCAGACTGGCTTTCTTTTCAAGTTCAATCTGGGTGTTGACTTCTTCTGTGGGGAAGAAATTATAGATGCCGATGGTCTTGTTGGAGCCACCGATCCGGTTGATGCGGCCTACGCGCTGCATCAACCGCGTGGAATTCCAAGGTGTATCATAGTTGACTATGACTCCTGCGCGATGAAGGTTAACGCCCTCTGCCAAGACTTCCGTAGATATGATGATGTCGTAATCGTCGCGGCGTTCCTCCTTCTCAAGGTTTGCGTCGAAATTCTGCAGGATCTCGTCCTCCACCCCGTCACGGTTGCCTGAATGAACAGCAAGCACACGTGTATAGCCGTCTTGAGTCAGGCGCTCATGCAGGTATTTCGTGGTATCTTCTGCTTCAGAGAAAATAACCACTTTCCCGGATGGATTCGTCTTTTTGTTCAGCAACTCTTTCTTGAGCGTCTTCAGGAACTCGTCGTATTTAGGGTCGTCATCGACAATTGACCAATCATCATAGAGTTCCGTAAGCTCGCGTTTGTCTGCTTCCAATTTGTCGCGAAAATCAGGCTTGAAGTCAGATGACTTAAAAATTTTTGCAGAATAGTCATTTTCGTGTTTCTTCTGATAGATTTCCATCAGATCGTCTTCCTGGCCGTTCATTACCAGATCTGTGACATTGGTATCCTCCAGAATGAAAACATTGCCGTCATTCAGCATCTTCAGCATCGCCTCGACGCCATCGAGGAATTTTTTCAGAGAACGTTTGAAAGCGTGAAAACTACTATCTAGACGCTTGATTAGGATGTTCTTCATAATCACAGACAACTGGCGTGAGGCGATTTCTGCGATATTGTTGGAATACATATTCCTGATTTCAGGTTTCAGAAAGGCGATAGCCTTGTAGCGACTGTAATTCAGTTTTTGAGCCAGACAATCAAGGGTTCTGTCAAAGAGATAGTTCAAATCCCCGTTCATCTTGTAGAACAACTGTCTTGGCGTAAGGGATTCAGGGAAGGTTATACCTTGCTTCTCAAGATCTTTTCGATAGAGTTCGTTGTTCAGCAAATCGGAACGGGTTCTTCTAACAGTCAATGGTTGAATGATGTTATTTCGCAATTCTTCATTGACAGCCTGGATGATGGGTTTTGCCTCATCCTTGTCAAGTTTTTTTGCCTCATCGAAGCGCTTGATTGTTTGTTTGAAGAAATCGTCAAGATTCGGCACATCCAAATCCGTGTTTCCTCCATCCTGGAAGAGATATACCAAACTTTGGATATCCTTAGGGCCGTTGTTCAGCGGTGTGGCGGATATGAGTATGACTTTCTTGCGTCCCGGTGTCTTCCCAAGGGTTGCGCCTGAAGGCGCCGGAGCCTTGCAAAGACGTTGCAGGGTGTCATATCCTTCGGAGGATGCTGTCCTGAACTTGTGCGCTTCATCAACGATTACCAAGTCATACTTCTTGAAACGGTTTTTTTCCTTGTGAATGCTGCCATTGGTGATTATCTTGCAGGTCTTAAGGCCAAAATCCTCAACTGTTTTCTCCCAGGACTTGCGCACCGCTGGAGGGCAGATAATCAGGATGCGCGAAATATGCTCCGGGAAGCCATTGCCATAGAAAAACTTCTTCGCAATCATCAATGCCACGACTGTTTTCCCGAGACCGACGACATCTGCTAGAAAGAAGCCATTGTACTTACAAAGCTTGTCATATCCTTGGTTCACAGCGTCTGCCTGGTAGGATAGTTTCTTGTATTTGGGCGGCATGTCAACGGCATCCGGATTGTAGTCGATGCTGTTTCCAAAGTAGGACGCCAGCATTTTGACATACAATTGGAATGGTGTGATTTTGTCGTTCAGATGTGTCTTGTCTTTCAAGTTCTGTATCTGCTCTGGACGAAGGGGCTCGGCCTCGTTCCATAATTTTTCAAATTCGCTGGTGGCAAAAACCACATCGTCATATTCGAACAACTGGACATTGAATTCGTAGTTTGTCACTTTCCCAACACCGAGACCTGCATCCGTCAGGTTGGCAGATCCCGTTATGACGCTTCCCTGATGGTGTTCGGTCCAGTTTTGTGGACGGAATATATATATTTTCGCGTGGAGTTTACGTGTTTTGTGTACGCGAACTTCTGTTTTGTTGGTTTTCACATCTTCTACAAACTGACGAATTCCTTCCTCAATTTTACGACTGTAGCCACACGTAGCAATATCGTTGCGAAAATTCCTAATGGCTTCCTGAACAGTGGCTTCGTCATCCCCCTTAAATAGAAGCCCTTGTTCATTGTATTTGGCAAGGATATGATCTGCGTCTATGCCAATCAGCACACGGATACGAGGGATATTTCTCAGATATGGGCGTATGGCAAAATAACCAGAGGAGCGGAAATAGCCCACAAGAGCATCAAAGCAGGCGATGTCGGGATTGTCCGTGAATACTCCCTTGAACTTATTCAAGAGGGTATTTTCACCGTCGTTGGTAAAGAATCTTGTGCCCATGGGGACTACACTTGAACGATGTTTGTAAACTGAATGGCAGCCAAATCCTTATCGAAAAGGAGAAGAAGCAGCACTATTTCTCTCCGATCCGGTAAATTTTGAATTTTAGATACTCGCGTCTCCAGAGTGGGAAAGAAAATTACCGTAGGAAGAAACGTGGCATTCCCGCTTGCAACCTCAACAGAACCCTCAGAGGGGGGAGGATGACTTAACAGGTGGGTAGTATAGCGACTCTGACCTAGATTTTTTGGTGATTGGCCAAGAAATTGCACCTTTTTTTTGTGATGGCGGCTCGGAAGCTAGCGTTAGGTTTTGCATTAATGCAAAATGATGCGGACCAAGAAGAGACGTTGTCAATGCCTTTCCTCTTCCGCTGCAAGGAGTTCACCATCCGGTACAGCTTCGAGGAGCGTCGCCGCCATGTCCATGCGATCAGCGGCGAGGCGAACATCAAGATCTGGCTCGAGCCGGAGATGGAGGTCGCCTCGGGGAAGGGCATGTGAACCAGGTCACGCTCAACGAGATTCTAAAGGAGGGGGGAGGTCAAACGAAATGAACAGTTTTGCAAAGATGCCTGGGATGCCTATCTCGGCTGAGACCACCTGCTTTATCGGGTCCTTTTCCAAAGGGCATCGCGTTCGTGGTGAACGGCAGGGAATATTTTCTGCGGTTCACGGACTTTCCATGGTTCGAGTATTGAAGCGCGGCCGAACTGCGCGACATAACCTCTGACCGTTGTGGGGGACTGGAATTCGGTGGACATCGACTTGTCCCTCGAATCCCTTGGGCACCCCGGGCGGTTTCCCGGGAGGATTTCCGCTGCCGCCTGGCTCAAGGCGCGCCAGCGCAATGCGGCGCGGACGCCTGGCGGGATCAGGGCGGCGAAGAAGGCGGCGGCAAGCCGCGCCAATGGGAGCAAGGGGGACTCCCAGGAAAAGCCCAGCGCACACGGTGGCTGATTGCGGCAGCGGAGTGCCCCCCGCTTGCGGGGGAGGGGGTCCCCTGCGTCTGCGTGCTCCCATAGCGTGGCGGAGTGCCCCCCGCTTGCGGGGGAGGGGGACCAAAGGGGAAACCACAGGAACCGCCTCCACGGCGGGAGGAACGCGAGATGGGGAAAGGATATGGAGATGGACGTAGCGAGGTCTGTAGGACAGAACCCTAGAGAGCTTCCCTTTCTGTAGAGACGGAAAGGGAATCCTGCGTTACCATTGAGACAACGTCCCAATCATTGCCTTCAGACTATTTTTGATAAGTCGTAGAGAATGAAGAGAGTTTCTGAAGGTCCTCACTTGTCATTGGCGGCATTATCCTTCCATAGGGAAAGAAAAATCTTGTCAAGCTTTCAGCCAAGGGGGTCATGGAGCACTACATTGCCCGGACAAAGTTGTCCATTCAGGAAGAAATGGGCGACCTGTTTTGCGGCGAAGAGAAAGAGCAATGGACACCATCCCTCCCGAGAAGCGTAGCGAGGTCATGAGCCGGATTCGGTCGAAGGACACGAAGCCGGAGATGGTGGTGCGTCGTCATCTGCACGCCCTGGGGTTCCGCTACAGGCTCCATTCGTCCAAACTGCCTGGGCATCCTGACATCGTGCTTCCCAAGTGGCGCACGGTCATCTTCGTGAACGGTTGCTTCTGGCATCGTCACGAAGGCTGCAAGGCGGCGACCGTGCCGAAGTCCAACGTGGAGTTCTGGCAGGCCAAGTTCCAGCGCAATGTGGCGCGGGACAGGAAGGAGCACGCCGCGCTTGAGGCGACAGGCTGGCACGTCGTCGTGCTTTGGGAATGTGAGGTGAAGAAACGGTTGGGCACACTGCCTGAACTTATCCGCAAGGGGTGAAAGATGCAGAAACAGAGCTGCATAAGCATTGGCAATGCTGGTGAGTATTTTGTGGCTGGAGAACTGGAGCGTCATGGTTTCACCGTCGCCCTGCCTATGTCCTATGTCAAGGACTTTGACATCCTGGCGGTGAATCGTCAAGACAATCATTCCCAGTTTTGCATCCAAGTCAAAACCACAAGCTACTCGAAGAAAGAATGGACTCTTTCTGCCAAGAACGAAAAAATGATGGGAGACAACATCGTGTATGTTTTTGTGACATTGCACGGCATTGGCACGCCGGAATATCACATTGTGCCGAGCAAGATCGTTGCCCAGCAGATCAGCGAGAGCCATAGGCAGTGGCTTCAGTCTCCTGGAAAGAAAGGACAGAAACACAACGACAATACTGTAAGAAAGTTCAGTGACGCAGGCGACATTTGGCTCAACAGGTGGGATGTGCTCACGGGAGTGAATCAATGAACGTCACCCTCTGCAACATGTGCATGATTGAGGACACGGCCGCTGGACGTGTCCTCGTGCAGCACAGGCTTGCGAAGCCCACAAACCCGTGGTGCGGGCTGACCTTTCCCGGGGGGCATGTGGAGGCGGGGGAGTCCATCACGGCCTCCACCGTGCGGGAAATCCGCGAGGAGACGGGGCTGACGGTCTCGCGGCTGCGGATGTGCGGCGTGGTGGAGTGGGAAGTTCCCGAGAGGCCCGAGAGCACCGTCTGGCAGGATGACATCCCGAACTCCAAGTATATCGTCTTCCTGTTCCGAACCAGCGCCTTCACGGGCGAACTCCGGTCCTCCGACGAGGGACGGATGGAGTGGATGACGCTGGACGAGATGCGCCGCGGCGGTCTTGCCCCGCACATGGAGGAGTACATCCGCGTCCTGCTGGAGGAGGATGTCCCGCAGGCCTACGGCGTCAGCGGAAGCGGTCTTCGCCTGATTCTGCCGTAGCCGCATGGCGAGTTTTGCGGGAGGTGTCGATTCCCCTCTCCCGACTCACCACGCGACCGGATGCCTGCGGCAGCTGCCTTATTCCCACGGAACAGGGAAATTCCCTCCTTCTGATTCAGGAACTGGATTCCCGAAATCCGTGGACGTTTTACCGCCGGGCCATGATCCTGGATGCCCTGGATGGACTCCTCCCCCATGGCGGACTCCCTGTCCGCCTGCTGACCGGTGGATTCTCCCTCTGCCTCCAGGGACGCGTCACGGAAAAAGGCACCACTGCTGGCGCATATTTGCAGAATTGCGGCATTGGCAGAACCATGCCTCTGGAATTGGCGATCCGCCATGGAGAATACCAGGAATACTGGCTGATGCGAGCCGAGGAAGACCCGCTCCCGCTCGTGCCCATACGGGAAACGCCCCAGGAAAAAATCTATGCGCTGCCTCCTTTGATGGCCTGGCAGGGAGCCCTGATCACCGGCCGGAAGGCTTGAACCACCCTGTTGGGAGGGAGAACTGCGGGGCCTGGCATCCCGGAGGGTGCAACGCTCCATCCACCGCTGGTGCGGATCCGGGGGGGGTGTTCTTCGTGTGGTTTTCGTGTTCTGGGGAGGCGTGGGGGGTGAGGGGAGAAAAATGGGGATATATTTTCATTTTTTCGGATTTTTGTCGTCTTTCCCCCTAGGATTTGGTTTTTCAATGGGGGAGGGCGTTTGCCTGATTTGTTTTATTGTTCTCCATGTCCTCCATCGCCTCCGGTTCCCGTTCCCGTTCCCTGTCCTCCCGTCTTGGGGTATTGGCCCTGTTGATTTGCGCCTTCATCTGGGGTTTGGCCTTTTCCGCCCAGAAGAAGGGGATGGCGAGTCTAGGGCCCTTTTCCTTCAACGGGTTGCGTTCTTTCATCGGGGTGGTGGCGTTGTTGCCCTGCCTTGCGTTGTTGGATGTTTTGCAGGGGGTGCGTCCCAGTTTCTGGGGGAGTGCGCGGACTCCGGAGGCCCGGCTTCGTCTTTTAGGGGGCGGGGTGTTGTGCGGCCTGGCCCTGGGGAGCGCCAGTCTTGCCCAGCAGGTGGGCATTCAGTACACCTCGGTGGGGAAGGCGGGTTTTCTCACGGCCTTGTACATCATCCTGGTGCCCATTCTGGGGCAGTTGCTGGGCCGCCGCACTCCGGCGCTGGTGTGGGGAGCGGCGTTCATGGCGTTGGTGGGCAGTGCCTTGCTGTGCGGTCTGGCGCCGGGGAATCTCTCCTTGCAGAGGGGGGATTTTCTGTTGCTGGCCTGCGCCTTCCTTTTCGCCGTCCAGATTCTCTGCGTGGACAAGTTTGTGGCCACGGTGGATTGCGTCCGTCTTTCGGCGTTTCAGTTTTTCTTTGCGGGGGTGGTTTCCCTGGTTCTCGCCCCTTTTGCGGGGGAGACCATCTCCCTGGGGCAGATGGTGAAGGGGCTGGGGCCGTTGTTGTTCTGCGGCGTCCTTTCCAGTGGCGTGGCGTACACCTTGCAGTGTGTCGGGCAGAAATATGTCCATCCCGTGGTGGCCACGTTGCTGATGAGTCTGGAGTCGGTGATTTCCGCGTTGGGCGGCTGGCTGGTGCTGGGGGAGGCCATGGGGTTCCGGGAGATGGCGGGATGCGCCATCATCTTCCTGGCGGTGTTGCTGGCCCAGCTGACTCCCTCCCAGAAGTCGTAAGGGCGGGGTTGCCGCGTCCTTTTGTTGTCCTGTGCCAAGAGCTCCAAGGAGGAATCCAATGACGTTGCAAGTTCCGTCGTGCGCGCCTCCGTCCCTTGCGGTGCGTTTCACCCCGGAGGGGGCGGTGTCCTCGCTGCGCGTGGGGAGACGGGAATACGCCTCTGCCCGTCCCCGTCCGCTTTTTGTCTTCCAGCTTCGGGATGGTGAGGGGAATCCCCTGCGTTTTTCCGCCAGCGTCTTTCCCCGGGTGGAGCGGAGGGAGAGCCGGCCGTGCCGCGGGTCCCGTCTGGTGTCGCTTCGCTTTTTCGGGGCGGAGGATTTGTTTCCCGGCGGCGAGGTGCGGGTGTCGTTGCGGTTCCGGGAGCAGGGCGTGGGGAGGTTGCTGGAGTGGGGCATTGAATTGGATTTGAAGACGGAGCGGTGCGTCCTGGAGTGGGTGGATTTCCCGGTGGTGCGGCTGCGGGCCCCTGGGGAATTCCGGTATCTCACCACTTTCGCGGAGGGGACCCTGATGGAGCGGGAGGGGCTGGAGGTGCTTCCCCGGCTCCTGGGGCCGGAGATGGGGAGCGACTATCTGGGCTATGCCGCCAGCACCATCCGGTTCCTCTATCCTGGCGCCCTTTGCGCCAAATTCCACGCCGTGCTCCGGGGGGAGGAGGGGTTCCTGGTGCAATTTGAGGGAAGCCCCCATGCCCCCGCTCTGTTGGAGGCGGCGGTCCTGGAGGGAGACGGGCCCGGGGAATGTACCCTGCGCCAGCAGCACTTCACCCAGGGGGAGGAGCGTGTGACCGGCGTGGTCATGGCGGGCTTCCGCGGGGGCTGGGAGGGGGCCGCGGAGCTCCATCGCGGGTGGCTGGAGACGCAGACGGGAGAGCTGCGCCGGAACGACGACTCCCTGGAGAAGGGCGCTCCTGCCTGGTACGGGGAGGACCCCCTGATGCTGATCTACCCGATCCAGGGGGAGGGAAGTGACCATGGGGACATGGGACCCAACCGGTATTTCCCCTATCTTCGGGGCATGGAGGTGGTGGACCGGTGGCATGCCCTTCTGCCCGGGGTGCCCCTGATGCCGCTGCTGATGCACTGGGAGGGCACGGCGCCCTGGGCGCCGCCCTTTGTGTGGCCGCCCCTGGGAGGGGAGGAGGAGCTGGAGAAATTCATCCATGCCCTCCATGCCCAGGGGGATCGTCTGGGGCTGTATGCCTCGGGCATTGGCTGGACCAAGAAGAGCGCCATCCATCCGGCCTACGATTGCCAGGAGCGTTTCCGGCGGGAGAAGGTGGACCGGGAGATCTGCACCGGCCCCAAGGGGGAGCGCCACTCCTCCATCTGCCGGCAGCAGCGGGATGGCTACGACCTGTGCCCCTCCCGTGCCTATACCCGCGACGTGGTGGCACGGGAGGTGTCCTCCTGCCGTCAGGCGGGGGTGGACTATCTCCAGTTTTTCGATCAGAATTGCGGGGGCGCCCCGGCCTTCTGCTACTCTTCCCACCATGGGCATCCCCGGATGCCGGGGGCGTGGCTCACCCAGGCCATGGACCAGGTGATGGCGCGGGCGGCGCAGGCCGCGGGGAAGGAGATGGCCCTGGGCTGCGAGAATGCGGCCGCCACCCCCTATGTCCGCCACTGCCGCATCAACGACATGCGCTACGGAAACGCCTGGATTGCGGGACGCCCCGTCCCCCTCCAATCCTTCCTCATGCACGACTACAGCGTGGGCTTCTCCGGCAACCTCTGCGCCTTGCAGTACTACATCGACTATGACAAGACGCCCCACTATCCCCTCTTCCATCTGGCCTGGCATTTCGTCTACGGCAACATGCTTGCCCTGAATCTGCAGGGGGAGGGGAAAGCCCACTGGAACTGGTGCATGCCCTGGGATGTGGCGCCCCCGCCCCAAGGCCCCCTTCTGACCCTTCTGCGCCATCTCCTGGAATGGCGCCGGGGCGAAGCCCGCCCCTTCCTGCTCTATGGCAGGATGGACCGCGCCCCCAAAGTCCAATGCCGCAGTCTGCCCTTTTTCCAGAAGGAGTGCCAGGGACGGGAGGTGGCCACCATGCCGGCGGTGCTCTGCGCCCAATGGCGGCATGGGGGGAGGGCGGCGCTCCTTCTGGTGAACTACACGGAGGAACCCCAGGCCGTGGAGGTCACCCCTTCCTCCCGTTGCCAGCCCTGCGCCTTGCATCAGCGGGGAGCGGAGCCCCGGAGGCTGGACCCGGTCCAGTCCTTGACGACCACGGTTCCTCCCCTGGATGCGATCCTCCTTGACCTCTCCGACTTTTCCCCTGGAGCGTAGACGATGCCGAAAACCAAACAATTTCCCGCCAATGAAGTCAGCCTGGCCACCCAACTCCGGTATTTCCGCAGAAAGCTGGGGTTGAAGCAAGTGGAGATGGCAGACAAACTGGGGGTCTCCCAGAGCCTCTACACCAAATTGGAGGTGAACGCCACCGCCACCACCCCCCGGCGGGTGGAGAAGTTCGCCATCGCGCTCCACACCACCCCCGAGTTCCTCCTGAAGGGCACGGGTCCCGAATATCTCCCGGGAAGCCCGGAGGCCGCTCCCAAACTCACCGACCAGGTCCTGCGGAAAATCCTGGCCTTCGTCATGAAGGAGGAGAATCTGGAGGCCGCCCGGAAACTGGCCGAATCCACCGCCCAGGAGCCCGTGGCCGTGATGTCCACCCTGGTGAAGGGAATGATTCTGGGGGACGGAATTGCCGACTCCCAGGAATAGGAGGCAAAAAACCACCTCCTCCATGACGCACCTGCCCACGGCAGGACGGCAAGTCCCCCCCCCCCCGTTCATTGAAAATTTTTGCCGTTTGCGTCAAAAAAATTCAGTCAACGCACGGAAGCCGGGGGGGACAAGCAGGCAATGCGTGCTATAATATTGAAAATTTTTGCCGTTTACGTCAGAGAAATTCAATGATACAGGGAGAGTGGCATGGACGAGATCAAGCGTGACCAATATCTTCGGCGCCTGTTGTCCAAGAGGGGGAATGGCCTGGTCAAAGTCGTGACGGGCGTTCGGCGGTGCGGGAAGTCCTATCTGCTGGATCCGCTATTCAAGGAAGAACTTTTGCGGGAAGGCGTTCCCGCGGACCATATTGTCAAGGTGGAGCTGGACCGCATCTCCAACAAGAGGTTCCATGACAATCCCGAGGCGTTTGACAGATACATCAGGGAGCAGATCCGGGACGGGGAGCGGCATTATGTCATCTTGGACGAGATCCAGCTTGTGGAGGGCTTTTCCTGGGTGCTCAACGGGCTTCTCTATGAAAGGAATCTGGACATCTATGTCACGGGGAGCAACTCCAAGTTTCTGTCCAATGACATTTCGACGGAGTTTCGGGGGCGGGGCGATTCGGTTCAGCTCAGGCCCTTGTCCTTCTCCGAGTTCAGCCAAGCCAGGGGCGGGGATCGGACGGAGTGTCTGAACGAATATCTGACATACGGGGGGATGCCGCTGGTCCTGTCCCAGGCTGACGACGCGTCCAAGGCCAGCTATCTTCCGGAGCTGTTCTCGGAAACCTATTTCAAGGACATCACCGCCCGTTACGGCCTGGAGCGGATCGACATCCTGGATTCGCTGGTGAACATACTCGCCTCGTCTGTCGGGTCTCTGACCAATCCCGCGAAGCTTTATCACACCTTCTGCAGCAAGGGGGTGAAAGGGCTGTCCGTCAACACGCTTTGCTCCTACCTGGGATACCTCGAGGACGCCTTCCTTGTCAAGAAGGCGATGCGATACGACGTGAAGGGGAAGAAATACATCGGCACCCCCTACAAGTTCTATTTCTCCGACCTGGGGCTTCGCAACGCCAGGCTGAATTTCCGCCAGCAGGAGGAGACTCATCTGATGGAGAACGCCATCTACAATGAACTTCTTTGCCGGGGGTACAATGTGGATGTCGGACGGGTCGAACTCCGCGAAAGGAACACACGCCTCCAGACCGAAATCGATTTTGTCTGCAATGCAGGAGACAAGAGATATTACATCCAGTCTGCGCTGTATCTCCCCGACGGCGAAAAGACCCGGCAGGAATCCCGGCCTTTGAACCACACGGGCGACAATTTCAAGAAGATGATCGTCGTGAAGGATCACGTCAAGCCCTGGCACACGGAAGATGGCATCCTTGTGGTTGGCCTCTTTGACTTCCTCTCTTCGCCGGACAGCCTTGACTGGTAGGCATCCCTCCCCCCCCCCCCCCCCCCGTTCATTGAAATTTTTTGCCGTTTGCGTCAGAAAAATTCAGTCGACGCAGGGAGGCGGGCGGGGGGGGAGTTTTTTGTGGCAATCTCCTGGGTGGGGTGGGCAACTTGGAGGGAGGTGCGCTACATTAAGGCGATCCCTGCGGTTTCCTCCGCAACGCGAGTCGTGTAGAGTTCCGGTTTTTTGAGTGTTCACCCAATAACCAAGGAGGTGCGATGAACGTCATTATTTGCAAGGATAAGCGAGCCGTGGCCAAGGAGGCATACAAATTGGTTCGTCACCGGGTGATGTGCGGGCGTGCCAAGGTGTTGGGGCTGCCCACGGGCAACACTCCGCTGGGGCTCTACCAGGAGATGGTGAAGGGATACAAGAAGGGGGAGATCGACTTCTCCGACGTCCACACCTTCAACCTGGACGAATACATCGGCATGGGGCCCAAGGATCCCCAGAGCTACCGCCACTTCATGGACGCCCACCTCTTCTCCCATGTGAACATCAAGCAGGACAACGTCTACTTCCTGGATGGGTTGACCGGGGACATCGACCGGGAGTGCGCCCGCTACGAGGAGGCCATCGTCTCCCTGGGCGGCATCAAGCTCCAGGTGGTGGGCATCGGACGGGACGGGCATATCGGCTTCAACGAACCCGGCACCTCCCTCACCAGCCGCACCCACATGATCACCCTGGCGCAGTCCACCATCACCGACAACGCCAAGCTCTTCTTCGACGGCGACGAGGAGAAGGTGCCCCGGTGGGCGCTGTCCATGGGGGTGGGGACCGTGCTGGACAGCGACGAGGTCCTGATGCTGGCCACGGGAGCGAACAAAGCGGATGCCATCCACGGGATGCTGGAGGGCCCCATCACCTCCATGAACACCTCCTCGGCGCTGCAGCTGCATCCCAATGTCACCGTCATCATGGATGAAGCCGCCGCATCCAAGCTAAAGTACCGGGATTACTACCACCGGATCGCCCCGGGCAACGAAGCCGCCATGCTGAAGTATCTGGCGGCGGCCCGCCGCCGCGCCGGCCTCTCCGACAAGTAGGGGCGACGCGGGCAGGGACGGAGGGGGGCGAAGGGCCTCCCGCTCCGGTGGAACGTGACTTTCCCCCCTTTCCGGCTCTCCTCCCCTCCCTTCCTGTCCTTCTCCCCTCTTTCCCGCCTTCCGTCTCCCTCCTTCCCGGGGCATTGCGTGTCCGTGGGGCGGGGGGTGGCGGGAGGTCTGCTTTTCTTCCATGGCCCCCCTGCTGAAACTCTCCCATCTCACCGTGGAATTTGCCACGGAGGAAGGCGTGGTGCACGCCGTGAACGACGTATCCTTCTCCCTGGAGGCGGGGGAGGCCCTGGGGGTGGTGGGGGAGTCCGGCTGTGGCAAATCCGTGACCGCCATGTCCATTCCCCGTCTGGTGCCCTCTCCCCCCGGGAGGACGGTGTCGGGGAGCATTGAGTTTCAGGGGCGGGATTTGACGAGCCTGCCCCCGGGGGAATTGCGGAAGATACGCGGGGCGGAGATCGGGGTGGTCTTTCAGGAGCCCATGACGGCCCTTTCGCCCCTGCACACCATCGGGGAGCAGCTGCGGGAGGCGATACGTCTCCATCGCCGTCTGAAGGCTTCGGAGGAGGAGGCGCGGATTTTATCCTGGCTGGAGAAGGTGGGGATCGGGGAGCCCCGGCGTTGTCTGAAGGCCTATCCCTTCCAGCTTTCCGGGGGAATGCGGCAGCGGGTGATGATCGCCCAGGCCATGATTCTGGAACCCCGCCTTCTGATTGCCGACGAACCCACCACCGCCTTGGATGTGACCATCCAGGCCCAGGTGCTGGAGGTGCTGCGGCAGGTGACCGAATGTCCCGAGAATCCCCGGGCGCTGCTGCTGATCACCCATGACCTGGGGGTGATTTGGGAAATGTGCACCCGGGTGGTGGTGATGTATGGCTCCCGCATGGTGGAGGAGGCCCCTGTCCGGGAGCTCTTCGCCCATCCCGCCCATCCCTATACCTGCGGGCTGCTGGAATCCAGCCCCAGCCTGCAAAACGACCCCGCCTCCCTGAAAAGCATCCCCGGGAACGTGCCCAGCCTGTTGACGATGCCCCCCGGATGCCCCTTCGCCCCCCGCTGCCCCAAGGCCACCCCGGAATGTACCCGGGCGCTGCCGCCCTGGCGCACCCTGGAGGAGCCGCGACACAAAGTGGCCTGCTTCCATCCCCAGGCGTAGGACCGGGGGCGAAAGCAGGCCGACTGTGAGGAGCGAATGTGGGGGGGAAGGCGAGGACTAGGCCATCATCTTCCTGCCCCGGAGGAAGACCTGGCGCACCTGGAAGTCCTTGTCCAGCACCGCCAGATTGGCGCGGAATCCGGCTTCCACCCTGCCCAGGTCGGTGATGCCCAGCTCCTGCGCCTGGTTGAGGGAGGTGGTGCGCACCAGCTCCTCCAGGGGCAGCCCCGTGACCTCGTAGACATTCTTCAGGGCGTCGTTCATCTTCAGGATGCTGCCGGCCAGGGCCCCGTTGGAGGCCAGGCGGGCGGCGCCTTCCTTGACGATCACGTCCAGCCCGCCCAGCTGATATTTGCCCTCCTGGAGGTGGGAGGCCTCCATGGCGTCGGTGATCAGGAGGATGTGGTCCAGATTCTTGGTGCGGAAGATCAGGTCGATCATGTCGGGGCAGAGGTGGATCTTGTCGCAGATCATCTCCAGATAGACTTCCTTCTGGCGAAGGCCGGTGCCCACCAGGCCGATTTCCCGGTGGTGGAGTTTGGTCATCTGGTTGCAGAAGTGGGTGAGGCGGCGGAGGCCGCGGGCCTGTCCGGCGGCGAACTGCTGGGCGGTGGCGTTGGAGTGTCCGCAGGAGGGGAGGATGCCCATCTGGAGGAGGTCCTCGGTGAATTCCAGGGCGCCGGGCAGTTCGATGGCGTAGGTGATCAGGCTCACGGGGCTGACGGCGTGGAGGCGGCGGATCTCCGCGGGATCCGGGTTGCGCTGGTAGGCGGGATTCTGGGCGCCCAGACATTCGGGGTTCACATAGGGGCCTTCCAGGTGGGTGCCCACCACGTCGGCGCCGGTGGGGGCCTTCCGATAGGCTTCGATGTAGCCCATGGACTTGGCAAGGCGCTCCTCGGAGAGGGTCAGGGTGGTGGGGCAGCAGTCGGTGACGCCCTCCAGGATCTTGGCGCGGCCGATGGCGTCCATGGCCTTGGGATCGTCGGTGGTGGTCTCGTAGCCCATCGCCCCGTGGAAGTGCATGTCCAGGAATCCGGGGAAGACCATCATGCCCTGGGCGTCGTAGGTTTCCTCGGCCTTGGGGAGTTCGGCGCCCTGGGGGAAGACCCGGCGGATGCGCTCTTCTTGAATCAGGATGGTGGCTCCTTCCATGCGGAGGCCGGGGGTGATGACGGTGGCGTTGCGAATCAGGAGAGACATAGTGGGAACTCCAAATCTCTGGGTTGTGGGGCTGGGGGAGGGCGCCAGGGGCGTTGGGAAAGGGGGGGGGATCAGGCGTCGGCGGGGGGAGTCTTGGGCATGCCGGCGCGGGGGAGGAAGATGGTGATGTGGCACCCTTCGGAGGGAGCGGACTCCACATGGATCCAGCCATGGTGGTTGGCGATGCAGCCGAAGGCCATGGGGAGTCCCATGCCGGTGCCCTGTCCGGCGGGCTTGGTGGTGAAGAAAGGCTCGAACATCTTTTGGCGCACCGCCTCGGTCATGCCGGCGCCGTTGTCCCGCACATGGATGCAGATGTAGTCCTGGGGCGGGGCGTCCCGGTGGGGCCGGAATTCCCATTCCGGCATTTCGGGGCGCACCCATTCCGCCCGGAGGGTGATGTGCCGGGGTTCCGGCATGTCCTTCAGGGCGTCCCGGGAGTTGATGAGCATGTTCAGGAGCACCTGGGAGAGCTGGATTTCGTCCACGAAGAGGGGGAGGGGGACCGGTTCGCAGATCACCTTGCAGTCGATGCCCTTGGCCACCGGGCGGAAGAGCTGGAGGGCGTGGTCCAGGAGGACGGAGGCGTCCAGCTCCTCCGCATGGAACTTTCCCTTCCGGGCGAATCCCAGGAGCTGGCTGGTGAGCACCGTGGCCCGCCGGCAGCCCTCCTCGATGTTGCCCACCAGGGGCAGCACCTCCGGGGCGCGGGTCAGGCGCTGGTGGAGGGCGTCCAGGCTCATCTGGATGGACTGGAGCAGATTGTTGAAATCGTGGGCGATGCCGCCTGCCAATTCCCCCAGGCTTTCCAGCCGCTGGGAGTGCATGATTTTCTCCTGCTGGGACTGGCGCTGGCGCTCCTCCTCCCGCTGCTTGGTCATGTCCCGTCCGATGACCACGGCGATGGGTTTTCCCTCCAGCTGGACGGGGGAGACATTCAGATCCAGGTCCACGGTTTTCTTTCCGGGCACCCGGAGGAAGAGATTTTCATAGCGGAGGGCCCGTCGGCGGTAGTGGGTGTCCTGTTCGTCCAGCGTGGTGCGTTCCGGGAGGCTTTCCTGCCATGCCCAGGGGCGGTTCTGGGCGTCGAAGACCACCTGGTCCAGCCGGAAGCCCGGCTGGTCCAGGACCCGTCCCAGATATTTGGCGGCGATGCGGTTGGTGTTGAGGACTTTCCCCTCGGTGCTCACCAGGAGGATCAGTTCGCTGGAGTTCTCCACCACCACCCGGTAGCGTTCGCTCCATTCGGAGAGGGAGCGCATCATCCGTTCCGGGGAGAAGAAGAAATCCAGGAATCCGGTGAGGAACTTCAGGGCCTTCCGCTTCTTCTTGGGATAGGAGGTGTTGAGGCCGATGAAGAAGTGTCCCATGCCGGAGAGGATGAGGGCGGCGACGAGCCGGGTGACCCATCCCAGGGGGGCGGCAGGGGTGTAGGCCCGGGAGCCGGCGATGGTGGAGATGTAGATGGCGCTGAGGGCCTCCACCAGCACCACATAGGTGACCATGGTGGCGAAGATGGCGCCCCCGAAGAAGTTGCGGCAGAGATTCAGGGTGGCCTGGTAGAGGATGGGGACCAGGAGGAAGAGGAAGAGGTGGATGAAGAGTCCGTGGAGGAGGGCGCCCCGGGCTCCCTGGGACAGGAAGACGGTCCTCAGGGCGTCCAGGAAATCCTCATGGCCCATGTCCCCCGCCCCCGGCGGGGGGAGGAAGAGGCACATGCAGAGGAGGAGGAAGAGGAGGGAGGTGATGCCCAGCCCCATGTAGAGCCGCTGGGCCGCTCCGGTGCCCTCCAGCTCGTAGACGATGATCAGCAGGAGGATGAAGGGGAGCCACAGCAGTCCGCTGTTCAGCCCCAGCGCCTCCCCGTTCTCCAGGGGAGGCAGCAGCCTGCCCGTCCCCGCCAGCAGGGCGAAGAGGAAATAGAGTCCCGCCGCCAGATAGGTGGACGTGGTGCCGATGACGTTGCGGAAGCTGTACAGCAGCACCAGCACCATGGCCAGGAGCGTGAGCTCCATCTGACTTGTGAGAATCGCCTGGAACATGGGCCGGGGAGTTTCGTGGGGAGGGGAGGGAGGGAGGGGATTTCGCCTCCTTCCCTCCCCGTGGGCGGCGGGGCTAGGCCTTGGTCACCTGGAAGGAGATGGATTTGCCGCCCAGGTCCACGGCGGCGAAGGAGCCTTCCTCCTCCGGGGATTCCTCCCAGGAGAGCGCCAGGGTCTCGCCGCAGATATACTCCTTCTGCGCCAGGGCGGCTTCCTTCAGCACGGCGTCCCGGGTGGCGTAGCGCACCCGGACGGGGTCCGTCACGTCCAGGCCCATCTCCTTCCGGAGCCCCTGGAGCTTGGAGATCATCTCCCGGGCCCAGCCTTCCTGCTCAAGGGCGGGGGTGAGGCGGGTGTCCAGGGCGACGGTCACCTCGCCCTCGTTGGCCACCGTCATGCCCGGCAGCTCCTCCCGGACCAGCAGCACATCCTCCACCGTGATGGTGAACGTGGCGTCCCCTTGGCCGACCACCAGGGAAAGGACGCCGTCCTGACGCAGACGGCGCAGGGAGTCGGCGTGCAGGGAGGAGATTTCCTTGCCCAGGAGTCCGGCCTGCTTGCCGAACCTGGGCCCCAGGCGCTTCATGTTGGGCTTGGCGGAGAGCTTCACCAGCTTCTCCTCGTCCTCCTCGATGCGGACGCTCTTCACGTTCAGCTCTTCGGCGATGACCTCGCTCATCTGGGCCAGATCCTGGCGCACCTGGGCGTCCAGGGAGACCAGGACGGCCTCGGCCAGGGGCTGGCGCACCTTCTGCTTGGCCTGGCTCCGCAGCAGCCGTCCCAGGGAGACGGCGCGCATGGTGTTCTCCATCTGCTGGTTGAGGCGGTCGTTGCGGAACTGCTCCAGGGGTTCGGGATAGTCGCAGAGATGGACGGAGAGGGGCATGTCCTCGGTGCGGAGATTCCGGTAGATGGTCTCGGTGATGAAGGGGATGAAGGGGGCGGCGACCTGGCAGAAGGTGAGGAGGACGTAGTGGAGGGTCTGGTAGGCCTGGGCCTTGTCGGCGGGGTCCACGCTCTTCCAGAAGCGCCGGCGGCTGCGGCGGATATACCAGTTGGTGAGTTCCTCCAGGAATCCGGTGAAGCGGGTGGCGCCCCGCTGGAGGTCGTAGTGGTCCAGGGCGTCCCGGACATCGGCCACGGTGGTGGAGAGGCGGGAGAGGATCCACTGGTCCAGGACGTTTTTGGGGTCCTGGGGCGGGGCGGCCTTTCCGTCCCGGGGCCGCCAGCTGTCGATTCTGGCGTAGGTGGCCAGGAAGCTGTAGGAGTTCCACAGGGGGAGGAGGACCATGCGCATCACTTCCCGCACGGCGGTTTCGGAGAAGCGCAGATCCTCGGCCCGCACCACGGGGCTGGAGAGGAGGCACAGACGCAGGGCGTCCGCCCCGTATTTCTCGATGACCACCATGGGGTCGGGGTAGTTGTGGAGATGCTTGGACATCTTCCGTCCGTCCTCGGCCAGCACCAGTCCGTTGACCACCACGTTCTGGAAGGGGGGCTTGTCGAAGAGGGCGGTGGAGAGCACCATGAGGGCGTAGAACCAGCCCCGGGTCTGGTCCAGTCCCTCGGCGATGAAGTCGGCGGGCAGGTTCTTCTCCACGAACTCCTTGTTCTCGAAGGGGTAGTGGCTCTGGGCGTAGGGCATGGAGCCGGATTCGAACCAGCAGTCCAGCACCTCGGGGGTGCGCCGGTAGGTCTTGCCGTCCTGGTGGATTTCGATCTTGTCGATGAAATGCTTGTGGAGGTCGGTGACCTTCTGGCCGGAGAGGCGTTCCAGGGTGGCCACGGAGTCGATGCACAGGATGTCCTGGGGGTCCTCCACGTTGATCCACAGGGGGATGCAGGAGCCCCAGAAGCGGTTCCGGGAGATGTTCCAGTCCTTGGCCTCCGCCAGCCAGTTGGCGAAGCGGTGGGAGCCGATGGCGGCGGGCATCCAGCTGGTCTGGGCGTTGTTGCGCAGCAGCCGTTCATGGAGGTCCTCCACCCGCACATACCAGGCGTCGATGGCCTTGTAGATGAGGGGGGTGTCGGTGCGTTCGCAGTAGGGATAGCTGTGGACGATGGTGTCCTGCTTCACCAGCTTTCCCTTCTCCTTCAGCCACCGGATGACGCTCTTGTCCGCTTCCTTGCACTGCATGCCGGCGAAATCCGGGGCGGCGCTGGTGAAGCGGCATTCGGCGTCCAGGGGGTCCTCCAGGGAGACGCCCTCCCGCTGGCAGATCCGGTAGTCGTCCTCGCCGTAGGCGGGGGCGATGTGCACCAGTCCGGTGCCGTCGTCCGCGGTGACATAGTCGTCGTTCACCACCCGGAAATCCTGGGGATGGCGGTCCTGGAAGTAGGGGAAGATGGGTTCGTAGCGGGTGCCCGCCAGCTCTTCGCCCTTCAGCTCCTTCAGGATGGTGTAGTCCTCCGGCTTCTTGAAGAGGGAGGGCAGGCGGTCCTTGGCCATGACATAGGCGTCCTGGGTCTCCCCGTCCCGCACGACCACATAGTCCAGCTTGGGGCCGGCGCAGACCAGGAGATTGCTGGGGAGGGTCCAGGGGGTGGTGGTCCAGATGAGGACATAGGGGGTGGTGCCTTCCAGCTCGGGCATGGGGCGGGGCCAGGAGAGGACCTTCATCCGCACCGTGACGGTGGGGTCCTGGACCATCTTGTAGTTGGCGCTGGCCTCGGAGTTGGAGAGGGGGGTGGTGAGCTTCCAGCTATAGGGGACGATGCGGTGGGCCTTGTAGACCCGTCCCTGCTTCCAGAGCTGGGAGAAGACCCACCAGACGGTCTCCATGAAGGTGGGGTCCATGGTCTTGTAGCCATGGTCGAAGTCCACCCAGCGGCCCATGCGGTTCACCGTGGTCTTCCACTCCTTCACATAGGTCTGGACCATGGAGCGGCACTTTTCGTTGAAGACATCCACGCCGGCCTGCTGGATGGCGGTGGCGCCGGCCAGTCCCAGGGCCTTCTGGGCCAGGGATTCGATGGGCAGTCCGTGGCAGTCCCATCCGAAGGTGCGGGGCACCCGGCGTCCTCTCATGGTCTGGTAGCGGGGCACCACGTCCTTGATGGTGCCGGCCAGGAGATGTCCGTAGTGGGGAAGACCCGTGGCGAAGGGAGGCCCGTCGAAGAAGACGTAGGGCTGGGCGTCCTTGCGGTTTTCCACGGATTTCTGGAAGACCTGGTTGTCCTCCCAGAATTTGAGGACGTCCAGTTCCTGTTCTGCCAGGGGGCGTCCTGAGTCGGTGCTGTCAAACATAGAATCGGGGGATTGGGCTTTATGGTGGGGAAAGGGGTGGCGGGCGGCGGGGGATCAGGCCCGGGGCTCCTCGGGGACGGCCTCCCAGGCTTCCAGCCGGGCGTAGGGGATGCGTCCCACCAGGGGCGCGCCCTCGGCGTTGATCATCTTCACCTGCACGCACTCGGGAAGGGGCTCCAGGATTTCCGTGACGGTGACCTTCACGCCGTTGTAGGCCACGTTCCAGGGGCCGGCGGGGGTGCCGTCCGGCCGCCGCTGGATGGAGGAGAAGTAGCTTTGGTCCCAGACCACTCCCTCCTGGGAGACGGCGGGGGCCTCCTCGCCCCGCTCCCGGGCCTGTTCCGCCTCCTTGCGGGCGCGCTCCTCCTCCTCGGCGCGCTTCTGGGCGGCCGCCTTGGCGAACATTTCCTTCTGCTCCTTCTCCCCCTTGATTTCCAGGCTGTAGAGCAGCTTGGCGGGGCCGATGAAGAAGGTGAAGAAGCCCAGGAAGAAGAAGGGGAGTCCCTTGTGGCGGCGCATCTGGGCGATGGAGGCGGCCCAGGCGCCGGAGGCCAGCATCAGGGAGACCACCACCAGCACGATGACCAGCAGCAGGATGTTGGCCTGGGGCAGCTGCAGGTCCTCCACCAGCATCCCGTGGACGTGGGTGGAGAGCCATTCCCAGGTGGCCTTGGCGGCGTCGCGGATTTTTTCCCAGAGGGCGATGAGCCAGGTGTCTCCGGTGAGGGGGTTGTCCTTGGGTGCCTCCTCCTTGGCGGCGGTCTGCGCCAGCATCAGGGTGGGGAGAACCAGGAAAGTGAAGAGGGAGTGCCGGAGGGAGGGATGGGCCATGGGGGGGAGGAGGATGGGTTCAGAGTGTGGTCATGACGCCGCCTCTTCCCTCGATGCTGGCGTAGAGCACATAGAGGAGGAGGAGGAGGGTGAAGGTGGTGTCCAGGGAGAAGGGGATGCCGGCCAGATTCCAGAGGAGGGTGGCCAGGAGCGGGGGGATGGTCATGTTGAGGCCCCGCAGGAGGAAATGGGGGAGGAGGCGCAGGCGTCGTCCGGGGAGGAGGAAGAGCCAGACGATGGCGAGGGCCACCCCGGTGGTCAGCGCCAGCCTGAGCAGATCCAGGCAGTGGAGGAACATGAGGCAGCCGCAGAGCACCAGGAACACGAAGCGGCAGAAGAGATCCTGGGAATCGGGCGCCAGCCCGGGGAAGGCGGATTGGGCGAGCTTGAAGGCGGGCAGGGCCAGGAAGCGGGTGTCCTCGTCTCCTTCCGGGGAGGCCATCCACAGGCCGACCCCCTCGGGGCAGAAGACCACGCCCTTCTCCTGGCTGGGGCTTTCCGGGGGCGTGAAGTCCTGCCAGCTGGGGGAGAGGGAGACCGTGCCGTGGGCGAGGGTCAGATGCCTGGGGGCGGGGAGGGGATTCTCCTTTTCCCAGCGCAGGCGTTCCTCCTCCACGCGGAACCCGCCGGTCTCCTGGAGGATGAAGGTGGAGCCCCTGCGGATGTCGGCCCCGTATTCCGGCGCCAGGTTCAGAGAGGTCAAGCCGCCCCCCAGCAGCGCCACCAGGGCCAGGACCAGCAGGGTGCCCGGCCAGAAGTTCCGCAGACGGAGCAGCCCGCATCCCAGCATGGGATGGCTGAAGAGCAGACGGAGAATCTGGGTGTAGCGAAGGGCCTGCGCCCGAAATACCCATTTCGTCACGGGAGGCGTGGCGGGATCGGGCGTCATTTCCGCCCCTCCTCGCCCAGAAGCCGCCGGATGGCCGCCTCCTGCTTGGAAAGCTTCTTCATCTGGGGATCGGCCTTCTTCTGCTCCTCCGGGGAAAGGCGGTCGTAGAAAAGCTTGCCGTCCAGATGGTCGATTTCGTGCTGGAGGCAGCGGGCCAGCAATCCGCCACATTCGGCGGTGATCTCCTGGCCGTCCAGCATCCGGGCGTGGAGGGTGACCGTGGCGGGACGGGTCACATGCCCCGCCACCCCGGGCAGACTGAGGCATCCCTCCTCCGCGGTGCAGGTCTCCGCGCTGGCGTCCACAATCTCCGGATTGACAAGCACCAGGGGCATCTGACTCTCCAGCACCAGCTCCCCGGGCAGGGCGCCGGGACGGCTTCGACGCTTCTCGTCCACCGTCATCAAGGCGATCATCCGGATGTCCACCCCGATCTGGGGCGCCGCCAGACCCACGCCAGGCACCTCGCTCTCCAGCAGGGAGCGCAGGAGCTCTTTGGCGAAATCCCGGATCTCCGGCGTGATCTCCTCCACCGGAGCGGAGGGGGTTCGCAGGGCGGGATGCCCATGGACCACGATCCGCATGGGGGAACCCTTCTTAAATGGCTTCAGAAATGAAAACATGACCGGAGGAAAATGCCGAAAGGGGAAGGGGAAACGCCTCGCCTCCTCAGGCGATAGGCCAGGGGATCGGGGCGCTCCCTTCTACGAACAACTCCATAATTTATTGCGTCCCCTGAAAACTGTAGAACATGGGCACGCGCCCCGCCCCCCGGGAAGGCGCCCCCCCGGGGAATCCCCCGCCGGCGGGGGCGGGGCTTCCTGCCGCCGGAGAGGGTCCTTTCTACCGGGACTGCCGGATGAAGCGGATGGTGTTTCGCCAGTCCTCGTCGGTGACGTCGTGGATGCCGTAGCGTTCGTAGTATCCCTGGAAGGGGGACATGAGGAGGGCGCCTAGGGCGGGATATTCGTGGGAGGGCAGGCCGGGCTTCCCCAGGAATCGATAGGCTTTCTGGGCTTCCCGGACGGCCAGGAACTGTCCCATGGGATCCGCCCACTGGTCCTCCTTGGCGCTGGTGACCAGGACGGGCCTGGGGGCGGCCAGGGCCAGGAGCGTATGCTGGTCGAAGGGGAGGGTCTCCGGATGTTCCGCATAGGGGCGGCAGGCTCCGGTGGTCCACCAGGAGAAGACGTGGTCCACGCACTCCAGGGATTCGCCGTAGTTGCGCCGGCTCAAGGCGGCGCCGCCGCATCCGGAGCAGTTGCTGATGGCGCCGGCCCATTGATCGTCGTGGGCGATGGTCCAGAGGGCGGTCTTTCCCAGGCGGGAGTGTCCGTGGGCCCAGAGCTGGGCGGGGTCGATTTCCGGGAGAGAGGCGGCCGCCTCCCGGAGGCGGGAGTATCCGTATGCCCAGGCGCTGATGGCGGTGAGGTCCCGGTTTTGCGGGGTGAGCTCCCGGGGGTCGTGGAAGAGCTGGTAGACGCTTTGGGCGCGTCCCAGGACGTGGTCGGGATAGAAGTCGTAGTAGGCGCAGGTGACCACGGCGAATCCGGCGTCGCACAGCAGCCGGAAATCCCATCGGCTGGCCTGGGCGCCGCGGCTGTAGGCGGCCAATTGCGGCCAGGGGGAGAGGGGCACGTCCGCGTCCCGGGTGCAGGCGTGGTTCCCCTGGAAGTTCAAGGCGATGATGGCGGGGACGGGATAGGAGCGGCGGGGAATGTGGCAAAGGAGGGTGGCATGGTGGGTCTTGCCCTGGTTTTCCAGGGTCAGGCGCAGGATTCGCAGAAGGGCGGTGCCCTGGAAGACCTCCTTCTCCCCCAGCACCTCCACCTGCTGCTTCTGGGGAAGGGGCGGCAGCTTCCCGTAGAGGATTTTCTCCAGGTTCTCCCGATGTTTCCGGCGAAGGGCGGGCCACTGGGAGGGGTCCGTGACGGGGCGTCCGGTCTCCGGGTCCGTCAGCAGGTCGGGGAGGGGGAGATTTCCCGCCAGGGCTTCGTCGTAGTTGGCGTGGGAGAGGATGTAGGCGGTGTCCTGGGAGAGGGCCTGCTGGTAGCGCTCCAGATTTCCGTCTGCGGGAATCTCCTGGTAGTGCTGCTTTTTGGGCCAGGGAAGGAAGGGGGCGGTGAAAGGAGTCATTGGGGGGTGCTCCAGGGAAGTTGGGGAGTGAGAGGAGAGTGCTCGAGGGGGGACGCCTTGGGATTCTGGAGTCTCCAGGCCAGGCGGGTGTTGCGGTTCACCGGCTTGTCGTTGCCCACGGCCCAGTGGATGGCCTGGCGATCCCCCGCCAGGATGAAGAGTTTTCTGGCGCGGGTGACGGCGGTGTAGAGGAGATTGCGCTGGAGCATGATGGAGTGCTGCCGCAGCAGGGGCACCACCACGGCGGGAAATTCGCAGCCCTGGGCCTTGTGGATGGTGATGGCGTAGGCGTGGAGCAGCTGGGAGCAGTCGGTGGCGTTGTACTCCACCGTCTCCCGGTCGAAAGCCACCCGGAACGTGCGCTGCTGGCGGTTCAGGGAGACGATGCGCCCCAAATCCCCGTTGAAGACCTGCTTGTCGTAGTTGTTCTTGGTCTGCATCACCCGGTCTCCCAGACGGAAGATGCGCTGGGGCTCCTCGCCGGCGAGGGTCAGCTCCGGCTTCTCGGGGGAGGGGGGATTCAGCTTCTCCTGGAGGACCCGGTTCAGGACGATGGTGCCGCACTCGCCCTTCCGCATGGGGGTGAGCACCTGGATGTCCTCCATGGGATTCCAGCCGAAGAACTCGGGAATGCTCTTGGCGCACAACTCCACAAGAAAACGCTGACATTCCTCCGGCTGCTCCCGGGGATAGAAGTAGAATTCCCCCGCCGTGCCCCGGGGGGGATTGTCCAGATCCGGCAGGACGCCCCGGTTGATGGCGTGGGCGTTGGCCACAATGCGGCTGCCCTCCGCCTGACGGTAGATCTGGGTGAGGGCGACCACCGGGATGCACTGGCTCTCCAGCAAGTCGTGGAGCACCGCGCCGGGGCCCACGGAGGGAAGCTGGTCCTTGTCCCCCACCAGCACGAGACGGGCGCGGTCGGGGACGGCGGCCAGGAGGGCGGTGGCCAGGGGAAGGTCCAGCATGGAGACCTCGTCCACCACCAGCAAGTCACATTCCAGGGGGGTGTCCCGGTTCACGGAGAATTTCCGGGTCTGGGGATCGAATTTCAGGAGGCGGTGGATGGTGGCGGCGTCGGCCATGCCGGTGGCTTCGGCCAGGCGTTTGGCCGCCCGTCCCGTGGGGGCCGCCAGCTTGACTTGCCAATGGTTTTCCTGGGCCAGCTGGACGAGGCGGCGCACCACGGTGGTCTTGCCCACCCCGGGGCCGCCGGTGATCAGGGAGACGGGGGAGACCAGAGCCGTCTTCACCGCCTGGTTCTGGAGCTGGTTCAGGGCCAGCCCTCCGGGGGGCGGGGGCGGCGTGGCCAGCTGCTCCCAGGCGGGGAAGCGCTGCTGGAGATGGTGGAGGAGCATCAGGGCCAGATTCTGCTCC
>JBJEVT010000036.1:0-37498 GCA_051884615.1 Oligosphaeraceae bacterium
AACCTTTTTCTTCAGGGCCCGCCCCCTCCACAGGGGCGGGTCCTTTTTTTTGCCCCGGGGGCGGGAATGGCCAGGGGGGGGGAGATTTTCTAGATACCCTAGATGCCCTAGATACCCTAGGGGGGGCAGGATTTTCCTTTGCGGAAAAGGGGGGGCGGGGGCTTCAGCCTTGGGTCGTGGCGTTCCTGGGCGGGGGCGTGCCTTTTCTTATGCGGAAAAAGGGGGGCGGGGCGTTTCCTCCCCTGGGCGCATCCCGGGGCGGCAAGGCATCCGGAGTCGGATGCCGGAACGCCCCCCGAAAAACGCCCTCCGTGTGTTCCGTGTTCAAGCGGAGCGCCTCCGTGTGCTCCGTGTTCCAGCGGAGCGCCCTTCTGCGTGGTCTCCCTGTCGGCGCGCCCGGGATTTTCCGCGCCTCCGGCAATCCTGGGGGGAGGTCTTTTGAAAAACCAGGGGAATGGGGTATATTATGCGACCATTCTTCTACAAGCGATTTTTGTCTCATTCCATATTCAACGTTTCCAAGGAGTTTCAACCATGGCACATAAGAAAGGCCAATCTTCCAGCCGTAACGGGCGTGACAGCAATCCCCAGTATCGTGGCGTGAAGGCCTACGGTGGCGAGAAGGTCACGGCGGGCAGCATCATCATCCGTCAGTGCGGCACCAAGTACTTCCCCGGCAAGAACGCCGGCATGGGTCGGGACTACACGGTCTTCGCCCTGGTCGACGGCACGGTGGAGTTCGTGAAGCACTCCCGCAAGATCAACATCATTCCCCTGGAAGCCGCGGCAGAGTAGGGAAAATCTCGGCGACGGAGGCAGGGGCGCTCCCTTTTCTCCGTCCGCGTCTCCCATCCCCCTTTGGGGGAGGAAGCAAGCGCATCGGCTTTCGCCGGTGCGCTTTTGTGTTTTCCGGGAGGAGTTTTGTGATGAAACGGGTCAGTTTCCATACCTTGGGGTGTCGCCTGAACCAGGCGGAGACCGCCCTCCTTGCCGACGATTTGTGCGGGCACGGGTATCAGATGGTGCCCTGGGGGGAGCCAGCGGAGGTGGTGGTGCTCAACACCTGCGCGGTGACGGGCATTGCCTCCCGGAAGAGCCGTCAGCTGGTCTCCCTGGCGCGCCGCCGGAATCCGGATGCCTTTCTGGTGGTGTGCGGCTGCGCCGCCTCGGATCCCGGCCTGCTGGAGGGCGCCTGCGGCAAAATGGTGGATTTGCTTCTCTGCAATCCCAAACCCCAGCGCCTTTCCGCCTACCTTCCCGAGGAACCCCGCCATCTTCCCCGGGAGGAGGCCGTGCGCCCGGTGACGGCCCAGGAGCCCCGGGATTGCTTCACGGTGCCGGGGGTGGGGCTGCATGGAGACCGCACCCGCGCCCATCTGAAGGTGCAGGACGGCTGCAGTTTCCGCTGCACCTATTGCATTGTTCCCTCGGTCCGCGGGCCTGCCTGTTCCCGGGCGTGGGAGGACGTGTTGCGGGAGGCCCGGGAGTTGGCGTCCCGGGGCTACAAGGAACTGGTGATCACGGGGGTCAACGTGGCCACCTACCGTCAGCCCCAGGGGGACCTGGCGGATTTGCTTGCGGCGCTGTTGGAGATTCCCGGGGATTTCCGGCTTCGCCTGGGCTCGGTGGAGCCGGGTCCGAGCCTGGAGCGCATCATCGATTTGATGGCGGTCCACCCCCGGATGTGCCGTTTTCTCCATTTGCCCCTGCAATACGGGGAGGCCACCATTCTGCGTCGCATGGGGCGTCGCTACACCCTGGAGGAATATGAGGACACGGTGCGCCGGGCGGCGGTGCGGATTCCGGGGATTTGCCTGGGAACGGATGTGATGGTGGGCTTTCCCGGGGAGACCGAGGAGCTTTTCGCCCAATGCCACGGCTTCCTGGATTCCCTGCCGTTGTCCCTGATGCACGTCTTCCGCTATTCTCCCCGTCCGGGCACGCCCGCCGCCGGCTGGCCGGGGCGTCCCGTCGGCGCGGTGTCCCGTCCCCGGGAGGAGAAGTTGCTTTCTCTGGCGTCCCGGAAGGCCAAGGCCTTCGCCGCCAGCCAATTAGGGAAGAGTCTTCCCGTGTTGCTGGAGGAGGGGGGGAAGGGCTGGCAGGGCTGGTCGGACAACTACCTCCATGTGGTGTTGCGGGAGCTGCCCCCGGGCTGTGACGGGAAGGAGATTCTCTCCTGCCGTATCGGCGGCCTGCTGCCGGGGGAGCGGGACGTGGCGGGAGAAGTGTGCCAAGACAAATAGAGGAGAAGAACATGGTGACCGTGGAGATGCTGACGAGCTATCTGGATTCCGTCTTTCAGGAGTATGCCTGCCCGGAGGATTTCTCCCGGAACGGCCTTCAGGTGGAGTGCCCCGGGGAGATTTCCCGGGTGGCGTTCTCCGTGGATGGAAGGCTGGAGGTCTTTCAGGAGGCCGTGGCACGGGGCGCCCAGTTCCTTTTCTGCCACCACGGACTCTTCTGGGGACCCGGCGTCGCCGCCATCCGGGGGCGGGTGGGCAATGCCATCCGCCTTCTGGTGCAGCACGGCATCTCCCTGTATGGCATGCATCTTCCCCTGGACGCCCATCCCCTTTGGGGCAACAACGCCCGGCTGGCGCTTGCCCTGGGCATCCCCCTGACGGCGCAAAAGCCCTTCGGACTCTCCCGGGGGCTCTCCGTGGGCGTCCTGGGGGACTTTGCGGAGCCGCTGAGTCCGGAGGAGGTTGCCCGGCGTCTGGAGGCGGCTCTGGAGAGCCCCTGCCGCCTCTACGGGGGCGCGGGCGTCTCTTCCGTTCGGCGGGTGGGGATTGTCACGGGGTCCGGCGCCAAGTACATGGAGGAGGCCCGGCAGGCCGGTGCGGAGCTCTTCATCACCGGCGAGCTGGGCCATGTGGAGGGAATCACCTCCCTGGAGCTGGGCATGCCCGTGGTGGTGGGGGGGCACTATGCCACGGAGACCACCGGCCCCAAGGCGATGATGGCGCAGGTGCAGGAGCATTTCCCCGAGCTGGAATGCCTGTGGATCGAGGCGCCCACGGGGCTGTGAGGGCAGGGGAGGTCCCCCGGGGGGAACAAAGGCCCCGGTTTCTTCCCTCTTCCCGCCCCGGGAAGGTTGAAAATCCTCTTCTATAACCTATAGTAAACGCGCACGCCTGCGCGTACGTGCGTACACGCGTACGAGGCAGGGAAAGACGGGGATGGACATCGCCACCCCGCTCCCGCCCCTTCCCCCAAGTCTACCCTGTTCCCCTCAAGAAAAACGCCCCCTTGCCGGCGGCGCCGGGGAACTTCCAACGTCCAAGGAGTGAATCCACTATGGCCCCTGAAGAGAGCACGCCCGCCCCGATTCCCCAGACCCCCGCTGCGGACGGCGGCCAAATCAAAGTTCTGAAAGGCCTGGAACCCGTCCGCCAGCGGCCGGGCATGTACATCGGCGACACGGATGTCAACGGGCTCCACCAGCTGGTCTACGAGGTGGTGGACAATTCCATCGACGAGGCCCTGGCCGGCTACTGCCAGAACATCGAGGTGACCATCCACATGGACAACTCCATCTCCGTCACCGACGACGGACGGGGCATCCCCGTGGGCATGCACCCCACGGAAAACAAGCCCGCCTGCGAAGTCGCCCTGACCATGCTCCACGCCGGTGGAAAGTTCGACAAGGCGGTCTACAAGTTTTCCGGCGGTCTTCACGGCGTGGGCGTCTCCTGCGTCAACGCCCTCTCCCAGTGGCTCTTCCTGACCATCTGCCGGGACGGGCGCAAGTATCAGATGAAGTTCTCCCGGGGCAAGACCGTGGAGTCCCTGAAGGAGCTGGGGGAGAGCGACGCCCGGGGCACCACCGTCCACTATCTGCCGGATCCGGAGATTTTCAGCGTCCTGGAATACAAGTGGGACATCCTGGCGAAGCGCCTCCGGGAACTGGCGTACCTCAATGCGGGCATCCGCATCACCCTGAACGACGTGCGGGGCAACGCCCCCCGCAGCGAGACCTTCCACTACGAGGGCGGCGTCACCGAGTTCGTGGCCTATCTGAACCAGAACAAGGCCATCCTCAGTGAAAATCCCGCCTCCTTCTCCGGGGAAGTCCAGAATTTCCGCAGCGACGGGACGGGGGATTTCTTCTACGACCTCTCCATGCAGTACAACGACTCCTACGAGGAGTCCATCCATTCCTTCGTCAACGGGATCAACACCAAGGACGGGGGCACCCACCTGGTGGGTTTCCTGACGGCGTTGACCATGGCCATCAACAACTACCAGAAGCAGATGGCGGAGGAGAGCGCAAAGAAGTCCGGCGGGGCGAAGAAGGGGGCGGTGAAGAAGCCTTCGGAGAAGAAGCCCTCGGAGAAGGAGGTGTCCGTCACCAGCGAGGATGTGCGGAAGGGTCTGGTGGCGGTGGTCTCCGTGAAGGTGGAGAATCCGTTGTTCGAGAGCCAGACCAAGACCAAGCTGAACAATCCGGAGATCCGCGGGCTGGTGCAGAGCGCGGCCTACGAGCATCTGAAGAACTACTTTGAGGAGCATCCGGACATCGCCGCCCGCATCGTGGGGCATGCCGTGGTGTCGGCGCTGGCGCGGGAGAAGGCGCGGAAGGCCATCGAGGAAGTGATGAATCCCCAGAAGGCCCTGGTGGGGCTGGTGGGCAAGCTGGTGGACTGCTCCTGCAAGGACCCCAGCCTCTGCGAGCTGTATATCGTGGAGGGTGATTCCGCAGGCGGCTCCGCCAAGAAGTGCCGGGAGAGCTCCTTCCAGGCCATCCTTCCCATCCGGGGCAAGCTGATCAATGCGGAGAAGGCCACCCCGGAGAAGCTGCTCCGGAACCTGGAGATCCGCTCCCTCTTCACCGCCATCGGCGCCGGCGCCGGGGACGACATCGACGTCTCCAAGGCGAGATACCACCGCATCGTCATCATGACCGACGCGGATGTGGACGGCTCCCACATCCGCACCCTGGTGCTCACCTTCCTCTATCGCCATCTTCGCCCCCTGGTGGAGGCGGGATATGTCTACATCGCCAGACCCCCTCTCTTCAAAGTGCGCCAGGGAAAGCAGGAACGCTATGTGGAGACCGAGGATGACATGAACAGCACCCTGACCGGACTGGGCCTGAACCGGATGGGGCTCCGTCTGCCCGGCGGGCAGGAGCTGCCCAGCAACGCCCCCGCCCAGGTCATCCAGCAGATCCGGGACTGCCTCCGTCTCTGCAACACCAATCTGCCCCGCTACGGCATCCAGCCCAAGGAGTTCTTGGCGTTGCGGGCGGAACGCGGCGCCTTCCCCACCTATCTCCTGGAAATCCGGGAGAACGGCATCCAGGTGACCCGGTATGCCTGGAGCAGCCAGGAATGCGAGGAGCTGAAGCAGGCCGCCCTGGCCAATCTGGAGGCGCGTCAGGCGGAACGCCTGGCGCAGCAGGAGGAGGCTGCCTCCTCCGGACAGGAGCAGGAAGAGGAGAAGGCGGCGGAAGTCCAGGTGGACGAGGATGGCAACGTGATTGACAGCGCCGGCGAGGAGGGTGGCGCCCTGGAGCAAGTCCAGGTGGTGAAGTTGCCGGAGGCGGTGGCGCTGGAGGGTCTGGCGGCCAAGCTGAAGGAGAACGGTCTGGATCTGCAGACCCTCTACCAGAGCGACGCCCCGGTGGCCGAACTGGTGCATCTCCAAAGCCAGGAGGTCACTCCCGTCCATTCCCTGGAGGCCCTGTGCGAGGCCGTGACGGCCCAGGGGCGCAAAGGAATCGTGATCCAGCGCTACAAGGGTCTGGGCGAGATGGATCCCTCGGAGCTGTGGGAGACCACCATGGATCCTGCCACCCGCACCATGATCCAGGTGACCGTGGAGGATGCGGAATACGCGGACAAGACCTTCGACCTGCTCATGGGCAGCGCCGTGGCCCCCCGTCGCCATTTCATCGAGGAGCACGCCGACGAGGTCCTGAACCCGGACATCTAGCCCTCCTCCCTCCCTTCCTCCCCTTCCCCTTTCCTGCAACGCGCAGATTTCCCCTTTTCAAGGAACCATTCCCATGGCAGAAAAAAAGCAGACCAAGACCATTCCGCCGGAAACCTGGAGTGCCATCCCGCGCAACGACATCGCCACGGAGGTGAACTCCATCATGCGGGGGGCCTACCTCCAATATTCCGTCTCCGCCAACGTGGGCCGTGCCATCCCCGACGTGCGGGACGGCCTGAAGCCCGGCGCCCGCCGCATCCTCTACGCCATGCTGCGCCGGGGATTCACCAGCACCAGCGGCCTGAACAAATGCGCCAAGGTGGTGGGCGAAGTCATCGGCAACTATCATCCCCACGGCGACACCGCCGTCTATGAGACCATCGTCCGCATGGCGCAGGATTTCTCCATGCGGGTGCCCCTGATCATCGGCCACGGTAACTTCGGCTCCATGGATGGAGACGGCGCCGCCGCCTATCGGTACACCGAGTGCAAGATGGACAAGACGGGCGAGGCCCTTCTGGCGGATCTGGACAAGGAGACCGTGGACATGCGGGAGACCTTCGACGGCAAGGAGATGGAGCCCATCGTCCTTCCCGCCGCCTTCCCCAATCTCCTGGTGAACGGCTCCCAGGGCATCGGCGTGGGCATGGCCACCAACGTGCCCACCCACAATCTGGGAGAGGCCATCGACGCCGCCGTGGCCCTCATCGACAATCCCGACATCTCCCTGGAGGAGCTCATGGAGGTCCTCCCCGGGCCGGACTTCCCCACGGGGGGCGTCATCCACGGCATCAAGGGCGTGCGCCAGCTCTACGCCACGGGACAGGGCGGCATCCGCCTCCGGGGCAAGGCCGAAGTGGTCACCGTGGAGCGGACCGGCCGCCTCCTCATCCGGGTGACGGAGATCCCCTACGGGGTCAACAAGGCGGACATGGTGACCAAGATCGGGGAGCAGGCGGAGGCCGGCCTCATCTCCGGCATCAGCAGCATCAACGACTACTCCAGCGACCGCAACGGCGTCATGGTGGAGATCGCCCTGAAGCAGGACGCCGTCCCCAACGTGGTGCTCAACCAGCTCTACCGGAACACGCCCCTGGAGATCACCTATCCCGCCCAGTTCCTGGTGGTGGACCACAATCGTCCCCGCACCATGTCCCTGAAGCAGTTGCTGGAGGCGTATGTGGACCATCGGGAGCAGGTGATTACGCGGCGCACCCGGTACATCCTGCGGAAATCCCAGGAGCGGGACCACATCGTGGAGGGGTTGCTCACCGCCCAGGCCAACCTGGACGAGGTGATCCGGATCATCCGGGGCGCCCGGGACCGGAACGAGGCCCAGCGCCAGCTGATGGTGCGCTTCCCCCTGGACCAGCTCCAGACGGCGGCAATCCTGGACATGCGCCTCGCCCAGTTGACCAATCTGGCGGTGGACGAGCTGAACCGGGAGCACGAGGAGCTCCAGGCGACCATCCGCTCCTGCGAGGAGATCCTCTCCTGCCGGGAGAATGTCATGGCGGTGGTGAAGAAGGAGTTGCTGGAGACCAAGGCCAAGTTCGACAATCCCCGCCGCACCCGCATCGAGGCAAATGGCGGCGAGATGGACCTGGATGGTCTGACCAAGCGGGAGATCTATGTGGTCACCCTTTCCAAGCTGGGCTACATCAAGCGGTGCAGCGAGGAGGAATACGCCGCCCAGAACCGGGGCGGCAGCGGCGTGCGGGGCATGAAGGCCCGGAAGGAGGGGGACACGGTGCAGATGGTCCTCTCCACCCGCAGCCACAACGCCTTGCTCTTCTTCACCAGCTTCGGACGGGTCTACCGCCTGCGCCGGGCCTACGAACTGCCCGAGAGCGGACGGGGAGACGCGGGGCGCTTCATCCATAACGTGCTGCCCCTCATCCACAGCGAAAATCCCCAGGAGCCCCAGGAACAGGTGCGCGCCATCCTCGCGGTGGACGAATCCGACCCCGCCGCCCTGGCGGGCAAGTCCGTGGTGATGGTCACCCGCAATGGCGTGGTGAAGCGCATGAGCATGGAGATCTTCCGCCACATTCCCAAGGCCGGCAAACGCGCCCTGAATTTCAAGGAGGAGAGCGACGACCTCATCGACGCCCAGATGACCTCCGGAGACAGCCAGATCCTCCTCTCCACCGACGCGGGACGCGCCATCCGCTTCCACGAGACCCAGGTCCGGGAAATGGGGGTGACGGCGGCGGGCGTCCGGGGCATCGAGCTGAAGCCCTGGCCCGACGGCACGCCCTCCCAGGTGGTGTCCATGGCGGTGGCCGAGCCCCAGGACGACCTGCTGGTGATCACCGCCCAGGGGCAGGGCAAACGCACGCCCATCGGGGAGGGCGGTCCCGCTCTGCCGGAGGAAGGCGCCACCCTGGAAGGGGAGCCCCTGCCGGAGAAGGAGGAAGGGGACGAGCCCGAGGAGGAGAACGGAGAGAATGGGGCGCCGGACCACATGGTCAAGGACCACTATCGCCAGACCCGCCGCGGCGCCCAGGGCGTCATCAGCATCAAGCTGCGCCCCGGCGACCGGGTGGTGGCGGCCCTCCAGGTGGAGCCCCAGACCGACAAGGATCTCCTGATGCTCTCCTGCATAGGGCAGGCCGTCCGCATCCCCGTGGGACAGGTGCGCCGCACCGGACGAAACTGCTTCGGCGTCCGGGTGATGAAGTTCTCCAAGGGCAACGACGCCATCGCCTACGTCTCCCTGGTGGACCACCTCTCCGAGGAGGATTCCGCCGCCAACGCCGCCAAGCTGGAGGCAGAGGAGGAGCAGGCGAACAACGCCGCCACCTTCCAGGCTCAGCGCAGCGCCGCCGAGGCCGCCCAGGAGGCGCAGGCCGAGGAGGAAGAACGCCTGCGCCAGGAACAGGAGGAGGGGGAGGCCCCCGCCCCCGCTCCCGAAGAATAAGGCCCCCCGCGCGCCCGGGAAAGGACCGCTCCCTCCCGGGCTGGGGTGCGCCTTCGTTCTCATGACATCATAACATCTTGCAATACAACAACTTATGAAACTTTGCAAAACCGAGAGCTACATCATTGCCGACCCTTCTCTGGCGGAGATGGGGCGGCAGGAGATCCTCATGAGCGAGAAGGAGATGCCCGGGCTCATGGAGTGCCGTCGCCAGTATGGGGCAAGCCGTCCCCTGTCGGGGATGCGTTTGAGCGGCAGTCTCCACATGACCACGGAGACGGCGGTGCTCATCGAGACGCTGGTGGCTTTGGGCGCTGAAGTGCGCTGGGCGTCCTGCAACATCTTCTCCACCCGGGATTCCGCGGCGGCGGCGGTGGCGGCGGCGGGGGTGTCGGTCTTCGCCTGGAAGGGGGAGACCCTGAAGGAATACTGGGAGAACACCCTGCTGGCCCTGACCTTCCCCGGGGGAAAAGGCCCCAATCTGGTGGTGGACGACGGGGGCGACGCCACGCTGATGATTCACCTGGGATACGAAGCAGAGGAAAATCCCCAGGTGCTGGAGTGGGCGCCGGACGCCCATGAGGACGAGGTGGAGCTGAAGAGCCTCCTGAAACGCTGCCTCCGGGAACGCCCCGGCTTCTGGCACCAGGTGGTGAAGGAATGGAAGGGCTGCTCCGAGGAGACCACCACCGGCGTCCATCGCCTCTACCAGCGCTTCGCCCAGGGCAAGCTCCTGGTGCCCGCCATCAATGTCAACGACTCCGTCACCAAATCCAAGTTCGACAACCTCTATGGCTGCCGGGAATCCCTGCTGGACGGCATCAAGCGCGCCACCGACGTGATGATCGCCGGAAAGCTCGCCGTCATCTGCGGATACGGCGATGTGGGCAAGGGCTGCGCCCAGTCCATGCGGGGGCAGGGCGCCCGGGTGGTGGTGACCGAGGTGGACCCCATCTGCGCCCTGCAGGCCGCCATGGAGGGATTCCCCGTGGTGCGGCTGGAGGATGTGGCCGCCCAGGGAGACATCTTTGTCACCTGCACGGGCAACTGCGACATCATCCGGGTGGACCACATGGCCGCCATGAAGGATTCCGCCATCGTCTGCAACATCGGACACTTTGACAACGAGATCCAGGTCACCGAGCTGAAGCAGGTGCCCGGCATCCGGCATCTTGCCGTGAAACCCCAGGTGGACAAGTGGATCTTCCCCGACGGACACTGCATCATCCTCCTGGCGGATGGACGCCTGGTGAATCTGGGCTGCGCCACGGGACACCCCTCCTTCGTCATGAGCTGCTCTTTCACCAACCAGGTGATGGCGCAGTTGAAGCTGGCGCGGGAGCCCCTCCCCGTGGGCGTCTATCTCCTGGACAAGACCCTGGACGAGCAGGTGGCGCGCTTCCATCTGGACGCCCTGCAGGCCCGCCTCACCACTCTGACGGAAAAGCAGGCCGCCTACATCGGGGTGCCCGTGGAGGGTCCCTACAAGGCGGACCACTACCGCTACTAACTCCCGCCGCCTTCCAGGAGGAACCAGATGTACGACCTGCTTCTGAAGAATGTGCGGCTGGAGGATGGCAGCCGACAGGAGGTGGCCATCCGGGACGGGCGCTTCGCCGTCATCGCCCCCAAGGTGGAGGGCGACGCCCGGGAGACCTTCGACTGCCAGGGCATGACCCTGATGCCCCCCTTCTACAACGGCCACTCCCATGCCGCCATGGTGCTGCTGCGGGGATATGCGGACGACCTCCCCCTCTTCCCCTGGCTCCAGGAGCACATCTGGCCCGTCGAGGGGCAGATGACGCCCCGGGATGTGGCGGCCGGCGTGCGCCTTGCCATCCTGGAGATGATCAAGAGCGGCACGGTCTACTTCAACGACAGCTACTTCTTCCTGCCGGAGACCATTCAGGCGGTGGAGGAGCTGGGGGTGCGCGCCACCATCGGCCTCTTCTATCTGGATCTGGGCAACGCCCCGGCACGGGAGCGTCTCCGTCGCCAGAATCTGGAGGTGTTGCAGGAATGGCGCCGGGGGCATTGTCCCCGGGTGACTCTCGCCCTGGACCCCCACGCCATCTACACGGTGCCCGAGGCGGTGCTGCGGGAGACCGGCGCCCAGAGCCGGGAGGAGGGGCTGCCCATCCACATGCATTTGGCGGAGACGGAGAAGGAGTTCCAGGATTGCCGGCGGGAGCATGGAGGGATGACCCCCTTCCAGTATGCGGACGCCTGCGGCCTGGTGACGGACAAGTCCCGCTTCGCCCACTGCGTCTGGATGACGGATGAGGACCGGCGCCTGGCGGCGGAGCGGGGAAGCGTCCTGGTGGTCAACACCACCAGCAATCTGAAGCTGTGCTCCGGCATCTTCGACTTCCTTGCCGCGGAAAAGGCGGGCTGCCGCATCGCCCTGGGCACGGATGGATGCGCCTCCAACAACGCCCACTCCATGTTCTCCGAGATGAAATGCGCCGCCCTGGCGGGAAAATGCCGCACGCTGGACCCCACCGCCTGCTCCGCGGAAAAGGTCTTCTCCTGGGCCACGGCCTCCGGCAGATATTTCGTGGAGGACGCGGGGGAAATCGCCCCGGGAAAGGTGGCGGACGCCATGCTCCTCGATCTGGACCAGCCCTATCTGGTGGGGGACTATCACCTGCGCTCCAATCTGGTCTACGCCGGGGAAAGCTCCTGCGTGGATTCCCTCCTGTGCGACGGCAAGCTGATCATGCGCCATCGCCGGGTGCCCGGAGAGGAGGAGATCCTTGCGGATGCCCGCCGGGTCTGCGACAAGTTCCGGAAACGCTAGGAGCCCGAGGAAGCCATGAAGACCCTTTTGGTGGTGGGATGCAGTCCGGCATGGGAGCGGGGGCTCCGCTTCTCCGCCCTGGCGCAGGGCGAGGTGAACCGTGCCGCGGAGACCTGGGAGTATCCGGCGGGAAAGGCCACCAATTTGTGCCGTGCCATCCGGTGCTGGGGAAGAGACGCGTGCCATGCCATTCTTCTCACCTGCCTGGGCGGGCGCCGGGGGAGTCGCTTCCAGGATGCCTGCCGGGAGGAGGGGCTCTTTTTCAAGGCGGTGGAATGTCGGGGGGAGACCCGGGTCTGCACCAATCTTCTCACCCCCGGGGGCATGACGGAGCTGGTGGAGGAGGCGCCCCCCCTCTCCCCGCCGGAGAGAAAGCGCTTCCTGGAAACCCTGGCGCTCTGCCTGGAGGATGCGGACGCCGTGGCGCTGGCGGGAAACTTCCCCCCGGAGACGCCCCCCGATTTTCCCCGGAAGATCGCCCGTCTGGTGGCAAGCCAGGGGAAATCCCTCTTCCTGGACACCTGGCGCCCCTTCCCGGCCATGGCTAGAATCTGTCCCTCCATCACCCTGAAAATCAATCGGCGGGAGCTGGCCGCCCTCTGTCCCGGGGAGCCCTCCCTCCCCAAGGCCCTGGAGAAGCTGGGGAAACGCCATCCGCAGGCCACCCTGGGCGTCACCGACGAGGCCAAGGAAGCCTGGCTCCTCCTCCCCGGGGAACAACATCCCCTGTCCTTCCCCGTGCCCCCCGCCTCGCCTCTGGTGAACTCCCTGGGAGCCGGAGACACCGCCTCCGGGGTCTTCTTCGCGGAATTGCTCAGCGGCGCCGATCCCCGGGAAGCCTTTTCATGCGCCCTACAGGCCGCCAGCCTCTCCTGCCAAACCCGGATTGCCGGAGAATTCCATCCAGAGAGGGAAAACAGGTAGGATAGATCTAGGGCGCTGCCGCATTAACACGGAACACACAGAGGCGCTTGCGGCACTACGAAGGAAATTTCTAGATTTCTAGATTTCTTCCCGTTCCTTTTTAATGGGTTATTTTTTTCTTTGTAATCTGATTTTTCTGGGTGGGTGATATATTATTTTCCGCTTCTGAAAAGACAGGAACACCCCTTTATTTTGCTCACGATAGGAGCCAAGGTATGAACAAGCGAGAACAAGCAAGAAAGGAGCGTATTGATTTTGTGCTATCCCATAGCCATGTGGGGGACTTGATGCCTACGCTGGAATACCTGAAGAAGCGGGAGGCGAAGGTGAATTTGCTTTACCAATGGAATGTGCGTTACGCCATGTCCGTGGTGGACCCGGCGTATTTGCCCGCCTTGGGGTGGGAGGATGTTTCAGGCAAGCGGGAGCTCCGCTGGAAATTGATGCGGTCAAAACGGAAGGGCACCTTCTACCTATCCCTGGGTGCCGACAGGCGCTGGCAATATCTGGGGAGACACGCCAATGGTTCCCCGGACGATTTGGTGTCACCGCTCAAGGAATACGGAAAGGGGATGCTGGAGGAACACCTTCTTCCCGCCATCCAGGAGCTTCCTCCCCAGACGCTTGCCGAGGAAGAAGCGATGCTTCACCGCCTCTGCCCCAGGCTGACGAATGCGAGGGGAAAGGGAATCGACATCTCCCGGACAAGCCTCGGCAGCCTCTGGGAGCGGATCATCCGCTATCATTGGAAGGAAAATGCGGGCGAAAGGGGGATGGGGCTTGTTTTCAGCATGCTGCGGCACAAGCCGGTTTCCATCAACATGTGCCTGTTCCTGGCCATCTGCGGGGATCTCTACTCCGTGGACGCCTGGCGCACCCTCGCATGCAGAACCATGCTGGAATACATCCCGGATGGTTGCCTCTGCACCCAATTCCAGACGCCGGCAGGCATCCTGCATGACATGGGATGCCATCTTGCCGCCTTCCATTGCTTCAATATCAACTGGCTCTACACCCCCAGACAACCCTGGTATTATGCGCCGCTCACATATCTGGACTATGCCGAGGCCGCCATCGCCGAACTTGTGGCCCAGAAGAAGTGGAAAGCCCTTCCTGCGGTGCTGAAGGCGGCAGAGTTCTACATTGCGGAACGGAAGGACGTTTGGGAGAACCGGGTGGACAACATCAGTTATGCCAAGGGACTTTTGGCGGCCAAGGCACAGGATTTCCCCACCGCCATCCAGATGTTTGATCTCGCCCTCCAGCGCCTCCCTTCCCCCGCCTTCAAGGAAAAGGAGAGGCTGTTGCGGCAGTGTGTGCAGGCGGCCCGGGAGTGCCAGGAAAGGAAGCGGGGATTCACCCGGCACAAGGCGTGGTTCGCGATTCTGCTGGAGTACTATCCCTGGATTCCCTGGCATCATGTCATGCCCGGGGAGGAGTTGCCCTCCCTCATGGAATATCCCTGTCACGAGAGGCATTGGGAGGCCGTCCTGGGACGTCCTGTCACGGAGGAGGATTTCCAAGAGGTGCGTGAGCACCTGGAGGATTCGGGGCCTTCGATCCCGGCGCAGAGCCTGAAAATCCGGCGGGGCAATGGAGTGGCTTCCCTGGAAGTGCATCCCATGGCGGAACATGTCACCGCCAGAGAAGCGGAAATCATCGGCTTGGTCAAGGTCTTGGATTCGGGTTCCTTCTCCCCCGCACAACAGAGACGAGACATCACCCTTGTTCCGTTGCCCAATGCCTGCTACGCCTCGTCCCTGGGACGGTCCGTCTCGAAGCTCTCCTATGATCCTCGACGACTGGAAGGCGTGTTCACCCTGCCGTTGCCCTCGGGCACCGTGGAGTTCTACGGGATTCCCTCCTCCCATTTGTCTTTTGGCTTTGCGGCGCCCATGTGCCGCGTCGTCTTGTCAGCCATTGGCTATGCTCTCGCTCCCCTAGGGGGTGACGGCATTCCCGCCGGGGATGCCCGGGGTGGGGAGGTCATGGAGCACGTTGATGGGGGGCGGCGGCTCCTGAGACGCCATGTGGCAGGCTGGAGGGATGATGTGCAGTTCGTGGCGCAGATTCAGAAAGCGAGGAAAATCAAGTTCTTAGGGGGTTCCTGCTGGCAGCTGCTTCTCTCCTTCGGCAAACGGGTGTGCCATCTGAAGCTGCCCCTGCTCATGCATGTTTCCCGGGTCCAGAAGGGATACACCCCGAAGCAGGGGGATGTCGTCCACGGGACCGCCTGGCTTCAGGGATTCTTCCGGAAGCGCCTCCCCTGGGAAGAAGAGGAAGTCTGCCCGGCGCAGGAGTCCAATTCCCGGGATGGGCAGGGTGGGGAACTGTAAGAAAAGGGCGGGGGAAGGGAAGTAAGGGAGCGTGTTTGGGAATGACCGCATTTCCTTCAAGTCAGAACATTCTCTTCCCCAGGAGCCAACATGGCGAAATTCATCTTTCAGTGCCCCCAGTGTGGTCAGAGCCTTGAGGCTCAGCAGGAGTGGATTGGCATGCCGACCGTCTGCCCCTATTGCCAGAAACAGGTGACCATCGTTGCCCCCAGGGAAATCCCATGGGCGGTCAGGCGTCCGGGGCCTATCCCGGCGGCGCCCCCGCGGGCGGCCAGGCTCCCTCCGGCGCGAAAAGCACGGAGGACATCAAGCAGGGGCTGAAGCAGGCCACGGATGCGGCGTTGAAAGGATTGGAGATGGAGAAGCTCCAGGTGAAGGGGCTCTCCGGATTCTTCGCCCAGCTCTTCAAACACCATACCTGGGATGAAGTGGAGAATCTCTGTTGCGTGGGAAGTCCCTCCACCACCCCCGCATTGACGGCCATCCCCACCACCTGGCCCACGCCCTGGCTCTTCCTCCGGGTCGCCGCGGTCACTCTTATCGCCGCTTTCCTCCTGTACTGGCGGGCGGAGGATCTGGGGCAAACGGTTATTTTCCCCTTGCTTCTCACGGGAATCGCCGGGCTGCAGTGTGCCGTGATGCTGCTCTTCTGGGAGATGAACGCCCCCCGGAACATCTCCTTGATTCAGGTGGGAAAGTGCATTGCCGTGGGTGGTTTCTTGAGTATCTTCTTCACTCTTCTCTTCTTGAAAATCTTTGGAGAATATGAGAATCCGATCTGGGCGGGGCCGGTGGAGGAGACGATGAAACTGATAGCCCTCTGCTTCTTCGCGGGAAACAAACGCTACTCCTATAAAATCAACGGTCTGATTCTGGGCGCCGCCGTGGGAACGGGATTCGCCATCCTGGAGGACGGATACTACTTCTTTGCAACTGGAGCGGAGCTGGTGATGTGGGAACGGGCGCTCTATTCCCTGGTGGGCCATGCCCTGTTCACCGCCTTGACGGGTGCCGCCTACTGGCGGGTCAAGGAGCTCCAGATTCCCCTGGTGAACCGGATCTTCAGTCCCAAGTTCCTGGTTCCCTTCATCGTGGGGGTGGGACTCCACATGTTCAACAACAGTTCTCTGTTGAAGGATGAGTTTCTTCTGAAGATCGGCATCATGTTTGTGGTGGGCTACTTCTTTGTCCTGGTGCTGTTGCAGGAGGGATTGAAGGAGATTTGGATGCTCCAGAAGAATGTGGAGGCATCCCAAGGCGTCGCCGCCCGGCGGTAAGCCGGCTCCTTGAGGGGGGATTATAGGAAGAGAGGGGGGGGAAGGGGCAGAATCCCCGGGATAGGCTATCTTTTCCCCTGGCCTTTTTCCCTGTCTGCCCTCTTCGCATTTTCCCTCCTCTCCTTCCTCATGCCCCGATTTTCCCGTCTTCTTCCCTTGTGCGGTGTCCTGCTTCTGCTGGGGGCATGCACCACGGAGCAGCGTCTGGCGCGGTTGGACGGGAATGTGGCCCGGCTTTTGAGGGAGGCCACGGCGCCTGCCCTGGGGGAGGGGGCGACGCCGGAGGTTTTGTCCATTGACGCCTATCGTCCCTGGCGTCCCGGGGAGGGGGAGGAGGCGGGGGTTTCCCTGGATTTGCAGGGGGCTTTGGAGTTGGCCGCCAAGCACAGCCGGAGTTACCAGAACGCCCGGGAGACCCTGTATCAGAGCGCCCTTTCCCTGGTGGCGCAGCAGCATCTTTGGGCGTGGAATCCCACCCACAACCTGTCCACTCTCTTCCGCACCCGGCAGAGTCCGTCCTCGGAGAGCGTCTTCTCCACGGAGGAATCCCTGGGATTCTCCCGGCGCCTGGCGGCGGGGGGACGGCTCACAGGCTCCCTGGCCCTCTCCACTTTGCGATATTGCAGCGGGGACCGTTCGGTGAACATGGGGACCCTGGCCTCCCTGACGCTGACCCAGCCCCTGCTGGCCGGCTCGGGCCGGCTGGTGGCACGGGAAGCCCTCACCCAGGCGGAACGAAATCTGATCTACGCCCTCCGCAACTATGTGCGCACCCGGAAATCCCTGCTCCTGGACATCGCGGAGAAATACTACAATGTGCTGAACGCCGAGGCCGATCTCCAGATCGGGGAGATGAGCTACGAGAGCCTGAAGTATTCCCAGGAACGCTCCCTGGCCATGAGCGAGGGCGGGCGGGTCACCCAGATCGATGTGGACCAGGCGCGGCAGCGCCTGCTGACGGCGGAATCCAATCTGGTCTCCTACCGGGAGGCCATCCAGAATGCCAAGGACACCCTGAAGGTGGCGCTTGCCATCCCCCTGGAGACGGAACTCTCCGTCAGCCAGGAGGATCTGGCGATCCTCCTCACCTCGCCCCTGCCGGAACCCTCCTTCTCCCTGGAGGAGGCGGTTGCCAGGGCCCTGGAGCACCGCCTGGATCTGGCCAATGCCCGGGATTCCCTGGAGGACGCCCGACGGGCCGTGGAGATCGCACGGGATGACATGGGGATGAAACTGGACTTGACCCTCTCCGCCAGCGCCCGGGGCACCCAGGGAAACCGCCTCCACGCCCCCCGGGCGGGCAAGGCGGAATACTCCGCCGGCCTGGAGGCGGATCTCCCCCTGGACCGCACCACCGAGGCCATCGCCCTGCGACGCGCCATGATCGCCCTGGGACGCCAGGAACGGGAGCTGGCGCAGAGCCAGGAGGAGGTGACCCAGTCCCTTCGCCGCACCTGGAACACCCTGCGCTCCTATCGGCAGCGCATCGCCATCCAGAAACTCTCCGTCACCCTGGCGGAAAAACGCGTGGAGAACACCCGGATGCTCTTCGAGGACGGCCGCATCGCCATCCGGGAATACCTGGATGCCCAGGACGACCTCTCCAATGCCCGAAATTCCCTGACGCGGCAGCTGGTCAGCAACCGCATCTGCTGGCTCCAGCTCCTCCATCAGCTGGAGGAACTGCCCGTGGACCCCGATACCCTCTGGTGCGCCCAGATGGAAATGCGCTGATTCTCCCCCCATCCCAGGAAACGACACCATGGCACGCCTCCCCCTCGCCTTCGCCCTCTCTCTCCTCCTGGCCCTTCTGGGCGCCTCCTGCCGCCGCAACGGGCCCGGCGCCGGACAGGAACTCTATTCCGTCACCCGGGGGGCGCTGGACATCACGGTGCTGGCAAGCGGCAGCGTGGAGACGGCCCGCTCCACCAACATCCTCCAGAAGGTGGGCAAGCCCGCCAAGATTGTCACCATTGTCCCGGAGGGGACGCTGGTGACGGAGGAGGATGTGGCGAAGGGGACGGTGCTGGTGCAGTTTGACGCCAAGGACATGGAGGACCAGCTCTACGAGCGGCAGACCGCCTATGAAAACGCCGAAGCCTCCGCGGTGACGGCGGAGGAGACCCTCGCCATCCAGATCTCCGACAACGAAAGCAATATCCGGAAGGCGGAATTGGAGGTGCTGTATGCCCACAGCGACCTGCGGAAGCTGGTGGGGGACCGGCTGGCCGCCACCTTCTCCGACCAGGAGCCCCGGGATATTCCCGCCCTGCTGAACCATCCCGACCTGGACGGCACCGCAAAGTTGAACCTCACCACCTATCTGAGCGACATCGAGCTTGCCCAGACCAAGCTGAACCGGGCGGAACAGACCCTGGAATACACCCGGAAGCTCTACGAAAAGCAATTCGTCAGCAAGAACGATTTTGAGAACGACCAGCTGGATGTGCAGTCCCAGACCAAGTCCCTGGAGGCAACCCGGGGCAAATACGAGATTTTCCGGCGGTTTGACTTCGAGAAGGACTTTCAGAAGGCGTGGGCCACCTGGCAGGAGTCCCGCCGTTCCCTGGAGCGTGCCCAGGCCAACGCCAAGATTCGCCTCACCACGGCGGAATCCAAGCTGCGCACCGCCCGGCAGACTCTGGCCCAGGCGAGGAAACGCCTGGAGGAAGCCCAGGAGGCCCTCAAAAACTGCACCATCACCGCCACCATGACCGGAATGGTGGTCTATCCCAAATTGCCCCGGTGGGACACCAGCGGCCCCATCCAGCCGGGCAAGGAGATCCGCAACGAGCAGGTGGTCTTCACCCTGCCGGACCTTTCCCAGATGCAGGTGAAGGTCTCCATTCCCGAAGCCCAGATCGATGTGCTGGAAGTCGCCCAGACCGCCCGCATCACCCTGGACGCCCTCCCGGGCAAGACCTTCTCCGGAAAGCTCTCCAGCAAGGGCATTCTTCCCAGCGCCGAGGATGAATGGCTGAATCCGGACACCAAGGTCTACACGGTGAAGATCGACTTCGACGAATCCGGGAGCCATCTGCGCCCCGGCATGACCGCCACCGTGGAAATCCTCATCCGTCGTCTGGAGGATGTGCTCTTCGTGCCCATCCAGGCGGTGCAGACCGACGGGGAGGGACGCCATCGCTGCATCCTGGCCAGCGGGGAGAGCCGCCTGGTGTCCCTGGGGGAGCGGAACCGCTCCTTCGTGGAGGTGCGCCAGGGGCTGGAGGCGGGGGAGCAGATTCTCATGTGCCCTCCGGAGGCTTCGGGGGAGCGGGAGGAGGCCGCCGGCGGGGAGGAACCCGCCCCATGAGCGCGGCGGCGGAACAATCTTCCTCCGCTGGAGCCTACTCCCGGGAAGTGCTGCGGGTGGAGGATTTGCGGAAGGAGTTCCCCATGGGGGACACGGTGGTGCGTGCCCTGTGCGGCATCTCCTTCGCCATGGAGAAGGGAGACTATCTCTCCATCATGGGCACGTCGGGCTCCGGGAAATCCACCCTTTTGAGCATCCTGGGCTGCCTGGACATCCCCTCCTCCGGGGAGTATTACCTGGAGGGGGTGAATGTCTCCCGGATGAACGACCGTCAGCTCTCCCATGTGCGGGGCTGCAAGTTCGGCTTCGTCTTCCAGTCCTTCAATCTGATTCCCCAGCTGACGGTGCTGGAGAACATCGAGGTGCCTCTCTTCTACCAGGGATGGCGGGAGGAGGAGAGCCGGCGCCGCTCCCGGGAGCTGGCGCGGATGGTGGGCCTGGAGCACCGCATGGGACACCGCCCCGCGGAACTCTCCGGAGGCCAGCGGCAACGGGTGGCCATCGCCCGCGCCCTGGCCAACGATCCCGCCATGATCTTCGCCGACGAACCCACCGGAAATCTGGACCACGCCACCGGTCTGGAAATCATGCGGGTGCTGGATGACCTGGCCGCCCAGGGACGCTCCATCATCCTGGTGACCCATGAACGCGCCATCGCCGAACACGCCGGACGCATCCTCTGGCTGCAGGACGGCGCCATCGCCAAGGACGAAAGACGATGAGCCCCCTCTTCTACAATTTTCGCCGCATCGTCCGCCTGGGCATGGAAAGCATTGTGGAGCACAAGCTCCGCAGCTTCCTGACCATGCTGGGCATCATCTTCGGCGTGGGCAGCGTCATCGGCATGCTGGCCATCGGCGAGGGCGCCTCCCACGAGGCCCGGGAGCAGATCCGCAGCCTGGGCAGCAAGAACATCATCATCCGCTCCGTGAAACCCCCGGAGGACGGGGGCGGCAAGGGACGGGGAATGCGCTCCCTGCTGACCTCCTATGGCTTGAAATACAACGACGCCCTGCGCCTCCGGGAACTCTTCCCCCGGGTCCAGATCCACATCCCCGCCCGGGAAATCCAGGGCAGGGCGCGCCACGGGGAGAATTCCCTGCCCGTGAGAATCATCGGCACCGTCCCCTGGGCCATCCCCCATCCCCGGGAAAACATGCACCGGGGACGCTTCCTGGACGCCCGGGATGTCCGCGACATGGAGAATGTGGTGGTGCTCAGCCATGAGGCGGCCCGACGCCTCTTCCCCCTGACGCCTCCCCTGGGAAGGAATCTCTATCTGGGGGAGCAGGCCTACCAGGTGATCGGCATCCTGAAGGCGCCGGAGGGGGAAAAGGGCGGCTCCGGCTCCTCCCAGGGACAGGCGCGGGAAATCCATCCGGTCTACATCCCCATCACCTCCGCCCGCCGTCGCTTCGGGGAGGTGATCATGAACCGGGAGAGCGGCTCCATGACCCTGGAGAAGGTGGAGCTGCACCAGCTGACCTTGACCGCCCCCACGGAGGAGGAGGTGATTCCCCTGGTGGCGGCGGTTCGCCGCGCCTTGCAGCAGACCCATCGAAAGACCGATTTCGAGCTGACAGTGCCCCTGGAGCTCCTGCGCCAGGCGGAACAGACCAAGCGCATCTTCAACGTGGTCCTGGGAAGCATCGCCGCCATCAGCCTTCTGGTGGGCGGCATCGGCATCATGAACATCATGCTGGCCAACGTGACGGAACGCACCCGGGAAATCGGAATCCGCCGCGCCCTGGGGGCCACCCGGGGGCATATCGTGGTGCAATTCCTCACGGAGGCGCTGCTCCTCTCCCTGTGCGGCGGCGTCCTGGGAATCGGCCTGGGGATTGCCGTGCCCAAGGCGGTGACCCGCCTGGCGGGGCTCACCACCCTGATTCAGCCGGATTCCATTCTCCTGGCTTTCTCCATCTCCCTGATGACCGGCGTGGTCTTCGGCATCTATCCCGCCATCCGCGCCTCCCGGCTCTCTCCCATGGAAGCCCTGCGCCACGAATAGCCCCGGAAGGGGAAGGCGAGGGGGAAAAAATATTTTGTGCTGTGGTGCGAGAGGCGGGACTCGAACCCGCACGCCGTAAGGCACGAGAACCTAAATCTCGGGCGTCTGCCAATTTCGCCACTCTCGCCCAGGGAAAGACCAGGGAGGAATCTGCTTCCTTTGCCAAAAAAAACCCCCGGACCGATGATGATCCGGGGGTTCAACATTTGGTACCAGAGAAAGGACTTGAACCTTCACGAGCGTAAGCCCACTGCGACCTGAACGCAGCGCGTCTGCCAATTCCGCCACTCTGGCTTGGAAAACGGCCCTACTTTAAGCCCGCTTTTGCGCTTTTCAAGCGGGCCGGGCGGGAATTTTGAAGATTTCTTCCCGCCAGGCTCAATTTTCCCCCTGGGACCGGCGGCGACGCCACCAGCCCAGGAGCAGATGGACGGGGAGGATGCACAGGGAGAGCCCCAGGACGGACAGCCATTCCCCCCGGGAGAGGGGGACGGTGCGGAAGACCCGCCCCCCGAAGGTGACGATGAGGAACTGCCCCAGGAGGATGATGCCGCTGATCAGGAGGAAGGGGCGGTTGTCCCACAGATGGGAGAGAATGCCGTCCCTGACGCCCCAGCATTTGGTGGCGAAGAGATTCCAGAACTGGAGAAGGACGAAGAGGGAGAAGAACTCCGTGAGCATGGTGCGGGACCGGGGGGTGGTCTCCGCCCAGCTGTCCATGATGTCCATTCCCTGGGCGCGGAAGTAGAGGAGGGCGCCCACCAGGATGGCAAGGCAGGGCAGCCCCGCCGCCAGGATTTGGCGTAGCATGGGGCGGGAGATCATGAAGTCTCCCTGGCGTCTGGGGGGCAGCCGCATCAAGGCGGGGTCGGGGGGATCCGTGGCCAGGGCGATGGCGGCGAAGGTGTCCATGATCAGGTTGATCCACAGGACCTGGATGACCGTCAGGGGCAGTTCCAGGTTCAGGAAGGGGCCCAGGATGGCGATGGCCAGGGCGACCAGATTGACCGTCAGCTGGAAGATGAGGAACTTCTGGAGATTCCGGTAGAGGGAGCGTCCCCAGAGGACGGCCTGGACGATGCTGGGGAAGGAGTCGTCCAGGAGGATGATGTCCGCCGCCTCCTTGGCGACGGCGGTGCCGGTCTTGCCCATGGCGATGCCCACGTCCGCCCGGTTGAGGGCGGGGGCGTCGTTGGTGCCGTCGCCGGTGACGGCCACCACCTCCCCCTGCTGCCGGAGGCATTGGACCAGCCGGAGTTTGTCGTTGGGGCGGGCGCGCGCCATGATGCGGAGTCTGGCGGCGGCGGCGATGGCCTCTTCCTCCCCCAGCGCCTGGAATTGCGCCCCCGTCATCAGGAGGCCCTCCTGGTTTTCGTGCCCGTCATCCCAGAGACGGCTCTGGCGTCCGATTTCCCGGGCGGTCTCGGGGCTGTCGCCGGTGACCATCTTCACCTGGATGCCGGCCTGGCGGCAGTGGGCCAGGGCGAGGGGCACTTCGGGGCGGACGGGATCGGCGATGGCGGCGAAGCCCATCCACAGAAGCTCCTCGGCCACCCGGGCCTCCTCGGGGGAGGACATGTCCGGATTGGGGCGTCCCGCGAATCCCAGGATACGCATTCCCCGGGCCTGCCAGGTCTGGATTTCCTGCAGGAGGCGGGGGCGGTCTTCGGGGGACAGGGGGCGTTCTCCCTGGTCGGTGAGGAGCCTGGTGCAATGGGCCAGCAGGATTTCCGGGGCGCCCTTGAGGAAGAGCCAGGGAGTCCGGGGGTCCTGCGCCGGACAGCCCCGGGTGGCCATGTATTTCCGCTCCGTGGTGAAGGGCCACTGGTCCTGGGGGGTGGTGCGGAAGGCGCTCCGGAGGGCATGGTAGTCCTCTCCCTCCTGGTGGAGCCAGAGGAGCAACGCCCCCTCCGTGGGATTACCCAGGGGAACGGGCGCCCCGCCCGCCTCCTCCGGGAAGGAGAGCTCCGCCGTGGAATTGACGGCAATGGCCTGTTGCAGGAGAGCCTTCCCGGCGGCGGGATATTCCATATGCTGCACCTGCATCTGGTTCCGGGTGAGGGTCCCCGTCTTGTCGGTGCAGATGACGGTGGCGGCCCCGATGGTCTCGCAGGCATGCATCCGGCGCACCAGGTTGTTGGTGGCCACCATCCGGCGCATGGAGTAGGCCAAAGCCAGGGTGACGCTCATGGGCAGCCCCTCGGGCATGGCCATGACGATCAGCGCCACGGAAACCATGAAGAAGGTGAGCAGATGGCTGGCGGCGCTCTCCGAGAGCCAGGCGGAGGGGGCGGGGGGAAGCAGGCCGGTGGCAAGAAGGATGCCGCCTCCCAGAAGCAGGACGAGCAGGGCGGCGGCAAGGGGAATCCCCCAGCCCCGGACGCCCCCGGCGTCAAGCCAGCGGGGCCGCTTCCAGGGAAGACGCAGCATGGCGGCTCCCGTGTAGAAACTGGGCATCCAGATCCGGCAGAGGGCGATGGCGCCCGCCGCCAGCAGGAGTAGGGTGGCCGCCCACTGGGGGGCGCTTTGAGCCATGCGCCCGGTGAGGGAGGCATGGAGCACCAGGGCAAGGAAGGTGAGAGCGGACGCCCCCATGCCAACGGCGCCGATTTGCTCCGCCAGATGGTCCAGCTGACGCATCAACGGGGTGGGGTCCGCCGTGGTCTGCGCCGCCGCCGTGGCGGTCCGTCCCAGCTCCGTCTCCCCGCCCACGGCCAGGACCCTTCCCAGGGCATGCCCTTGCACCACCGGAGTCCCTTTCAGCGCCATCCAGGAGGGATAGGTCTCCTCGTGCCTCCCGGATTCCCCTCCCTCCCCGCGGGGGAATTTCTCCACGGGCACCGATTCCCCCGTCAGGCGGGATTGGTCCACCATCAGCCCCGCCGCCTCCAGAATCTCCAAATCCGCGGGCACCTCCTCCCCCTGGTCCAGCACCACCAAATCCCCCACGACCACTTCCCGACGGGAAATCTCCCGGATGCCCTCCCGCCGAATGACCTTCACCGGAGTGTCCTGGTTCACCTGGTTCAGGACGTCAAACTCCTTCTCCGCTTGCAATTCGTTGACCAGCGCCAGCACCGTGGCCAGGACGATGGCCACCAGAATCCCCGCCGCCTCCACCGCCTGCCCCGTCAAAATCGCCAGAAAGGCCGCAATGACCAGAATCCGGATGATGGGATCGTCAAATTTCCGCAGCAACTGCCTCCACCACGCCTCCCGGGGCGGCGGCAGAAGGACGTTCTCCCCATGACGGCGACGGCTCTCCAGGACTTCCTCCGGGGTGAGGCCCAGGGGGGGATTCTTGACAGGCGAGGGGGAGGAAAGATCGTCCATGGAAAGAGAGCAAAAAGGGAACGCCAGAAAGGGGAGCCGCCGGGAGTCACAATCGGACACGAGGGTACTATAAGCGACTCCTCCCGCCCCCTCTTCCTCCCGTTCGTTAGCATTTGGCAACGTACGGAAATCCCGCGCGCCTGCCTTTGCCCCGCCCTGGGAATCCTGGCGGGAAAACCCTTTCCCGGTGCTATGTTATCTCCTCTCCTCTCCTCTCCTCCCGGGTTCCTTGGGGCAGGGTGTGGGTGTGCGCCTCTTTCTCTCCGGATGTTTCTGGAAAAACGGGAAGGGGAGGCGTATTATCTCCGGGACCACCGAGGAATTCGGGGAGGAGATTGTGTCTGCCCGGGCGGGATTTTCCTTCCCGTCCCTCCTCTCCGGGGAGAATGTTCCGCGGAGCAGGGGTTTTCTTTTGGGGAGAATGCGGCGTTTCCTCCCATGGCGCGCCCTTTCTCTTCTCTCTTTCCTCGGCAACGGAGTCGGTCCCCGCGCTCCTGTAAGACGCGGCGTGGCAGTTTTCTTCGTTTTCCCTGAGGCAAGGTGATGTTCTCATGAACAGACTTCCTTTCTTTTTCCTATGTTTTTGTCTCCTCCTGGCGGGGGAGGGTCTCCTTCGGGGGGCGTCTCCCTGCGTGGTGGTGATGACGGCCCCCGGCCCCTCCGCCGCCCTGCGTCTCAAGGCCAGGAGGCTGGTGGAGAACGCCTTGTCTGCCCAGGGCTGGCGCCTTCTGCCCGACGGAGACTCGGAGGCGAGTCCTTTGCGTCCCTGGGAGCGTTTCCGGGATTTCCGTCTGCGCCAATCCCAAGTGGAGGGCGTGGTGGTGGTGCAGCTGAACCAGGAGGAGGGGGCCTGGGTGCTGGCGGCAGAGTGCCTCTGGCTGGGCAGGGAGGGGGAGGACGCCTGGAGCCGGGGACAGCTCTATGGACTGCGTCTCCCCGAAAATTGGTCGGAGACCACCCCGCTTCCGGGCCTGGGCGACCAGTTGCAGAAGCGGGGGGAGCGGGAACCCATGGTGGCGATGATGGGCACCTTCTCCCTGGTACCGGAAATGCCCCTTGCCTGCTACCAGAATTGCAATCGCCAGCTGGCCGCCGCCCTCCTGGGACGCGATTGCCGGTTGCGCCCCAGGGGCGAGGCCGATGACGCCCTGCGCCAGATGGGGGTGGCGACCCTGGCGGAACTTTCCCCGGAACAGGCGGGTCTTCTCATGGAAAAGCTGGCCTGCACCGCCCTGGTCCAGGCCAAGGTGGACGCCTACCGCATCTCCCGGGCAAGCCAACGACGGGACCGACGGCGGGACAGCCGGGCCCCGAAGACGATTCTTCTGGCGGAGATGGGCGGCGAGATCCAGGTGTGGATCCGCAACCGCCCCGGTCTGCTGCGGCTCCCCTTCCACCGGCTCCTGACGAACCAGGATGCCCGGCTGATGCTGGAGCATGACGGAGAGGAGGGGCGGCAGGCATGGGAGGCTTTCGGCCAGGAAGCCATGTCCCTGACCCTGGAGGAGAGCCTGCGCCAGTTCAATCTCCTCGCCCCTTGAGTCCCCCCGGAGGAGCCCGTGAACAGCAGGAAATCCGCATGTCAGAATGGAGGAGGAGAGAGGAGGATGCGTAAGATGAATGTTGGCTTTGGCCACAAGGAAGAGCAAATGGGAAGAACTTTCCCCTGGACCATCATGGTGGCGCTCCTGGCGGTGTTGACGCTGGGAGCTTCCTGCGCCACCTCCGCGAAATTCGACTACGCCCAGGCGGAGGGGGTCATGTTCAAGGCCACGGGACGCACCCCCATGCCCCCCGTGACGGTGGTCCCCTTCCTGGACCGCAGACCCCCGAAGGCCCTGGGGGAGGAAGCCAGCGAGAGCGTGAAAGCGGGAATGACGGAACGGGGAGATTTCCGGCTGGGGTGGATCCCCTTCCTCCCCTACGCCTGGATCAGCCGACAGATCCCCGAAAATCCCGAGGTCCATCTCGCCACCCTGCGCAGCTTCTGGTGCAACTTCGACCGGGAACTGGCGGAGGCGGCCGTCGCCAGCATCCGGCACTCCGAACTCTTCCAGGATGTCTTCTTCGCCGAAAAGCCGGAACAGGCCACCACCCGGTATCTCCTCCAGGGAACCCTCCTCTCCTCCGAATACCAGGGGGAACGCCTGACCTACGGCCTCACCTACCTCCTCTCCCCCGCCCTCTGGGTCTGCGGATTCCCCATGGCCGTCTCCCATAACTCCCTCTCCATGGTCTTTCGCCTCGTCGACCGGGAACGGAAGGAAGTCCTCTGGAGATTCCGGTTCGACGGCGAAAACCGCCACGTCCAATTCCTCTATGGCGGCGTGGGAGCGGACGCCTCCGGATACGCCATCCTCATGAAACAAGCCATGAACGCCGTCCTCTACGACCTGGAGCAAAAGGTGGAAAAGGCACGGCAGGACGGCGTCACCGCCCCGCAATGACCCCGGACCCGCTCCGGAAATTTCCCCTCCGGGGAGGAAAAATCTGAAACATTCGTTGGAAATTTAGAGATGTGAAGCGTAATAGGAGATGAGGAGACACGAGCGAGCCCCCGGGCCGGCGTGGCATCCTGCGTGTTTGTCTGGCATTTCCTGTCGCATGCAACGTGAAGGAGGAAGTTAAGATGAAGAAATTTGCCCATACTCTGGTTGTCTTCGCCCTGGTGGCGATTTTCTGCGGCGCGGTGGTGGCGGCTCCCCCTCCCGGTGGTCCCGGCCGTCCTGGTCCCGGTGGTTCTGGCCGTCCTCCGGCCTCCCGGAACTACGGTCGTCCGGCGCCTCCTCCCCCTCCGGCTCCCCGGCGTGGTCACAGCGACCACCATCATGACCACGGTCCCAGCCGGGGCTGGTGGAATGGAGCGCTGGTGGTGGGGGCGACCCTGGGCCTGCTGGACATCGCCACCCGCGGGGTGACGGAGACCCGGACGGTGGAGCACACCACGGTGATTCAGCCCGCCCCGGTGCAGCAGCCCACGGTGATCTACGCCCAGCCCGCCCAGGTGCAGCAGCCCACGGTGATCTACGCCCAGCCCGCCCAGGTGCAGCAGCCCGCGGTGATCTACACCCAGCCCGCCACCACGGTGACCCCCGCCTCGGTGATCTATCGGTAGCCCGATGGAATTGGAGGCCACCAGTTGCAGCATGCTGTCAGGCATCGGACGGAATGATCCGGATGCCTGGCGGCGTTTTTATGACCGCTACAAGGTGCTGGTGTATCTGCGGGGACGCCGCTACGGCTTCTCCCCCACGGATTTGGACGACCTGTTGAGCCGGGTCATGGGAAAATGCTTCTCCCCCACGGGGGGCAAGGGGAAGGTGGTCCTGGCCTTCAATCCCTCCAAGGGCCGCTTCCGGGATTATTTCTGCCGGGTGGTGAACAACGAGGCCGTGACCATGTTGCGGGAGCGGGGGCGTCGTCGGGAGGTGCCCGGGGCGTTGCCGGACGGGAAGGAGATGGATTTCCCGGACAACCGGGAAGCGGAGGCCATGGAGTCGGAGTATCGCCTGTGTCTGGTCCACGAGGCGTTCGAGACGGTGCGCCGGGAATTGCCTCCCCGCCAGGTGCAGGCTTTCATCGCCGTGCGCATGGACCAGATTTCTCCCCGGAAAGTCAGTCAGATGCAGGGCACTTCCCTGGCCACGGTCTACCAGGACATCGCCACGGTGGCGGCGGAAATCCGCCGCCGGGTCGCCCGGATGGAGGAGGAATAGGATGGGCCACTTGAACGAACAGGCAATGGTGGAGCTGGTCTTCGGCGAGGGAAATCTCCTGCGCCGCTGGCTGGGACGCTGGCATCTGGGGAAGTGCGCCCGGTGCCGGGAGCGGTATCAGGAGCTGCTGCGGGAGCAGGAGTCCCAGAGGGAGCTGGCCGCCCAGCTGCGGGAATATGGGGACTGTCTGCAGAAGGCGGAGGAGACCATGACCATGCCCCGTCCTCCCGTGGCGGGGGAGCGGGAAGAGGAGCGGGAAGCGTAGGGGAGCCTCCTTTCCTCCCCGGGAGGAAAGGGAAAATATGGAGGTCGCCCGTGGAAAATGGCCGGTCTGCGGCCCTCCCTCGGAGTATATTCTGAAGAAATGCGGGATGGAGGGGGCATCAGGCGGGAACGGATTCCCCCCTTCCGCGACGGCAAGTCCTTGTGCCTCACCAGACCAGGCAACTCCCCTGTTGTGAACCAGAATCCCTCCCACATCTCAGAACGGGACCGACTCGACGCGGATTCTCCGTTGCCCCGGCTGCTGGAGGGCGTGGTGACCCTGCGAAAAATCAGCGCAGGGGCCTACGGAACGGTCTTTCTGGGGCGGGACGCCGCCCGGCGGGAACTGGCGGTGAAGGCCCTCCATCCCCAGGTGCCCCAGGAGGGACAGGAACGGGAACGACAGGGACTGACGACCTTCCTGGAGGAATTTCAGAACGGGGACGACCATCTTCTCACGGTGCATCAAATCTCCCCGCCCGGACAGCTTCTCCGATATTCCATGGAGCTGGCGGACAATCTGAACGACCCCCATTCCTCCGATGACTATGCCGCCGCCACCCTGGGCGCCTGGATGGAGCGCCATGGCGCCGCCACGGTGGAGCAGGTGGTGGATTGGATGCACCAGCTGCTGGACGGCGTGGGCGCCCTCCATGCCCACGGCCTCATTCACCGGGATCTGAAGCCGGGCAACCTCTATTTCGTCCGGGGCCGCCTGAAGATCGGGGACTACGGGCTGGTGACCCGCTGGAATCCCGAAAGCACCCTGATCGGCACGGAGGCGTATATCCCCGGGGGGCTGAAAGCCGCCGCCCCGGAGATGGACCTCTATGCCCTGGGCAAGATTCTCTACACGCTGGTCACCGGACTGCCGGTGCGGGAGTATCCCCGGATTCCCCGGGAGAAGACGGAGGACCGGGCCCTGGGGGCGCTGAACCGCTTTGTCCTGGAACGGGCATGCTCCGATGATCCCGCCCGCCGCTTCCGCACGGTCCAGACCTTCCGGGAGGCCTTCGACCGCATCTGCAATCCCGCGGAACGCCTCCAGCGGCGGCGTCTCCTGAAGCGGCGCCTCCAGGCGACGGCTTTCCTGGCGGTGGTGATTCTGGCGGCTGCCCTGGGGGGCGTCTGGCTCCGGGATCACCTGACCCAGGGGGGCGCGGACTATCTTCCCGAACCCATGGGCTGGTTCGAGCAAATCTCCCCCTCCCTGGGGGAAATGCGCCTGGCTTTCCACGAGGAGCGCACGGCGGAGAAGGAGCAGCCACCGGGGCGGGAGGTGTCCCTTCTTCTGGAGGAATTCCCCCTGGAGAAGGAGGAGTTCGAGCTCTATTTCGAGGCGACCTCCGATTTGCGCCTGGCCGAATTGCGGGTGGAGTTCCTGGATTCCGCGGGTGCGGTGGCGAAGGAGCTCCACAGTCTGCTGACGCCCCGGGGCGTCTATTCGGAGACGACCCTCATCCCCGGGGAGCCCCGGGGAGCCCTCACCTGGGGCATCCGCATCCTTGCCCGGAAGAAGCAGGAGTGGCTTCTCCTGGCCAATGGACGCCCCGTGCTGGACACCGCGCCCCCGGGCGACTCCCCTCCCTGGCGCCTCCGGCTCACCCTCTCCTCCCGGGAGGAGGGACGGCTTGCCCTGAAGCGGCTCTGCGTCTTCACGCCCTGATCTTCCCCCTTTCCCCTGTGCGTTCCCATGAGTGAACTCTGCGGCTTCGTCCTGGCCGCCGGCGAAGGAAGCCGGATGCGCCCCGCCACTTTTCTGCGCCCCAAGGCTCTCCTTCCTTTTTGCGGGGTGCCTCTGCTCACCCTGGCTCTGGAGGAGCTGCGGGCCCTGCCCCAGGTGACGAACCTGGTGGTGAACGCCGCCTATCTGGGGGAGCAGGTGGGGGAGGCGTGCGCCCGATACAGCCAGGAGCATGGAGTGGCGGTGGGGTGTTCCCGGGAGGCGCGCCGTCTGAATCACGGGGGCGGCCTCCGGAAGGGGGTGAAGGAATGGGCGCCCCAGGCCGACCAAATCCTGGTGCGCAATGTGGATGTGGTGCATAACTTCCCGCTGGAGAAGCTGTTGTCCTTTCATCGGGAACACCAGGCGGATGTCAGCGCCCTGCTGGTGCCCCCGGTCCATCCCGGCGGGGTGCGGATTTCTCCCTCCTGCCAAATCCTGGATTTCCATTCCACCGAGGGCGGCTACACCTTTGCGGGAATCTATGTGATGCAACGGGAAATCCTGGATTTCCTGCCCCGGGAGGAGGAGGCCCCCAGCATCCTGGTGGCTTTCCAACGGGCGGCTGCCGCCGGACGCCGCGTCCTGGGCTGCGTGGCGGAGCCCCAGGTCTTCTGGTCTGACGTGGGCACCCCCGAGGAATATCTCCAGGCCCACGGAACGGTGATGGACTGCGCCGTTCCGGGAAATCCCGCCCTTCGCCAGGCCATTGTGGAGCAGAGTCTTCGCCGTGCCCTTCTGGAGCAGTCTGGCGTCCGATGCCAGGGCGCCCTGGGACTGGGAAAGAATCTCCACGTCCCCGCCGGCAGCCATCTTCACCAGGTGGTCCTGTGGGACGATACCCGGCTCCCCGTCCCCGCCCTCTACTCCACGGGAATCCTCTGGGGAACCCCCGCGCCCCCGTCTCCCCCCGCCAGTCCCTCCCGCCTGCCGGATGCCCGCGTCGCCCGGACGCTCCACCTTCGCCTTCCCGCCCCCGCGGAAGCGGATTCCTCCTCGGCCGCCATGCTGAAACAGGGCTCGGGCCGCCGCTACGAACCCCTGGTGGAGGAGGAGACGGGCAGGGAAAGCGGCGCCCTGTGGAGCGCCTACGCCCTGGAACGCCGGGAGAATTCCGCGTTTGTGGCTGTGGCGCGCTTCCTCCAGGCCCTGGAAATCCCCGTGCCCAAAATCCTCCTGCATTTCCCCGAGGCGGGGGAAGTGGTGATGGAGGATGTGGGAAGGCTGGATTTGATGGGCGTGCCCCGCGGGGAGCGGGGACAGTGGCTCTCCCGGCTGATGGCCCAGGCGGCACGGCTCCATGTCCAGGGAGTGCGCCATCCCCTGGCGCCCACGCTCCCCCTCCAGCCCCCTTTCACCCAGGAGACCTATCGCTGGGAGCGGGACTACTTCCGGCGGCATCTCCTGCAGACCGTGCTGGAGAGCCCGGAACTCTGGAGCGAGGAGGCCGCCGCCGAGGCCGCCAGAATCCAGTCCCTCCTGCTGGCGGAGCCCCCCGCCCTGATCCACCGGGATTTCCAGGGGGCGAACGTGAAGGTGCAACGGGAGACGGGACGCTGCCTCTGGATCGATTTCCAGGGCATGCGCCGAGGGGCTGCCGCCTACGACTTGGCTTCCCTTCTCTACGACCCCTACGAGGAATACTCCCCCGCGGAACGCCAGGCCGCCTGGCGGGAATATGCCGATGCCGTCCGGCGGGAGGGAGGCGCCCCGCCCCGGGAGGAATTGTTCCATCTGGCGGCGGTGCAGCGGCTGATGCAGGCACTGGGGGCCTACGGAAAGCTGTGGCGGCAGGACGGGCTGGCGTGGTATCGACGCCACATCGCCCCGGGGCTGGCCCATCTCCAGCAGGCCGCCCATGCCGCCGGTTTGCCGGGATTCACCGCCCTGGCCGAGGCCGCCCGGAGAAAATGGGAGGCCCGGAAAAGGCCCGGGGAGTGACGCACCCCTCTGCCGGAAAACAAAAGAAGCGGCCGTCGGGAAAAGTCCCCGGCGACCGCCTTTCGCGTTTTCTCCTGTTCAGAGAAGCGGGCTAGAACTCATATTTGAGGCCCACGGAGACCAGGTTCGTGTAGCCGCGGTAGGTGCCCTTGATGTACTGGGTCTCGGAGAGACGCTGGATGGCGTGGCTCCGGTGGAAGAAGAGGTGGTTCCAGCCGGCGTCCAGCCGCAGATGCTCGTTCCACTGATAGGAGGCGCCGACGCACGCCCAGATCCGGTGGGAGTCGGGCAGCATCACGGTCTTGTTCTCCTGCTTCGTCACAGCCCGCTGGTCGAAGGCGGTGCCGCAGCGCAGGGTCCACTTGTCGTTGAGCTTGTATTCGCCGCCCAGGGAGAAACGCCAGGAATCGTGCCACTTCATCACCTGGGTGTTCTTGGTCACCAGGGGACCGCGCTGGAAGACGGTGGTCATCTCCTTCATGGTGCTCCACTGGGTCCAGGCGATGTCCACCATCAGGGTCAGCTTGTCGGTGATCTTCTGCTGGACGCCGAAGTTCACGTTCTGGGGCATCTTCAGCTTCAGGGTGGCGTGATCCTTGTAGTGGGTGCCGGTGCCCAGGGCGCCGCCCAGCAACTCGGGAATGTTGTAGAACTTGGCGTCCAGATCCAGCTCGTAGGTGGAGCGGGAACGATAGCCCAGGCCGAAGGTGGTGCCTTCCCAGGGCTTCCAGACCACGCCCAGGGTGAAGCCAATGCCCACGTCGTCGCCCTGCATCCGGAGCTTGGTGTCCCTGCCATACTGGGCGGTGGGCAGCTTCTGGCGGGCCTTCATCTCCGCATAGTCGATCATCAGACCCGCGCCGATGGCAAGGTCGTCGGAGATGCGGTAGGAGATGGAGGGCAGCACCTCGATGACGGCGATGGAGGTGTCGATGCCGAAATAACGGCCCGCCCAGTTTCTGTGGTAGTTGGTGGCGGTGCCGCTGGTGGCGCTCATCGCCAGGTTCAGGTTCAGACCGTCGCCGATGGGATAGACATAGTCCAGGTTGGGAATGAGAGTCTGGCGAATGATGTCGCCGCTCTCGTGCCCGGGAATGGTGCTCCCGTTGTCATGGAACTTCACCTTGCCGGTGAGAATGTGGTTGCCCACCACCAGAGTGGGGCGTTCCACCCAGGCGGCGCCAGCGGGGTTGAAGTAAAGCGCGGAGGGATCGTCGGTGCTGGCGGTCATGCCCGCCAAACCCCGCCCCAGGCCGGAGACGGACTGCTCCAGAATGGAGAGGCCGGAGGCGAAGAGCAACGTGGAGGAGAGAAGACCGCAGAGAAGGAAAAGTTTCTTCATGATGTCTTGATTGGTGGGGAGACAAGGAGGACCCCCGCACTGCCGACGCCTCCCAAACAGGACGGCGGGAACAGCCAGGGTTTCCTGGAAAGGCCAGTAAAATAATCCGTGAAGGGGGAACTGCCCCCCACGCCGGATTCTGCAGGGCAATAGATGTCCCAGATGGGCTGGGGAATCTGGGGAATCTGGGGAATCTGGTTTCCCCGAAGGAATAGGACGATGCCTGTCCTAGACCACCTCTTTGTACCTCATGAAGACGTATTCGAAGACCTTTTCCCGGTAATCCTCGAGGCAATCCAGGCAATGTTCTGGCAAATCGGCATACAGCGTATCCCGGATCAGAAGATTGATGGTGTCCTTGGTGTTCTGCTTGTCCGTCCAATGATCCAGCTCGGCGATCTTGGTCTTGATTTTCTGCAGCATGTCCACGGCGATATTCTTGATGGCCTTGATGTCCTCCTTGGAGAGATTGTCGGAGAAGAGCAGGTCATACATCGTCAGCTCCTCGTCATTGGAGAAGCCTTCCTGCACATAACGGCGCTTTTCGGCGTCCATGCTCCTGGCAAGATTCATCAGGTCCAGGAAAGTCTTCTCGATGTTGGCGCCATCCTGCTCCCCGTTGTACTCCTCGATGATCTCCATATACCGCTCGTAGTAGTCCACGCGGTTCGGATTCTGCCGCAGCATTGCGGCAAGACGCATCTGAATCAACTCCTCCAGCTCCTTCATGACAAGATTGCGCTTTCTGGCGCGGGCGAATTCCCTCGCCAGCAAATCGAAGTCAATCTTGCTGATGTCGAATTGCCGGGATGGCCCGGTGACGGCGTCCCGCGATTCCATCTGGAGATGCTCGCCGATAATGCCATTGATTTCCACCATCAAATCCACATTGTCCGCATGCTTCACCTTCTTATCGAGCTGGCTGTGGATGGCGACGATCGCCTCGTATTCCTTTCGCTCCGTCCCCTTGATCTCTTGACGGTCGGTGTACTTCATCAGTCGTTTCAGTTCGGAAGCATAGGTGACAAAGGTCTTCCTGTCCTCCCGGGAATTGCACACTGCATTGGCTGCCAGCTGCAACTGCGCCAGCTTGTCAAAGTCCTTGGCGGCAAGCAGGTCGCCCAGGTTGTATCCGTGCTCTGACAGGAAGTCCTTCGCTTTGGCGATGGTCTCGAGGATTCTCCCTATCAGCTCCTCCTTGTCCACGGTGGGCTGGACATTTCCTCCCTTGGTCTTGTTTCCTGCGTAATCCGCCAAGGCCTTTTGCAGCGCCTTCACGATGCCGATATAGTCAATGATCAGGCCGTTGCTCTTTCCCTCTGCCACCCGGTTTGCTCTGGCGATGGTTTGCATTAGCGTATGGGCTTTCAGGGGCTTGTCCAGATACAGGCAGGACAGGCACTTCACATCAAAGCCCGTCAGCCACATGGCGCAGACGAACACCACCCGCAGAGGATGTTCGCTGTTCTTGAAGTCCTTGTCCAGCTCCCGCCTTTCCATCTTTGACCGGTGGGTATGGATGTCCAGTCCCCACTTCCTGAAGGTCTGGATTTCGTTCTGATCCTGGCTGATGACCACCGCCATCTCGGTTCCTTCCATCCACCGCAGCTTGCGCTCCAGCTCCTGGGCTTCCTGCTGGGTGGCGTGCCGGATTTTCTCCTTCAGGGAAGTGATTTCCTCCTGCCAGTATTTCTGGACCAGGTTATACATGCGGACGCAAGTCACCTTGTTCAGGCAGACAAACATCGCCTTGCCGCTGGTCCACAGGTCGCTGTAGTGCCTGGCAAAATCCCGGGCGATGGAGTCCAGTCTTGGCTCCGCTGTCAGCAAGTGGATTTCCTTCTCGAACTCGCGCTCCAGCTTTTCCTCCTGGTCGGGGTCAAGGTCCGCCCGCTCGATGGCATCCAGAATCTGCTGCGTGATCTCGGGTTTCCGAATCCCCAGGATCTTCTCTCCGCGATTCTCGTAATACAGAGGGACCGTCGCCCCATCCTCCACGGCACGCTGGAAGTCGTAGATGGAGATATAGCCGCCGAATGTCCTCTCCGTGATATTGTCATCGGACAGAAGCGGCGTTCCGGTAAAGCCGAGGCGGGACGCCGTCGGCAGCAGCCGCACCATGTTGTCGGCGAAGATGCCATACTGGCTGCGGTGCGCCTCGTCCGACATGATGACGATGTCGTGGTCTGGGTAAATCGGCTCCACGTCCGGGTTGTTGAATTTCTGAATCAGCGTGAAGATGAAGCTGGGGTTGCCCCGCAGCTTCCGCTCCAGATCCGCGCCGCTGGACGCCATGAATTGTCCGGCCTTTGTCTTGCCCAGCAGCCCGCAGTTCTCGAATGTGTCGCTGATCTGCTTGTTCAATTCGTCCCGGTCGGTCAGGATGACAATGGTGGGCGAACCGGCAAATTTCCTTCGGATTTTCTGGGACAGGAAGACCATGGAATAGCTCTTGCCAGCCCCCTGCGTATGCCAGAATACCCCCAGTTTGCCGTTGTTCAGCTGGCGGCGCTCATAGGCTTTGACCGCCTCGTTGACGCCGAGATACTGGTGGTTCCTGGCAAGAATCTTCGCCGTGTGCCCGCCGCTGTGGTCATAAAGGATGAAGTTCTCCAACAAATCCAGGAAGTTCTCTTTCCGGCAGAGGCCGCGCAGCATGGTCTCCAACGCCACGCAGCCCTGCTCCTGCTCGGAGAGACGCTTCCATTCGTGGAAGAATTCGTACTTGCTGCCCAAGGTTCCCACTTTGGACTCCAACCCGTTGGAGAGGATGAGAAAGGCGTTGTAGTAGAACAGGTGGGGAACGGTGTCCAGGTAGTCTGTGTAGTTGTTGGTGTAGGCGTCCTGCACGTCCACGGTGTTCTTTTTCAGCTCGACGAACAGCAGCGGGATGCCGTTGACAAAGCCGACGATGTCCGTGCGGCGGCGGTACAGATCACCGTGGATTTTCAGTTCTTTGATGGCGAGGAAACGATTGTTTCCCGGATTCTGAAAGTCAATGACGGTGGCGCGCTTCTCCTCCGTTTGCCCCCCGGGCTTCTTGACGGTGACGGGGATGCCGTCCCGGATCAGGAAATACTTCTCCTCGTTGATCTGCAGCAGGGAGGCAGTGGACAAGCGATGCTCCAGTTTGCGCTGCGCCTCGTCCATCTGCTCGGGAGTGATCCAGGGATTGAGCCGCCGCAGAGCCTCCCGAAAATACCGGGTCAGCAAAATCTCCTTGTAGCTCTTGCGCCCAAAGGTGCCGCTCTTCCCCAGAACCTCGGTGTTGTAGGCAAAAGCCACCTCCCAGCCCAGCTCGCTCTGAAGCAAGTGACCGGCGCTTTCCTGAACAAGGATGTTTTCAGAATAGTCGTAGCTCATGGCGTCATCGTCCACACCCGCATTTGAGGGTTTGCCGGCCTATTGGCATCTTTATGGCTTTATTTGTATCCAAACAGATGGCCATATTATACCTCAATTTCTCCGTTCATCAACTTGGGGAGCAGACGGTCACGGGATTCCTGAAATTTTGCAATTGACTTTGTAAGAACTTCCATCTGTTGAATTAAAGGATGCACAATTTTACTAAAAGCATCAAGAAGGTAGGCTGGAGGAATCGTGATTTTTAGACCCTTAAAGTTTTTCTTGCTAATCTCCAAGAATGTCGATCCGCTGG
>JBJEVT010000037.1:0-36238 GCA_051884615.1 Oligosphaeraceae bacterium
TGGCTTTCACCAACTCGTACATGTCCACCCGGCCGCCCAGATGGTCGGCCTCGTAGAAGTCCCCGTTCTCCTCCACCTGGGTGCTGCGGAGGTGGACGAAGCCCACCCGGGAGGCGCAGGACTTGAACATCTTCACCACGTCGTTGTCCGCCCGGGCGCTGAAGCTGCCGGCGCAGAAGCAGACGCCGTTGGCGGGGCTGTCCACCATCTTCAGCAGGGCGGCGATGTCGTCGATGGTGCTGAAAATCCGGGGCAGGCCCAGGATGGAGCGAGGCGGGTCGTCCGGATGGATCACCAGACGGCATCCCCATTCCTCGGCCACCGGCACCACCTGGCTCAGGAAGTTGTACAGGTTCTCCGCCAGGCGCTCCCGGGTGAAGCCCTCGTATTTCGCCAGCATGGCCTGGATGTCCTCCAGGGTCACGCCCTTGAAGCCGGGGAAGTTGTCGATGATGGAGCGGCGCAGGATGAAGCGCTCGTGGTCCGTCATGGAACGGTATTTCTCCTCGGCCAGCTTCACCTCCTCCGGGGTGTAGTCCGCCTCGGCCCCCATGCGCCGGAGGATGAACAGCTCGAAGACGGCAAACTCCAGCCGGTTGAAGTAGAGGACGGTGGAGCCGTCCGCCAGGCGGTGGTGCAGGTCGGTGCGCACCCAGTCCAGCACGGGCATGAAATTGTAGGTGATGACCTTGGGGCCCACCTTGCCCAGATTGCGGATGGACTGCTTGTAGAGCTCGATGTAGCGCTTGCAGGAGCGCCCGCCGGTCTTGATGTCCTCGTGGACGGGCAGGCTCTCCACCACGCTCCAGGTCAGGCCGGCATCCTCGATCATCTGCTTGCGCTCCAGGATGGCGTCCTGGGTCCAGAGCACGCCGTAGGGGATGTAGTGGAGGGAGGTGACAATGCCAGTGGCGCCGGTCTGGGGGATGTAGTGGAGGGGCACCGGATCTTCCGGCCCATACCAGCGGAAAGTGGGTTCCATGAACATGGTTCTGCGTTCTCCTGTGTGCGTAAGGGAAGAGGGGACTCTTGGGGAGAGGCGGGAATCGTCTAGCGGTCCACCCGGACGCTGCCGCCCTGCATCAGCTTCTCCACCTCGGGAAGGGTGGCCATGGAGGTGTCGCCGGGGGTGGTCATGGCCAGGGCTCCGTGGGCGGCGCCGCAGTTGACGGCCTTCCCCAGGTCTCCGTAGGTCATCAGGCCGTAGATGAGGCCGGAGGCAAAGCTGTCGCCTCCCCCCACCCGGTCCAGGATCTCCAGGCCGTCCCGCTGGGTGGCCTGGGCGAAGACGCCGTCGCTCCAGGCGATGGCGCCCCAGTCGTTGACGGTGGCGGTCCGCACCTGGCGCAGGGTGGTGGCGGCCACCTTGAAGTTGGGATACTGCTTCACCGCCTGCCGGATCATCTTCTTGAAGGAGTCCACGGGCAGGGTCTTCAGGCCGGGATCGGTGCCCTCCACCTGGAATCCCAGGGCGGCGGTGAAATCCTCCTCGTTGCCGATCATCACATCCACGAACGGGGCGATCTCCCGGTTCACCTGGCAGGCCCGCTCCTGCCCCCCGATGCTCTTCCACAGGGAGGGACGGTAGTTCAGGTCGTAGCTGGTGATGGTGCCGTGCTTCTTGGCGGCTTTCAGGGCCTCGATGACCACGCCGGGGGTGGTGTCGGAGAGGGCGGCGAAGATGCCGCCGGTGTGGAAATGGCGCACCCCCAGGGTGCCGAAGATGTATTCCCAGTCAATGTCGCCGGCCTTCAGCTGGGAGACCGCCGTGTTGCCCCGGTCGGAGCAGCCCTTGGCGCCCCGGATGCCGAAGCCGCGCTCGGTGAAGTTCAGACCGTTCCGGACGGTCCGGCCAATGCCGTCGTAGGGCATCCACCGAATCAGCGAGGTGTCCACCCCGCCCTGGAGAATGAAATCCTCCACCAGACGCCCCACGGGATTGTCCGCAAAGGCCGTCACCACGCCGGCGCGCAGCCCGAAGCAACGACGCAGCCCCCGGGCCACGTTGTATTCGCCGCCACCCTCCCAGGCACGGAAACTCCGGGCCGTGTGGATGCGGCCTTCCCCGGGATCCAGACGAAGCATGACTTCCCCCAGGCTTAAAATGTCGTAACGGCACTGGTCGGCAGGCTTGTAAAGGGGCAAGGACATGAGTATGTGTCTCCTACGGCGAAAACAGTGGAAAATCTACAGGACAAGGGAGACGGGACGGGAAAAGGCCCTATTTCTCCAGGGAACGGATGAGATTCGCGGCGTCCGTCACATTCTGGCGGATGACATCCCACTTGCCGGCGGCCATGTCGTCCGCCTTGGCCAGCCAGGTGCCGCCCACGGCCACCACTTCCTTCACCGACAGGTAGGCGGCGGCATTGGCCGTGGTGACGCCCCCCGTGGGCATGAACCGAATCCCCAAATGCTTGTAGGGAGCGGACATGGCTTTCAACAGGGTGAGACCGCCCGCCGCCTCGGCCGGGAAAAACTTCATGGTCACACACCCCAGGGAATACGCCAGCTCGATCTCCGAGGGAGTGCACACCCCGGGCGCAAAGGCAAACTCCCGCTCCACCGCGGCGCGGACCACCTCCGGATTCAACCCGGGCGCCACCGCAAACTCCGCTCCCGCGTCTATGGCGCGGGACAACTGCTCCACGCTCAACACGGTCCCCGCCCCCAGGCACAGCTGGGGATAGGCCTTCCGCATGGCGCGGATGGCACCCTCCGCCGCCTCCGTCCGAAAGGTGACCTCCGCCGCGCAAAGACCACCCGACACCAATATCTCCCCTAGGCGCAACGCCTCCTCGGAATCGTGGAAGGACAACACGGGAATGATGCGGACACGGGACAGCTTCTCGGTCAACGCCTGACTTAACGCACGGAAGGACATCGCTGGAGCACTCCTGAAAATGGGGGAAAAACGGAAAAAGGGGGACGATTGACGAATCCTACGGACAAACGAACCAATGACTAAATGTAATCCCCCGCCCACGGTTCGTGCTGATTCCCAGGCGCAATGCCCCAGGGAGAAGACCACACCCCACCCCTCGTTGCAATTATACTACACTACGCTATTCCCTCGGGGTCCACGCCCTGGGGGAGCATGCTCCGGAAGGTCTCCCGGGTGATGAGGTTGTGGTCGAAGAGGTTTCTCAACGCCTTGGCCATGGTGTTCATGCCGAATTTGGCGGAGGTTTCCAGGAGGGCGGGGATTTGGTGGGTCTTGCTTTCCCGGATCAGGGCGCGGACGGCGGTGGTGCCCACCAGGACCTCGAAGGCGGCGATGCGTCCTCCCCCGGGGGAGTTTCTGGGCATCAGGCGTTGGGAGACCACGCATTCCAGACAGGCGGCCAGCTGGGCGCGGATCTGGTCCTGCTGGTCGGCGGGGAAGACGTCGATGATGCGGTCCACGGCCTGGCAGACGTCGTTGGTGTGGAGGGTGGCGAAGACCAGGTGTCCGGTTTCGGCGGCGGTGAGGGCGGCGGCGATGGTCTCCGTGTCCCGCATTTCTCCGATGAGGATGACATCGGGGTCTTCCCGGAGGATGTATTTCAGGGCGTTGGCGAAGGAGTGGGTGTCCTCCCCCACCTCCCGTTGCTCCACCAGGGCCTGCTGGTGATGGTGGACGAACTCGATGGGGTCCTCGATGGTGATGATGTGGCAGGCCCGGTTTTCGTTGATGAGGTTCACCAGGGCGGCCAGGGTGGTGGACTTTCCGTGGCCCGTGGGACCGGTGATCAGCACCAGCCCCTGCTGCTTCCGCGCCATGTTCACCAGAGCCGCCGGAAGCCCCAGATTCTCCGGCCGGGGAATCACCATGGGGATGAGGCGCAACGCCACGGACACCCTCCCCTTCTGGAAGAATCCGTTCACGCGGAAACGGTATTCCGTGGTGTCCTCCTCTCCCCGCACTCCCGTGATGGAGAGGGCGAAATCAATCTCCCGGGTGGTCTCGAAATGGATTCTCCGGCTGGCGGAAAGGACGCTGAAGAGGAGATCCCGGGTGTCGGCGGCGGTGAGATCCGGCAGCTCGAAGGGCTGGAGGACGCCATCCAGCCGGATGGTGGGCGGGGCGCCCACGGCAAGGAGGAGGTCGCTGGCGCCGTAGGCGATGGCATCCCGCAGCAGGCGTTTCAGGTTGAAGCCGTTGGGCGTGGTTTCATCCTCCACGGCCTGACGGAAGGTGTCGGCGCCCACTTCCATGCCCTGAAGCATCAGGGAGAGTTCGTTGGCGTTGCTGGCGGCGGCCATGGCGACCTCCCGGGAGATCCAGCCCTGGCGAATCAGGCTCAAGAGGGAGTGCTGGAAATCCACCATGCCCAGGGAGGCGTTGTCCCGGATGACCTGGCCGATCTCCGGAATCTGGCGGCGGCTCAGCAGTCGTTTGGCCAGGGGGGTGGCCACCAGGATTTCAAAGGCGGGGATGCGTCCCGCGCCATCCAGGGTGGGAAGGAGGCGCTGGCAGATGACTCCCTGGAGCGCCATGGCGAAGTCCTGGGCGGCCTGCTCCCGGAGTCCCTCGGGAAAGTAGTTCAGGAGACGCTCCAGGGTCTGCTCCACATCCACGGTGTGGACCGTGGCCACCACCAGATGTCCGGTCATGGCGGCGCTGATGGCGGTCTGGATGGTCTCGAAATCCCGGAGCTCGCCCAGGAAGATCACATCGGGATTTTGGCGCACCACATGGCGAAGGGCCTGCTGGAAATCCAGGGAATCTCCCCCGATCTCCCGCTGGGTCACCACGGAAAGCTGGTCCTGGTGGACGAACTCGATGGGGTCCTCCAGGGTGATGATGTGCTTGGCGCAGTGGTTGTTGATCCAGTGGAGCATGGCCGCCATGGTGGTGCTCTTGCCCGAGCCCGTGGCGCCCGTGATCAAAATCAGCCCGCGGGGCGATTCCGCCAACTCCCGCACCACCGGGGGAATGTGGAGGCTCTCAAAGGATAGGGCGCCGGAGGGAACCTGGCGAATCACCAGGGAGGGCTGCCCCATGCGGAAGGAGAGGTTCAGACGAAAACGACGGGACGTGTCCAGCTGGGCGCCCAAATCCAGGTCCCGCTCCCGCTGGAGACGCTCCCACGTCCCCGGGGGAAGCCACGTCTGCAAAAATTCCCGCACCTCCTCCTGGGACAACACCGGCTCCCCGGGAATGAGCTCCACCTTCCCCTGACACCGCCGGCGGGGAGGCTTTCCCACGCTCAGGAAAAGGTCGCTGCACCCCCACTCCTCCATCTGGAGACAGAAATTCCGAAGACGATTCTCACTTGGCATGGTCGATAGGCATAAAAGTGATGATCTCTAGGTGCTTCCGCGCCACTCGCCGGGCACGGGAAATACTATAGGCCCCCAACCAAGGAGATTGCGGTCTTCTTCCCTCGTCGTCTCCCATGCCCGACACCCCCGCCTTCAGCGCCGACCTGTCATCCGCGCACGCCGCAGGCGCCGACCTGTGCTCTGTGTTGAAGCGGCAGGCGCCTCCGTGTGCTCTGTGTTGAAGCGGCAGCGCCGACCTGTCATCCGCGCGCGCCGCAGGCGCCTCTGTGTGCTCTGTGTTGAAGCGGCAGCGCCTCTCCGTGTCGTCTGTGCGGCATTGTCGCCGTCATGGCAGGGAATGGGCATGGCGTCCCTGGGAATTTCGAGCGTTGGCTGCCCACGAGATTGCCGTTCCCCCGATCCGCATTACGGTGAGGGCGGCAGGGTGGGGGGTGCGGGGAAACCGATTACCCCGCACGCATGTATGCACGCGCGCGTATGCGTGCGAGAAAGGCGAGTCCGTATCGACCGGCCGCAGTCTGCGACCGGTCATGTATGCACGCGCGCGTATGCGCGCGAGAAAGGCGAGAGAGAGAGGGGGGGTGCCACGCAGGGAATTCTCTTCCCAAGAGAATCACAGGGCTAGATGCCCTAGATGCCCTAGGAAGCTACGGGGCGTGTGCCTCCCAAAAAAGAACCGGGGGCGGCCCCGGACGGGCTTGCCCGGACAGGAAGGTTGGTCCCGGGGACGCATGCCGGGGAGGGGGTGCCCGACAGGGCATTCTCTCCCTGGAGGCGGAACAGGGAACAACAAGGCATCCGGAACCGGATGCCGGAACGCCCCCGCCTTCAGCGCCGACCTGTCCTCCGGGGTGGGCCGCAGGCGCCTCTGTGTGCTCTGTGTTGAAGCGGCAGCGCCGACCTGTCCTCCGCGCGCGCCGCAGGCGCCTTCTATCGCTCTGTCCCCCCTGGGGGGTTCCCGTGGTCCGCCCCGGGGGAGGAGGTGGCGTCCAAGGAGGATGGCTGCCCTGCCCCACGATACTGTTCCCGGAAGAATTGAATCCATCCCCTGCGGAGGCGCGCCTCCTCCTGGGGGGATTCCAGGGTGCGGGTGGCCTGGGCGGCTTCCTCGTAGGAGAAGGGGAGGCTTTGGAAGGCGTCCCGCGCGGAGGGGGAAATCGCCTCCCAGCCGCCCTGCTCCAGGATGCGTCCCCAGGCTTCCCGGAGTTCGGGGCCGCAGTCGATGAGCATCACCTTCACCAGGATGCGGATGGCGCTGAAGAGACGTCCGGTCCAGTCTCCCCGATAGTGGAAGCGTTCTGCCAGGACGAGGGGGCGTTCCTCGCCGAAGACGGTGTTTTCCAGTGCCGCGCCCTCATACATATCCCGTCGCACGGGGAGCCGGTAGAGCGTGTAGTCCCGTGGTCCGTCCGGCGTGCCCGCCCGTTTTCCCCAGAGGGCCTGGGCGCGGGGGGAGAGGAGGAAATCCACGAATTCCTCGGCCAGTTCCCGGTGGGGGGCGCCCCGGAGGATGGCCACGGGGTCCGCGGAGACCGTGGAGGCGGCATCGGGGGTGCGGTAGGCGATGGTCTCCCGTCCCAGCTGGGAGCGTTCCCATTCCACCTGGGAGCGTCCGTAGAAGTCGATGCACATCCCCGCGGCGATCTGTCCGTTGGCGGCATCCACGGGCACCTTGCTGGCGGAGAAGGTGAGATAGGCGGCGTTGCCTCCCAGTTTCTTCAGGAGGGTCATGGCGGCCTTCCAGCCCTCCTCCAGCTCCCGGGGAGTGGGCTTCAGCTCGGCGACGGGCACGCCGGGATGGAGGCGCGCCAGGGTCTCCTGCATCTCCTTTTGGATCAGCATCTCGAAGCATTTTGTGATGGAGCCGGACTGGGTGGGGTCGGCCAGACCCACCGCCCGGTAGAGCCGGGGATCCGCCAGATCACTCCAGCGGGCGCCGAAATTCTCGATTTCCCGGGGCGAGAATCCCGCCTGGGCAAGGCGATCCCGGTTGTAGACGATGCCGAAGGTGGCGAAGCACACCGCATAGTAACAGTCGTGGGCGTCGTACCAGACTTCGCCGCCGCCGCCGGGAGCCAGGACGGGCTCCGTCCCCGCGAACCATTCCGGATGCCGTTCCCGCACCCCGGAGGGCACCAGCAGCCCATATCGCCGCAGTCCCTCGTGGTCATACTGCCCGCCCCCCAGGAAGACATCCACATCCACCCCCACATCGCTTTCCCGCAGCCAGCGCCAGACCTCGGCCAGACGGGGCTCCCGGGGGCAAGCCGCCCCGAAAGCCGCCGCCGCCACCTCCTCGCTCCAGGGCATTTCCGGATTCCGGCTCCCCCAGGCATGGCGCACATTGGCCTCGAAGGTGCTTCGCAAATACCGGACAATCTCCGAGGTCCCCCCGGGGGCACGCCAGTCGATGGAGACCCGCTCCCCTCCGTGACGCTCCGCATAGTACTCCTGGAAAGCCAGCTCGGTCTCGTGGCGCAACGCCTCGTTGTTGGCTGTGATCACCACCAGACGACGGACCGCCTCCCCGCGGGAAGGCGGGGGCGCATCCCTCCTCCGCAGGGCAACGGGCAACGCCAGGATGGCGCCGAGAATCAGGACCGTCCAAAGGAGAGAGCGCATGGAGAGACTTTCCGTCCGGGAAGAGGGAGGCGGAGGGCGGGGGCGGCGCCGTCACATCCGCCACGCCCGCCTCGCCCCGTCCGGTCCTACAGGGAGAAGCCGCACTGGAGGGCGGCCTGGCGCAGACGGCTGATGAGCTGGGTGCAATTTCCGATACGGTTCAGCCGGCGGTAGATGGTGCACTCCCGGATCACTTCCGCCAAGGGACGATATCCGGCGGTGAGTTCGGGAATGTCGGAGACGGCGGGAAGGGTGTTCTTCTCCAGGTCGGAGGCGGCGTCGTGGCGCACCTGGCGGCTCTTGGCCTCGTCCGGGGACTGGAGGAGGATTCTGCCGCCGAAGAGGACATTGAAGGTGATGCCCAGGGCGAAGATATCGGTGTCCTCCCCCAGGGGGCGGCAGGAGACCTGCTCCGGGGAGAAATAGCCCGCGGTGCCGGCCACGGTGCGGCTCTGGAATCCGGAGGAGACGGAGATGCCGAAATCGATGAGGCGCACCCTGCCCTGGCGGTCCAGCATGAAATTGCTGGGCTTGATGTCCAGGTGGATAAAGCGCTTCTGGTGGAGCACGGAGATGGCCTGGGCCATGCGGATGCACAGCTTCACCTTGTCCTCCAGGGTCATGGCGGCCAGGAGCCGCTTGTCCGCCAGATCCACGCCGTTGATGCGCTCCATGAGCAGATCCCAGCCCAGCTCCAGGCCCAGACGGCTCACCTTCCGCAGGGAGTAGAACTGCACCGGAACGGGAGTCCCCTCGTCCTCCTGGAAATTCTGCCCCACGCTCCATTCGTTGGTGAGGTGACGCACCTTGGTGGCGTAGGCCACCCCCCCGGAGAGGCGCCCCTCGTCCTTCCGGGTGCGCACATCCCCCAGCCAGTGGTCCTTCCAGTTCCGGATGGACTTCACCAGGAAGTTATAGCCATCCACGGAACCCTGGTAGAGGATGCTCTCCGCGCCCCGGGCCAGCTGGGAGCCGATGGCGTAGGCGGCTCCCGCCCGCAGCTTCTCCACCACCTGGCGACCCTCCGCAGGGGGCAGCAGATTCAGGGTCTCCGGCAGACGGGACCGCAAATGGGCAAGAACCCCCTCGCTGAAGGGGGAAACCTCCTGCAGCGCCGAGGCGCTCCGGCGGGGCAGACCCCCTCCGGCAAAAGTGGCGGGGGCGGGCGCCGACACGGGAATTCCCGCCCCGGGGACGCCGCCAGCGGGCGCCGCCGCGGGCGCCGGGATGGAACGGCCGGGACGGGTCTCCTCCAGGTTCACCACCGGTCCGCGCCGGGCAGGTTTCTCCCCCACGCCTGGACGGGTCTCCTCCAGGGAGGGAGCCGCGGGGGCGGACGCCGGCATCCGGCCAGGACGGGTCTCCTCCAGGGAACCGCTCCCCATGGACGCCGCCACGGGACGACGCGCCGCCGCCCGCTTCTTCTCCTCCCGGGCGCGCACGGACTCCTCCGAGGGCATCACCACGCGGCTCCCCCCTCCCGCCGTCAGAGCGTCCCGCAGGGGACTGGCCGCCACGCGGCTCTTCTCCGGCTCCCCTCCAGGAGCCGGGGCGGGGGAGGGCAAGACAGACGCCTCCTCCCCTCTCCACTCCGAAGGGGAAAGGTATCTCCTCCCGTCCCCGGCGGCCGGGGCAGGGGAGGGGGCGCCCCCCAGTTCTTCGTTGTTCAGGTATCGTTTGGCAGACACGGTATTCCCGACACCGCCCTCCCCGCCCGCGGGCAGGGGGAGGCGTATGTCATCCTTCTTTAATGTACCAACAATGCAAATCCTTCCACGCCAATGGGATATGTATCACATACCCCGCCTCCGCAAAAGGGAGCGGCTGGCAGAAAGGAGAAAATCGAAACGAGACGGCCCTAGATCTTGTGGATCCGCTTCAGCAGAGCCACGATGTCATCCTGTCCGGTGGCCTTCACCTTCCGGGCCTCCTCCGCCATGTTCACCTCCAGGTGCTCCAGCTGCACAAACTGGTTGATGGTCTTCTTCACCTTGGTCTGGGCGTGCTCGTCCGCCACGGTGTTGAAGTCGTGCACCAGTTCCGCCGGCTTCCGGCTATACAGCTGGGCCACGGTGACCCGGGGCGCCGTCAGGGCGGGATTCTCCGCCACGCTGTAGATGGGCTTCACGCCCTGGCGGTTGAAGAACTCCACCAGGTTGTAGAAGGCCGTCTGGTCGCCGCCCGCGGGAATCTCCATGAGGAAGAGGGCCTCGATGGACTGCTCCGCCGGCAGCAGCAGGGGATTGCCGTGGTCCTGGAGCTGACGCCCGAACTCCTGCATGGGGTCGTAGGTGAAGGAGGTGAAGTGGTTGAAGTAGGGCTTGGAGAGGAAGAGGTCGAAGTCCTCCTGGTCCACATGCCCGTCCACCAGGCGCAGTTCCGCATTCTTCCGGGGAATGGCCAGGAAATCCTGCAGGGAGTCCACGATCATCTGGTTGAAGTGGTCCTCGGGAATCCGGTTCTCGAACTTCAGGCGGTTGGTGAACATGAAGATGTTGCCGGTGTTGCCGCTGTCGATGGCGGGCGCCACGGAGTCGTTGAGGAACATGGAGGTGTTCTCCACGAATTCGGCGGACTCCAGCTTGGCGTAGGGCAGCACCAGGGCGAAGAGGGTCTTGTCCTCCACGGGAATCTGCTCCTGACGGCCCACCAGATAGCGCATCACGCCCTTGGTGATGCCGTTGCCCGTGCCGCCGCCCGTGGCGGCGATCACCAGGGCGCCGCGGATCCGGCTCTCCAATTCCCGGCTCACGGAGGCGTACGCCTCGTTCCCCAGCTCGGGGTCCATCCGGCAACCCCGGTACGCGCCGGCGCCGCCCCGCAGCACCGCCTGGATCTTCTCCTTGGCTGAAACTTTCCCCAACTCCACCTCGCTGACATTCACCACGACAGCGTCCTGGCTCAACTTGGTGGCAATCTTGCTTCCAGCCCCGCCAATGCCTATGATCTTCTGCATGTCTTAACAGGTCTCCTCTAAAAAATGGGATTTCCTCGACTGAAAACGACCACTCTCCGCCAGCTTGGCCAGCGCCTGACCCCCGAAGTTCGTCAGGTAAATGTTCTTCCGGTTCCGCTCGTCCTTCACGTCAATCAGACAGAGCAAATGCATCGCCTCCACCACCGCGACCGCCGTCTGCTTCGTTCGCGTGATGCCCCCCGCTTTCAAGTCGTCAAAACAGTTGGTGATGTTGTACTTCCGGTTCTTGTCCGCACTCATGGCAGCCCATAGCAATACCAGAAAATGCTCCTCGCCGAGACGATCCAGCTGCTGAAGAAACAAATCCGACTGACCCGACATCACCACACTACCTCCATATCCGCTCCCCCCCCGGCCACAACCACGACCGACAGGAGGAAAATGCTCCGCAAGACTCCTCTCAAATCCTCTGATTCTCTACAAGACTCCAAAGCTTAACAGAAAGGAAAAGGAAAGACCGCCCCCACACGGGGGAACAGGGGAAAAGTTATGAACAGGAACATACTATACTCTAATTTCGCGCCCCGCAACCCCCTCCCGCAACTTTCAACCCCTGATTTTCAACGGGAAACAATATGTACTGTAGTCGAATGTAGTCCAATGAAGTGTGATGTAGAAAAGTAAAGTGGAGTAAATAGGAAAATCCGGACAGCTCCCCACGGGAATCCATGATGATAGTATCTCTTTAAAAATAAATTATACTACAATAAGAATCACGAACACGAGACCAACACTCCCTCCCCGCGGGTATAAATTCCCTTATTCCCTTGCCCCATAAATGGTTGTCGCCTTATCCCGCCCCGGCCGGACCGGAAAGAAAAACAGAAATAGAATCCACTATACTATACTAAATTGAAGAAATTGGAAGAATTTGCCGTGGCGGCGAGGAGAGGGTTGGGCGTGCCAGGGGATTCCTGGGAATTCGGAGAGCGGGCACTCCCCGGTTCCCCAGGGGCGCGGGGCGGGGAATATATTGAGGAAAAAGACCGAAATCCGTCAAAAGACACCCAATCACCAAAAGGAAAGACCCCTATGGACCTGGCAAAACTTGGCCTGCACGGCAAGAGCATCCATCGCCTCCTGGACCTCACCGACGAGCAACTTCTGGGGCTGGTGGCCCTGGCGGCGGAGCTGAAGGAAAGGAAGAAGACCGGCGCGAACCTGAAGGACGCCCTTCTCTACCGGAAGAACATCGCCCTGATCTTCCAGAAGAGCTCCACCCGCACCCACTGCGCCACCGTCTGCGGCGTCCACGACGAGGGAGGCTACACCGAGTACCTCAACGCCCACGACCTACATTTCGGCAAGAAGGAATCCGTGAAGGACTCCGCGCGGGTGCTGGGAAGGATGTTCGACGGCATCATGTTCCGGGGATTCTCCCAGAAGGTGGTGGAGGACCTGGCCCAATACAGCGGCATTCCCGTGTGGAACGGGCTCACCGACGAGTGGCATCCCTCCCAGGTGCTGGCGGATTTCCTCACCATCCAGGAGCATCTGGGCACCCTGAAGGGCTTGAAGATGGCGTATGTGGGAGACGGACGCAACAACGTGGCGAGCTCCCTGATGGTGGGCTGCGCCAAGGTGGGCATGGATTTCGTGGACGTGTGCCCCCCGGAGCTCTCCCCCAGCCCGGAAATCCTGACCGTGGCGCGGGAATGCGCCAAGCGCAACGGCTGCACCATCCAGGTCTCCCACGACCCGGTGGAGGGCGTCAAGGGCGCCAACATCCTCTACACCGACGTGTGGGTCTCCATGGGCGAGGAAGCCCTCTTCCAGCAGCGCCTGGCGCTGCTCCGTCCCTTCCAAATCAACATGGAAATGGTCCGCAACACCGGAAATCTGGAATCGGGACGGGTCCTCTTCCTCCACTGCCTCCCCGCCTTCCACGACGCCAACACCGAGGTCTCCCGGGACTACGGGGCGATGGAGGTCTCCGACGAGGTTTTCGAGGCGCCCTTCTCCAAGGTTTTCGACGAGGCGGAGAACCGGCTCCACACCATCAAGGCCATGATCGTGGCCTCCCTTGCCTAGCGGAAACCCGTCCGCCCGAGGAATCCCTGTTCGCAACATCCCCTGAAGACCCCAAAAGGAGCCGACACCATGACACAGCGAAGAATGATGGAAGAATTGGCGTGGGAGGATTTCGAGCGCCTGCCCCTGACCCAGCGCGCCCCCTATTTTCGCCAGTCCAGCGGGCGACCCTACCATTGCGTCATCGCCCAGCAGTTCGACCGGGAGTCCCTGGACGGCCTGTGCGACCTGTCCACCCGCATCCGCCGCATTGCCAAGAGCAAGGTGGGCAGCGACTTCCTCTCCAGCCTGATGCGGAACAAGCGGGCCATGCTCTACTTCACCCAGCCCAGCACCCGCACCTTCCTCTCCTTCTTCTCCGCGTGCCAGATTCTGGGATTCAGCCCCGCCGAAGTCCGGGATCCCTCCATCTCCAGCGAGATGAAAGGCGAGACCAAGGAAGACACCATCCGCACCTTCAGCAGCTTCTTCGACCTCATCATCATGCGAACCCCCGCCCAGGGCTTCGCCGAAAAGATGGCCTGGATGATCTCCCGCACCGAACGCCCCGTCCCCATCATCAACGCCGGCAGCGGAAAGGACCAGCACCCCACCCAGGCGCTCCTGGACATCTACACCCTCCAGCGCTCCTTCGAACGCCAGGGCGGCATCGACGGCAAAACCGTCCTCTTCTGCGGCGACCTGGCGCGGGGACGCACCGTCCGCTCCCTCTCCGGACTCCTCCAGCAATACCGGAACGTGAAGCTGATCTTCGCCGCCCCCGACGCCCTCCAAATCGGGGAGGACATCCTCCAGCAGCTCCGGGAAAGCGGCGTGGAGTATGAGGTCACCCACGACTTCAAGAGCAAAATCCCCGAAGCGGACGCCGTCTACATGACCCGGCTCCAGGATGAATGGGACGCCAAACCCGGGGAAAGCTCCCGGGGATACAAGCAGGAGGACTACTATTTCACCGGCGACGACCTGCGGAGACTCTCCCCCAAGGGCGTCATCATGCACCCGCTTCCCCGGCGCCTGGAAATCTCCACCGACTGCGATGACGACCCCCGGGCCGTCTACTGGCGCCAGGAGCGCAACGGCATGTGGATCCGGGCGGCCCTCATCGCCACCATCTTCTGCCGGGACCAGGAAATCACCCAGTATTACATGCTGAACAACCGGTAGCCAAGCCCCCGAGAAAGGCGATTCCCGGACGACAAGGATGGACGGCGCGGCATTTCCCATGGAAGTACGGGGCGTGGGGGTTTTTGCCCTTTCCAACGCCCCCTCCGCGCCCCTCCTGGCCCAGGGATGCGCCCGCCTCTCCCGCGCCCTGGGAGGCGTCCCCCTCCGCTGCCTCTGCCAAAGCGTGGGCGGACCCCGGCGCCTGGCGGGGGACGACGCCCTTCGGCGCGACCAATTCCATGCTCTTCTGGAGGACCCCCAGGCGAATCTCCTGGTGGCCGCCCGGGGAGGCTTCGGCGTCACCCGCCTCCTGGAGCAACTGGATTTCCCCCGCCTGAAAGCCTCGGGGAAGGCCCTCTGCGGATACAGCGACGTCTCCGCTCTCCTGGTGGCCGCCTGGAGCCAGGGGTGCCGGCGTCTCCTCCACGGCCCCATGGTCTGCTCCTCCTGGGCCAGGGAGGACTCTCCCGCCCTGGCAACGGAAAGGGAGTCCTTCCTCCGTGCCCTCCGGGGAGAATGGAGCCTCTGCCCCCCCGGCATTTCCCTGGAGACTCTCCGGCCAGGCGTCGCCCGGGGCCCCCTCATCCCCGTCAATCTCACCATGCTGATCTCCCTGCTGGGCACCCCCTTCCAGCCGGATCTCCAGGGCGCCATCCTGCTCCTGGAGGATGTCCACGAACCCGCCCACGCCATCGAGAGAATGTTGGTGCAGCTCCGCTCCGCGGGAATCCTGAAACGCCTGGCGGGACTGGTCCTGGGACAATTCTCCCAGGGGGAGGACGCCGAATTCCTCCCCGAACTCTTCCAGGAGGTCGCCCAATGGGTCCCTGGCCCCGTCCTGTCAGGATACCCCCTGGGACACCAACACCCCTCCCTGACCTGCCCCGTGGGCGCCATCGCCACCCTGGAGGCCCGGGGATAGATATTCTCCTCCCGCGGAACCCCGCTTCAACACGGAGCACAGGTCGGCGCCGGCGGCCCACCCCGGAGGACACAGAGGCGCTGCCGCTTCAACACAGAGCACAGGTCGGCGCCGGCGGCGCGCACGGATTACACAGAGGGCTGAAGACGGGACCAACCTTCCTGTCCGGGCAAGCCCGCCCAGGAACGCCCCTGTTTTTTTGAAGGCAAACTCCCCCCCCCTTTGGAAGGCAAACTCCCCCCCTGGAGCTTCCTAGATTTCCTAGAACATCTAGGGCATCTAGAACATCTCGCCCTTTGATTCTCCGGGGAAGAGAATTCCCTGCGTGGCACCACCCTTCCCCCCCTCTCTCTCGCACGCATGCGCGCGCATACATGCGAGCGGGGTAATCGGTTTCCCCGCGCCCCCCACCCTGCCGCCCTCACCGTAATGCGGATCGGGAGGACGGCAATCTCATGGGCAGCCAACGCTCGAAATTCCCAGGGACGCCATGCCCATTCCCAGCCATGACGGCGACAATGCCCCACGGATTGGGCACAGCGGGGCGCTGCCGCTTCAACACAGAGCACAGGTCGGCGCTGCCGCTTCAACACGGAGCACAGGTCGGCGCCGGCGGCGCGCACGGATTACACAGAGGGCTGAAGACGGGACCAACCTCCCTGTCCGGGCAAGCCCGCCCAGGAACGCCACCCTCACCGCCCCTGTTTTGGGAGGCAATCTCCCCCCCCGGAGCTTCCTAGATTCCCTAGAACCCCTAGAGCATCTAGGGCATCTAGCCCTTTGATTCTCCGGGGAAGAGAATTCCCTGCGTGGCACCACCCTCCCCCCCCTCTCTCTCGCACGCATACGCGCGCACATACCCAGTGCCCGCCCCCGAAGAGACGGATCCCTGCCCTCTCTCTCGCACGCATACGCGCGCGTGCATACATGCGTGCGGGGTAATCGGTTTCCCCACGCCCCCCACCCTGCCGCCCTCACCGTAATGCGGATCGGGAGGACGGCAATCTCATGGGCAGCCAACGCTCGAAATTCCCAGGGACGCCATGCCCATTCCCAGCCATGACGGCGACAATGCCCCACGGATCGGGCACAGCGGGGGCGCTGCCGCTTCAACACAGAGCACAGGTCGGCGCCTGCGGCGAACACGGAGGACGCAGAGGGCTTCCGGCGGGGGCGATTCTTCTGTGGGTGGTTCCGGCAAACGGGATTATCTTAATCCGCAATTCTCCTTCCCCGGAACCCCCTATTTCCCTCCCTTCCGCGGGACCCGGTTTTCACCCCTCCGACTCCCCCTGAATCGAAGATGCGTCTTTTCCCTTCCCTTTCCCCTTGGCGGGCCGCCCTGCTCTTCCTCCTCGCCCTGCCCGTGGTCCATGCGGACTCCACCACCAATCCCCTGGAGGGATTCCAGCGTTTTTCCGAGACCCGCGCCTGGGTGCGGGAAGCGGAGGAATGTCTGGAGCGGGAGGATTACAAAGGGGCCGCCAAGCTATACGGGAAAGCCGCCAAGATTCAGGAGGAGGAGCCCAAGAAAGCGGAGTTCCTCTTTCTCCAGGCGCAGAATCTTCTCCGGGCGAAGAAACCCCATGCCGCCCTGGAGGTCTACACCAATCTCCTGGAGAACCACATCTACCACATTCCCCTGGAAATCGCCATGGAGCAGCTCCGGCAGCTGGCAGATGACTTCCAGCATGGCCGGGGCACCTTCCTGGGCATGGACGATCCCATCACCTCCATCCACATCTACACCATGCTCATCCGCTACCAGGCCGATGTGACCCGCTCCCTGGACGACCGCCTGGTGCTGGCCGCCAAGCAGAAGGAGGAGGGCATGGTGGAGGATGCCGTGGACACCTACCAGCAGATCCTCAAGGCCCTCCCCGACAATCCCGACGCCCGCTACGGCCTCGCCAAACTCCTGGACGACACCGCCGCCAAGCGGGACGGGGACGGAGCCATTGGCAAAGCCGCCGTCCGGGAAGCCCGCAGCTTCCTCGCCAACGCAGCTCCCGACGACCCCCGCCGGGAGGATGCCGCCAGGATCATCCAGGATTGCCGCAACCGGGAGGCGGAGCGGCTCTGGGAGCGGGCGCAGTTCTACCTTTCCAAATACCACCGCAAACCCCAGGTGGCACGCCGATACCTCATCGACCTCCAGCGGGACTACGATGACACCCCCGCCGGGCGTAGGGCGAAACTCCAACTGGTCGAACTCTTCCCCGAAACGGAGGAAAACTAACCCATGACCCGACTCCCCCTGCTCCTCGCCGCCACTCTCCTCCTGGCATCCTGCACCACCTACCGCTGGGGAACCGACTTCCCGGAAGGGCAGCGCACCATCGCCCTGGAGGAAATCACCAACCTCAGCCAGGAGGACGCCCTGGCGCCCCTTCTCCAGGACGCCCTCGCGGAGCGGATCACCCAGACCCCCGGACTCCGGCTCCATTCCGCCGGCTGCTCCCGGGCGCCGGAACTCCGCCTGACCGTGAAGATTCTCCCCCTGGACCAGGAGAAGGCCGCCCGCGCCAAGACCCGCACCAGGGTCGCCTCTCACGATGACAGCGACTCCTACCAGACGGTCCTCTACCGCCTGAACATGACCTGCCAATACACCGTCACCCCGGTGGACGCCAGCCAGCCGCCCAGAAGCGGGAAGGTGGACGTTTCCGCGGACGTGCCCCTCCTCCAGGATCTTGCCCTGGCACAGAAGGGCGCCCTTCCCCAGCTGGCCCGCCGCGCCGCCCAGGAAATCCTGGCCCAGGCCGCCCGGGAATAAACCACCCCACGCCCTCCCCTTCCCCGCCGCCGTGGACGCCCTCTCCCTCCGCATCGGACAAGGCTACGATATCCATCCCCTCCGGGAGGGCCGCCCCTTCCGTCTGGGCGGCGTCACCCTCCCCCACCCGGCCAACCTGGGGCCCCAGGGACACTCCGACGGAGACCCCCTTCTCCACGCCCTCATGGACGCCATCCTGGGCTCCGCAGCCCTGGGGGACCTGGGCGACTTCTTCCCGGACCGGGATTCCCGCTGGAAAGACGCCGACAGCGCCCAGCTCCTCCAGCGCCTCCTTCAGGATCCCCGGCTCCGACAGTGGAGGCTGGTGAATCTGGACGCCACCATCTTCCTCGCAAGCCCTCCCCTCGCCCCCTTTCTGCCCCTCCTCAAGACCCGCCTGGCGGAGCTTCTCCAGGCATCCCCCCGCCAGATCTCCCTCAAGGCCAAGAGCGGAAACGGGCAGGGGGAGATCGGGCGGGGCGAAGCCCTGGCCGCCCAGGTGGTCCTCCTGGCGCAGCTGCCCCCTCCCTCCCCCATCGCCTAGACCCGACACCAAGGAACCCTACCATGAGAAAGTACACCAAGGAACACCAGTGGATCGAAATGCTGCCTGACGGCACCGCCAAAGTGGGCATCACCAAATACGCCGCCGAGGAGCTGGGGGAGATCACCTTTGTGGAGCTGCCCGCCCTGGAGAAGTGCGTCCACGGCGGCGAGCCCCTCTGCGTGGTGGAATCCGTCAAGGCCGCCAGCGATGTCTTCATGCCCGTCACGGGCACCGTCGCCGCCGTCAACACCCCCCTGGAGAAGGATCCCTCCCCCCTCAACGACGACCCGGAAGGAGAGGGCTGGATCTGCCTCCTCCAGAATCCCGACGACGACGCCCTGGACGCCCTCATGACCCAGGAGCAGTATCAGAGCTTCTGCCAGTAGCCCCGCCGCCTGCGAAGGGGGGGGACGGGGAAGGCCCGGAAAGGACCTTCCCCTGTTCTGCCTGTCCCGCCCCCGTCCCCGCCCCGGGGGAAGGACAGGGTGGGGTGCCTTGAAATCCTGCCTTTCCTGCTTATATTAAACGGCTTGCCAAAAACGGACAGGATTTTTTCTTCATCCATATCTCACTCATTTATAAGGAATTACCACCATGAAAATGACCTACCAGCCCCACAACAAGAGCCGCAAGCGCACCCACGGTTTCCGGAAGCGCATGGCCACGGCTGACGGGCGCAAGATTCTTGCCCATCGCCGGAAGGTGGGGCGCAAGCGCCTGACGGTCTAATCCCCCTGCCATGTCCACCATGGCCGGGGTGTGCGGCAACCATCCTTCCCCGAAGGCCTTCGGACCCGACGCCAGATTGCGTTGCCGCGCCCACCTTGACGCAGTGCGACAGGAGGGAGTCAACCTCCCCTGCCGATACTGCGTCATTGTCGTTTTGAAAACGCCGCCGGACGGTTCCTGCCGGACGGCGTTTTTGATTTCCCGCCGGTTCGACCTTTCCGCCGTGGTTCGCAACCGCGCCAGGCGGCTGCTGCGGGAATGTTGGCGCACCCTGCTCCCCTCCCTTTCCCCCTGCTGGGTGCTCATGATTCCCCGGCGCCCCATCAAGGGCGTCAAGCTGGGGCAGCTTCTTCCCGAAGTGTCCAGACTTTTTCGGAAATCGGGGACTCTCGCCGTTTCCCGCGAGGAGACGGCGGCGGATTCCGGGGCGGGGCAGGGGAAATGAGCCGCTGCGCCGACTCCTCCTCCACCCCCCGGCCCGGCCTGGCGGCAAGGTTGTGCATCGGGGCCATCGAAGGCTACCGGCGCTACCTCAGCCCATGGAAGCCCGCCGTCTGCCGCTTCACCCCCACCTGCTCCCAATATGGGCGGGATGCCTTCCGCATCCACGGATTCTGGAAAGGACTCGCCCTCACCCTTTGGAGAATTCTCCGGTGCCACCCCTTCTACCGGGGCCCCCTGGTGGATCCCGTCCCCCCGCGGAGGGAGAAAACCGGCTCCCGGCGCTCCCCGTAGCGGCGGCTCTCCCGGCGCCCAGGAATCCTCCCGTCTCCCTCTTCCCCTTCCCGCCCACGGCCTTCCCTTCTCCCCGGACATGAAGAAATTTGATCCCGTCACTGTCATTGGCTCCCTGGTCTGCGTTGTGGCGCTGGCCTTGATCTTCGCCCACAACTGGATCCAGGCCCGGAACGCCCCCGCCCCGGCGGCGCCCGCCGTCCCCGTGGTCAGCACCGAGGCCGCTCCGTCAGCCGCTCCCGTCGTCCCCGTGGCGCCCGGCGAGGTCGCGTCCCTGCCGGCGGTGGAGACTCCCGGCGAGCCTGTCACCCTGGCCCTGGAGGGTCGGATGACGGTGGAGGCGGACTCCCATGGCGGCGGCGTCCGGAGCGTGACCCTTCCCGAGTTCCGTCTCCAGACCCGGGATCCCGCCCAGACGGAGCCCCTGGTCATCGGGCAGAACAGCGTTCCCTTCCTGGCCCTCTCCCTGGGCGGCACCTCCCTCCGCACCGTGGCCACCACCTCCGAGAACAACTCCCTTGCCACCACCCGCGTCTCCGGGGACAGCGTCTGGAGCCTGGAGGAGAGCTGGACCCTGGGCGATTCCGAACAGGACCCCTACACCATCCGCTACACCCTGCGGGTCACCAACACCTCCCGGGAATCCCGCACCCTTTCCCACGTCGCCCTCTCCTGCGGCGCCCTCCCGGATTTTCTTGCCAAAGGGGAGGGCAACACCTCCTTCTCCAAATACCTCTCCGGCTGCGTCGCCTACGGCAGAGTGGGGAAGAACGACGCCAAGACCCTGGACATGAAGAAGATCTCCGCGGAGAAGATGACCGCGGAGAAGCGTGCCCAATACGAGAACACCCCCGCCAACTGGGTGGGCGTCGCCTCCAAATATTTCCTCTTCGCCCTCCACAACCTCTCCGTGGACGGGCAGCCCGCCACCTTCCGGGGATTCTCCCCCCGCCAGCCCGCGGAACTCCTTCCCCAGCAATTCTATTCGGCGGACGCCCTGCTGCCGGAGCTCTCCCTGGCCCCCGGGGAATCCGCCACCATCACCCTCTCCGGCTATGCCGGCCCCAAGAGCCTCCAGAACCTGGAGCCCATCGGCCAGGGCCTGCCCTCCATCCTCAACATGGACCTCTTCTTCTTCTGGCACTTCGACTGGATGGGCTGGCTCTGCCGCGTCCTGCTGTGGGGCCTCAACGGCATCGCCGGCTGGTTCCCCCCCTCCTGCGCCTACGGCATGGCCATCATCCTCATCACCCTGCTGGTGAAGCTGGTCTTCATGCCCCTGGCCTGGCATAGCACCCGGAACATGAAGCGGATGAGCGCCCTCCAGCCCCAGCTGAAAGTCCTCCGGGAGAAATACAAGGAAGACCCCCAGCGGATGTATTACGAGCAGCAGAAGCTCTTCAAGGAGAACAACGTGAGCCAGACGGGCGGCTGCCTTCCCATGCTGGTCCAGATTCCCGTCTTCTTCGCCATGTTCAACACCTTCCGGGGCGCCATCGAGATCCGGAACGCCTCCTTCCTCTGGGTTGCCGACCTCTCCATGCCCGACCCCATCTTCGGGCTGCCCATCCATCCCCTGGCCATCCTCACCGGCGCCACCATGTTCCTCCAGCAGAAGCTCCAGCCCATGCCCGACCCCAGCCAGGCACGGATGATGAACATCATGTCCCTGGTCTTCATCGTCTTCTTCTACAACATGCCGGCGGGTCTGACCCTCTACATGACGGTGAACCAGCTCACCTCCATCGTCCAGATGCTCCTCTTCCGGAGAATGGAGAAGAAGGCCGGCGCCACCCCCGTGCCCCCCCGGACGAAGGCCGCCTGATCGCCACCCCCTTTCCCTTGATCCCACAACCCCCACTGCAGGACAAACCCATGATGACTCCAAAGGAACTCCAATCCCTGGCCAAGGACACCCTTGACCAGATGCTCCATGCCTTGGAAATCCAGGCGGATTGCCAGGTGGTCGACGGCGAAGAAGAGGAACAGGAGACCCCCGCCTTCTCCCTCTCCCTGGAAACCCAGGAGGCGGGAAGAATCATCGGCAAGAAGGGCCAGACCCAGGAGGCGCTGGAACTCCTCCTGAACCGCATCCTCAAGCGGAAGGACGAGGACGCCCCCTGGATCCCCATCCTGGTGGACGGCAGAAGCACCGGAAAAACCGGGGATGTCCCCAAGCGGGGACGGGACGGGCGACGCACCATCCTGGATGACGAGACCGTGGACCAGCTCACCCGCATGGCCCAGGACTGCGCCAAGGAAGTGCGCCATTGGAAAAAGAGCCGGAGGCTGGGGCCCTATCTCCCCGCCGAACGCCGGGTCATCCACACCGCCCTGAAGGACGATCCCCAGGTGGAGACCAACTCCATCCCCGCGCCCGAGGCCGGCGAGCGGATGAAATACGTGGAAATCTCCTTGAAGGACTAGCCCCCTCTCCCCCTATTCCCGGATTCCCCGAAAGGGGAGGGCGCACCTGTTTTCCTATATATTAAAGGCGTTTTCCCCTCCCCACCCCCCCTCCTTCCCCCCGTCCTCATGCTTTCCGGCAAATACATCATCGTGGGCGCCGTGGCCGACGACCCGCTGGCCCTGGATATCGCCCACTATATGCGTCAGGAGACTGACATCTCCGACATCCTGGCCTACAAGCAGTTCGCCAACTCCGAGTTCTGCCCCAGGTTCATCAGCGACGAGGCGGATTTCGAGCACATCGGCTACGGACTCAAGGGAAAGACCGTCATCATCGTCTCCTCCTGCAGCGGACAGCATACCCGCAACGCCCGCGCCATGCGGACCTTCCTGGTGGCACGCGCCGCCAAGGACAATGGCGCCGACCATGTGATTCTGGTGGAACCCGACCTCTTCTACAGCGCCCAGGACCGGGGACCCCGTCCGGAATACGGACACGTCGCCTTCCAGCGCACCCCCAACGACTACAAGAAGTTCGACGGACAGCCCTGGAGCGCCATGCTCTACGCCCAGCTGCTGAAGACCAGCGGAGTGGACGCCGTCCTCACGGTCCACAACCACTCCGTCGCCGTCGCCGAACTCTTCGAAAAACTCTTTGACGGCAACTTCTTCAATCTCTCCCCCGCCGAACTCTACGCCAGCTATCTCGCCAACCACGCCAGCCTCACCCAGGCCAACACCTCCGACAAGGGCCTGGTCATCTGCGCGCCGGACAAAGGAGCCGCCCCCTTCGCCAAATCCGTCTACGACGCCTACACCCGGGAAAGCAGCGGAATGCTCATCAAGGGCACTCCCAGCCTCCTCATCATGAGCAAGGAACGCACCGGCGAACGCCAGGTGGCCATCAAAGCCGCCGACACCAGCCCCACCGCCCTGGAGGACATCGCCGGACGGGAAGTGGTGGTCTGCGATGACATGGTCCGCACCGGGGGAACCATCGTCGCCTGCTGCAAACAGCTGAAGGCCGCCGGAGCCTCCCGCGTTCTCTTCGTGGTCACCCACTTCAACTCCTCCCAGGAAGTGAAGGAAAACCTCAACGACGACGTGGTGGATGACATCATCACCACCGACACCCTGCCCAATATTCTCAACCGGGACATGCAGGGTCGCCTCCGGAAAAAAATGCTCATCCTCAAAATCTCCCGCTGGATCGTCAACGTCCTCCGGAACAAAATCCTCAAACTCAATCTCCCGGAATACTGCCCCGCCTACACCGTGGATATCTCCCGCAAAAACCCCTATTGGGCGGAAAACCAGGACTTGAGGGACAATCTGTAGACCATTCCTCCTCCTCTTCCCCCACACCCACGCCGTCACCCCGTCTCCTCCCCTCTTTTCAAAACTACACTACACTACTAATCTAGAATGCGGATTTTCAATGAGATATGCGTCATGGACTCCGCTCCACGCTATATTATTCCCGTTCTTGACCGTGGCAGGGAGTGTAGTTTAGTAAATCTGTACACAACCTGTACATAACTTGTCAATTTCCCTGTTCATTCCTCTGTAGAAAACTGGTCTGTACATTTTTTCTCCCCTTTGTCTACACCGTTTTCTACACTTCCATCCTGTTTGTTTAGAGAGGATTACATCACTTCTTAACAAGAGCGGCCCTCTCTAGTATTACTGTCTTTTACTCACCTTTATAACCAATAGGAAGCCTGTCAATGAAATTTCTGGTCAACACGGAAAAGTTTCTCGCGGGGATTCGTCGGGTGAAGAGCGCGGTCTCCACCAAATCCCTGAATGCCATGCTGAACAACATCCTGTTGGAGGCGGAGGGGGACACCTTGCGTCTGACGGCCTACGACATGGAGTTGCGGATTCAGACCACGGTGGCGGCCACGGTGAGCGAAGGCGGGTCCATTGCGGTGCCGGCGAAGAAGTTCGAGGAGATCATCAGCGTCCTTCCCATGGGGGATGTGCAGCTGGAGACCCGTGCCGAGGCACCGGAGGAGATCCGCCTCAAGTGCATGAAGGCCAACTACACCCTCCACGGCCAGCGGGGAGACGGCTTCCCGACCGCGGACCCCTTTGTGGAGGACTGGTCCTTCTCCATGGGAGGCAAGGAGCTGGTGGACTGCCTGGCAAGGACAGTCTACGCCCGCAGCCAGGATGAGACCCGCCAGGCTCTGAATGGCGTTCTCTTCTCCATTCGGGGAAGCATGCGGACCATCGCCGCCAGCGACGGGCGTCGTCTCGCGCTGGTGGAGGCTTCCCTGGATCAGGAGGCGAAGGACGAGGAGGGGAATCCCGTGGACGTTCCCACCCGCGAAGGGGAGTTCATCCTGCCCTGCAAGGTGGTGGCGGAATTGATCAAGAACGCGGACCAGACCAAGGCGGTGAAGATTCGTCTCACCCGGAGCATGGCGGTCTTCGAGAACGGGCCGACCATCATCACCAGCAAGCTGGTGGACAAGAACTACCCCAACTACCGCTCCGTGATTCCCGTCAGCTTCCGCAACACCGTGGAGATTCCCCGGATGCTCTTCGCCGACGTGCTGAAGCGAGTGCGGATGATGGTCACCGACGGCGAGGACTCCGCTTCCGTCACGCTGAGCATCACGGAACATTCCATGCGGATCTCCGCTTCCTCCCCGGAATATGGCAACGCCGAGGATTCCGTGGATGTGGAGCTGAAGGGGGAGCCCATTGAAATCTCCTTCAACCCCAACTACCTCTTCGATCCCCTGCAGAAACTGGTGTGCGACACCTTCCAGCTCCACTACAACGACTGCGTCACCCCCGTGGAGATGACAGGCGATCCCGGATTCATCTACATTCTCATGCCCATGCGTCCCGTGCTGCCTCCCGTGGAGGAAGGCGCCCAGGATTCCCAGGCATAGCACGCCTCCGCGGGGCAGGGGAAAAGAGGAGACCTCCGCGTCTCCCCGCCCCCCCCAGTTTTTTTGCGCCAACCCTTGAAATTTTCCATATTTTTACTAAAATAGGGGAAATGCGGCGCATTCTCGCGGAAGGACTGCGTCTTTCCCTGTCCGATGGCCAACTCCCCCATCCCTGTTATGAACTCCTCCTACTGGAAATCCATCCTCGCCTCGCTGACTCTGGCGACTGTCACCGCCCTCTCCCTGGGGGACGGACCCTTCGTCCGTTCCCTCCATGCCCAGGAAGAGGAGGAGGTCGCCCCCTCTCAGGAGGAAGTGCTGGACGAGGAGGAGACTCTGGAGGAAGAGGAGGAGAGCGAAGAAGAGGAAGGGGATGAGGAGACCGCCGCCGAGGAGGCCGAGAGCAAGCCGGTGGAGGTGAAGGGGCCCAGCGCGGACGCCAAGGGCGCTCCCGCCACTCCCTATATGCACGGCGTCACCGACGCCAAGGCCATCCCCATTGATTTGGCTTCCCTGACCACCGCCGACGTTCTTCAGAGCCATGCCGCCGCCGAGGAGGCGCTGCCCTCCCTGGGCGTGGGCACCGGCGCCATCCTCTGCCTGACCCAGGAGGAAGTGAAGCTGGCGAATTCCCTGCTCAAGCCGGAGGAGATCAACGACAGCCGCGGCCAGATTCTCCGCTTCCATGTGTGGATCAAGGGAGAGGAGGTGGCTCCCGAGGGCAACCTCTGGGCCGACGCCCCCGCCCTCCGCCTGGAACTGGTGGACAACAACGGCAACGTGGTTGCCAGCGCCGTCAGCACTTTCAAGACCCGGGGCACCTTCCCCTGGCACAACTACTACATGGACATGATGGTGCCCCGGAACGTCTTCCTCTCCAGCGCCGCCGCCGCCGTGGTGGAGAAGGACCAGCTCCTGGACATGCTGGGACTTGCCAGCGACACCTCCATCCGTCAGGCGGGTCTCTACCTCACCCTTCTCTCCCGGGGCACGGGCAAGGCCTGCTTCGGCGGCCTCTCCTATGAAAAAGTCGCCAAGAAGGACCAGAAGCTCTCCCCGGAAATCCTGGATGACGCCACCGCCACCTTCTCCCCCAATCCCCAGTATGACGAGCTGCCCATGCTTCTCTTCTACGGCCTGGACACCCGTCTTCCCTGGAGATTCCTGGACGGCAACGAGAGCTTCGGCTCCCTCCGCACCGTGGCGGGCCTGGAGGCCTACCTCCAGCGCGCCATGAACGACTGGTTCCATGTGCAGAAGGGCGTTGCCATGCTCCCCTATCTCTACGTCACCGCCAACACCCTGAAGCTCTCCCCCGACTTCGAGGACGGCTGGCTGGACACCCTGCGTGGCAAGCTGGAGGCCGCCCAGAATCCCGAGACGGGTCTCTGGCATGTGGATGGCGTGCCCAATCTCCTGGCTTCCGCCGCCTTGGCGCGCCGCTGCTTCAGCCCCAAGGGCATCCGTCACAACGACGCCGTCCAGCAGAACACTCCCTGGAATGCCGTGGCGCAGGACGGGGAATTGAAGCTGGGCGTCCAGATCATCCGCAGCCTGCTGAAAGAGCGGGTGGCGGGCGCCGCCTGGAACACCTTCGCCTTCCAGAGCCCGGAACTGAAGAGCCAGTTCGGCGAGAACCGGGCGGAGCTCCTTCCCACCGCCGCCGCCGTCCATCTCCTGGCCATGGCGCGGGACACCCTCTCCCTGGAGGAGGAAGCCTACGAAGAGGCCGAGGAAGCCATCCAGGCCGCCTATGACTACGCCGTGGAGAACTTCGTCCTCCGGGATGGGAACCTCTACCTGTGGAAGGAGAGCAACACCCAGGCGCAGCCCGCCGTGGCTCCCGCCGGCATGATGGAGCTTCTGAACGCCGCCCGCACCCTGGAGCACCGGGTGAACGACACGCTCCCCCGTCCCGTGGTCACCTGCCGTCGCCGTCGTTCCGCCGGTTTAGGGAAAGCGGACGTGACCTGGGCGAATCCGGAGAAGGGTCTGGTGGCCATCCGGATTTATGCGGCTCCCGCGGATTTCAACCCCGCCTTGCTTTCCGAGAAGCATCTCATCGGCGTGATGGAAAGACCCCGCGCCACCCCGAAGAACCAGGATCCCCTGATGCTCGCGTACCGTCTGGCAGATGGCGCCAGAAAGTACTGGGGCGTGACCCCCGCCGACCTGGGGGTGGAGTACCTGGAGGAGAAGTTCGCCACTCTGGCGAGCTACGTCGGGGGAACCAAGAACTTGACGGCAGGAACTGCCGGCGAGAAACCCGTGACCATGAACGTTTCCTCTCCCCTCGCCTTCGGCTATGCCGAGGAAGAGGCGGAGACCATACCCATAAAAGTCTATGCGGTGGGTGTCGCCTCCAGCGGAGAACTCACCCCCTGCATACCACTCGATGCCGACGACGAGGAATAACGAAACGCTGTTCTTCATCGGTTCGCCTTCCCGGTGAACCGCCGGCAGAGATGCCATCCCTTCTTTCTCCCTGCCTTTTTTGGGGAAAATCGGGCTGGCGTCTCTGTCTGTCTCTGTCCCCCCAGGAGAAATTCCCCGCCTTCCTCCCCGGAATGGCGATATGCCTTTCGCATCTCCCCCGGGAATCCTCCCTGGCCCCGAATCCGCGCGATGCAGTGGATTTTCATTCTCGACCCCACGAAGAAGCACCGAAAAAACTCCATCGCAGCCCTTCACGACCCAAGGGGAATTGGCTCCCCGCCCTTCCTCGGCGCCGAGGAGACGAGACTCTGGCTCCCCGCCGGAGCGCCTCCCTCCCTCCCCCGCGAGGAAATCCGCAAGGAGCATCCCCGAACCAGGGAATAGAGACAACCCATTCTTCCAGACTTCTATGCCAGAAGGAGGAAATCCCCGGCCCCACCGGAACATCCCCCTTCCTCCCTTCCCCCCGGAAACGGGGCGGGGAAGGCGGCATGGCGGCAGGAAAAGTATTGAAGCAGCGTACGAATTGCCGCGTCTCGGCGGGAGGTTCAAACCATGACCAACCGCCCATTCACTTTAGTCGAACTCCTGACTGTGACCATCATCATGACGGTCATCGTGGGGGCGACTGTACCGGCCTATAACCGGATCATGACCGGAAACGCCGTCAGCTACGGCAACCGGATGATCACATCCCAGTTGAATATGGCCCGCACCTGGGCCTGCCAGAAGCGCCGTGCCGTGGCGGTCCTCTTCCCCGACACCACTTTGGCATCCTATTATAGCGAGGACCTGGCGGACCCCGTGGCGCTCCGCACTTTCCGCTGCGCCTATGTGAAGAAGAACGGAGCTGACTGGGAGTTCCAAGAATGGGTGGAGGGGACCCAGTGGCAGTATCTTCCCAAGGGGGCTTTCTTCCCCGTCACCGCCGCCGCCCAGGCTGAAGTCCAGGATGCCACCTATGGTCTCCTCCCTTCCGCGGAAGTCAAGGGAGTCTACGACGGCATCGAAGATCCGGATGTGACCCCTCAGACGGAGCAGGACAAGAAAGAACTCCTCTTCGCCGGAAAGCGTGACTTCCCCCTGGCCATCATCTTCCAGCCCAACGGACGTCCCGTGGTGGATGCCCGCTCCCCCCGCGTCCAGGTCCGGGAAGGTGTGGTGGTGGAGAACAGCGGGGACGCCATGGTGCACAAGGCCAATGTGGACAACGGGCTGTATGCCAGGGTGAACCGCTATACCGGCGCCGTGGTGACCCGGGAGCTGAACTAGCCAAAGGAGGGACACGACATGAAGAAAAATCTCCGTCTCGCTCCTTTCACCCTGGTGGAAATCCTCATCGCCATGGGTGTCTGCGTCATCGGCATCTGCAGCATCATGGTCTTCTTCCCCGTGGGGGCGAAGGCATCCCGCAATGCCTCCATGACCTCCTACGCCTCCAATGCCGCCGAGCAGTTCCTCTCCTTCGCCCGCTCCTGCATCGAGGAGGACAGGGTGGGGAACGGATACGCCGCCTTCCAATACTTCACGGGCTGGAATCCCGGCAATCCCTCCGCCTACAGCGCCCCGTCTTCCAGACCGGAACCCGGACCGGACTATGTGGACGCCAACCAGGATGAGGACATGGGAGGCCTTCTGGCCAACGACAACGCCTTCGGGACCCGGATGCAGAAATTCTTCGAGGAAATACTGACGAATGAAAGCGTCACCATCACTCCTCTCCAGAATCGGGTCTACTACTTCGACTTCACCACCAGGGACGGCGGGGAATCCTTCTCCGACTTCAACTGCTACGCCGTCCTCTGGGCAACTCCCGTGGAAGCCGGCACCGTGAACATTCCTTTCGCGGCCCAGCTCCATCTGGAGCTCTCCTGGCCGGCGGAACTCCCCTATGATCGCCGGGAGAAGCGGGAGTACACCCTGGAAGTCTTCAAGGCCTACTAAAGAAAGGGAGATGCCACCATGAACAAGCTGCATTCCCATCCTTTCACCCTCATCGAAGTCCTGGCGGCCGTGGCTGTCCTGGTCATCATGATGGGCTTCATCTTCCAGTTCACCAGCAGCGCCCAGAAACTCTGGGCATCCAACACCGGCCGCACCGAGATGTCCGCCCAGGCGGACGCCGTCTTCTCCATCCTCCAGGAGGATCTGGAGCATCTCTATGTGGTGGGACCCGAGGAGGACCTGGACGCCCAGGCGGGATGGTACATCCTGCATAGCGATGGCTCCACCTCCAGCCTCTTCTCCGGCATGGCGGCACGCCCCCTGGAGGACTTCTGCTTCTTCACCCAGGACATCGCTCCCCAGTCCCCCGCCACCCAGGCCATCATCTATCCCGTCCGCTACCACTTCGTGCCCGGCACCGGGGACATCTACGGGGAGGGCACGGGAAAGCTCTACCGGTACACCACAGGCGGGGTCCATTGGGAAAAGATTTCCGAGGACTTTGCCAATGCCGGAAACGGGGACAGCCCGTCGTGGTATGCTCCGGAGCCTGCCAGCGAGGACGACAAGGAGGAGTACCTCCTCGCGGAGAACATCCAGTCCATCACCATCATCTCCGACATCGCGCGGGATGAGGATGGAAATGTGCGTCCCGTCACCGACAATCCTCTTCAGGTCAAGCCGGGCTTCCTCCGGGTCACCGTCACCTTCTCCATCCCCGAGCATCTCCGCAACGGGGCAAAGAGAACCGAGGCAAGCGACATGACCTTCTCCCGGGTCTTCCTGCTGAACAAGTAGCCCCCCCCAGGACTGCCCTCGGACGGACCAACTCTTCCTCGCCTTCACGACATTCGGGAAGAATCTCCCTTCTTCCCCCCGTTTGGGTTCCGGTTCCGGAATCCCTCTGAAACACAGATAGCCGAACAGGCTCCGCTCCGGCTCCTTCTCCCTGCGTGCCGCAGGTCTCGAGGAGGGCAGGGGAGCAGGACCTTCAATACCATACTTGCCACCATGAACACCTTCCAGAGAAAACCCGACGAGCGGGGCTCCGCCATCTTGATGGTGCTGGGGCTGCTGTCCCTGCTCTTGATTCTGGCATTGGTCTTCGCGGTCACCAGCCGCAACGCCCAGATTTCTGCCGAGGCTTCCGCCGACCAGGTCCAGGCGAAGCAGGTCTCCCAAAGCGCCTTCAACCGCGCCATGGAGTGCGTCTTCTTCTTCCAGAACAAGGGCAACCTCCTGAAGAACGGGAACCTGCAGGACATGATGCCCGAGAATGTGGATCTGAACCAGTCCATGGCCGACCCCGCCACGGTGGATACGGAACTCTTCTACGGAGAGAGCGGCGTCTCCGACACCACGGATTTCCTGGGACTCCAGCCCTATGTGGGATATGTGGATGCCACGGCGGATTGGAGCCTCCTCTGCCGCTACGGAGAGTTCTCCACAGACAACCACGACACCAGACCCTTCGCCCTCCAGCCCGACGGCAATCCCTACCAGGCCATCTACTACAGCCACCGGGCCAATGACGACGAGGTGGCGAGGGAAGGAGAGAACAGTCTCTACGAAATCGTGGCCGCCACCACCCTGGGCACCGGGTATCGCACCGCCTCCGATGACAATGACGATCTGACCGACGACACGGACCAGTTCGCCACCCTCCTGAAGTCCGACTCCGACTCCCAGCTCCAGTTCGTGGAGGATACGGACAGCGATGGCCATATCGCCCAGCGTCTGGGCTTCATCGCCTTCGTGGACGGCCCGAAATTCGACGTGAACCAGCTGATCTCCTCCAAGATGACGGGAGACGCCGACGAACCCTTCGTTCCCTGGGTGGATAGTGGCGAGCTGGCTCTGGGAGATCCCACCGGTGGGCTTTCCGACTACAATCCCTTCGGAACCTTCGGGGACAGTGTCTACGCTGTCATGGGATATGAGTACGATGCCGATGGCATACCCGACTCCCTCTATGACGGCGGCAAGCTGACGGAGGAGGAGACGGTCCAATACGGCATCCATCCCCAGGAGCTCCAAACCCGCTGGGATGGTAGTGGTGACGCCATCTACGCCAAGGATGCGTATCTCAAGCGGAAGGAGGAGCAAACGCCCCCCAGATGGTTCACTCTGGATCAGCTGCTCGCCCATGACGAAGAAGAGGTGAGGGACGCCTTCGCCCAGGACCTCTTCACCCTATCCCTGGCTTCCGGCACCAAGGAACGGGAATTCCGCTTCAACGGCAACTTCGTCGACCTCCAGGAAATGGAGGATACTCTCTCCTGGAACGATACGACCCATTACGCCGCAGGGCAGGAGCACTACCTCATGAAGGCCAATCTGGCCTATCCCTGGGGACTCTACTGCGAGGGGAGCTCCTGCCCCTTCGGTTCCAAACCCGATTGGGATGACATCGGAATTTATCTCCAGGGACGGAATACCGAAGGCGATCTGCAGACCGCCGCCGAGCACTTCTTCCAGGAGCATCTGGGCTTGCACTACGATCCCGCCAACTCCGACTACTTCCTCTTCCGGGAAGGCACCACGGACCTCACGCCCCAGGTCCTGGCAAACATGGCGGATGCCTCCGACGCCGACTACGAGGCGGTCTACATGGCTACCTACGGCGCGGCGGGAACCAAGCTGGAATTCAATTCCCCCACCTTCCAGCAGCAACCCTCCACCACAGCCACTCCCTCCAGCGACGACATCCAGGAACCCACGGTCTGCGGCAATGAGCGAGTTCCCTCCATCGTGGGCGTGAACGTGGCGGTGCAGGCCGCCGGCGGCACCTCCAGAATCCGCGCGGTGTCCAAACTGGGCCAGTTCAAGGCGAGGAAGATAAGCATCCCGTTCTTTGGTGAAATCGAGATTATTCCCGCCAGAACGGAAGAGGTTTACCAGATGAGCACCACCAGCGGAACGTGGACCTTCCAGCCCAAGGTGACCCTCACTCTCCAGAATCTCCTCAACGAGGATCTGACCAAGACCAACCAGCGTTACCGGGTCATCGTCCAGGGCAGAATCACTCCCATGATTCTGGGCAAGCAGGCCCGAAAGAACAATTCCATCCTGGGCATGTTGAAGACCTATCACAACATGCTGTTTATCCCCAATGGAGCAGGCGGCTTCACCAGCGTGGACACCAACGACCTGCTCTCTCTGGGAGATCTCCTTGATTCCACCAGCACGGACTACGGCATCACGCCGGGGGATGAAAAGCGCGCGGTCTTCGATGAAATCCTGGATCGCAGCTTCCGGTTCTCCATCGACAAGACGGTGACGGAGAGCCGCACTTCCTTCCAGGGGATGGAGTACCAGACCCTGGAGGTGGCGGCGGACGAACTGGAACTGAATATTCCCGCCCAAAGCTTCTCCTCCGACTTCAACCTGGGCAGCTACGACCCCGACACCACTTACACCTTCTGCTACTACACCGGTTCAGCCTATGCGGTCAGCATCGAGAAGATCGTGGTCATGAGCCAGAATGAAGAGACGACGGTCAACACCGGTCCCATCAGCGACCTGGCCTATGCCATCGCCTCCTCCGCCACGGAGCCTGGCTGGAATCTGGTCTTCGGCAAAACGGGGACCGAGGATTTTTCCTCCGGGGAAATACCCTTCAACTACTTCATTGGTGCGGCTCCCCTGGAAGGCATCGCCTGCCGGGATCCCCGGCTGAATCACCGTGCCGCCCAATGGGAATGGCTGGGAGGCAAGAACAATTCCTCCCTGGCCGGCACCGGGATGCAGTGGTATGCGTATGCCGATGATGCGCTCAACAATGTTCAGGCAGTCGCCGGCTTGGGCAATGCGTATGTCACCCTGGACGCCGCTGGAAACGAATGGCGGCATGTGAACTTTGCCGAGGACGTGGCGTGGTCCGCCATGGAGGGCGCCCTGAAGAACGACGACCCCACCACCCAGAAGGACTGGGAACCCGGGTTCGAGCCCGCCACCTCCGCCACCTCCGGCATCTACAATGCCACCGATGGCTATGCTAGTGGCGGCGTCATGGGCACCACCTTCTCCACCGCCTATTGCCCCAACGCCCCCTTCACCTCCCTCTGGCAGCTGGGCGCCATCCACCGGGGCGTGGAGGGCCAGACCCTCAATCTGAAACGCTTTGGCACCGATGGCTCCAACGCCATCTCCCACCTCTACGAGGATGGAGACGCCTGGTTCCTGGATTATGTGAATCTCGCGGAACTGGATGAAACCCACGGCATCCGGGGCAAGTTCAACCCCAACTGCTTCAATGTGGGCGCCTACAAGTTCCTCTTCGCCAACATCCCCGCCAATCCCGACGCCAAGGATACCTGGATTTACCTGCCGGGAAACTACGATCCCGCCGCCGACGTGACCCGCAACGAATACTTCCGGGACTTCGTGGGCGGCACCGCCCCTGCCGGCCGCCCCGACGAGGATTGGGAAACCACCACATTCTCCTTCCAGGACTTCTCCACCGCGGACTACAAGGATGTGTGCGCCCTCCAGTCCTGGAGTCCCATCCAGTCCTTCTTCAACTTCGTGGACGTGAATGGCGGCGGCGGCGCCAATGTCCAGTGCAACGACCGTCAAGCGGAAGCCCTCGTCGGCTGCACGGCGGGTCTCCTCTCCACCCGCTACGAGACCTACACGGTCATCGCCGTGGGGCAGAGCGTCCAATGGCTCATGGAGGATGACAAAATGCCTCCTGCCGGAGACGCCCGGGATGCCTTCCTGAAGCAGTTGGCCAACCCCATCCAACTCCACGACGGCGACTGGTATTCCATCCTTTCCACTCAAGTCCGTCTCGTGACCCTGGTGCGGGATTGCTGGTTCGGCAAAATCCAGGTGCTGAAGTCCCAACTCCTCTAACCCCCCCAGACCATGACGAAAACTCGCACATTCACTCTCACGGAACTCCTGGTGGTCATCGCCATCATCGTTATTCTGGCGGGGATGGTCATTGGCGGAATGGGATACGCCGGACGCCGCGCCGACGATGCCAAGACGCAAACGGCTTTGATGATTCTCTCGGCGGGATTGGAGCAGTTCCGCAGCGAGAAGGGCTATTACCCTCCCTGTGTCAACGTCTCCGATGTGAAATTCAAGCGGGAGAGCGGAAAGCTGGTCCTGGTTCTCAATGGCAAGGATTATCCCTTCTCCGGCAAGAAGACCGACAAGGACTACATGGAGCTGGAAAATGTGGACGCCGCCGAAGTGACTTTCGATGACAGCTGGGGTCTCCCCTTCCGATACCAATGCCCCGGAGACCATAACCGCAAGGGCTTCGATCTCTGGTCCTACGGCCGGGATGGGAAGTCCGACTCCGATGACACGAAATTGGATGACATCACCAACTGGGATACCGCTCGATAGTTTCCCCCGCTCCCTGAATCTCCTAGACACCTCCCCCTCCTTCCATACGATTATGCAGAGACATTCCTTCACCCTGACAGAACTGCTGATGGCCATCGGCATCATTGTCATCCTGGCATCCATCGCCGTGCCCACCACCATCAGCGCCATCAAAAAGGCAGAGGTGGCCAAAGCCCAGGCAGAGATGACCACTCTCGTGGAAGCCTTGAAGAACTACGAGTCCACCTATGGCGTCCTCCCCCTGAAACTCCTGGGCGCCACCCCCTCGGACGGAAAGATTTCCGGCACCAGCGGCACCTATACTGCTTACGAGACTCTCATCCGCATCCTCCAGGGTGAGAACCTCACGGTCAACGGCAAGGCCATGAACAAGCGCAAGGTGGTTTTCCTGGAAGGGAAGGACGAGGGCGTCCTCACCGATCCCTGGGGCAACGACTACATCGTCCTCCTGGATGGCGACGGCGATGGAAAGCTGGATCCCTCTTCCACGGATGAGCCCAAGGGCCTGGATGGCAAACCCTGGCGCAAAGACATCATCATTTGGTCCCCCGGCCCGTCCGGGGACGAAGACGAAGTCACGGACAATGTCTTCTCCTTCCCCGTGCTCTGGGACAAGGGAGAGCAGAAGTGGGTCCCCGACACTCTGTAGGAATACGCCTTCCCTCGGCAATTTTGCTTCCCGAACATCGAGAAAACCAACACTCCCCACATAGGAAACCATCCATTATGAAAACCCAATCCTTCACCCTCATCGAATTGCTGACGGTGATCGCCATCATCGCCATCCTCTCCGGTCTGCTCCTCCCCGCCGTGGGACGCGCCCGCGCCACCGCCCAGAAAACCGCCTGCGCCAGCAACATGGGGCAGCTGGGAAAGGCGGAGCTCATGTTCTCCAACGACCACAAGAACAAGACCGTCCCTGTCGAAGCAGAGACCGACAAGTACAACTACGTCTACAGCATCTGGGAGTTTGTGGGCGAAAGTGAAAAGGTCTTCCTCTGCCCCGTGGATCCTTACGAGGACAACGTGGAATACAAGCCCCTCCTCCCCGATGGCAACAGAAAGTCCATGCGCTTCAGCTACACCGTGAACGGCATGAAGGTTGGCGCCACCGCGAAGCAGGGTGTCCACTGGCGCTATACGGGCTCCTCCACGACGAAACTCTCCGAGCTCGTGAAGGGCTGGAAGCCCATCAGCACCATCAAGAACCCCTCCAGCACCATCTCCCTGGCGGAAGGATGCCTCCCTCCCAACGATAGCTCCGCCGGCGTGATCTATGGCGGCATCACCTATTCCGCCACTGTGGATTTTGATGACTTCACCAAAGTCAGCGACGTGAAGCGCCACGGCAACGCCTCCAACTATCTCTATGTGGATGGCCATGTGGAGACGCTGAAGGAAGAGGAAATCG
>JBJEVT010000038.1:0-97382 GCA_051884615.1 Oligosphaeraceae bacterium
ACTCCCCCCCCCCCCCCATGGAACTCCTTTCCCCTGCTGGCAACCTGGAGACCGCCGTCGCCGCCTTCCACTATGGCGCCGACGCGGTCTATGTCGGAATGAAACAATTCTCCGCCCGGGCGGATGCCGAGAACTTCACGCTGGAGGAGCTGGAGGTGCTGCTGGGGCTGGCCCATGACGACCGGGAGCATCCCCGGAAGGTCTATGTGGCGGTGAACACCCTGCTGCGCCAGGAGGAGGTCTCCCAGGTGGTGCCCCTCCTGCTCCAGCTGCGGGACCTGGGGGTGGACGCCCTCATCGTCCAGGACCTGGGCACCGCCCACCTGGTGCGCCGCTATCTGCCGGAGCTCCCCCTGCATGCCTCCACCCAGATGGCGGTGCACAACGTGGAGGGGATGGTGGAGTGCCGGGAGCTGGGCTTCGACCGGGTGATCGCCGCCCGGGAGGTCACCGAGGCGGAGATCGCCGCCATGGCCGCCGTCCCCAACATCGAGCTGGAGGTCTTCGCCCACGGCGCCCTCTGCTATGCCTACAGCGGCCTCTGCCTGCTGTCCAGCGTCCTCCACGACCACAGCGGCAACCGGGGGGACTGCAGCTACGTCTGCCGGAATTGCTGGCGGGTGGAGGGCGAGGAGGGGGAGACCCTCTCCGAGGGCTGCCATCTGATGTCCATGAAGGATCTGGCGCTGGGGGAGGCCGTGGCGACCCTGGAGCAGATGGGAGTGGCCTCGGTGAAGCTGGAGGGCAGGAAGAAGACCCCCCTCTATGTGGCCGCCGTCACCAACTACTACCGCCATCTCCTGGACGGCGATTTCCAGCCCGGGGAACGCCGTCAGTGCGAACAGGACGTGAAGACCATCTTCAGCCGCCCCTGGACCCGCTTCTGCTTTTCCGCGGAGCATCCCGCCAATGTCACGGACATCCAGGAGACCGGGCCCCGGGGCGTGCCCGCCGGCGTGGTGCGGGAGGTGGTCTCCCAGGAGGACGGGGACTGGCTCCGCTTCCAGCTCATGGGGCTGACCCTGGAGAAGCATGACGGCCTCCAGGTGGAGCTCCCGGAGCGGGAACGCCCCTACGGCTTCCCCGTGGACGAGATCCGGCTCTTCCCCCAGGGGGGCGCGGAGACCTGGGAGAGCGTCTTCGTGGCGGAGGACGGCGCCACCATCCAGGTGCCCCTCCCCGAAGGCCATCCCGAGATTCCCGAGGGCGTGCCCGTCTTCTGCACCTCCAGCCAGGCCGTGAAGCGCCGCTACTCCTGGCCCTCCCTGCGCCCCGCGCTGGTGCGAACCCGTCATCCGGTCTATTTCTCCCTCCAGGTGAAGCCCGATTCCCTCCAGGTGGTGGCGCAGCCCTCCATCGGCGTCCGGGAATTGTCCGACGTCACCACCGTCATGCCTTTGGAGGAGCCTCTGAAGCCCAGTGCGACCCGCTCGTCCCAGGCCCTGGAGGAGGATGCCCGGAAGGCGTTCGCCAAGCTGGGGGACACCCCCTTCCAGCTGGCGGACCTCCAGGTGGACAATCCCCAGGGCTGCTTTGTCCCCGTCTCTTTGCTGAACGAGCTGCGCCGCCGTTCCGCGCAGGAGGTCTCCCGGGTGATGGAGGAGGAGTGCCGGCAGGAGCAGAGCAGCATCCTTCGCCAGGAGGAGGACTGGGCGCCTTCCTGGGAGGGGGCGCCGGCGCAGGCGGGCTGGATTCTGAAGGTGGACCGCCCCTTCGCCCTGAATCTCTTCGGCCCCAAGGAGCTGGAGAAGGTCCACGAGGTGGTGCTGGATTTGGGACGGCTGGAGGATTCCTCCATGCTGGAGTCCGTGGAGTTCCTGGCGGACCGGGTGGGACGGGACCGGATGCGCCTGGCGCTTCCCGTCCTGCAACGGGAGGACGGACGCCATCAGTGGACCGGCCTCCTGCGCCGCCTCTTCGTGAAGGGATACCGGAAGTGGCAGGTGGCGAATCTGGGGGCGATCCCCTGCCTGGCCAAGGTCAGCGTCACCCCCGACAACACCTCCATCACCGCGGACTGGCCCCTCTATGTCAACAACACCGCCGCCGCCCGCTTCCTCCTGGAGGAAATGGGACTCCAGAGAGTGGCGCTCTCCCCGGATGACACCCCGGAGAATCTTCTGACCCTGGCGGAGCGCCTGGGACCTGTGGCGGAATTCCCTGTCTTCCAGGACGCCCCCCTGGCCATCTCCGCCGCCTGCGCCAACGCCTCCCTCCAGGGACGCTGCTTCGGCCCCGAAGAGTGCCGCTTCCGGGAAATGACCCTGGAAAACCGGGCGGGAGAACGGCTGCGGGTGGTGAACGACCAGTGCCACTCCGTCTATTTGCGGGAAGAACCCCTCTCCCATGAAAGCCTCCTCCCCAAGGCCCTGGCACGGGGCGCCCGCCTCCTCCGCGCGGATTTCTGCTGGAGAGACTGGTCCCCCCGCGCCATCCGGGAACACTGGGAGAGACTCCAGGGCTAGGGAAAAGCCACCGCGTCGAAATGCCCCGCTCCCCCGGAATGGCGCGTCACCCCCTCCGAAAATCCGCGCCGGGTGCGACACTTTGTCCCAGCTCCTCCCCCGCCGGGCGCCCCGGGGGCTTGGCATGTTTGTTGCTTTGACCCGACTCGTCTTTTTTTTGAGTGTCGGGCGTCCCCATTCTGTTTTGTGGAGCGAGGGGCGGGACGACGAGATGTTTCCCTTGCAAACGGAGGAATTATCCTATGGAGAAAATTAAGGGCAAAGTACTGGGCATTGACTTGGGCACCACCAATTCCTGCATGGCCATCATGGAGGGAACGGAGGCGAAGGTCATTCCCAACGCCGAGGGTCACCGCACCACGCCTTCCGTGGTTGCCTTCACCAAGAACGGGGACCGTCTGGTGGGCGAGCAGGCGAAGCGCCAGGCCGTCACCAACCCCACGGGCACCATCTATTCCATCAAGCGCTTCATGGGGCGGAAGCTGAACGAGTGCCAGGATGACGTGGCCCGGGTGCCCTTCAAGGTGGTGGCGTCTCCCAACGGGGACGCCGCCGTCCAGGTGGGCGACAAGGTGTACACCCCCCCGGAAATCTCCGCCATGATCCTGCAGAAGCTGAAGCTGGACGCCGAAGCCTACCTGGGCGAGACCATCACCGACGCGGTCATCACGGTGCCCGCCTACTTCAACGACAGCCAGCGCCAGGCCACCAAGGACGCCGGCAGGATCGCCGGACTCAATGTCTGCCGCATCATCAACGAGCCCACCGCCGCCTCCATGGCCTACGGGATGGACAAGAAGAAGGATGAGAAGATCGCGGTCTACGACCTGGGCGGCGGCACCTTCGACATCTCCATCCTGGATCTGGGCGAGGGCACCCTGGAGGTCATGGCCACCAACGGCGACACCCACCTGGGCGGCGATGACTTCGACGCCGCCATCATCGACTGGCTGGCGGAGGACTTCAAGGCGTCCAACGGCATCGATTTGAAGGCGGATCCCATGGCGCTCCAGCGTCTGAAGGAGCAGGCGGAGAAGGCCAAGTGCGAACTCTCCACCGCCCTCAGCACCGAGGTGAACCTCCCCTTCATCTCCGCAAACGCCTCCGGTCCCATCCATCTCCAGGTCACCCTGACCCGCGCCAAGCTGGAGCAGCTGACCGACGGCCTCTGCACCCGGAGCCGCATCCCCTGCCAGAACTGCCTGAAGGACGCCAAGCTCTCCAGCGGCGAGATCAACGAAGTGGTGATGGTGGGCGGCATGAGCCGCATGCCCCGGGTGAACCAGACCGCCGCCGAAATCTTCGGCAAGACCCCCAACAAGAGCGTCAACCCCGACGAGTGCGTGGCTCTGGGCGCCGCCATCCAGGGCGGTGTCCTCCGGGGCGAAGTGAAGGACGTGCTGCTGCTGGATGTGACGCCCCTCTCCCTGGGCATCGAGACCCTGGGCGGCGTCTTCACCAAGCTGATTCCCCGCAACACCACCATCCCCGTGAAGAAGAGCGAGATCTTCTCCACCGCCAGCGACAACCAGCCCTCCGTGGAAATCCATGTGCTCCAGGGCGAGCGGGAGATGGCGTCCGCCAACAAGACTATCGGCGTCTTCCATCTGGACGGCATTCCTCTGGCTCCCCGGGGCGTCCCCCAGATCGAAGTCACCTTCGACATCGACGCCAACGGCATCCTGAAGGTCTCCGCCAAGGATCTGGGCACCGGCAAGGAGCAGAAGATCACCATCACCAGCTCCAGCGGACTCTCCGAGGAGCAGATCCAGCAGATGGTCCACGACGCCGAGGCCCACGCCGACGAGGACAAGCGTCAGCGGGAGAAGATCGACACCAAGAACCATGCCGAGTCCGTCATCTACCAGACAGAGAAGCAGCTCCAGGAGAACGGCGACAAGATTCCCGGCGAGATCCGCAGCCGGGTGGAGGCTGGCATCGCCAAGCTGAAGGAGGCCGTCCAGACCGACGATCCCGACCAGATGAAGGCGGCCCTCTCCTCCCTGGAGAAAGACATGCACGCCCTGGCTCAGGAACTCTACAAGAACGCCAATCCCCAGGGAGGCCCCCAGGCCGGCCCCGCCCCCGACCAGAACAACAACAACAACGGCCCCCAGGGCGGTGACAATGGCCCCGTCTTCGACGCCGAGTTCTCCAAGAACTGATCCCCGTCTTTCCCCAAAACCGAAACACGCTGGCGCCGTCGGTCCAACCCCGGCGCCGGCTTCCCTCCAACCCAAACACAGACAAGGAGCATACACAGACATGTCCACCATCAGACCGCTAGGCGACCGCGTCTTCGTCGAACCCGTTGAGGAGACCGTGGAGCAGAAGGGAGGCATCTTCCTGCCCGACACCGCCCGGGAAAAGCCCCTGAAGGCGAAGGTGATCTCCGTGGGCCCCGGCCGCCGCGACGACGCCGGCAAGCTCATCCCCATGGAAGTCAAGGCCGGCGAGTTCGTCCTCACCAGCAAGTACGGCGGCACCGAGATCAAGATCGACGATAAGACCTACAAGATCCTCTCCAGCTCCGACATTCTTGCCGTTGTGGAGTAAGAGCCTCCCGGGCGGGCCGCTCCCTTCCGGACGCCCCCGCTACGCCTCTCTCCCAACCCCCGTCACCCAAGACAAACCCGTAAGGAGTCATCAAACATTATGGCAGCCAAGCAGATTCAGTACGACAACCAGGGACGCCAGGCGATTCTGGCCGGCGTCTCCGCCCTGGCCAAGGCCGTGAAGGTCACCCTGGGCCCCAAGGGACGCAATGTGCTCATCGACAAGAAGTTCGGATCCCCCGTGGTCACCAAGGACGGTGTCACCGTGGCCAAGGAGATCGAGCTCCAGGATCCCTACGAGAACATGGGCGCCCAGATGGTCAAGGAAGTGGCCAGCCGCACCAATGACAACGCCGGCGACGGCACCACCACCGCCACCGTCCTGGCCGAGGCCATCTACCGGGAAGGGCTGAAGAACGTCACCGCCGGCGCCAATCCCATGGATCTGAAGCGGGGCATCGACGCCGCCGTGGAGGCCATTGTGGAGGAGCTCTCCAAGATGTCCGTGAAGGTGAAGGACCAGGCCCAGATTGCCCAGGTGGCCACCATCTCCGCCAACTCCGACTCCACCATCGGCAACATCATCGCCGACGCCATGGAGAAGGTGGGCAAGGACGGCACCATCACGGTGGAGGAGGCCAAGACCATCACCACCAGCTGCGACGCCGTGGAAGGCATGCAGTTCGACAAGGGATACCTCTCCCCCTACTTCGTCACCAACCCCGACGCCATGACCTGCGAGCTCTCCGACGCTCTGGTGCTCATCCATGAGAAGAAGATCTCCAGCCTCCAGGACATGCTTCCCCTGCTGCAGATGGTGGCCAAGAGCGGCCGCCCCCTGCTGATCATCGCCGAGGACGTGGACGGCGAGGCCCTGGCCACCCTGGTGGTCAACAAGCTCCGCGGCTCCCTCCAGATCTGCGCCGTCAAGGCTCCTGGATTCGGCGACCGCCGCAAGGCCATGCTCCAGGACATCGCCATCCTCACCGGTGGCAAGTGCATCACCGAGGACCTGGGCATCAAGCTGGAGAACGTGAAGCTGGAGGATCTGGGCTCCGCGAAGAAGATCACCGTGGACAAGGACAACACCACCATCGTGGAAGGCGCCGGCAAGCCCTCTGACATCGCCGCCCGGGTCTCCCAGATCCGCCACGAGATCGAAAAGTCCACCAGCGACTACGACAAGGAGAAGCTCCGCGAGCGCCTGGCCAAGCTGGCCGGCGGCGTGGCCGTCATCAAGGTGGGTGCCGCCACCGAGGCGGAGATGAAGGAGAAGAAGTTCCGGGTGGAGGACGCCCTGAACGCCACCCGCGCCGCGGTGGAGGAAGGCATTGTTCCCGGCGGCGGCGTGGCCCTCATCCGGGCCGGCGTGGCTGCTCTGAAGAAGCTGAAGCTCACCGGTGACGAGGCCACGGGCGTGGACATCGTCCGCCGCGCCATCGAGGAGCCTCTGCGCCAGATCTCCCTGAACGCGGGCACCGAGGGCTCCATCGTGGTCATGAAGGTGAAGGAAGGCAAGGGCAACGAGGGCTACGATGCCGCCAACGACACCTATGTGGACATGCTCCAGGCCGGCATCATCGACCCCAAGAAGGTGACCCGCTGCGCCCTGCAGAACGCCTCCTCCGTGGCCGGCCTCCTGCTGACCACCGAGTGCATGATCACCGACATCCCCGAGAAGAAGGCGGAAGCTCCCGCCGGCGCTCCCGGCATGGGCGGCATGGGCGGCATGATGTAAGCCTCCCCCTCCCTCCACATCTGCCCTGAAGGCCCCCCCTTCAGGACAGATGCTAGGAAAAAAGACCTCCTGCGACACTTTTCCTGCCGCAGGAGGTTTTTTTGTTCTGTGCTGCTCTTGAGGGAAGCGAAATTTTGGCTGTTCCGAAATCCATCGGCTAAATTAGCCGCCAGGTCAACCCCAAAGCGAGAATCAACGCCTTCCCTCCCCATGGTGGTGGAACCGTGGCGTAAGGAAGTGGCCGGTGGTCTTCCTCATGCTCCCACGGTCCGCGCCGGCTGGTGGCATGCATCGAAAAATACCAGGGGGCTGAGGCAGAGCCCCCAGGAAGCCCCGACAAACACACAGCGAAAATTTCGATTTCGTCCCCATCAGGACAGCAGCACTACTACTATAAGATTCCCATGTCAACCACAATCAGCATAAACAAACAGAACGTATCTGACCTGCTTCGCAATGGTGCGGAGCATCCCTTTGTCATACCGGAATATCAGCGTCCCTACGCATGGGGGAGTGACCAGATCCAGACGCTCTTTGAGGATATCTGGGATTTTACGGTGAATATGGGTGGGAGCAAGCACCCCAACGAGAAATACTTCCTGGGTAGTATTGTCTCCTATGAGAACGAAAGTGGCGAACAGGAAATTATTGATGGCCAGCAACGCATCACTTCGCTCTTTCTTTTGTTGCGCGCGATCTACACAAAATTGAATGCCGCTGAGCAAAAGACTGATGAGGCTAGGAACTTCATCGAAAAAATCGCGCCTACGATTTGGCGGGCAGACAAACTGACAGGAAAAATAAACTACAACGATATTCTCATCGTTTCCCGTGTCATTTCCAATGAAGGGAATGAGATACTCCGTCAAATTCTGGAGAGCGGTCAGGCGAGGGAAAAGGCCAAGGACAATTACTCCAAGAACTACCTCCTGTTTCAAAAGCTGTATGCCGAGCATTGCGAGAAAGATCCGCTGGCAGTCTACAACTTCATCTACGCATTGTTGAACCAGGCAATCGTTTTGCCCATTACTGCAGACAGTCAGGATACGGCTCTGACCATCTTCTCCACCCTCAACGATCGCGGGATGCCGCTTTCCGATGCCGATATTTTCAAGGCAAAAATGTACAACAATCTCGCACCCGATGAAAAGCAGGCATTCGTTGACCGTTGGCAAGGTCTGACAGAGGAGGCGGAAAGGGCTGGTGAGAACATCCAGAATCTATTTACCTACTACATGTTCTATTTGCGGGCACGCGACAATGACCGCGATACCACGACTCCAGGTGTAAGGAAATACTACTCTGCCAATAAGTTCAAGAGATTATATTCCGACAATGTAATGAGCAATCTCGCCATCATTGCGGAATTCCTCAAGGTATGGAACAAGCGAATTATCGAGTTGGATGAAGAATGGACGAAGGACATGGGAATTCTGCAGGCGCTTGATATCCTTAGTTTTTATCCCAATGATTTCGGGAAATACCCTGTCATTATCTTCTACCTGACTCATTACAAAGAAGCAGATTTTTCGAAGACATTCCTGTCTTTTCTCCAGAAGTTTTTGAGAGAAATCACGGTGAAGTATGTCCTTATGCCGTCTGTCACGTCCGTGAAAGGTGATATTCTCAGTCTCAACGTTAACATCATCAAGTCGAACCATCCAGCATTTGAATTCAGGAAACTGGATGAGTCCAATTTGAAGAATATTCTGAAGACACCGCATTACAAGACGGTACGAATGCTGCTGAGTATCTTGGCATACGAAGAGCAGACAGATTCCCTGTTGCCGAACAACCCGTTGTGGGAGATTGAGCACATACTGCCTCAAAAATGGCAGCCGACCTACTTCACGAACGAGAGCACGGAGTTGGTTCAAGAAAAGATTGAGAGCCTTGGCAACAAGATCCCATTTGAAAAGAAGCTGAACATCGTCGCCAGCAATGGGTACTTTGCCAAGAAGAAGGGAGAATATGCCAAGTCGAACATTGCTGTCGTCAAGCGAATGGCACAGCATCCTTCGCACGACTGGAAGCTTGATGACATATCGGAACGCAGCATACGTTTGGCGGACAAGTTGCTAAAGATCTTTGCCGACTGGAACAACAAATACGAGCAAGCCAGCATTCGGGAGGAGAAGTCGAAGCCTTCGCCGGAGCAACTCAAACAGATTGAGGAGTTCAAGAAGAACGGCTGGATTTAAGCGCATAACGGGGAGTGAAATCGTCCTGCGCTTGAGGGAAAGGAAATGTTGGCTGTTCCGGCTTTGACGATGGCGTGTCTTTGCTACAGTCGCATTGGGTTGCGTTCATCCCCTTAGGGCCTCCCTTCCCCCCCCGCAAGGGGAGAGGATAACAAGCGAGAGATCTAGAGGTTCTAGGGAAATAGCTTACCAAGATCGAACCAGGGGGCGTTCCGTGGTCGACCTGTTTCCCCTCTGTGTGCTCTGTGTTCAAGCGGCAACGTCCCTCTCTGTGCCCGACCTGTGTTTCCCCGGGGGGGTGTTACGCCGTGGCGGGAAATCCCAGTTTCCGGAAGGTCTCCACCTGTCTGCGGATGGAGTATCCTCCGGGAGGGGCCAGGAGTTTTCCGGCCCAGTTGGTGCCGTCCTGGAAGCACTGTTCCGTTTGGAACTCCAGCATCCTGGGGCAGGTGCGCAACTGGGGCATGAGGGTTTCCCAGGCGATGGTGCCATCGAAGGGCATGGCATGGAGGTCGGCGTAGCCGGTGTTGTCGTGGATGTGGCAGGTGACCACATGGGGTTGGAGCAGGGCGAGGGCGTCGGGCTCTTCCCAGAAGCCTTCCCACCAGTCGCGCTGAAGATGTTCCACGGGATAGTTCTCCCTTTTCTTCCAGGGATAGGGCGCCCGGATGTGGGCGTGCCCGGTGTCGTAGCACACGCCGATGGCGGAGCTGCTCAGGAAAGGGGTGATGAGGGACAGCACTTCATGGGCGGAGTTGCTGGGCTCGAAACTGTTCTCCACGGCGATGACCAGGCCCAGCTTTTCCGCGACGGGAAGCAGGATTTCCAGACTCTGGTGGGCAAGGGGACGCAGCACCTCCAGGGGAGTGTGGTCCATGATGTAGTGGTAGGCGCCAACGTGCATGGTGTAGGTCCGGCTCCCGAAGTCGGCGGCGATCTCCATGGCGCGGCGATGGGTCTGCCACATCTGCTCCCGCTCTTCCCGGGCGACGGGGATGTTGAGGTCATCCTTCCGCCCGAAGGGGGAGTGCATGGCGACAAAGCGGATGCCGAAGCGCCGGCAGAGCCCCTTCAGAAAGTCAATCCTCCCCGGGTCCTTGAGACATTCGCGGACAAGCCCGTCCGTGAAGACGAAGGTGTCCACCCCCCAATCCAGATACTCTCGGATCATCCGTGGATAGAGGGCATCCGTCAAGTCGGTCCAGGGGTGGTTGAAGGCGAGTGGGGCGCTCATGGGGAAGGGGGGGGCGGGGGAATAAGAAAACGCCCTGGAGAAGGTGTCGCCGGACGGCGGTCTTCTTCAGGGCGACTGGGGGGGAGGGCTATTCGCCCCAGACCACGCAGCGGTAGGTGGAGACCACGCCCAGGATGGAGTTGGCCTCCCAGTCCACATGGTGGATCTTCCGGATGCCGCCATTGGCGCAGGCGGCGGTGATGGAGGAATCCCCGGTGGCCACCAGGCCCAGGATGGACTTGGAGACGGCCACGCCCACCTTGGTGGCGGCGGGGGAGTCGGTGGTGTCTCCGGTGGCCAGGGGCACCCGGAGGTCCGTGTAGAGGAGTCCCACGGGCTGGGAGGTGGCGCAGGAATTGCAGAGGAGGGTCAGGGCCAGGGAGAGGACGGCCAGGAGGGCGGTGAGGGATTTTTTCATGGAGGGATTTCCTGTGGGGAGGGCGGTTAGGCCTCGGGGCTGCGTCGAAGCTGCTTTTTCCGGAGGAAGCGCGCCTGGGCGGTCTCCAGCAGCGTGGAGATGAGGGTGGGGTAGTCCATTCCGTTGTTTTCCATCATCTTGGGATAGAGAGAGATGGAGGTGAATCCGGGGATGGTGTTGATTTCGTTGAGGATCAAGGGGTCGCGGGTGTTTTTCCGGCGGTCTTTCCGCAGGAAGAAATCCACCCGGGCCATGCCGTGGCATTCCAGGGCGGCGAAGACCATGCCCGCGGCCTCCCGGACGAACTCCCGCTCCTCCTGGGTGAGTCTGGCGGGCACCTGGAGGCGGGCCCCCTGGTCGTCCAGATACTTGGCCTGGTAGTCGTAGAATCCGGTGCGGGGAATCACCTCGCCGGGATCCGCCACCATCAGGGAGCCGTCCGGCATCTCCAGCACGGCGCACTCCACTTCCCGGGCGTTCTGCACCGCCGCCTCCACCAGCACCTTGTCGTCGTACAGGAAGGCTTCTTCCAGGGCCTTGCCCAGCTCCTCCGCCTTGGCCACCCGCACAATGCCCACGGAGGAGCCGGTGCAGGCGGGCTTGACGAACAGGGGGAGCCCCAAGTCCTGGATGAGCTGTTCCTGGGGGATTTCGTCGCCGGCGCCGAAGGCGTAGAAGGGGGCCACGGGGATGTTCAGGAGGGAGGAGGCCAGCACCTTGGTGCGTTCCTTGTCCATGCAGTTGGCGCTGGCGGCCACGCCGCATCCCACGCAGGGCACGTCCAGCATTTCCAGCATGCCCTGGATGCATCCGTCCTCCCCGTAGGTGCCATGGAGCACGGGGAACGCCAGGGAGAAGGGGACGGGTTTGCGGCGGCTTCCCGGGAAGACCAGGGCGGCGCCCTGGGGCGTGCTCATGGGGAAGCAGACGGGGGCGTCCTCCCGCAGTTTCACCCGGCGGGGATCCTCTCCGTTGTCCAGAAATTCCTTGTCTCCGTAGAAGTGCCAGACCCCCTCTTCGTCGATGCCCGCCACCACGGGGGTGTATTTTTTCCTATCCAGGGCCTGATAGACGGAATGGCAGGAGATGAGGGAGACCTGGTGTTCTGCGGATTTGCCGCCGCAGAGGAGGAGTACGGTGGGCAGCGGGGAGTGGGAGGCCATGGGGAAATCGAGAAGAAGAAGGCCAGGGGAAATCAGGGAGGGAGGAAGGCGAATTATGTTAAATATACCTCCCGGAAAAGTTCCCCCTCCAAGCAGTAATGTTGAATCTCACGAAAATATTTGCAGGCATGTCCTGGGGAACTCCCTGGAAGCGCGCCCGCCAAAAACGGATGCTGGTGCTGACGCTCTGCGTCCTTGCCGGAACCCTCTCCGGATTGGCCAGCAGCGGCATGCATCTTCTCGCGGAATGGGTCCATGGCCAAAGCCAGGAGCTGGTGGCGCGATGCGGAGGGGCGGGATTCTGGGTGGGCCCCGCCTTGCCCTCCCTGGGCATCTTCTTCTGCGTGCTGCTGGGAAGCCTCTTCTGGCGCCGCCATCCCATGGAGACCAACCTCTGGCTGGCCATCCGGGAGGCCCGTCATCCGGACCGGGGCATGCGGGAATACCATGCCTACAGCCACATTCTCACCAGCGGGGTCTCCGTGGGCCTGGGAATCTCCGCCGGCATGGAGGCCCCCAGCGCCCTCACCGGGGCGGCCATCGGGGACAATCTGGGCCGGAAACTGGGGCTGCCCCGGGAAACCCGCACCCTCCTGCTGTGCGCCGGCGCCGGCGCCGCCATCGCCGGCGTCTTCAGTGCCCCTCTGGCGGGCGCCCTCTTCGCCTGCGAAGTCCTGCTTCCCGGCTCCTCCGGCGTCACCCTCATCCCCCTCCTCATCGCCGCCGCCTCCGGCGCCATCGTCAGCCAGCTCTGCGGCGTCCAGGTGGGTTTTCCCGAGACGGTCTACAGCTGGAGGGTGGAGAATCTCTGGCTCTATCTCCTGACGGGACTGGTCTGCGGACTCCTCTCCGTGGCCATCATCCGCTTGAACTGCCTGATGCTGCGTCTGCGCCAGAAAATCCGGCGCCCCTGGCTCCTGATGCCCCTGGGGGGACTGGCCCTGTATGGGATTTTCCTGGCGCTGCCGGTCCTGGGGGGCTCCGGGCTGGACACCGTGCTGGAGCTGATGCACCGGGGCCATGGCGCCCTGCCCGCGGGGTTGATGCCCATGCCCCAGGGCTCGGGATGGGGACTGCTGGTGGCCTTCGCCCTGTGCGTGCTCCTGAAGCCCGTGGCCTCCATCCTCTCCATCCAATCCGGGGGCGACGGCGGCATGTTCGCCCCCTCCCTGGTGACCGGCGCCTATGTGGGCTTCCTCTTCGCCCAGCTCCTGGGATTGCTGGACATCACCGGATTCCCCCTGGTGAACTGCATGGCGGCGGGCATGGCGGGCACCCTGGCCGGCGTGATGCACGCCCCCCTGACGGCACTGTTCCTCATCGCCGAGCTCCTGGGGGGATACCAGCTCTTCGTGCCCCTGATGATCGTGGTGGCCCTCTCCACCTTTGTGAGCCGCTGCCTCTCCCGGGGCAACATCTACTTCGCCGCCGCCGGCGCGATGCGCACCAGCCGGGAACCCCTGGTCAGCGAAAGCATGGACGACCATCAGGACACCGCCGTGGGGGAATTGGCGGACCGGGGACTCTACTCCCTGGCGCCCCAGGACACCTTCCGCACTCTCCTGAAGATTCTGATGCACAGCCCCCAGGAAATCTTCCCCGTGCTGGACGAGGCGGGATGCCTGGTGGGGGTGATCCGGGAGCGCAATCTGCGCCCCTACCTCCTGGACAAGAAGCTGTATGACATCCTGGTGGCCGACGATTTCATGGGCAGCGCCCCCGTCTGCCTCCCCGCGGAGACGACCCTGGCCGAGGCCACCCGGGTCTTCGACGCCACCGGCGCCGATTTCATCCCCATCTCCCAGAACGGACGCTTCCTGGGAATCCTCACCCGGGCGCATCTGCTGGAAAGCCATCGAAGCCTCCTGACCCACCAGGAACTCTTCTGATTCCCCCTTCCCGCCGCCGACGGCGGGCCTCCCCATTCCCTCTTCCCCCTCCTCCCTCCCCCATGGACATCTCCCAGGAACAAGGCAAGGCAGATGTGCTCATCGAGGCACTGCCCTATTTTCAGGAATTTTACGGAAGCACCCTGCTGGTGAAGTTCGGCGGCAGCGCCATGGAGGACATGGAGCGGGCGCGGGACGTCCTCCGGGATGTGGCGTTCATGTCCGTGGCGGGCATGAAGCCCATTGTGGTCCACGGCGGCGGCAAGGCCATCAACGGGGAGTTGGCGAAGGCGGGGGTGCAGCCCCGCTTCATCAACGGCCTGCGCTACACCGACGGGGACACCATCCGGGTGGTGGACCGGGTGCTTCACCAGGTGGTGAACCGGGAGCTGGTGCGCTTCCTCCACGAGGAACTCCACGTGGATGCCTGTCCCGTCTCCGGCAAGAACATCCTGCGCTGCCAGAAGATCGGCACCCAGAACCCGGAGACGGGGGAGGAGATGGACCTGGGCTATGTGGGGAAGGTGGTGAACGTGGACACGCCCCAAATCCAGTGGATTCTGGCGCGGCGCCAGCTGCCGGTGGTCACTCCCCTGGCCAGCGACCAGAACGGCGGGGTCTTCAACATCAACGCCGACATGGCGGCCTGCGAAATCGCCGCCGAACTCAAGGTGCGGAAGCTGGTCTTCCTCTCCGATGTCCCCGGCGTCCTCCGGGACCCCCGGGACCCCGCCAGCCTGATCTCCTCCATCCACTGCGACGAGGTGGAGGAACTGATCTCCTCCGGCGTCATCTCCGGCGGCATGATTCCCAAGGTGCGCAGCGCACGGGACGCCGTCCGCGCCGGCGTGGGACAGGTCCACATGATCGACGGACGCCTTCGCCACTCCCTCCTGCTGGAGATCTTCACCCGCCAGGGCGTGGGAACCCAGATCCTGCCCTGAGGCCTTGCCCTGCCTCGCCTTCCGGCAGAACCTGGAGGGGACATTCCCCGCAGCAGTGGTCCAGGGCGAGGCAGAAATTCTGGAAAATATCCATCATGCCCTGTTGCTGGGGGGCGCCGGGCAGCAGCTCGTGCCATCGGGAGGGAGGCGTGAGAAAGCGGGAGACGGCCTTCCGCAGCAGGTGGTTCTCCTGGAGCCGGGGCAGCATGGCCCAGGCGCGGCGGACGGTCTCCAGGAGGGCGGCGTCCCCCGCCTCCTCCCCATGGGCGCCCAGGAGGGGGAGCAGCACATTCTGGGCCAGGTCCCGTCGGCGATCCTCCCCCAGGAGGGCGGCGGGGCGGGGCAGCAGATGCTGAAAGTCCCGGCATTGGTTCCAGGGGGGCTCCTCCGGCAAGGGGGCGATGACGGCCTTCAGCAATGCCCTGGGGGCGTTCCGGTGTTCCCTGGCCACCCGGGAGAGCCAGGCCCAGGGGCGGCATTGGCACCGATGCAGCCAGAAGGCGGCGGCAAGGGTGCGGCGAAAGGCGTTGTTCAGGGGGCGACCCCCGGGCTTCCAGGCGAGGGGGAGTCGGGAGAATCCGCTTTGCCACCAGCGGTTCCATGCCTGTCGCAGCCAGGGGCGCAGGGCGGGCAGCACATTCTGCCGGGTGGGATCCGGCAGAAGTCCCCCCGCGCCCAGGAGCAAGGCCAGGAGGGCTTCCCGGTCCTTGCCTTCCCGGGTGTGGCTACGCAGAAGCTCCAGGGGGATGCCCCGGGCCAGGGCAAGGAAATTCTCCCGGTTGTCGGCGTAGCCCATGGCCTCCATGACCCGCTCGTAGAGGGATTGCTCCTGGCCGGCCTCCAGCCCGCGCTGCAGCAGGGTGCGCCCGTGGCGCTGGAAGCGGGCAAGCCCGGCGGCGGCAAGAATCTCCTGCAACGCCCCGTCCTCCGCCAGGGCCCATTGGAGGGCGCATCCCCCCGGCGGAATTTCCCGGGCATGGGGATAGGAGGCGGCCTCCACCTGCCGGAGAAACCCCTCCCAGCTGGGCAGAAGCTGGCCCGCCAGCTCCAATGTGGGCAGCCCCGGAGAACGGGTACTCCCCCGCAGATCGTCCTCCCAGACCACATGGAGGACGACGCCCTGGTAGGCGGGATCGCCATCGTGTCCATGGGCGAACCAGTCCGAGGCGCGGCGATGCAATTCCACGTCTCCCCGGACCAGGCGTTCCCCCAGGAGGAGGGCCGCCCCGGTGAAATCGGGGCCGGATCCCCGGTTCCAGAGCCCGCCGGAGAGCACCCGGAGGGGCGTGCCGTCCCGGCAGAGGGGATGTGTGCGGAGCATGCGTTCATTCCAGAGGATTTGGAGGAATCGTTCGCTGTAGGGGCAGGGGGGCATGGGTGGTCTGGATTGCGTGTGCGTGGGAGGGCGGGGCGGGACCCGGAACCCGCGGGGGGAGGGAGTGTCAAATTCCCCGCGTTTTTTCCCGGACGGCCAGCCCGCCTCTCTTCCTCAAACGGGCTGTCGGGTCCGCCTCTTTCCCAACATCCTGGCCCCCGGGAGTCTCTCCCTCCTTTCCCCTGGTGGCCGGGAACAATATGGTGGCGTAAAATGCTTCCCCTCCTCTCTTCCCCGAAAAGCCTGATTTTCCTGCTCGCGCTTCTCCTTTCCCTGCCCATGGGCGTCCTCTTCGCCGCGCCCACGCCGCCGGAACCCTCGCCCCAGCGCATGACCCCCACCGTCCAGGCCGTCCGCAAGGCCCTGCCCTGGGTGGTGAGCATCGGGACGACCCAGCAAATCCTCCAGGTGAACGACCCCTTCAGCCTCTTCTTCACCGATTTCTTCTGCCAGCCCAACCGGGTGCTGACCCAGTACTCCCCCCTGGGCTCCGGCGTGATCCTGGATTCCTCCGGGCTGGTGATGACCAACTACCATGTGGTGCGAAGGGCGTCCTCCATCCAAGTCCAACTGTGGGACGGCACCGCCCTGGTGGCGCGGATGGTGGGATACGACGTGCCCAACGACCTCTGTCTCCTGAAACTGGAAAATCCCGGCAAGCCCCTGGCGCCGGCGGAATTCGCCGCCGTCCAGGATCTCTATCTGGGGGAGACGGTCATCGCCATCGGCAATCCCTTCGGCCTGGGGCAGTCGGTGTCCACGGGGGTGCTCTCCGCGCTGAACCGCTCCTTCCGGGAAGGGGAGGTCTCCTTCGAGGAACTGCTCCAGACCGACGCCGCCATCAATCCCGGCAACTCCGGCGGCCCCCTGGTGAATCTGGACGGACAGGTGGTGGGCATCAACCAGGCCATCCGGGCCGACGCCCAGGGAATCGGCTTCGCCATCCCCCTCTCCCATATCGAGAACTTCCTCTCCTATTGGCTGAAACCCTCCCATTTCTCCGACGCCTACCTGGGCATGGAGCCCACCGCCATCCTGGAACTGGGAGATGACCAGGGAGGCGTCGTCCTGCCGGAAATCCTCCCCGACTCCCCCCTCCAGAAGGCGGGACTGGCCCAGGGAGACCGCATCCTCTCCGTCAACGGAATCCCCGTGCGCCGCCCCCTGGACTGGGGGAAGGCGATCTGGTCCCTCCAGAAAGGGGATGTCCTGACCCTGGAGACCTCCCGGGGCGAATGTCAGGTCACGGCGGAGCCCATGCCGGACGAACTGCTCCTGAAGACCCGCCTGGGACTGGAGGTGACGGACCTGAACGACACCGTGGCCAGCGCCCTGGGCCTCCGCCAGGGAGAGCGGGGGGTCGTCATCACCCAGATCTTTCCCGATCTTCCCGGGGGCGACCAGGTGGCCCAGTGGCGGCAACTGCTTCGCAGGGGGGATATAGTACTGAAGTTCGCTGACCAGGAGGCCCCCAGCCTGGCGGATATGGCCCGCCTCCTGCGGGAAAATTCCGCCGGCCAGCATCAGTATGTGGTCTTCTATTGCGCGGCGGTGAAGATGCCGGTGGAGGTGGCCAGATTCGTTCTCCATTGACACCTCCCGCCCGTCCCGCCCCCTCCCCCGCACCCCTCTCTCGACAGTAATGGATTTTCTCGGCTTGCGCCACCTGGGGCGCTCCTTCTCCAGCGCATTTCAGGGCCTGCGGGACGCCTTTCAGGAGGTGGCCTTTCGCCAGGAACTGTGCATCGGCGTCATTGCGGTGCCCGTCGCCTGGATGGCGCCGGGGCTCTCCCTCCTGTGGCGGGTCTTTCTCACGGTGAGCTGGCTGGCCCTGCCCACCATGGAAATCGTCAACACCGCCGTGGAGAATGCGGTGAATATTCTGTCTCCCCAATGGAACCCCCTGGCGCGCAAGGCAAAGGACCTGGCCGGGGCCGGGGTCCTCTGCATTTGTCTGGCCAATCTCCTGGTGTGGGGCGCCGCCGCCTATGTGGTGCTGAAGCACTGCCTGGGCAAGGGATGATGGAGCGGAAGGACGAACAGGGGCGGGGCGGGGTCTTCCATTGCCGCTGCTGCGGAAATTGCTGCCGGTGGGAGGGGGTGGTCCGCTATCTCCCGGAGGAGGGAAGGAGAATCGCCGCCTTTCTGGGCATCTCCGAGGATGACCTGATTCAAAGATATACTCGCCTCTCCCCAGACCGCAAAGGACTCCTCTTCCAGGAACGGGAGGACGGCTCCTGCATCTTCCTGAACGCCCGGAACCGTTGCATGATCCACCCCGTGAAGCCGGAGAAGTGCCGCTCCTTTCCTTATGATTGGCAGACCACCGAGGACCAGAAGGACCTCTGCCAGGGATTCTGGAGCTGAACGCCGGAATATCAGGGCTTGGGGGCGCCGTCCACGGCGGGAAGCCGGTGCACATGCCAGGCGGCGCATCCCCAGCAGATGCCCCCGCCCAGCAAGTCGGCCGCCAGACGGGCGTAGAAGACCCCCAGGCGCCAGTGGAGTGCCCCCGCCAGGAGCGAGCAGGGAACCAGGATGAAGATGAGACGCCCCCCCTTCAAGGCGGCGTCCAGTCTGGGATGCCCCGTGCCGGTGAGGGCGAAGCCGCCATAGCGGGCAAGCTCCAGCATCCCGAAGCCCCAGGGAATGATGGTCATGTATTCCACCACCATGGCCTGCACCTCCGGCACCGGGGTGAAGGCCGCGGCGATGGGACGGATGGCCAGGAACAGGAAGATGGCCGAGAGCCCGAGGATGGAGAAGGCGCAGAAGGAGGCGAAGCGGAAGGCCTGCTTGACCCGGCTGTAGAGATGGGCCCCGTAGTTCTGGGCCACGATGGACATCAGGGGGATGCCGAAGGCCATGGGCAACACGAAGGTGACGGATTCCAGGCGGGACCCGGCGGCGGTGGCGGCCACCATGGCGTCGCCGAAGGAGGAGGTGACCCGGGTGGTGACGGCGTTGGTGAGGGGCAGCAGAAGCATGCCAAGGATGGAGGGAATGGCATAGCTCCCGATGCGCTGCCAGCTCTTCAGCAGGGCGCCCAGGGGAATGGGACGGAAGGAGAGCAGCCTCAGCCGGGAGAGAAGCGCCAGGAGCAGGCCGGCGGAGACGGCCTGGGAAAGGATGGTGGCCAGGGCGGCTCCCCGGATTCCCATCCCCGGCACGAAGGCGAAGAGCCCACCCCATGCCTGAAGACAGACGGAGGCCAGAGGAAAGGACAGCCCCTGGGCGAAATGCTGGATGCCCTCTCCTCCGAAGATGAAGATGGGGTCCAGGAGGACGTTCACCGCCAGGCCCAGAATGGTCATCAGCGAGGAGATGATGGGCCGCCCCGCCGCGATGAGAAGATGGTTTCCCGGCATGGAGATGCCGGCGGTGACGCAGCCCAGAAACCAGATGCCCATGTAGCCCTCCACCAGGAGAAGGGTCTCGCCGGTGGCTCCCAGCACGGTGTAGATGGGGGCGGCGAAGAGCAGCCCCAGAATCGTGATGCAGCCGGAGATCAGGGTGATGAGGATCATTCCGCTGGAGACGGTCAGCCGTGCCTCGTCCTCCTTTCCCGCCCCCAGGGCCTGGGCCATCAGCGCCATGCACCCGCCGCCAAAACCGCCGAAGAGGCATCCGGCAAGCATCACCACGGGAAAGGTGAAGCCCATGGCGGCCAACGGCTCCTGGCTCCCCAGTTGCCCGACAAAATAGGTGTCGGCGATGTTGTAGCCGGACATGGCCAGGGTGCTGGCCAGCATGGCGGCCGCCGTCTTGAGCATCATGACGGGGATGCTACCCCGTGTGTATTCTGCTTCCATGAGGAAAACGAAAGAAGGGGAACCAGGGCGAGGCGGCAGGGCTCACCCGGAGAAATGGGGAATTTCTTCCTCGGACAGGGCGGGGGACCAAGGGCGGGAATATGCGCCCTCCGTTCCCGCGGAACGGCATCGGGCGGGGGAAGGAGGCGCCCCCTTTCCTGGCTTCCCGGCCTGTGTCCCGAGGGCGAAAGGCGAAGGCCCGCTCCTTGCCCGGGGGGAGGAAATATAACAGGCGTCCAAACGGGAAAACACCCCCTTTTATTGTGCCTCCAGGGAGGAAATTCCCTCCTGGGCAGCCTGCGGGGAAGGGGCCTGCTCCGTCTGCTGGCGAAGCGCCCACTCCTTCCGCTCCTCCTCGGCGCAGGCGGCGCACAGGCCGCAAAGACGGTACTCCCGGTGAAGCCCCGTGAACCCGGGAATGTCCGGAATGGGGGGAAGGGGGGAGGGCAGATCAAAGTCCGCCACCTTGCCACATCGACGGCAGATGACGTGCCCGTGCTCGGAAATCCGGCTGTCAAAGCGCGCATTGACAATCTTGTCCATCCGGTTGAGCTGGCCGTAGTCCACCATCTCGGACAGGATGCGGAAGACGCTTTCCCGGGTGATGGAGGGAATCTCCTGGCGCACCGCCTCCCAGACCTGGTTCACGGTGGGATGGGTGTAGTTCTCCCGCAAATACAGATAGATTGCCCGGCGCTGACGGGTGCGCTTGCAGCCGTGGGCCGCGCAGAAATCCTGAAATTCCTGCTCCTCTTGCTCAAAGTGTCGTGTGGCCATGTCAACTTCCCCGAGGGGCCTCCTGCCCTCCCGGGCAAAGGTACGTCATGAAAGCGGTCCTTCCCGCCAGCCTCCCTCTGGTGGATATGCCAATCACTGGGGAAAAGACACCGGGCCTTCGCCCGAAACCAGGACATCGCTGCCTTGGTGTTTCCCCTCAATATAGTTCCCACCCCCTGCCCCTTATTTCCTCCTCCCCAAGAAAAATCACCCGAAAATCCACCCCGAACCACCACGGGGGGGGATGCCGCCGGAGGAGCCTCCCGGAACGCCGCCACCGGCCTCCCTCCCCCGGCACACGCAAGAAAAGGAACGTTTTTTTCTTGAAAAACCGGAATGGAGCGACAGAAGGCGGGGAAGAGTCCGGAAAAAACAAATGTCCGTTGTCAATGTCGCGACCGGGCGCGGGGGATGGCTCCAGGCATCCATGGCGTGCGTCAGGCTGCTTCTTGACTCCTGGCGTGGCGAAAAGGCATGGCCACTCGCCGGCTTCCAGGTTTTGGAACGCGATGGATTCGCAGGGGGAAATCCCTTTTCCTCCCTGTGGAGAAAAAAACGTTCCTTTTTTCCCGGTCTCTTTCTCGTCTGGCGGTTGTCCGTCAAGGGGAGGGGGACGCTCACAAACCCAAATCGTGTCCACAGGAACACAACCCAGAAAACCATGAAAAGATCGTTTGTCTTCACCCTGGTTGCGGCGATTGCTGCAGTGATGTGCGGTTGCCAGAATCTCCAACCGAAGAAGCCGCTTGCTCCGGTCATCACCAGCCGCACGGTCTCTCCCGCAGCTGTTGAAGAGGCTCCCACCACCCGGGCCCATGGGCCGGTGAACTCCTACCGTCCCCTGTATGCGGTGGATTCCACTCAGATTCTCAGTGCCAAGGTCACCGGCATTTCCAGCAAGGAAGGCGCCGAGAAGGCCGCCATCTCCAAGTTCCTGCTGGACAACCAGTGCGAGGACATCTTCGTGGTGAAGAAGATTGTCACCAGCTGGAGCAACGACAGATATGACGGCGAGGTCTTCGGCTATCCCGTCACCGTGGTCGGGGTGGACGAAATCAAGACCGGCATCTACGAGCAGGCTCCCGACGGCTCCCTCAAGCCCATGGAGAAGCTGGAGCACAAGCTGGTCTACAAGCAGCCCTATGTGAAGACTGTGGACAAGGTTCTCACCGTGAAGGGTGAGGATGGCAAGACCATCGTCCAGGAGAAGGTGCCTGTTCCCGGCCGCTGGGAGTACACCCCCTTCGGCGAATAGCAGTCTTGGGGACCAGTCGTCTTCCGTTCTCCCGGGGAGTCTCTTTCCCTGTATGCGGGGCGCGGGGATGGAACGGTCTATTCCATTGACATTCAACGAAACGCAAAACCCAACGCAAGGAATTTTCCCATGAAAAAGATGTTTGCCCTCCTCTCTCTGGCGGCAGTGGCCGCCGCGATGTGCAGCTGCCAAAATCTCCAGCCCCCCAAGAAGGTGGCGCCTGTGGTGACTGGCAATTTTGTCTCCACCGCCGCCGCCCCCGTGGCGCCCACCACCAAGGCCATGGGGCCTGTGAGCACCTACCGCCCCCTCTACTCCGTGGATTCCACCAAGATTCTTAGCGCCAAGGGCGGAATCAAGACCTCGGAAGAGGCGGCAAAGGAGGATGCCGTGGCCCAGTTCATCATCGAAAACCAGTGCGAAGACATCTTCGTGGTGAAGAACGTCTTTACCAACTGGAGCGATGGCAATGTGGAATGCGAAATCTATGGCTACCCCGTGAGCGTGGTGGGCGTGGATGAAATCAAGACCGGCATCTACGAGCAGGCTCCCGATGGCACCCTCAAGCCCATGGAGAAGATGGAGCACAAGCTGGTCTACAAGCAGCCCTACACGAAGGAAGTCAAGGAGGCCGTGAAACTCGCCGATGGCACCATCGGCGTGGCCACCAAGACCCAGGCCGTCGCCGGCCGCTGGGAATACACCCCCTTCAGTGGAGACACCGCTTGCCAGGCCCCTGCCGCGGACGCGGAAGAGGCCGAGGACGAAGAGGCTCCCGCCAAGGAGGAGGAAGGCACCGCCATTCCCGGACTGCCCGTGAGTCTCCCCGTGAAGCTGCCCTTCGGATTCTAATCTGAATCACGGACCAAAGAACCAGCCTCGGGACAGGAACGAGGGACAGAGCCCCGCCAGGGGGTCTCTCGCCTCTCCTCCGTCCGAGGCTGGATTTCTTCGTCTCGTCCGGCAAGGAAAGGCGCGAACTAGGCTTTGCGTTTTTATAATTACTTTAATACAAATATGTTATGAATAAACTTTTTCTCGTTTTCCTGGGGACTGCGTTTTTCATGACGTCCCTGGTGGGTCATGCCCAGGAATTGCCTGCCAAGAAGATCACCTTGTTCCTGGCCAGTGTGGAGACGGCGGGCACCCGGGCCCAGAATGCCTTGGAAATGCCCCAGATTCCCGCCTTCACGGTGGAGCCGGCCTGGACGGAGGAGCAGATCGCCTCCGCGCCTCCGCTGAAGGCGATGGCCATGATCGAGGAGAACATGGAGCGGGCCCGCCAGGGGATGAGGGTGCGCAATGAGATTGCTCTTCAGAATTATCGGGCGCAGAAGGCACACATGGAGGGGATTCTGGCCAAGCTCCAAGGGACGCGGTTTGGCTCCCAGGTGCTTCTGGCCCTGGACAAATTCGCCGGGTTCGCCGCGGAGTGCTTCGATCCGGACTGCCTGGAGTTCTTTCATCGCATGGACACGGAGACCCAGCTCCAGGAGTCCTTTCTGGGAGACACTCCCGTGGACCTTGCCACGGCGGCGTATTTTCTCAAGCTGGTCTTCGACAATCCCCATGAGGAGAAATCCGAGGGGTATGTGTCGGGCACCCACATCAGCCGGAAGAAATATCAGCAGAAACTCACCTACGAGGTGCAGGATATGGGGGGGAAGATGATTACGGCGGGCAATGTCACCAAGGAACATTCCGTGTCCCGGGGGGATGCGGGCGCAGTTGCCGGGGAGGAGGAGGGAGTGACGGTGCAACTGGTGGAGGAATGTCTGAAGGAGGTGGCGCAGCGCATCAACACGTTCTTCGTGGCAAAGGTGACCGTGAAACTGGTCTCTTCCCGGAAAGGGGATGGCGAGTTCAATCCCGAAGCCGCCGTTCTCCTGGTGGATGGGGAGGAGCAGATGACGGATACGGAGTTCTCCCTGGTGAAGGGCAAGCATCTCTTCAGCGTGGAGCTGGAGGGCTACACCCAGAAGGGGGGCGCCCTGCGGAAAATCACCAAGGGAAGCACCATCAAAATCGTTCTCGCCCCGGAAATCGCTCCTTGAACCACGGAAGACAAGCCCCCGGAATCCCATGCGTAAAACCGCCCTGTCATTTATCCTTCCCCTCCTGGCCTCCCTGTTCTTCGTCGAAGCCCTCCCCGCCCAGGATGCCGCGGACAAGCCTCGCCTGATGCTCTCTCTTCAGAAGGAGAAGATTCTGGATAACAGTGGCAATCTCCGGGCTGTGGACCGGATGGACATGATCGAAAAACTCCACCAGAAACTCCTGGACCGGGGATTCCAGGTGCTGGACGAGGGAGAGATGGTGGAAGCCCTCAAAAATGCCGAAAAGGCGGAACTCCTGGGGGGCATGGCCCAGGAGGGGGCGGGGGAATCCATGGTGGCGCCGCGGTACTACATCCAGATGGCGGTGTCGGAATGTCGCTTCCTCATGGGCCCGGAGAGAAAACGGGTGTATCACATGAAAATGCAGCTGAATGCGCTGGATGCCCGCACCGGAGCCCGCATCGTCTCCGTCGCCAATGGCGAGCCCGTGGTCGCGGATACCGTTCCCCTGGCCATCGAAAGCTGTGTCTCTCTGATGGTGGAGAAATTCACGGCGCAACTTCCCGAGGAGTTCCGCCCCGCCGCCTTGGAAGGCACGGTCATCAAGGTCGCCCCGGGACGAATCCTGGTGAAAATCGACGGGGCGCGACTCAAGGTGGGGGATGTGCTCAAGGCGTATCGTCAGGAGGAAATCGATCTGGGGGACGGGGAGTTCGACATGGACGAAACGTTGACCGGATTCCTTACGGTCACCGAGGTGAAGACGAACTTCGTGGCTTGTGCCCCCTCCACCGAAGACCATGACATCCAGAAGGAGGATGTGGTGCGCCCCTGAAGAAGGGAAGAGGGTTCACGGGGGGGGGGCAAGTCGTTGCCCGGCGCCTGCAGGCAGCACAGAGGAGGAGTCCCTGGAAAGCCCGCATCTCCTCCAGGAATATTTGCTTTTGCCGGCGTCTGCTGCCCCAGGATCTCTGCACCGGCCCTGCCGCAGGGGAAGCCACCGACACTGGCTCTACGCCCCCTCTTTGGGAGCGTCACCCACGCGGGAATCTGCGCGGTCCACGAGAATCTGCTGTCCCGTCCCCTGTCAGCGGGGGGGGGTGGCATCAAACATGGGGCGGGACATGCGGAAGCATGGACCGCCCCTTCTGCGCCCCCCGAACGCCGGCTTGCCGGCGTACCCGTCCCTGTCCTGTTTCCGCCCGTGTGTGCGTCTTCCGGGCGTTTCCGCGTTTATTTCCCCAGGAACTTTTGGAGTCCCAGGAGGCATTTCCTGACGCCTTCCATGGCGGGGAGCGCGGGGGATTCGTATTCCACCACGAGCCAATCGGTTTCCCGGGAGGCGCGGCAGAATTCCACCACTTCCTTCCAGGGGCAGTCGTCCTCCCCGATGACGGGATCGAATCCTCCGGAGAAGCTATAGGGTTTGGCGTGGACGGAGCGGCAGCGTCCGGCGAGCCGGGGCAATTCCTCCATCACCGTGGCGCCGGCCTCCATGGCGTTGCCGGTGTCCAGCTGGGCCAGGACCCTGGGGGAGGATTCCTGGAAGAGGAGCCGCCAGGGCATTTCCCCGTTTTCCAGGGGCTGGAAATCGGCGTGGTGGCAATGGTATCCGATGCGCATTCCGTAATGGGCCAGTTTTTCCGACACCTGGTTCATCCATTGGACTTGCTCTTTCCACTCGGCCAGAGTCTTGGCGGGAAGCCAGGGGAGGACCGGGGTGGTGGCGCCCACGGCCTGGCAGAGGCGAACGGTGCGCATGAAGTTTTCCTCGGAGAAGTCCGCGGGGCTCATGTGCCAGCCGCAGCAGACCAGTCCCGATTCCTTGAGGAGGGCGGCGTAGAACTCGGGGGAGTAGGCGGGGGCGCCGGCGAACTCCACTCCCTCATAGCCCATCTCCTTCAGGGCTTTCAGGGTGGCAAGGGGATTTTCCGCCAGAGCTTCGCGGACGGAATAGAGTTGGACGGCGACAGGGATGTAGACCATAGGAGTGGAAAAGAGGGCGTGGGGGGGGATTGGGGGAGGGGAGCCGGGGTTATTTCCCGTTCCATCTTTCGACGCGGAAGTGGACCACGGCCTTGTCCGCGATGCGGGGGGTGGGGGTCATGACGGACCAGAGCTGGGAGAGGGTGGTGGTGGCCAGGCAGGTGGAGCTGTCTCCCGCCCCGTAGTAGATGCGGAGGGTCTCCTGGTCGTCCTCCAGGATGGCGCCGCAGGGGAAGACGGTGTTCTTCACCCACAGGTCAGGCAGACCGTTCTCGTATTCCGTCTCGGCGACGAGGAGGGGTTCCTTGGTGATGGCCACCAGCTTGGTGGGGTCCTCCGGGGAGAAGAGGGCGGCGCCGGCGGTGTATCGCTTGGACCACTTCCGGTTGCCGGGCAGCATGTCCACCCGGTCGGGGTCCACATCCACCGCATGGAAAATCAGGAGCCATCCCCTGGGGGTGCGCAGGGGCGGGGCGCCGGCGCCGATCTTGGTGTTGGCCCAGGGGACATCCTCGCAGCCCAGGAAAAGATCCTGCTCCCCCCAGTATTTCAGGTCGGGGGAGAAGGCGTACCAGATGTGGAAGGGGGTGCCCCACTGGTTGGAGGGGCGTTCCAGGCGCATGTATTTCCCGTGGATCTTCTCGGGGAAGAGGACCATGTTCCGCTGCTGGGGGATGCCCAGGTTCACCACGTCAAAGTCCAGTCCCTCGCCCCGCCAGCGGGCGATGCCGGGGCGTTCGGAATGCTGGTTCTCGAAGCAGAAGGTCAGGTAGAGATGGTCTTCCAGGGTGGTGAGCCGGGCGTCCACCAGCCAGGGCAGGATGGTGTCTCCGTAGTGGACCCGCACCAGCCCCGGCAGCATCTCGAAATGGATGCCGTCCTGGCTGAAGCCCAGTCCCGTCCCCATGTCGATGGCGGGCATGGAGAAGTCCTCCTTGAAGTGATCCACCCGGGGGGCGATGACATACTGTCCCTGGAAGCGCGCCACGCCGGCGTTGAAGACATAGGTGGCGGGATAGGGGACGTCCTTTCGGGTCAGGATGGGATTTCCCTCGTACCGGTGGATGATGGGGGAGGTATGGAGGGGGCCCACGTGGCGGGGCAGATCAAGGAAGGGATTGCGCATGGGGCAGGGGGAGTTCTAGTGGAAGGCGGGGAGCATGTCGCCGTGGGCCTGGATGAGGGCGTCGCACATCTTCACGATGTCGTCGATGCTGAGTTCCGCGGCGCAGTGGGGGTCCAGCATGGCGGCCTGGTAGACATTCTCCTTCTTCAGGGTGCGGGCCGCCTCGATGGTCATCAGCTGCACATTGATGTTGGTCATGTTCAGGGCGGCGCACTGGACGGGCAGGGGGCCGACGTAGGTGCCGTGGATGCCCCGCCCGTTCACCAGGCAGGGCACCTCCACCACGGCGTCGGGGACCAGATTGGGGATGAAGCCCCGGTTCAGCACGTTGCCTCCGATTTGCCGGGGCGTGTTGGTGAGGATGGAATCCATGATGGCGGAGGCGTATTCCCGGCTGAGGCGGTGTTCCAGGGCGCTCTTCTCCTTCAGTCCCTGGTATTCCTTCTTCCATTCCTCGATCTGCCGGATGCAGCGGCGGGGATATTCATCCAGGGGGATGCCGAATTCCCGGATCAGTTCGGGATAGTTCTTCTTGATCCAGTAGGGGGTGTATTCGGAGGAGTGCTCGCTGGATTCCGTCAGATAGTATCCGAAGCGGTTGAGCATTTCCAGGCGCACCAGATTGGCGCCGCAGACCTCGGGATGCTCCAGATGCCCCCGGGTCTTCTTCACCATCTGCCGGGCCAGCTTCCGGATCTGGGGATAGAGATCCTTGCCGTTCCGGGAGATCTCCAGCAGCCAGGCCTGGTGGTTGATGCCGGCGATGCGGCTGTTGATGCCCAGGGTGTCGTCACAACATTCGCCCTTTATGGCCTCCTCCTCGGTCATCAGACCCAGGGTGATGAGAAGGGAGCAGCCGCAGATCTGGACGCTGTGGCAGAGGCCCACGGTCTTCACGGAGGTGTTCCGCAGCATGGCGCCGGTGAGCATGGCCATGGGGTTGGTGTAGTTCAGGAACCAGGCGTCCGGGCAGACCTCCTCCATGTCCCGGGCGAAGTCCATCATCACGGGAATGGTGCGCAGCGCCCGGAAGATTCCCCCGATGCCCAGGGTGTCCCCAATGGTCTGCTGAAGACCGAATTTCTTGGGAATCTCGAAGTCGATGACCGTGGAGGGCTCGTAGCCTCCCACCTGGATGGCGTTCACCACGAAATCCGCATGGGCCAGGGCCTTCTTCCGGTTCTCCACCCCCAGGTAGCAGCGGATCTTCGCACGCTCCTGGTTGAAGCTGCTGTTCATCTTCTCCAGGATGGCCTTGGATTCCTGAAGACGGACCCGGTCGATGTCGTACAGCGCAATCTCCGCATCCCGCAGGGATTCCCGGCACATGCAGTCTCCCAGGACATTGCGGCAGAACACGGTGCTTCCCGCACCCATGAAGGTGATTTTCGTCATAGTGGACAACCCCTTTGGGGTTAGAAAGTTGTGTTGTTATGAAACAAGTGGGTTGCGAAGCAGGAGGGAGACCCGGGCCCGGGGATTTTCCGGACTGACGAGATAAGATAGTCTTTATCTTCCTGTGCGTCCAACCCAGGAAAGACGCCCCCCTCTTTTCCGAGAGATTTCTTTTCTGAGGGGAGGGGGTGGGGGGAGCGCTTGGTTTGGGAATATTTGTCTTCCCGCTCTGCCCCGTCCTTCTCCCCCTTTTTTTGTGGGGGTGGACTATAGGGCTTCGAGAGCGAAGAGCCTGGCGGGTTTTCCCGGGGTGCGTTCTTCCTGGAGGGTCAGGCGGAGCTCCGTGATGTCCAGGGGAGGCAGAGGGAGCAGGATCAAGCGTTGGAAGTTGTCCTGGATTTGGAGGAGGGGTTGCCAGTGGTGGTTGACCTTGGCTTCCACGGTGAAGGCCTTCCCCAGGGAATCGGGGAGGATGCCCCGCAACTCCTCTCCTTCATCGAAGCGCATTCTTTTGGGATCCTGGAAATGGCTATCCCAGACCAGGCGGATTCCGTGGATGGTGGTGGGGCGAGAAAAGTGGAGGGAGGTGTGTTCTCCCTGGCGGAGGAGGAGGGAATGGGGAGTGACGCCCTGAGCGTCGGGCCGTTCCGTTCCGTCGGCCAAGGCGGGAGCGTCGTATTGGGCTGCTTGAATCAGGGGATTTTCCCGGGAGAGCCCGGGAAGGAATTGGTCTTGGAGCATCAGGGTCTGCTGCAATTCTTTCCGATGAAATTGGCCCACTTCCCTGGGGGTGCAGTGGTGTCGGTTCGCCAAGGCGGCGGCGGTGCCGACGGCCTGGCCCAGGGTGGCGCAGGTGGCCATGACCCGGACGGAGGAGAGGGCCAAATGGGAGGCGGATATGTTTCTGCCGGCGAAGAGGAGATTTTCCACGTTGCGGGAATAGAGGCAGCGATAGGGGATGTGGTATCCGGGCGTCAACTCCTGGGTTCGGTTGGGTTCTCCGCCGTGGTAGAATGCCTTGGGGGGATGTTCGTCCACCAGCCAGGCCCCGTAGGCCACCACATCCTCGAAATGCCGGCCTGCCAGAGTATCGTTCTGGGTGAGGATATAGTCGCCCACATAGCGTCGGCTCTCCCGTTTTCCGGGCAGGGAGCCCACCCAGTCCAGGGACCATCCCTTGCCTCGCCCGTCGGGATGATTCTTGATGTATTCCCAATATCCCAGAGCGATGCGGGTCAGTTCCCGGTTGATGTCCCGGCTGTCCCCAATGGTGTCCAGCTTGCCACCAAATTCCAGCCACCAGAAGTTGTCCCCTGGCTGGGCCAGCTCCTTCCGGGGGATGGTATCGTCGGTGTAGTGATAGGCCCAGGAGGGGGCATGGAAGGGACGGTCGTCGCCGGTTTTTCGCAGCTGGAGCAAGATGGAGCTGCCCATGGTTTGGGTGTCGGCCTGGGGGAGCCCCCAGGGTTCCTGGAAGGTGTCTTTGGCTTCCCGCCCATGGCGGAACTCTGCGCCAGAGGGGAGGGCGAGAATGGAGTCCCCGGAGCAGTCGGCGAAGAGGGGCGCCTGGAAGTGGTAGGTGGTATAGTCGGTCAGCCCCCAGCCAATGACCTCCTTGAGGCGACCGTTCTGGAGGCGGGCATCCCGAATGGATGTGTTGAAATAGCATTGCAGATTGGGCTCCCGCTCCAAAAAATCCCGGAGGACATGATCCCAGAGGGTGTATTTCAGGGTGGGATTGTAATAGTAGTTGGCCAATTTCACTTCTTCCAGCAGCCCCGCCTCCGCAAATTCCGGACAGCGGGCGCCGCAAATCCACATCCGAATCTCGCTGGAGGCATTGCCTCCCGCCATGGGACGATCCTGTACCAGGATGGTCTTGGCCCCATTGCGGGCGGCCGACACGGCGGCGCAGACGCCGGCCATGCCTCCCCCCACGACGATGAAATCTGCGGTGATGGTTTTCGATGCTTCCATGGACGGAAAAAGGGGAGGGGAGTTACGGGAGGGGGGAGAAGGCGATGACCCGTCCTTCGCTGTCGGCGAGAAAGAGGAGTCCGTCCTGGAGGAGAGGAGGATTGAGGAAGGGGGCGCCGCCTTGGAAGAGTTTTCTGCCCTGTCCCGTGGCGTGGTCGACGCGATAGAGGGCTCCGTCGTTGCCGGCTACATAGGAGGCCTGGCTGTCAGGCCGGGGAGGGGCGGCGAGGGAGGCGGGGTGTCCCGTTACGTAGTCCCCGGTAGGCAGCAGGGCGTTTCCTGGGAGGAAGCGCCAAAGCTGGGCCATGGTCTGGCTTTGGTAGGCGGTCAGTCCCTGGGTGTGGGAAGAGAGGAGGAGGAGTCCCTGGGGCAGGAGAATCATGGGGGCGGTCATGGCCTGGCAGGGAATTCCCTTGTGCTCGGCTAGCAGGCGTCCTGACTCCAAATCCAGGCGGTAGAGGACATTGGCTCCGGCCACCAGCACCTGTCCCCCGGCCACCAAAGGCGTGCCGTTGAGGAAGAGCTTGGGGAAGCACCAGAGGACTTCACCGGTATGGAGATCTTGGCGGTAGAGTCCGTTGAGGCGGGAGAGGACGAGGAAGGAATGGTCATCGGCCAAGGCCAGTTTATCTTCGGCGGGGGTGCGTTCCTCCACCTTCCAGTGAGTGTTCTTCCAAAGAGTCTCTCCGGTGAGGGCGGAGACGCCTCGGAGATGCCGTCCGTAGCCACCCACCACGATGCCGTTGTGGCAGAGGAGAGCGGAGGCGGCGGGAGAGATGATTTGGGGGTCGGAGAGATTTTGCCAGAGGAGTTTTCCGGTGTGGGCCTCCACGGCGTGGAGGTTGGCCCGGGTGTCGATGGCGTAGAGGGTGGTGCCATCGGTGGCGAAGTCGTTTCGAAGGCCATACCCGGTGAGGAATTGCCATTGGATTTGTCCCGTGTGGGGATCCAGGGCATAGAGGCCGCCTTGGCGGGCATTGGCGTCATCGGAGACGCCCACGATCAAGTGTCCGCCCACCATTTTCATGGTGCACATAGCGGTGCCTCCGGGAAGTTGGGTCAGCCAACGGGGCGAGAGGAGATTGGCGTCCGGGGGGAATTCTCGGGAGAGCAGTTCTCCCGAGGCGGTGGAGGCGGTGAGGGTCAGGGGAGCGGGAAGGCCTTCCGTCAGGTGTCCTTTCCAGGTCATGGGTCCCACCTGCTCCAGGGAAATCTCTTCCGTTCCCGCCTGGACCGTGGCTTTCCGGACGGGGTCTCCTCCGTGGGTGATGGTGGCCCAGAGGGTGCCATCGGGGAGAGGAAGGAGATGGAGATGATTTCTGAGGGTGGGACGCCAGAGTTGGCTCTCCAATGAACGGGGATTTTCCCGGAGGGTGACGGTGCGGAAGGCGGGGGCGAAGCATCCGGCGCCGCCCTTGTTGGGAGGGGCAACGGAGAAGGCCATGCGCCCCGAGGGATACTTCCTCACAAGGTCCATGTGCTTGTGGGCGTAGAGGGCGCACACAAAATCCTCCCGGTCGAAGTCCACGGGGCCTGTCCGGGTCTCCATGCCCCAGCCCGCCAAATCCGGCAGATCGTGGCAGAGAAGAATCTTCTTCTTCCCCGGAAAGAGACGGCACAGCTCCTTCAGCCAGTCTCCGCAATCTAGCATGTCATAGGACAAGGGAGCGCCCCAACTGCTGTAGATGGGAAGAGCGACCAAGAGGTACTCCCCCACTTCCAGGGAATACCACCAGGGGCCGAAGACTCTTTGGTAGGGGCAGGCTTCCCCCGTGTCCCCTTTTCCCCGAAAGTCCACATCGTGATTGCCGCAGGTAAAGGCCACGGGGATGCCCAGATGCTCCTGGGTGAGGGCACGTCGATGCTCCCACAGGCATTCCTCGTTTCCGTTGCCCATGTCCCCCGCCATCACCACCATGGCGGCGCTGGGAGTGGCGGAAATCCCCTTCTTCAGCTCCGAGACGAACTCCATTTCCAGAGTTTCCGAGTCTCCTAGAAGAAAAAAGGTGAGTTCCCTTCCGGGAGGCGGGGGCGTTTCCTCCAGGAGAAAGTCGTAGCGGGAGCGTTGGGGAATGATTTTTCGCCAAAAATCCTGGGCATCCGCCTGGTATTGGGCCGTGCGGTGCACGTAGAGAGTGGTGGCCTTGGGGGAGAGGGAAAGGTGATACTGCCCCTGGGCATCGGTGGTGGCGAAGCGAGTCCCGTCGCTGACCAGGATTCCGGCAAGGGGGCGGTCGTCGGGGGAGAAGAGACCGTCCCGGTCGGCATCCAGCCAGACGGTGCCTGTGATATCCCGAGCGGAGAGGGTCATGGTGGCCAAGAAGAGAAGGAGGAGTCGGAAGGGAGTCATGGGGAGCTAGGGGAGGTGTCGCAGGAAAATGCGCCCCAGGAGGAGTTCCGGGGCCGTGGGATTTCCACATCCGGCGAAATAGATTTGGTAGTCACGATGGAAGTCGATGGTGCCCAAGGAGAAGAGGTGATAGACATCCTGGGAGAGGGCGTGGGCGGGGATGGGGACTTGGCTGACTTCGGCGAAGTTGGTGCCGTAGGTGTAGAATCCGGTCATGGCGGCGACGCCCTGGGGGGAGATGACGGCGTCCGGCAGACGAATTTCGGCGAAGGCTTCCCAGGTTCCGGCCTGGGGGATGGCGGGAAGATCCACCCGGAGCCGCCAGGAATAGCCGGTGGTGGGAAGACGCACGGAGGTGTGGGGAGAAGGGGCTTTGGCGTCGTTGACGTAGGTGGTGGAGGAAATCTGGTATGCCTCCCGGGGTATGACCACCAGATCCTGGGGGCGAGTGTTGGCCAGGAGGGACGGCAGATTTTGGTGAGGGGCTTCCGGGGCGAGACGCTGCCGGAGCTGGGCGAGATGGGCATCCAGCCGCATCCCCTCCCGGGTATACTGATACTACCAGCCCGGGGTCCTTTTGACGCGGGGAAGGCGTTCCTCCAATTCCTGGAAGCGGGCCTCCACCTCCGCAAGGGGGACCATGGGCGGGTGCCGGGTGACGGTGCCCAGCCAGCTGTTTTCCGAGCGCCAAAGGCGGGTCCAGGCCATCCCCGTTTCCACCACGGAGACGCGCCGAAGGTAGTCCGGGTTGCCCGATGCCTGAGCAAGGGCCATGGCCTGGGCCACCAGCTGCTCTCCCTGCTGGAGAAGCTCCGGGGGCAGCCAACGCCCCGTGTCCAGCATGTAGCAGGGCATGGGCCAGGAGGAGGAAGCGGCGGCTTCCTGGAACAACGCCAGCAAGGCCAGGAGAGGTGGGGCCGCTGGGCCGTAATAGCCCTGGAAGAAATCCTGGGTGAAGGCCTCCGGATCCATTTGGGGATCCCAGAGACAATGGGCGATGAGGCTCTGACGGTAGGGGGTGAACCAGCCAAATTCTCCCACGTCTGCGCTATCCTGGGTGAGGACCTTCTGGACGCGGAGCTGCTGGAAGAGGCGGATGTCCTGGGGGATGGCGGCCATGGCGGGATGGCAGAGCCCCAGGTTGGTAAAGTTCACCGTGTAATGCCAGACGTTGATATGGGGGGAAAAAGCCGCCCATCCCTCCAGTGCCTCTCGATAGGGGCGATTGAAGGGATGGGTGAGGGGATGAGCGTTGGAGGCCTCGATGAGGCATACACGGACATGGACATGGTCACTGGGCCGGATGCTCTTGGGGGGCTCCAGGGTGAATTGGTAGGCAAAGGTCTCCACGGCAATCTCGGGAAACTCTTCCTGGAGCGCCTCCGCTAGACGGTTCATGAAGTCTATGTTCAGGTCGGCCCGGTTGCCCAAACGCTCCACCGCTTCCAGGCAGCGGGGGCATTGGCAGACTTCCGTGTTGTCATTCTGGGTGACCCAGACGACGTCGCAGTTTGGCATCTCCTTTTGGAGGAGGTACTTGAGATTTTTCGTGACTTGCTGGAGGACTTCCGGATTGGTCATGCAGGGCTGGCTGTCGGCCCCTAGGCGCCGTCCCTCTCGCCAGGCATAGAACTCCGGTTTGGTGGGCGGCGGGTTTTGGGGATCGTAGAGTCCTGGATATCGTTTCAGGGTGTTGGCGTCGGGAAGGAGACGCTCCAGGGTGTGACTTCGTTCCCAGAAGGTGTGGATGGCGCGGGGGGAGGTGTCCTTGGCCTGCATGGGCGTGACCCGCATCTTGTGGCAGAAGGTATTGGTGGGCTCGAAGAGGGAGCTGGCGGTGGGGGTGCGTTCCAGGAAGGGCGGGGCATGGTCCACGTCCAGAGGGGAAAGGAGGAGGCGCTCCGGATGGGGGATGGATTCTTCCTCCCATCCCCACCAACGAATGCCGAGAGACCCCTCCAAAAACTGATAGACCGCATAGCGGATGCCGAAGACCGGATTCCCTGTCAGAAAAATGTCTCCCGTCTCAAGGCTCTTCAGACGAATCTGATCCCGGGCCATCTCCTGCGCCGTGGTTCCCAAAACTTCCTCCGTGCGAGGCGTCCAGCCAAGGTAAATGGCCGGAGAACGCCTCTGGGCATAGGGAAGACAGGGGAGCTCCACCCCCGTCATGCGACGGAATGCCTCCTGCAACTCCCCGGCCGCCAACTCCTCCTCCGTGGTGGGACGCTCCGGCAGGACGATGGCGTAGGCACTCCTCCCTTCTTCGTAGAGGAGCAGATTCTCCAGGGCGAGAGTGGGAAAGGAGACCGTCAGGAGGAGCAGGCAGAAAAGGAGGAGATGGCGGGACATGGCGGGGCTCCGGGGTAGGGGCACGGGGGGGAAGGGATTACAGGTCGGAGATGTATTTCCCGTTGTAGTAGTAGGGGCGGGTGTGGCGCTGCAGCCATTCCGTGTGGGGCCAGGGGGAGAGATAGCGGGAGCTGGCGGCATGGCCGTCAATGGCCAGGAAGTTGATGACCCCCTCGTGACGGAAGTGGAGACGGTAGTATCCTTTGCTGGTGGGAAGATTGTCCACCACCGGCTGGTTGGCATGGACGTAGCCGAAGCCGATGTCGTCCGCCATGTTGCCGTCTCCGGCGGGGGTGGTGTCCGCCATCATGATGAGTTCGGGGCTGCATTTCATGTTCAGGATGGCGCCTCGTTTGGCCACGGGGCCGGCGGGATGATTGTTGAAGTAGCCCCAGGTGTAGAGGTTCAAGCCCAGGGAGATCTTCTTCTGGTTGTTGTAGCGCTGGACCAAATCGGCAATCTTGCTGGGAACCAGTTCCAGTCCGGTGGTGGGCGGGGCGGAGGGGCAAACCAGAATGTTGGTGCCGGGGATGTATTGCAGTTCCGTCAGACGGTCTGGCCAGCAACGGCCGCCCGCCGACGCCCAGTTGTTGTCCAACATGCTGAACATGTAGTCGTCGCTGTCATTGCAATAGAACTCAATGGCCAATCCTAGCTGCTTCAGATTGTTGATGCAGGAAATGCTTCGCGCCTTGCTCCGGGCTTTGGAAAGAGCCGGCAACAACATGGCTGCCAAAATGGCGATGATGGCGATGACCACAAGGAGTTCAATCAGGGTGAAGGTGCGTTTCATGGGAATCTCCATGGAGAGGGGGAAACGAAGGGAAAGAAAGGCAGGAAGAATGGGGGAACGGGAACGACTTCCTGGGAAAGTATAGCAATAGTAGGGGAGAAACTCAAGGGTAAGTATGAAAAAAATACGTTCTATGATTGGTAATATGGAGAAAACGTCTTAAATTATATACGATTTTGGACAGGGGAATCCGGGGCTCTCTCCCCCGTTTTCCCTCCTCTTCCCACCGGGGAGAAAATTTTTTTTGGCGGGTAAATTGTAGAAAAGTGGTGAAAATCTTTTTTTGGGGGGGGGAGGAAGAAGGATGACCATAGAGGAGCTTTTGTTGCATTGGGAGAATCAGCTGGAGTGTTCCTTGAGTTTGGAGCCGATTCACGAGTTGTTCCGGCAGTCTCCCCGTCTCTCTTTTCCCAACCACCGGACCTTGCACAACCATGACTACTGTCGTTTCATCAAAGGGGGGGATCGGAATCACTCCTGTGCCGTGAACAAGCATCGGACCCTTCGTCTGGCCTGTTACGGGCGTCCTTTCGGGGGATGTTGTCCCTACGGGGTATGGGAGTGGGTGCAGCCCATTCTCTTCCACGGGGAATTGGCGGCGGTGTTGTATTTGGGGACCTATGCCCAGGGGGATCATCCCCAGTGGCGCCAGAAGTCTCGCCAATATGCGGGGGCGCCTCTTCCCCTCTTTGCCCGAGAAAAGGTGCCTGCCCTGAAGGAGGCGGCCCGCTTTTTTGCCCAGTTTTTGACCTATGAGCTGCAATTGGCGGAGGAGGCCTTTCTGGCGGATGCCAAGCAGCATGTGAAGAGAAAGTACTGCGGCATTGTGAAGAATCTCATCGCCCTGCGCTACCGGGAGAATCTTCATCTGCAGGATGCGGCGGAGGCCTGCCAGGTGACGCCGAACTACCTGAGCGCTCTCTTGAAGTCCGTCACGGGTAAGACCTTCAAGGAGTTGCTGACGGAACAGCGCCTGGTGGAGGCGGAAGCCTGCCTGAAATATCGAACCCTAAGCATTGCGGAAATCGCCGCCCAATGTGGATTCCAGGACAGCAACTACTTCAGCGTGGTCTTTCGCAAATACTTTGGGGCCAGTCCCAGCGAATATCGTCTTCATTGGGGGACGGACAGGTTAGGGGAGAAAAAGAATTCCCCCCTCCGAAAGGAGGAGGGAGGGGAGTAGCCATGGGGCAGAGTTTAGCGCAATCCGAGGAGGAGCCTCGGGTCATTCGCTGTTGCGGCTGCGAATGCGAGTGCGAGGTGTTGGTGGAGCTTCGGGAGGGCATTGCCCGGGTGCTGGGGGGCAACAACTGCCCCACGGGAGAAAGTTTTGCCCTGGCCCAATGTCCTCCTTCCCAAGGAGAGGATCGTCGCCTCTAGCCCAGGAGTTTATCCAGGAGGGCGGGGACGGTGGGGGCCACGGCGAGGAGGTCGGCGTATTCCGGGGTGGTGAAGCCTTCCCGCTGGGCGCATTGGAGGAGGGCGAGGATGCCGTCGTAGAATCCGTGGAGATTCAGGATGCCCACGGGCTTGACGGGGCGTCCGTGGAGGCGTTCCACCTTCTGCCGTTCCAGGGCGTCGAAGAGTTCGTCCCAGGTCCCGTAGCTTCCGGGCATGGCGATCACCACATCCGCCAATTCCAGCATTTTCACCTTCCGCTGGGAGATGTCGGGGGTGACGATGGTCTGGGTGAGGCCGGGATAGAGGAATTCGGGGGGAAGGCTCCGGGGGAAGACGCCGATGACTTCGCCGCCTCCCTGGAGGACGGTGTCCGCCAGGATGGTCATGGTTCCCTCCCGGGAGCCGCCGAAGACCAGGGTGGCGCCCCGCCGGACCAGGGATTCTCCCAGCTGCCGCACGGCGTCGCCGTAGCTGGGATCGGGGGGGAGGGTGGCGCCCAGATAGACCAGGACGCGGGGAGGGCGGGACGGGGCGGGGGAGGAGGAAAGGGGCATGGCCGTGGGGGGGAGTCGGGCAGGTAGGGGGGGGGAAGGGGAAAACAGGGCGTACCGTAGTACTTCTTCTCCGGTTCGGCATCGGCCTCCCCGCCGGAGGCACGCTGGGAAAACATGGAGGGAGGGAGAGGGTAGGAAAAGGGGAAAATGTGCTATGTTAAACCACATTTTTTCCTCCCTTCCCGATTCCCCCTTTTTCCCGGCGTTTCTCCCCCTCTTCGTTCCCGCTTTGCCCGCCTCCCGGGCGGCGGCGGGAGAGCCCCGGGGCCGGGGGCGCGTATTTTCCAGTTTTCTCGCCATGTCCATGTCCATTGCGGAGCGCATTCAGGTCGCCATGAAGCGGAAGCCGGCCGCCCGGGTGATTCGGAAGGTGCGGGTCTTCCATCTGACCACGGGGGAGTGGGAGGAGGACACGGATATTGCCCTGGATTCCCAGGGATGGATTGCGGCGGTGGGCCCCGGCTACGAGGGGGAGGAGGTGATTTCGGGGGAGGGCCTGAGTGCGGTGCCCGGATTCGTGGACGCCCATGTGCACCTGGAATCCTCCCTGATGACGCCCCGCCGGTATGAGCGCATGGTGACGGCCCACGGGGTCACCACGGCGGTCTGCGACCCCCACGAATTGGCCAATGTGGCGGGGGAGGCCGCCTTCGCCTACTATCTTCAGGCCGCCCGCGCCTTGAAGATGTCCCTGGTGGTGCGTCTTTCCTCCTGCGTGCCGGCCACCGCCCTGGAGACCAGCGGGGCCACCGTGGATTCCCGGTGCCTGAAGCGCTGGCGGGAAAAATATCCCGGCCTGGGCCTGGGGGAATTGATGAATGTGCCGGGCGTGCTCTTCCAGGATCCGGAGGTGCTGGCCAAGCTGGAGGGAACCCCTTTCCTGGACGGACATTGCCCCATGGTGGGCGGCGAGGCCCTGAACGCCTATCTCTCCGTGGGGGTCCGCAACGACCACGAATGTTCCGCTCTCCCGGAGGCACGGGAAAAGCTCCGGCGGGGACTCCAGGTGCTGATCCGGGAGGGAAGCGCCGCCCGGAATCTGGATGCCCTTCTGCCGCTGATGACCCTGGAGAACTCCCGTCAGCTGGCCTTCTGCACCGACGACCGCAGCCCCCTGGACATGGAGGAGCAGGGCCATCTGGACGCCATGGTGCGCCGTGCCATCCAGGCGGGGGTCTCTCCCCTGGTGGCCTACCGGGTTGCCAGCGATTCCGCCGCCCAGGGACTGGGCCTGACGGACCGGGGCCTGATCGCCCCGGGAAGACGAGGGGATATTCTTCTTCTTTCGGATTTGGAGAGCTGCCGTATCCAGCGGGTGTTCGTGGGGGGTGTCCCCCGGGAGCAGCTGGATCAGGCGGAGGAGGGAGCGGAATTCCCTTCGGAGGAACCCTTCCTCCACTCCGTCCGGTGCCGCGCCATGGGACCGGAGGATTTCCCCCCGCTTCCCCGGGATGGCCGCCTCCACCCCGTCATGGGGGTGACGGATGGCTCCCTGCTGACGGAGCGCCTCTCCCTGCCCGCGGACGCCCCCGATGTGCTTCCCGTGGCCGTGGTGGAACGCCATGGCAGGAACGGGAACGTGGGGCGGGGGCTGGTGCGCGGCTTCGGCCTCCAGGGCGGCGCCCTGGCCTCCAGCGTGGGGCACGACAGCCATAATCTCTGCGTGGTGGGCGCCTCTCCCCAGGCCATGGCGCAGGCCGTGAACGCCTTGCGGGAGAGCCAGGGGGGCTTCGCGGTGGTGCGGCCGGATGGCTCCCGCCTCCTCCTTCCCCTGCCCGTGGCGGGCCTGATGAGCCAGGAGGAGGGTCCCGTTCTGGCCGCCCGTCTGCGGGAACTCCACCATGCCGCCCGGGAACTGGGCTGCCCCCTCCATGACCCCTTCCTCCAGCTGGCCTTCCTCCCCCTTCCCGTCATCCCCCATCTGAAACTCACCGACCGGGGATGGGTGGACGTGGACGCCTTCCGCCTCCTCTCCCCCGAGGAAAGCTGACTGCCCCCCCCTCTTTTTTTCTCGCCTCCCATTTGTTTCCCCCCCACCACACCTTCTCCACTCAACCCAAGGAAATCCATGGAAAATTGTCCTTGCTCCCAAGCCCCCCGGAAAGACATCACCCGCGAACTGCTGGCGGGTCTCACCACCTTCCTTGCCATGGCCTATATCCTGGCCGTGAATCCTAGCATCCTGGGCGCCGCCGGCATGCCCCAGGGCGGCGTCTTCATCGCCACGGCGCTGGCATCCTTTGTGGGCACCTGCTTCATGGCGCTCTTCTCCAACTACCCCTTCGCCCTGGCTCCGGGCATGGGACTCAACGCCTACTTCGCCTACACCGTGGTGCTGGGCATGGGATACTCCTTCCAGATCGCCCTGCTGGCCGTCTTCGTGGAAGGTCTCATCTTCCTGCTCCTCTCCCTGACCAAGGTCCGGGAAAGCATTTTCAACTGCATCCCCCTCTCCCTGAAGTCCGCCATCAGCGTGGGCATTGGCTTGTTCATCGCCTTCATCGCTCTCCAGAGCGCCAAGATCATCGTGGACAATCCCGCCACCTTGCTCTCTCTCCAGAGCTTCTCCTCCGCGAACATGGACAACCACGGCATCAGCGCCGTCCTCGCCATCATCGGCACCCTCATCACCGCCTGGATGCTCCACAAGAATTTCCGGGGCGCCATCCTGCTGGGCATCCTCATCACCTGGATTCTGGGCATCATCGCCCAGCTGGCGGGCCTCTACCACGTCAATCCGGATCTGGGTTGCTACAGCCTCATCCCCCACCTCTCCTTCAGCACCTTCACCCAGTCCTTCAAGGAGTTCGTCGGCCTCTTCGGCTCCTGCTTTGACAAGGGCCAGTGGACCCTTCGCCAGAATGGCGAGATCGTCTCCTCCGGCTTCGCCCTCCTGAAGTCCCTGAACTTCGTGGTGGTGGTCTTCGCGTTCATGTTCGTGGACATCTTCGACACCATGGGCACCCTCATCGGCGTCTCCAACAAGGCCGGCATGCTGGACAAGGAAGGGAAGCTGCCCCGCATCCAGGGCGCTCTGCTCTCCGACTCCCTGGCCACCTCCGTGGGCTCCATCTTCGGCACCTCCACCGTGACCACCTATGTGGAATCCGCCGCCGGCGTCAGCGCCGGGGGACGCACCGGTGTCACCGCCTTCACCACCGCCTTCCTCTTCCTGATCTCCATCCTCTTCGCCCCCATCTTCCTGGCCATCCCCGGCTTCGCCACCGCCCCCGCCCTGATCATCGTGGGCTTCTACATGTTCTCCGGGATCACCCAGATCGAGTTCAGCGACTACCTGAATTCCATCCCCTGCTACCTGACCATCCTGATCATGCCCCTGGCCTACAGCATCTCCGAGGGCATCTGCGCCGGCGTGATCTCCTGGACCGTCCTCAACTTCTTCTCCCCCCGCCGGAAGGAGATCAGCCCCCTGATGTATGTGCTGACCATCCTCTTCCTGGCGAAATACGTGGTGCTGTAATCCAGGCGCCACTCGTCCTCTGAAGAATCCCCATACGCCGGCTGGACGCCCCCCGTTTCCCCCCGCTTTTCCGGGAGGGGGCGGAAAGCCCCGGCCGGCTCTCTTCCCGCCATGCCTGGAGAACCCTTCCCACAAGCCCTGGCCACCCCCCGCTTCCTGGATTCCGGCGACCCGGAGTCCCAGCGTCGGGAAATCCGGGAAATCCTCTCCTCCGCCAATCCTTTCCGGCTGAACTGGGATGCCCCCTGGCTGGAAAGGGTCTTCCAGGCCTATTGCCAGCCCCATCGCTATTTCCACACTCTCCAGCATCTCCTGGATGTGTGCCGTCGCCTCCGGCGTCTGGCGCTCCCCCGGCGCACCACCGGCGAACTCCTTCTTGCCGCCCTCTTCCACGACGTCCACTGGTATCCCCAGGCCACCCGGAACGAGGCGGCCTCCGCCGAGGTCTTCGATTTTCTTCGTCCCTCCATGGGGCGGGAACTCCCCGCCGACGCCATCCATGCGATCCATCAGGTGATTCTCTCCTCCAAGGGACAGAAGCCTGTCAGCGAGAGCGCCAGGAAGTTCCATGAATGTGACTGCCATGTGCTGCTCCACGGCTCCCCCGTGGATTTGCTGGCCTACGAATTTCAGATCTTCCGGGAGTTCCAGTCCCTGAACATGGCCGAGTATCGCAAAGGGCGAAGCGGGTTCTTCGACCGCTTCAGCCGGCGGTTCCCGGAGTGCCGCCCCAACATGCGCTTCCTCATCGAGTATCTGGAACGGCGCCGCCCCCGGGTGGGTATCTACGCCGGCTCCTTCAATCCCTTCCACGTCGGGCATCTGGCCATCCTCCAAAAGGCGGAACTGATGTTCGACAAGGTCATCGTGGCGGTGGGCGTCAATCCGGAGAAGAATCCCGGACGCCGGGGCGCCAACGGGCGGGAGGAGGCCATGACCGTCAAGGACAAACTCCCCTTCCACGAAGTGGTCTTCTTCGACAATCTCATGGTGGATCTCCTGGACCAGGAATCCCAATTCTGCGATGTCACCCTGGTCCGGGGACTGCGGAATGGCTACGACCTGGATTACGAAATGAGCCAGCAGTGCTTCATGCAAGCCATGAGACCCCAGACCCGCTCCGTCTATATCCCCTGCGACAAGTCCCTGGAGCATATCTCCTCCTCCGCTCTGCGGGGACTGCAGCTCTTCGACTGCCACGGACGGGAGGAAATGTATTTCCCCCACCTCTACGACTACTACGGGAAGTCCGTCCAGGAACTCTTCGGATAACCGCCCATGCTCAGCTGCACCGATCTACGGGTCTGGTATCCCATCCGGCGGGGCGTCTTCCAACGGGTGACGGGACACGTCCACGCCGTGGACGGCGTCTCCCTGCGGCTGAATCCCGGGGAGACTCTGGGACTGGTGGGGGAGTCCGGCTGCGGAAAGACCACCCTGGGACGGACCCTGGTGGGTCTGGAACCCCCCACCGCAGGGCAGGTGTTCTGGGAAGGAAAACCCCTGGACGCCCTTCCCGCCAGGGAGCGCAAGAGCGTTCGCCGCAATCTCCAGATGATCTTCCAGGACCCCTTCTCCTCCCTGGATCCCAGGATGAGCGCCATGGAATTGGTGACGGAGGGGCTTCAGGTCCACGGACTCTATCTCCCCGGGGAAAGCCGTCAGGAGGCAGCCGCCCGGTTGATGCGGGAGGTGGGTCTGGAGCCCGATACCATGTTCCGATACCCCCATGAGTTCTCCGGGGGACAGCGGCAAAGGCTCTCCATCGCCCGTGCCATCTCCCTGGAACCCAGGGTGGTGGTCTGCGACGAACCGGTCTCCGCCCTGGATGTCTCCGTCCAGGCGCAGGTGATCCGTCTGCTGGCCCAGCTCCAGAAAAGCCGGGGTCTCTCCTATCTCTTTATCTCCCACGACCTCAGCGTGGTGCGTCTGTTGGCCCAGCGGGTGGCCGTGATGTATCTGGGCCGGGTGGTGGAGGAAGGGCCCGCCCAGGAGGTGCTTCAGAATCCCCTCCATCCCTATACCCAGGCCCTGGTCTCCGCCATTCCCGTGCCGGGAAAGTCCTCCCGCTCCCAGCGGATTCTTCTCAAGGGAGAGCTTCCCAGTCCCTCCCATCCCCCTGTGGGATGCCCCTTCCATCCCCGGTGTCCCTATGCCCGGGAACAGTGCTCCCGGGAGCGGCCTCCGCTCGCCCCCGCCGGTGCCCGACGCACCCTGGCTTGCTGGAAGACCCCCTCCCCCGGAAACGGAGGGAACTAGAAGGCTAGATGGGCTGGATGGGCTGGAAAATCCAGCCCCCCCCTAGGGAATCTAGGGCATCTAGGGGAATTGCCCGTCAGGGGCGTCTTCTCCGGGAGTTTGGGCGGCGGCGATATTTGTGGACGTGCCGATTGAGGAGGAGGAAGTCCTGCCAGCTGAGGAAGCCATTGGCCAGGTATTTTCTGGCCAGCTCCAGGAGGACGGCTTCGTCGTCGGGGGAGAAGAGCGCTTCGCCCTTTTGGTAGCGCAGATAGAGGTTCATCAGGAGATCCAGGGTGGGATGTTTCCGGATCTCTCTTTGGGGAGAGGGCGGCTTGTCCCCGGCGATTTCGGGGGCTTCCTCCTCTTCGGGAGGCGGGGGTGCTTTTGGGGGCGGGGCGGGGACGGCGTCGCTGGGGGGCTTTCCCGCCTGGAGGGAGGCCAGGAAGGCACGGACGGCTGCCTCGTGTTCCCTGGGGATGGAGAGGGTGACCTCCGGGGAGGGTGCCGGAGGATTCTCCAGGGTCTCGTAGAACTCCACCACCTCGGCATCCAGGATCAGGTCCTCCTTGCGGACGGGGCGGTTCAGGTGGAGTCCCTGGAAGCTGGTGCAGCGGGAGAGGGCGGTGTAGAGCTGTCCGTGGGCGAAGCATCCGGCGCCCAGGCGCAGCTCCACCTGTTCCAGGGTGAGGCCCTGGGACTTGTGGATGGTGATGGCGTAGGCCAGCTTCAGGGGGATCTGGATGAAGGAGCCCACCGGCCTCTGGCGCAGGAACTTCCGTTTCCCCTCGCGTTCCAGCACATATTCGTAGTTGGTCCATTGGTTGCGGCCCACCAGGACGGTGGGGCCCTTGTCCAGCTTCACCAGGACGGAGGCGTCCTCCCCCTCCCGGAGTTCCCGGACCACCCCCAGATCCCCGTTCACATATTCCATCTCCCCGGTGGCCAGATGTTTGTTGCAGAGAATCATCACCCGGGCGCCCACCTTCAGCTCCAGGAGGGCGTCCGTGGGGAAATCCCCTTCCTGGAAGCGTCCCGTGATTTTCGCAGAGAAGAAGACGGGGGGGGAGTCCAGTCGTTCCTCCATGGTGGCGTTGATGGTGGCGGCCTCCCGGTTGGTGGTGCAGAGCCGGATGGGGGGCGGGGCGTCGGGAGCCATGGGCCGGTCCAGACAGCTCTGGTTCAGGGCCTCCAGGGGCGTGACCATCTTGCCCGCCAGGGGGATGGCGGCCTCGTCGTGCCTGCCGTGGCGAAGGAGATTCAGGGTTTGGAGGAAGAGGGGGTCCTTTCCCTGGCGCAGGGATTGGCGCAGGAAGACGCATTGGAAGTTGGCTTCGTTCCAGAGGGGCGTCTGGAAGGCGTAGCCTCCCCCCAGCTCCTGGAGGATGTAGGTTTTCTCCGTGAAATTCTTGACCACGGGGGGGAGCTGGAAGAAGTCGCCGCAGAGGATGATCTGCTTCCCGCCAAAGGGTTTCCCCTGGTCTCGTCCCAGGGCCAGGGAGCGCAGGCGCAGATCCATGGCGAGGAAGAGGTCGCTGCGCACCATGGAGATTTCATCCACCACCAGGGTTTTGGCGGCCCGGATCAAGGCGATTTTCTTCGGGTTTCCCATCTCCTCCATGCTCTCCGGCGTCAGGAGCACCGGGGGAAGGGAGAAGAAGCTGTGGAGGGTGGTGCCCTCCAGTTGCACGGCCGCAATGCCCGTGGGGGCGAGGAAGACGGATTCCTCGCCTTTCCGCCGCCGGAATTCCCGGAGGACGGTGGACTTGCCGGTGCCCGCCTCCCCCGTGAGAAAGACGTTCCCCCCCGCCAGCATCCGTTCCAGCGCAAGATTTTGCTCCTGGGTCAGGTTCACCATCCTGGGGAGGGGGAGGGGGGAGAGGGTTCGGAGGTTCAGGGAGCGGCGGGGGGCAGCACCCAGAGATGGTCCATGGGGCCTTGTCCCTGTCCCAGATGGGGATCATGGGAGAGGGCGCCCACGATATAGTCCTTGGCGCGGCGAATGGCCTGGGAGAGAGAGCATCCCAGGGCCAGATTGGCGGCGATGGCGCTGGAGAGGGTGCAGCCGGTGCCGTGGGTGTTGGAGGTCTCCACCCGTTTTCCGGGGAACCATTCCTCCTTCTCTCCCTCCACCAGCAGATCATTGGCGTCGTTCACGGCATGCCCGCCCTTGACCAGGATGGCCACGCCGGGGAATTTCCGGGCGAGGGCGCGTGCCGCCAGAACCATCTCCTCCGGGGAGCGGATTTCCATGCCCGTGAGGGCGGTGGCTTCCGGGATATTGGGGGTGATGACGGTGGCCAGGGGGAGCAGTTCCCGCTCCAGGGCCTCCTGGGCCTCGGGAACCAGGAGACGGCTGCCGGAGGTGGAGACCATCACCGGATCCACCACCAGGCGCTTCACGGCGTATTGACGCAGCTTGGCGGCGATGGCCTGGATGAGGGGGGCGGAGGAGACCATGCCGATCTTGACGGCATCCGGCACGATGTCCTGGAAGATGCTTTCCAGTTCCTGCTCCACGAAGGAGACGGGGGCCTCGTGGATGGCCTGGACCCCCAGGGTGTTCTGGGCCGTGAGGGCGGTGATGGCGCTCATGCCGTAGACGTGGTGGGCGGCGAAGGTCTTAAGGTCCGCCTGGATGCCGGCGCCTCCGCTGCAATCGGAGCCGGCGATGGTGAGGAGTTTCTTCATGGGGCAGGGGGGAAAGGGGGTTAGTATTGGATTTTTGCCAGGGAGGCGGCGGCCGCCCGGGGGTCCTGGGCGGCGAAGAGGGCGGAGACCACGGCCACTCCCGCAATGCCGGTGCCGACGAGGGTGGCGGCGTTTTCCAGGGAGATGCCGCCGATGGCGACCACGGGGATGGAGACCGCCTGGCAGATTTCCTGGAGAGTCTCCCGCTTCACCCAGTCGGCGTCCAGCTTGGTGCTGGTGGGGAAGACCGCCCCCACGCCCAGATAGTCGGCGCCGGCTTCCTGGGCGTCCTTGGCTTCCTGGACGGTGGAGCAGGAGACGCCCAGGATCGCCTGGTCTCCCAGGCATTTCCGGGCTTCCCGGCAGGCGGTGTCGCTTTGGCCCACATGGAGGCCGGCCCCCAGGGCCAGGGCCACTTCCACATTGTCATTGATGATCAGGGGCACGCCAAATTCCCGGCAGGTTGCCTGGATTTGCCGCGCCTCCTCCAGGAAGTCCTGGTCTCCCAGGCACTTTTCCCGGACCTGGACGAGGGTGGCGCCCCCCTCCAGAACCTGGCGCACCTGGGAATCCAGGGTGCGTCCGCGAAGCCACTGGCGGTCGGTGACCGCATACACATGAAGCAGAGAAGGGGGGATTTTCATGGCGGGAGGGGGTTAGGCCAGGGAGAGGGCGTCGATGAGCTGGACCCGGAGGGTGCCCAGGCCCCCCTGGAGCTCCCGGGTGCGCTTCCAGGCGATTTCGCCGCAGAGGCACATCATTTCCGTGGCGGCCATGGTGGCCTCCAGGACTTGGCCGGGGTTGGCGCCCACGAAGGCGGCGGTGAGGCCGGTGAGCATGCAGCCCGTGCCCGTGATCTGGCTCATCTGGGGCACGCCCCGCTTGCAGACCATGCTGCGCTCCCCGTCCGTGATCACATCCCAGGCGCCGGACATGGCCACCACGCAGCCGTGCTTCCGCGCCAGCCCCGCCGCCATTGCCGTGCGTGCGGGCAGAGTCTCCTCGGTGACCGCATCCCCCGCCGAGGCATCCACCCCCATGGTCTTCCCCGCCTCGCCGCTCAAGGCGCGGATCTCCGAGGCATTGCCGCGGATCACCGCCACGGGATAGGTGTCCAGAAGACGCAGCATCAGATCCGTGCGGCATTTGGCGGCGCCCGCCCCCACGGGATCCAGGACGACGGGCTTGCCCAGCTTCTGCGCCACTTCCAGGGATTTCTCAAAGGGCAGGTCCAGCTCCGGCGCCATGGTGCCGATATTCCAATCCACCGCCTGCGCCAGGCCGATGAAGTCCTCCAGCTCCCGGGGATCCGTGACCATGACCGGGGATGCCCCGCAGGCCAAAATCACATTGGCCACGTCGTTGACCGTCACGTTGTTGGTGAGGCACTCCACCAGCGGGTGGCGCTGACGCACATTCTTCAGCAAATCCTCTTTGTCCCAATCCAGCATCTTGCAATCCTCCAAGGAAACAGCGCCAGGGGGAGGAAGGGAGAGGGGGACAAGGCTTGGACATCCTGCGCCTCGCCTATACGACTTCCTCCGCTGGCATTACCACAGCTCAGGTTCACGGGTCTTTTCTCAGACGGCGGGAAAAAGGAAAGCTCCCGCCGACACCCCGGCGTACACGGAAATGCGGGTAATATAAGGGATGTCGGGAAAATCCCGACGGGGGAGGGGGCGCCGGGGGGGAGGGGAGGAGGCTCCCTCCCGCCCCGGTTTGCGCCGCCCCTGGGTCTGTTTATTTATAACTATCTTGTAATCAACGAGTTACAAGATGTCAAGCCCAATATCCACCGCCGGAGCGGAGTGGGTGAGGGCGCCGGAGGAGATGTAGTCCAGGCCCAGGTGGGCGAGGGAGGGGAGCCGTTCCAGGGTGATGTTTCCGGAGGCCTCGGTCTTTGCCCGTCCGGCGATGAGCTTGATGGCCTCGGTCATCTGCTCGTTGGACATGTTGTCCAGGAGGATGTACTCCACGCCGGCCTCGGCGGCGGCGCGGACATCCGCCAGGGAGTCGGCCTCCACCTCGATTTCCAGGTTGGGGTACTTTTCCCGGCAGGCCCTGACGGCGTGCTCGATGGACTGGGAGCCTCCGGCGCGGCGTGCCAGCTCCCGGTGGTTGTCCTTGATCATGATGCGGTCGAAGAGTCCGATGCGATGGTTCTGGCCCCCGCCCATGAGGACGGCGTACTTTTCCACCAGGCGGAGCCCCGGGGTGGTTTTCCGGGTGTCCAGGAGCTTGGTGTTGGTGTCGTATCCCAGTGCCTCCACGTATTTCCGGGTCATGGTGGCGATGCCGGAGAGTCGCTGGAGGAGATTGAGGGCGGTGCGTTCCCCGGTGAGAATGGCGCGGGCGTTGCCCTCCACGGTGGCGACCCGGTCGCCGGGATTGGCGGTGTCGCCGTCCTGGAAATGCTGGGTGAATTCCACGTCGGCGCTCAATTCCTGGAAGAGGATGTTGAGGATGGGCAGGCCGGCCAGGACGCAGGTCTTCCGGGGAATGAAATGGGCGACGGTGGTCTGCTGGGGAGGCACCACGGCAAGGGTGGTGGCGTCACCGCCGCCCACGTCCTCGGCGATGGCCCGTTGACAGAGTTCCCGAAGGATGGATTCGTTGAGATAGTAGGGAAGATGAGCGGACATAGCTTCTGGGGAATGAAAGGGTTTTTCTCTCTCTTGGGGGGAGGGGCCGGATGGGGCCCGCTTCTTCGGGGCGGGGGCGCCCTCCCTACTCTGGCGGGTGTGCCCCCAGCTGGATGAGGAGAATCAGGGTGACCATGGCCAGCATCTGCGCCAGGATGAGGAAGGCGGCCATGGGGGGAGTCCACAGGAGGGAGAGAGCCCCCGTGCCGGCCAGGAGGGAGAGAAGCCAGATGGCCAGGACCGCCTGGAGCCGGGAGAGGCCCAGGGCCACGAAGCGGTGGGAGAGGTGCCGGTTGTCCCCCACATAGATGGGCTTGTGGAGGCGCAGGCGGATCATCACCACGGTGATGGCGTCCAGCAGGGGGACGGCAAGCACCAGGAGGGGGATGGTGAGCGCCAGGAGGCTGGGGGTGTTTTCGGGATGGTAGAAGGTGGTCAGGATGCAGGAGACCGCCAGGAGATAGCCCAGGAGATGGCTTCCGCAGTCTCCCATGAAGACCTTGGCTTTGGGGAAGTTGTGGAAGAGGAAGCCCAGGGCGACGCCCCCGGAGAGGGCGTTGAGCGCCCCCACGAAGAGCTGCCCCCGCAGGGCCGCGATGGCGAAGAGGAAGGCGAAGGCGATGACGGCAACGCCGCCCGCCAGCCCGTTCATGTTGTCGAAGAAGTTCATGGCGTTGACCACGGTGGCGATCCAGAGGGCGGTGAGGAGCCAGGAGAGCCAGAGGGGCACCACCCCCACCAGGATGCGGGGACCCAGGAGGGCGGTGAGGAGGGCGGTTCCCAGCTGCACCGCCAGCTTCGCCTTCGCGGAGAGCCGCGCCCGGTCGTCCCGGTAGCCCATGAGCGCCAGGACCAGGGCGCAGAAGGCCACGGTGGCAAGGGAGGGAAGGGCGGCGCGGAGCCCCTGGAGGGGAGTCGCCAGGGCGGGGGGAAGGCAGGGCGCCAGGAGGACGGCCCCCAGGAGCCCCAGCCCCAGCAGGGGGAACCAGACCAGCGCCATGGCGACGCCGCCCACCACCGGGGTGGCCTGGGCGTGGTTCTTGTGCCCTTCGCTGCAGGGGCGGTCCATCAGCCCGCGGCGCAGGGCGACCCTGCGGCACAGGGGCATCAGGACGGCCGTCAGGAGGGTGGCGGCGCCCCAGAGAAGGAGTTGGAGAAGAATCCAGGTCATTTAGGAGCCTTGGCGTACCAGGCCGGCCAGCTTGTCCGCCACCTGGTCGGGGGTCATGCCGTCGGTTTGGATGAGGACGGCGTCCTCCGCGGGGCGGAGGGGGGCGGTTTTCCGGGTGGAGTCCAGTTCATCCCGCCGGGCGATGTCCGCCGCCACGGATTCCAGGGTCGCCCCCTGGGGCACCTCCCCCTTCTGGGCGAGGCGTCTCCGCGCCCGCTCCAGGGGCGTGGCGGTGACGAAGAACTTGAATTTCGCCTGGGGGAAGATGACGGTTCCGATGTCCCGTCCCTCCATGATGACGATGCCCAGATTCCGGCAGTCCCGCTGGACTTGGAGGAGCCACTCCCGGAGGGCGGGGATTTTTGCCACATGGCTGACCACGGCGGCCACCCTGGGGGCATGGAGTTCCGGGAGATTCACCTCCCTGCCGTCCAGGAAGAGGACGGGGGCGCCCTCCTTGAGCTGATAGGCGAGGGTGGTGTCCTGGAGCATCTCCACCACCTGGTCCGGCTGGGTTTCGGGCTGCAGATTCCGGGAGAGTGCCTTCCAGGAGAGTGCCCGGTAGAGGTCTCCGGTGCTCAGATAGTGTCCCCCCAGGCGTTGTGCCAGCAGTTTTGCCACCGTGCTTTTTCCGGAGGCGGCGGGGCCGTCGATGGCGATTTGGAAGGAGGGGAGGGAATCCATGGACTCAGGGGGTTTCGGGGGCGGCGGGGGCTTCCTCCGGGGCGGCGGTGGGCTCTTCGGCGGGGGTGGCCTGTTTTTTCTCCTGCCTCTGGACTTTGGTGCCCTGGCGGGAGTACCGGAGGATGCGCCGTCCGTCGAAGAGGGTGATGTAGAGCATCATGAGGATCAGGAGGACGGCGAAGGTGTTGTAGACGTATTTGAAGAAGGTGGCGGGGATGCGTCTGCGGGTGACGGCCTCCACGGCGGCGAAGAGGATGTGTCCCCCGTCCAGCACGGGGAGGGGGAGGAGATTCATGAAAGCCAGGGAGAAGGAGATGAGGATGATGAAGGAGAAGCCGCCCCGGTATCCCTCGTATTTCAGCTTGTACCACAGGGCCTGGATGATGCCCAGGGGGCCGCTCATGTGCCGGATGCCCACCTGGGCGGAGGGGGTCTGGCGGGGCTTGCCCGTGATGGCGCTCTTGGCGCGGGAGGTGAGGGGGGCGAAGAGGAGTCCCAGGGTGCGGGTGGTGGTGTTCAGGACCTCCGTGAACTGGGTCCAGGGGGTGACGTGCTGGATGGAGCGGGGCAGTTCGCTGGTGAGCACCACGCCCAGCAGGGGGACTCCGGGGCGCTCCGGGAGGAAATAGGGGGTGAGGATGGCTTGGCGCTCCTTCTTGTCCCGGACGTAGGTCACCTCCAGGGGAATGGCGCCGCTCTCCCGGACGAATTTCTGGAAATCGGTGATTTCCCGCACCACCAGGGTGTCCGGCTGGGTGGTGGCGCCCTCCGCCGGGGCGAGGCGTTTCAGGGAGAGGATCTGGTCGCCCTGGCGCAGTCCCGCCTTGGCGGCGGGGGAGTCGGGGGAGCATCCGTACACCAGGACATGGAAGGCGAAGCCCAGGGTCTCCGGGGTGGGCTGGCTCTGGTCCTCCAGGGAGAGGGTCGCGGGCGGCAGCGCCGCGCCGTTCCGGGCGGCCTCCACCTCCAGGGTGGCGGCGCCTTCCGGGAGCTCCTGCAGCAGTTTTTCCAGCTCCATGGGGGAGCGGAGGTTGGTGTGGTTCAGGGAGAGCAGCTGGTCTCCTCCCTGGAGCCCGGCCTTCTCCGCAGGGGAGCCCGGGCGGATCTCCGCGACATGGACGGGATTGAGGACCTCCATGAAGGGGAAGGCCAGCTCCTCCCGGTCCGGATTCCTCGCGGGAACGTAGGAGAACGCCAGGGGCTCGCCCTGGCGGACCACCTTCAGACTCACCTGGCCCCGGTTGCCGTACACATACTCCTTCTGGAAATCCTCGGCGCCTCCCTGGAAGGAGGAACCGTTGACCTCCAGAATCCGGTCGCCGGGACGCACCCCCGCCTCCCATTCCGGATTCTTCTCCGGCGTGAAGGTGACTTCACGGGACTCCTGCGCGCCCGGCTCCAGAATGGTCAGCGTGAGCTCCTGGGGCACCGCGTCCCGGGTGCCCAGGCGATGGCAGAAGGCCTCCCAGGACAAGGGGGGGGAGTCCTGGACGGGGATGTGGTCGACGGAGAGCAGCTGGCTGTCCCGGGAGAAGGGGGCGGCGTGGGGGAGATAGGCGGGCAGGGAGCCCACCACGACGGAGGTGGAGGGGACGGGGCGCCAGAGTCCCGCCGCCCACATGATGGTGGCCAGCAGGAAGCCGAAGAGGACGTTGAAGAGGGGGCCGGCGAAGGCCGTCCATGCCCGGGCGCCCGGGGTGGCGTGGGGCAGGGGTTTGTTGTCGGAGGACTGGGGGGTGTCGGTGGGGTCCAGCTGGGGCAGGGAGACGAAGCCGCCGAAGGGGAGCCAGCTGATGACATATTCCACGCCCCGGTAGGTGAAGCCCCAGAGCTTGGGGCCCATGCCCACGGAGAATTTCTCCACATGGAGTCCTTTCCAAAGCGCCACCAGGAGATGGCCGAACTCGTGGATGAAGACACAGAACCCGAAGAAGAATACGATGAAGAGGATCTTCAGGATGACGGAGAGGAAAGCGGGCATGGGAAGTCCAGAGCGGCGTCGTGAGAATGGGAGTAATATACCGTTTGCCCCCTGGGCCGCCCTAGGGGGCAAGGGGGGATCGGGGATCGCGGGCGGGGGCGTTCCGCAGCTTTTCCAGGAGTTCCTGGAAGTCCTGCCAGGTGGAGATGCGGACCACCTGGGCGCGGAGTTCCCGGGGGAAGCCGTGGCCGCAGACATAGCCGGAGACCACCTTGCGTCCCAGGATCATGGCGCCGCGTTCGCCGTATTCCCTGACCATCTCCGACAGCTGGAGTTCCATGACCTGCAGCCGCTCCTCCCGGGGAATCTCCCGGCGCTCCCCCTGGAGAATCTCCTGGAAGAGCCAGGGATTGCCCAGGCAGCCCCGGGCCACCATCACCCTCTGGCATCCGGTCTCCCGCGCCAGGCGCCGGGCGTCCTCCCCCGTGAAAATCCCCCCGTTGGCCACCACGGGAACCGGCAGGCTCTCCCGGAGGGCGCGGATGACGGGGGCGTGGACGGGGCCGGAATAGACCCGGCGCGCCAGACGGCCGTGGATGGTGACGCCCTGGACGCCCAGGGAGACCAGCATGCGGGCCACCTCCAGGGTGGGGGCGGGGTCCTCCTCGTCCAGGATGCGCATCTTCACGGTGAGGGTGCCGGGCCATTCCTGACGGATGACCTGGAGACACTCCCGTGCCAGGGCGGTCTCCCGCATCAGCGCCGCCCCCGCCTTCCGCTTCAACACCTTCTGGACGGGGCAGCCCATGTTGAAGTCCAGCACGTCGAAGTGCCAGGGACCCTCCCGGAGAATCCGGGTGGCTTTCCGCAAATCCTCGGGAATGCTCCCCAGAAGCTGGACCTGGAGATATTCCTCCTCCTCTCCCCGCCGCAGGATGGACTCGCTGTCCGGGTTGCCGTGGACCAGGGCGCCGGAGTCGATGAGGGCGGTGGTGCCCAGCCGGAGGCCGTAGAGGCGGCAGACTCTGCGGAAAGGCAGGTCGGTGTAGCCGGCCATGGGGGCCAGCATGGGGAGGATGGACGGGGCGTCGGGGGAATCGGGCATGGGAAAACGGGAAACGCCGCCCGGGGGGGATGGGGGCATCCCGGCACGGACGGCGCATGGCTGCCCAGGGGCGTGGGCGCGGGGGAAGGCTAGCCCTTCAGGTAGTCGGCCACGGCGGCGGTCACCTTTTCGGGGGTGAAGCCGTATTTGTCCGCCAGCACCTTGTAGGGAGCGGATTCGCCGAAGTGATCCAGGCCGATGACCAGACCCTGGTCACCCACGTACTTGGACCAGCCCATGGTGCAGGCGGCCTCCACCGCCACGCGCTTGCGGCAGGCGGCGGGCAGCACGCTCTCCTTGTATTCGGCGCTCTGGGCGTCGAAGAGGTCCCAGGAGGGCATGGAGACCACCCGGAGCTTCACGCCCTGGGCGCGGAGGGCCTGGGCGGCGGCGCAGCAGGCGGCCAGCTCGCTGCCGGAGCCGATGAGGATCGCCTGGAAGTCGGCGTCGTCGGAGACCACATAGGCGCCCTTGTCCACCGCCATCTTCTCCACCACGTCCTGGGGCAGGTTGGGGAGGGCCTGGCGGGTGAGGGAGAGGATGACGGGATGGTCGGCGCGGAGGGCGTAGGCCCACGCCAGGGCCACCTCGTGGGATTCGGCGGGGCGCAGCAGGGTGACGCCGGGCAGTCCCCGGAACATGGCCAGCTGCTCGATGGGCTCGTGGGTGGCGCCGTCCTCGCCCACGGCGTAGGAGTCGTGGGTGAAGACGTAGACCTGGTGGAGCTTCTGGATGGCGGCCAGCCGGATGGCGGGCTTCATGTAGTCGGAGAAGACCATGAAGGTGGCGCTGTAGGGCAGGGCGTAGGTGAGGGCGAGGCCGTTGCAGACCAGGCCCATGGCCAGCTCGCGGACGCCGAAGTGGAAGTTGCGGCCCGCCCGGTCGGTGGCGGAGAAGTCGCCGGCTTCCTTCATGTAGGTGTTGTTGGAGGGCGCCAGGTCGGCGGAGCCGCCCACCACGGCGGGCACCAGCTTGGAGATGGCCTGGAGCATGGCGCCGGAGGAGGCCCGGGAGGCCACGTCCTTCTGGGGCACGGCGGCCAGGAGCTGCTGCTCCAGGTCGGCGGGCATGGTCTTGTTCAGGATGGCCTCCAGGAGCGCCTTCCCCTCGGGGCAGCTCTCCTGCCACGCCTGGAACGCCTGGTCCCACTGGGCGGCTTCCGCCTGCTTCTCGGCGACCCGCGCCTGGCAGAACTCCCGGACTTCCTGGGGCACGAAGAAGGATTCCTCGGGGGGGAAGCCCAGGGCGGCCTTGGTGGCTTTCAGCTCGTCTTCGCCCAGGGGGGCGCCATGGCTCTTGGAGGTGCCGGCCAGATTTGGGGCGCCGTAGCCGATGGTGGTGGTGCCGATGATGATGGTGGGCTTGTCCTTGCAGGCCTTGGCGAGGGTGAGGGCGGCGTCGATCTGGCGGGGGCACTGGCCGTTGATTTTCAGCACATTCCAGCCGTAGGCGGCGAAGCGGGCGCCCACGTCCTCGCTCATGGCCAGGGAGGTGCTGCCCTCGATGGTGATCTTGTTGTCGTCGTAGAAGAGGATCAGGTTGTCCAGCTTCAGATGGCCGGCCAGGGAGCAAGCCTCGTGGCTGGTGCCTTCCATGATGCAGCCGTCGCCGGAGAGTACATAGACCCGCTGGTCCTTGAAGAGCTCCCGGGGGGCGCCGATGCGGGCGGCCAGCTGCTTCAGGCCGATGGCCATGCCCACGGCGGAGGCCAGGCCGGAGGCCAGGGGGCCGGTGGTGACTTCCACGCCGGCGGTGTGTCCGTGCTCGGGATGGCCGGGGGTCTTGCTGCCCAGCTGCCGGAAGCTCTTCAGGTCGTCCAGGGAGAGGGGATAGCCGAAGAGGTGGAGGAGGGAGTAGAGGAGCATGGAGCCGTGTCCCGCGGAGAGGACGAAGCGGTCCCGTCCCAGCCAGTCGGGGCGCTGGGGGTCGAAGCGGAGGAACTTGCTCCACAGGGTGAAGGCGTAGTCGGAGCTTCCCATGGGCATGCCGGGGTGGCCGGAGTTGGCCTTCTGGACGCCATCCGCGGCGAGAAGACGGACGGTGTTGATGGCTTTTTTGACGATTTCCTTGTGCTTGCAGCAGCCCATGGTGGAGACGCTCCTTTCAGGTTGGGATTGGGGTGGGGTGTGAACGGAAGGCGGGAAGGCGGGAAGGCGGGAATGTCCCCGCACGGCGGGCGGGGGCGCGGGGTTGAATTTCAGGGTCAGAGAGGGGTGTCCGCGGAGGGGTCGGCGCCGTCGCGGAAGGCGTTCTTTCCGGGGGAGCCCATGCGGAGGTAGGCGTTGATGAAGGGGTCCAGGTCGCCGTCCAGCACGGCGGCCACGTTGGAGGTTTCGTATCCGGTGCGCAGGTCCTTCACCATCTGGTAGGGCTGCAGCACATAGGAGCGGATCTGGTTCCCCCAGGCGTTGTCCCCCTTCTCCGCATCCGCCTGCTGGATGGCGGCGGTGCGCTTGTCCTCCTCGATCTGGTAGAGGCGGGCTTTCAGCAGCTGCATGGCGATCTCCCGGTTCTGGTGCTGGGAGCGCTCGGACTGGGAGGCCACCACGATGCCCGTGGGCAGGTGGGTGAGGCGCACGGCGGAGGAGGTCTTGTTGATGTGCTGGCCTCCCGCGCCGGAGGAGTGGTAGGTGTCCACCCGGAGGTCCTTCTCGTTCACCACGATGTCGATGGTGTCGTCGATCTGGGGGAGGACGTCCACGCTGCAGAAGGAGGTGTGGCGGCGCTTGTTGGCGTCGAAGGGGGAGATCCGCACCAGGCGGTGGACCCCCTTCTCGCATTTCAGGTATCCGTAGGCGAACTCCCCGGTGACGGTCATGGTCATGACCTTGATGCCGGCTTCCTCCCCCAGCTGCATGTCGTTGACCAGGAAGCCGAACCCCCGCTTGTCAAACCAGTGGAGATACATGCGCTCCAGCATGCCGCACCAGTCGCAGGATTCGGTGCCGCCGGCGCCCGCCCGGATGGTGATGATGGCGTTGCGGGAATCCATCTTCCCGGAGAGGAAGCTGACCATCTCCAGGCGTTCCAGGGCGGCGTCCAGTTCGGCGGCGGCCTGGTCGGCCTCCTGGTAGAGCGGGGAGGCGTCCCCCTCCTCGGCGGCCAATTCCGCCAGGGTGGCAAGGTCCTCGGACTGGGAGACCAGCCGCTGGAAGGGCTCCAGGATGTTCTTGAGACGGCTGACCTCGTCCACCACGGGCTGGGATTTCTCCCGGGAGTCCCAGAAGTCGGGACGGGTCATGGTTGCTTGAAGCAGATCCAGACGCTCGCGCTTGGACGCGACGTCAAAGATACCCCCTCAAGTGCTCCACGCGCTGGGCGGCGGCGGAGACTCTGCTCTGCAATTCCTCTCGGGTCATGAAGGGTGAAAAAAGTTCAGGGAAAAACGAAAAACGGGCCGGCGGGGGGAACACACCGCCCCCTCCCGGGGAAGGACGCCCCGCCGGCCGCCGCCGAAGCGGCTATTTCAGGGTGTTGTCCACCCCGATGACCACGTCGCTCTTGTCCTCCAGGGACTCCACGATGCGGCTGGAAGGCACCACCAGGTCCTTCTTGACGGCGATCTCCTCCCCGTTCCGGGCCAGGAATTCCTCGATCTCCTTCCGGTAGAGGGCCTTGACCTTGTGGCGCCGCACCTTGAGGGTGGCGGTCATGGTGCCGTCGTTCACGGAGAAGTCCGGCAGGAGCAGGACGTCCTTGGGCTTCATGTAGCTGGTGAGGTCCGCCGTGCGGGCCTGGACATCCGCTTTCAGCATCCGGTAGAGCTCCTCGGGATCGTTCTTCTTCCGCAGCTCCTCGGGGACGTTGACGCAGACGTAGACGCTCTTGCACTTCTCGCCGATGACCATGGCCTCGCTCACCAGGGGGGAGGCCTTCACGGCGTCCTCGATGGCCTCGGGATGGAGCTTCTCGCCGCCGTAGGTGACGATCATGGAGCTGTTGCGGCCGTGGATGAAGAGGTAACCGTCCTTGTCCACATGGGCCACGTCGCCGGTGTTGAGGTATCCGTTCTCCATGGTCTTCGCCGAGGCGTCGGAGTGGTTCCAGTAGCCCTGCATGACGCAGCGGCCCTTCACCAGGAGCTGGCCCCGGAGGTTCTTGCCCAGGTTGCCGTTCTCGTCCTTGAAGGTGTAGTCGCCGCCCATTTCCGGCGTGGCCCACTTCCAGATCTTGCCGCAGGAGCCCAGACGGAAGTCGCCGATCTCGTTGGAGGCCACCACGGGGGAGGCCTCGGTGAGGCCGTAGCCCTGGAGGACGGGGATGCCCAGGAAGCTGTAGAAGCTCTGGACGTCCAGGTCCAGGGGGGCGCCGCCGGCCACGAAGAAGCGCAGCTTGCCGCCCAGCCCCTGCCGGAATTTCCGGAAGACGAGGGGATCGTAGAAGCAGCGGTGGTAGAGCATGCGGAAGAGCCCGCCGTTCCAGCTCTTGCCGGCGGTGAAGATGCGGCTGGCGTTGTAGATGGCGTTGTCCACCAGCTTCTTGCGCCGGGGCGGCAGGGCGTCGATCTGCTTGCGCATGGCGGCCATCATCATGTCCAGGATCCGGGGCACCACCAGCATGATGGTGGCCTGGAACTTGGAGAGGTTCCGGGAGAAGTCGGCCATGCCGTGCGCCAGGATGCAGCTGGCGCCCGCCCAGGTCACCGCCAGAATCTCGCAGGTGAGGGCGTAGGAGTGCCAGTAGGGAAGGAGGGAGGCCAGGCTGTCCTTGGGGGACACGGGGAAGCAGTCCAGGGCGTTCATGGCGTTCCACCACAGGTTGCTCTGGCTCAGCATGACGCCCTTGGGCATGCCCGTGGAGCCGGAGGTGTAGATGAGCACCGCGATGGCGGAAATCGCCTCCTCCTCCGTCTCGTAGGGGGCCTTCTCCACCCGGATCTCCCGGGTGGCGGCCTCCTCCTCCGTGACCTGGGGAAGGGTCTCCCACTGCTCCACGGGAAGGTCGCCGGCGGTCTCCCGGGCCTTCTTGACGTAGGTCTCGGAGGTCAGGACCAGCTTGGGGGAGCAGTCCTTCAGCACAAAGGACATCTCCTCGTTGCCCAGGGTCTCGCAGATGGGCACCGCGATGGCCCCCAGCTTCCAGCAGGCGTAGAAGAAACGGAAGTGGTTGTCGCACTTGGCGGCGATGGCGGCGACGCGGTCGCCCGCCTTCACCCCCTTGTCCTGCAGATATTTGGCCCAGGCATCCACGTCCGCGTGAAGCTTGCTGAAGGTGACGGGATGCAGGGTCTTGCCGTCCGACACCTTCAGGACCACTCGACGGGCATGCTTCTGACAGACTTCCCCGAAGGTTTCAAAGAGGTGTTTGCAGTGGTGTTCCATAGCGCAGTGAAATAGGGAGAATTTAGCCGATGAAGGTCGCCCTGTCCAACACCGGCGGGACTTTTTCCCGGCCTTGGCAACGAGGGGGCGTACGCAAAAAGGACGCCAAAAGCCGGGGAGGAAAATCCCCCCGCGGTCTTGGCGTCCCTTGGCATCCCCGTGGTTTTTTCGGGGCGGGGATGGGCATGACGCGAAGAAACCCTAGTTTCCGGCGAATCAGGCCATCTTGGCCACCCGGGCGGCCAGGCGGGCCTTCTTGCGGTCGGCCTTGTTCTTGTGGATCACGCCGGTCTTGGCGGCCTTGTCCAGCTGGCTGTAGCAATCGCTGAGCTGGGTGAGGGCGGCGGTCTTGTCGCCGGCGGTGATGGCGGCGTTGAGCGTCTTTTCGGAGTCGCGGACCTTCGTCTTCCGGGCACGGTTGTAGGCGCGCTTGCGAGCGTCGGAGCGCATGTGCTTGGCGGCGGAGGGCAGACGATGGGGTTTGGAATTCGCCATGTGGGAACTGTTTCCTATGCTGGGTTCTCTTTGGGTATGATTGGGAATGTCTGGAAAATCGGTTGCCTGGCCTGTGGGCTTTCCCTGGGGAAAGACGGAGAGACGGCCTGGGCGGCGTCCGGGAAAAACGGGGGATTTCCCCGAATCCGGGAGGGGCCTTTGGCAAGACCGCTTAATATGCCACGGGATTCCCGATTTTCAAATTCCCCGGGCGGCGCCGGCGCCGGGGGCGGGAAAAGCCGGGCGCCCCGGAGGGGCCGGTTCCGGTCCCTCTTGACTCCTAGTTTTCGGGGGGGCGGGGGAAGTGTTGCCGGAAGGCGCGGTGGAGGTCCTTGTCCTGGTAGGGATCGGGGGCGTCGGGGCGCAGTTCCTCGGGGGTGTAGGCGGTATGGAGATCCAGGGCAACCACCTGTTTTTCCTGGAGGAGGAAGGGGATTCTCCAGGTGCGGTAGGCCAGGGCCCAGGCGCCCTGGGGCGTCCGTTGGAGGCGGTGCCGTTTCGGGTCGTCGGGGGCCTCTCCCAGCTGTTCCCGGAGGAATTGCCGGAGGCAGGCCACGCCATGCTCCTCCAGCCAATGGAGTTTTTCCTCCAGGAGGGGGGAGAAGGCCACGGGATATTCCGGGAGGCTCTGCTCCCCGGTCCAGCCGGCGGTGGCCTGGGGGAAGGCGTCGGCGTAGGGCAGATAGGGCTTGATGTCCAACACGGGGGTGCCGTCCAGCAGGTCATGCCCCCGGACCAGCAGGGTGTGGCCCTGGACATCCAGGAGCTCCACGCAGGAGAGTCCCAGGGGGTTGGGGCGGTAGGGGGAGCGGGTGGCGAAGACCCCCACCTTTTGCCGGGTGTGCCGCGGGGGCTGGACCTTGGGGTGCCAGTGGCCGCCGTTCTGGTGGAAGAGGAAGAGGAGCCAGAGGCGGGAGAATCCCTTCAGTCCCTCCAGGCCCATGGAGAAATGGCGTCCCTGGGTCAGCTCCAGCCATCCCAGGTTGTCCCCCGCCAGGACGCCCTGGCGGGGCACGTCATAGGGGTATCGGGCGTGGCAGTGGAAGACCCCGATGGGGGTGAGGGAGACGGGGGCGAGGGGGTCTTGCGGGGTCATTTTCGGCAGAGGGCGACCCGCTGGGTCTGGGGGATTTCCTCCGGGGAGATCAGAAGGAGGTATCCCCCGCCGCCGGCGCCGGTGAGTTTCCAGCCCAGGGCGCTGCCCTGGAATGTCCGGATGGCGTCCCGCACTTCCGGCGTGGCCATCCGGGGGAAGAGAGCCAGGGCGGCCTGGAAGGAACGGGTGGTGGCCGACGCCCAGCGCGCCAGGTCCCGGGTGCGGATTCCCTCCCAAATCTCCTGGGAGGCCAGGGACAATTCCTCCACTCCCTGGACGGTGAGATGCGCCCCCTCCCGGGGATCGTAGCCGACGGGACGCTGGGGCAGGGCCAGCAGATGGAGATGCTCCTCCACGAAGCGGAGGGTCTCCTCCTCCGTGATGCTCTGGATTTCCCGGGGCCAGGGATCCCCGTCCTGGTAGAGGAGGCGGTTGAGGCCGGGCAGGAGGAGCCCCAGCTGGTCCTGGGAGCCGGAGAGATGGGGGCGGCCCGGGGGATTCTCCAGGGCGAAGAGGGTCCTGGCCAGGGCGACGCGGTCGCCGGCGGGAATGACGCCCCGCCACAATTCCATGGCTTTCTTCCGGGAGGAGGTGGCGAGGCCGCTGCGGTCCTGGAACTCCACCGTGGGCACCAGGGAGGCGGTGATCACCGGGCCGGCGTGAAGACGGCTGATGTCCGGCTGGTCCAGCCACCCGCCCCCCAATTCCACCCGGTAGGGAATGGCGCATTCCTGGCGCAGGGCGGTGGTGGAGCGGACCGGCAGGGCCCCGTGGGGACGCCGCCTGCCCACCATCAGACGAATGCCCAGCTCCCGGCAGAGCGCCTCCTTCTCCGCCGTCCAGCCATCCCCGTTCACAAAGAGGATGTCGGGCCGCAGCGCGCGGATCTCCTCCAGAAAGTCCAGTTGCCCCTTCCCCTGGTTGACCCATGCGTCCTTGACCCAGCGCAGCGCCTTCACCATGTAAAGACGCTCCTCCTGGGGACACACCGTGCGACGCCCCTTCAGCTCCCAGACGGTCTGGTCCGAGCCGATGCCCACATACAGGTCGCCGTGGCTCGACGCCTCCTCCAAAAAAGCCACATGGCCGGAGTGAAGCATGTCAAAGCAGCCGGAGACAAAGACTTTCATGGAAGGTGCGGGAATGGTTGGGGGAGGGAAGGACGGGAGGGGACAGGGCGGGAACAGGGTTACTATAAGGCCCGTTCCCCGCCGCAGGCCGCCGGTTCCCCCAAAGCCCCGAAAGGAAATCCCTCCCCTCCACGCCCTCTTCTTCGGAAAAGAAATGCATATCTTTATAAGTGTTTAATAATAAATATGTTATACTATGTCGCACCCCGGGCCCCGGGAAAATTTCCCCGGGGGTATTTGACTTACAGTAACTCTAATGCGTAATGTATGGAAAAGTCCCGGGAGAGAGTCCCTACTCTTTGCGGGTGTCGTCCGGAGAAATCCCGGAGTCTGGATGTTTTGAGGAAACGGGGATGAAGAAGACATCTCTTGCGAGTTTAACGGATCGGACGCCTCGGTACACCGTCAAGGAGCTGGCGGAGAAGATGGGGCTTTCGTCCTATGCGGTGCGCTACTACGACAACGCGGGGTTGATACCGGAGGTGATGCGTTCTCCGGGGAACATCCGTCTTTTCTCCGACTACAACCTTGCCTGGCTGAAAGTGGTGCACTGTCTGCGGTCCACGGGCTTGCCGGTGGCGGAGGTGCGTCGGTACATCCGGATGTGCCAGGAGGGGGATTCCACCATTCCCCAGCGTGCGGCGTTGATTGTGGAGCAGGGCCGGAAGTTGAAGGCGCAGCTGGCGGCGTTGCGTCAGCAGATGGAGGTTTTGGAGTACAAGCGGAAATACTACGAGGAGTTGATGGCCGAGGGGCGGGGGGACCGGTGCAATCCCGCCAACCTTCCCCAGGAGCCGGAGATCACCCCTCCCGGGAAGTAGGGGCAATGGACAACGGAAAGGAGGAAGAGACCATGAAGCGTGTTCTTTTGGGCAGTCTGGCTTTGGCGGGAGTCATGTCGGCTCCGTTGGCGGGGGAGGTCCTGTCCCCGCAGGAGAAGGCGATGGTGTGCATCGGGGCGGCCACGGCGCGGGGCGGGCAGGACGCCCTGGAGGCCTCCTTCCGGCAGGGGTTCCAGGCGGGGCTGACGTTGAACGAGGCGAAGGAGCTGGTGGGCCAGCTGTATGCCTACTGCGGATTCCCCCGGGCCTTGAATGCGGCCTCCGCTCTGATGAAGGTCACGGAGGAGCGGACCCGGGCGGGGAATCCTCCCGCCGAGGGTCCCGTCAACGGCCCCATGCCCGCCGGGAGCCCCCTGGCCTTCGGCACGGAAAACCAGACGAAGCTGTGCGGCGGCCCCGTGGCAGGCCCCCTCTTCCAGTTCCACCCCCAGCTGGATGAATATCTCAAGGCCCACCTCTTCGGCGACATCTTCGCGCGGGACAGCCTCTCCTGGCGCACCCGGGAGCTGGCGACCATCGCCGCCCTCGCCGCCCGCCCCGAGACCGCTCCCCAGCTGCGCTCCCACATCGAAGTGGGAAAGAAGAACGGGCTGGACGACGGGCAGGTGGAGGCCATTCTGCGGCTGGTGCGCTGCCCCGAGGATCCCGCCCTCCTGCCGCCGGACTGGTCTCCCTTCCCGGTGGGGGAGCCCAACGTGGCCTACGCCCGCTATTTCCTGGGGCGCAGCTTCCTGGCGCCGGTCTCCGGCAAGCAGGTGCCCATGGCGTCCGTGACCTTCGCCCCCGGATGCCGGAACAACTGGCACATCCATCACGCCAGCCAGGGCGGCGGCCAGATCCTGGTGGCCACGGCGGGGGAGGGCTGGTATCAGGAATGGGGGGCTCCCGCCCGGCGGCTGCGCCCCGGCGACACGGTGAACATCCCCGCCGGGGTCAAGCACTGGCATGGCGCGGGGCCCGACGGCTGGTTCCAGCATCTCGCCGTGGAGGTGCCCGGCGCGGAGGGACGCACCGAATGGCTTGAGGCGGTGGACGATGCGGCCTATGCCCAGGCCACCCGGGAATGACGCGCCTTCTCTCGTGGAACATCAAAAAGGAGGAATCCGACATGAAGATCAGATTGTGGATGCTTTGGGCGGGAATGCTGCTGGCCTGCTGCGCCTGCGCCAAGGAAAACCCGCGGGCCGCCACCTACCAGAGCCATGAAACCAAGGAGGAGAACGCCCCGGTGGTCTATTTCACCCGGGACATCTCCTCCCGGGGAATGCTCAAGCTCTTCCAGGCGCTGAACTGGACGCCCCAGGGCAAGACCGGCGTGAAGATCAGCACCGGCGAACCCCCCGCCTCCAACTACCTCCGGCCCGCCCTCCTGAAGGACACGGTCCAGGCGGTGCAGGGCACCATCGTGGAATGCAACACCGCCTACGGCGGCAGCCGGGCGACCAACGCCCTGCACAAACAGGTGGTGAAGGACCACGGCTTCCTGGACATCGCCCCCTTCGATCTCCTGGACGAGGAGGGCTCCTACGCCATCCCCGTGCCCGGCGCCAAACGCCTGGTGGACGGGGACTATGTGGGACTCCACTTCAAGGACTACCAGTCCTACCTGGTGATCTCCCATTTCAAGGGACACGCCATGGCGGGCTTCGGCGGCGCCATCAAGAATCTCTCCATCGGCTTCGGCAGCGGCACCTCAACCAGGGAAAGCGGCAAGATCTACATCCACTCCGGCGGGCTCCGCACCAGCGGCTCCTTCCGGGGAGAGCAGGTGGCATTCCTGGAGGCCATGGGAGAGGCGGCCAAGGGAGTCTGCCTCGCTATGGACGGAGGACGGAACATCGCCTTCATCAACGTGCTGAACCGCATGAGCGTGGACTGCGACTGCAACGGCAACCCCGCCGCCCCCGACATGCATGACATCGGCATGATGGCCTCCCTGGACCCCCTGGCCATCGACCAGGCGAGCATCGACATGGTCTACCAGGCCAAGGACTCCGGCTCCCTCATCGACCGCATCGAGTCCCGCCAGGGACTGCACACCCTGGACTACGCCGCCGAAATCCAGCTGGGCAGCCGCGCCTACCGCCTGGTGGAGCTTCCCTAGACGACCATGCTGGCCACCCTCAAAGGAGAGGCCATCTACCTGTGGGCCTACTTCGACATCCAGCTGCGCCAGATTTTCGGATACTGGGTGCTGGGCATGGCGCTGGGCTCCCTGGTGTCGGTCTTCGCCAGGGATTGGCTCCACGAGACCGCGGAGCGGGCAGGCGGGCGATTCCCCCGATGGCTGGGCCTCCCCGTGGCCAGCCTGCTGGGCATCGCCTCCCCCCTCTGCATGTATGGCACCATCCCCCTCTGCGCCGCCTTCTCCCGCAAGGGACTCCGGGAGGATTTTCTGGCCGCCTTCATGACCAGCAGCATCCTCCTGAATCCCCAGCTGATCCTCTATAGCAGCGCCCTGGGATGGTTCCTCCTGGCGACCCGCGTCGTCGCCACCTTCCTCTGCGGAGTGGCGGCGGGCGCCCTGGTCCGCGTCTTCTACACCGCCCGGGGGAGGAACTTCTTCTCCTTCGGGGGATTCGCCCCCGCCGCCAGCCGGGACGTGGCCCCCGCCTGGCCCAAGCGCCTCCTCTTCAACCTGGGCCGCAATCTCCGGGCGACGGGCCCCTGGTTCCTCCTGGGCGTCCTGCTCTCCGCTCTCTTCCAACGCTACGTCCCCCCGGAGAGCGTGGGGCGTTTTCTGGGGAAGGGGAGCCAGGGCTTCGGAGTGTTGATGGCGGCGGCCATGGGCGTCCCCCTGTACGTCTGCGGCGGCGGCACCATCCCGCTGATTCTCCAGGCGCTGGCGGAGGGCATGAGCCCCGGGGCCGCCGCCGCCTTCATGATCACCGGCCCCGCCACCAAGATCACCAATCTGGGCGCTCTGAAAATCGTCCTGGGGGCGAGGCATTTCGCCCTGTACCTTACTCTACATCCTGGTCTTTTCCCTGCTCCTGGGAGGGGTGGTGAATCTTCTCCCCTTCTCCTAGGACGCCCCGCCCCGCCTTCCCGGGAGGAAAGCGGGGGGGGACGGGAAAAATCAACCCCATCACGGAGGAAAACATGAAAGAACGAATGGCGAAAGCCCTGGCTTTGGCGGGAATCTCCCTGGCGGCCATCGCGGCGCCCGTCCCTGTGGAGCAGGGCAGGGTGGCGGTGGTCTATTTCTCCTGGAGCCCCGGCGGAAACACCCGGTTCGCCGCCCGGACCATCGCCGAAAGGGCGCAGGCGAAACTCTACGAAATCCGCGCCGCCACCCCTTATCCCTCGGAATACCGCGCCTGCACCGAGGAGGCGAAGAAGGAGTGCCGGGAGCAAACCCTGCGCCCCATCGTCCCCCTGGAACTCCCCTGGGACGACTTCGATGTGATCTTCGTGGGCACCCCGGTGTGGTGGGGCACCATGGCGCCGCCGGTGCGCACCTGGCTGGTGCGGCATCGGGAGATTCTCAAGACCAAGACCCTGTGCGTCTTCCAGACCCACGGCGGCGGGGGAGAACAACGGGTGGGACGGGACTTCGCGGAGGTGATGGCCGGCGCAAGGCTCCTGGACTCCGCGTTCTTCTCCGGGGGAGGAATCCAGAACCGGGTCGGGGAGCTCCAGGCGTTCGTGGACCAGCGGATCACCCTGGTGGCGCCCCAGGCGACGGAGGAGGGATGGGACAAGGTCTTCCCCCTCTCCCCCAAGGTGGAGCATGACAAGGTCTCCTTTCGCAACCACTTCGGCATCACCCTGGCCGCGGATCTCTACAAGCCCCGGGACGCCCGGGGACGCCTCCCCGCGGTGGCCGTCTCCGGCCCCTTCGGCGCCGTGAAGGAGCAGGTCTCCGGCCTCTACGCCATGCGCCTGGCGGAGCGGGGATTCCTGGCCGTGGCCTTCGACCCCTCCTACACCGGGGAGAGCGGCGGAGAACCCCGGGGCGTCAACTCCCCGGACTTGAACACGGAGGATTTCCAGGCAGCCCTGGACTATCTTCTCACCCGGGACGACGTGGAGGAGGAGTCCCTGGGGGTGGTGGGCGTCTGCGGCTGGGGCGGCTTCGCCCTGAACGTCGCCGCCATCGACAGCCGCCTCCGGGCCGCCGTGGCGGTCACCATGTACGACATGTCCCAGCTGCATGCCGGCGGGTATCAGGACGCCCAGGACAACGCCGCGGCGCGCCATGCCAGGCGCCAGGAGCTGAACCGGCAGCGCACCCGGGACGCCCGCCAGGGGACCTACGCCGTCAGCCCCGGCTTCCCCTCCCCCATGCCCGAGGACGCTCCCCAGTTCCTCAAGGACTACTACGACTTCTACTGCACGCCCCGGGGATACCATCCCCGCTCCATCGGCAGCAATGGGGGATGGCTGGTCCAGACCGCCACCTCCCTCCTCAACGCCCGCCTCCTCGCCTATGCCCGGGAAATCCAGGCGCCCGTGCTTCTGGTCCACGGCGAAAATGCCCACAGCCGCTATTTCTCCGAGACCGCCTTCCAGAAGATGACCGGCGAAAAGCCCGCCTTCCCCCCGGGAGGCTTCTCCTGCCGGAGCGGCAACAAGGAGCTGCTCCTGGTTCCCGGAGCCGTCCACTGCGATCTCTACGACGAACGCGCCGGAGCCATCCCCTTTGACCGCATCGCCGACTTCCTCCGTCAAAACCTGGAGAAACAACCATGAAAAACGTCCTCGTCATCTCCGCCTCCCCCAGAAAGGGTGGCAATTCCGATCTGCTCTGCGACCAGTTCCTCCGGGGCGCCCAGGAGGCAGGACACAGGGTGGAAAAAATCCGGCTCGCCGAAAAGAAGGTGGGATTCTGCACCGCCTGCTACGCCTGCCGCACCCTGGGACGCTGCGTCCAGAAGGACGACGCCAACGAACTGGTGGAGAAAATGCTCGCCGCCGACGTCATCGTCCTGGCCACCCCCGTCTACTTCTACTCCATGGACGCCCAGCTGAAGGCCCTCATCGACCGCACGGTCTCCCGCTGGGCGGACTTCGGACGCTTCAACGGCACGGAGTTCTGGCTGGTGGTCACCGCCGCCGACGGCAGCCGCGAAAGCATGGCCGCCACCCTGGAGGGACTCCGGGGATTCATGCGGGACTGCATGGACGGCTCCGTGGAAAAGGGCGTGCTCTACGGCACCGGCGCCTACGAAAAGGGGGAGGTCCGCTCCCTCCCCGTCTTCCAGGAGGCGTATCAGGCCGGGCTCCACTGCTGACCCTTCCTCCCATCTCCCCCATTCTCCTGGCAGGGAATGGGGGATTTTGTGTTTATAACTTATTGTAAATGAAATACTTATGATATTCTTTCCCGCCTGGGCGCCCTGTCCGGGGCGGGGCGGGAGGCACAGGGTGCCACGCACGGAAAAACCTGGTTTACATTAAGCGGATTCTTCGGGGCATGCTTACGGAAGCTGGGGAGTCCAGATTCCATTGGTTCTTCTTTCTTTTTGCCGCCCTGCAGAGGATACTCACGATGTCCAACGATTCCCAGAAGCGCATCTTTACGGATTTTCTTGTGATCGGCTCGGGCCTGGCGGGCCTGACCGCCGCCTTGGAGGCGGCGAAGCACGGGAAGGTGCTGGTGGTCACCAAGGCCAGGGCGGAGGATTGCAACACCCGGTATGCCCAGGGGGGGATTGCCTGCGTCATGTCCGGGGACGAGGCGGCTTTCGAGGCCCACGTCCAGGACACCCTGGTGGCGGGGGCGGGGTTGTGCAAGCCCGACGTGGTGCGCGCCATTGTGAAGGCGGGGCCGGAGCGGGTCCGCAATCTCCAGGAGCTGGGATGCCACTTCACGCTGCAGAAGGAAGTGACCCCGGATGTCCCCCCCGCCCAGGGCAACGAGTTCCATCTGGGACGGGAGGGGGGACACTCCGCCCGCCGCATCCTCCATGCCGGCGACATCACGGGAGTGGAGGTCTCCGACGTCCTCATCGCCCGCTGCCGGGAGAATCCCAATGTGACGCTCCTGGAGAACCATCTGGCCGTGGACCTGATCTCCACCCGCCACATCGACTGGCAGGGGGACAACGTGTGCCTGGGCGCCTATGTGATGGACACCGCCACCCGGGAAATCCACACCGTGGTGGCCAAGAAGACCTTCCTGGCCACCGGCGGCGCCGGCAAAGTCTATCTGTGCACCTGCAACCCCGACGTGGCGTGCGGCGACGGCGTGGCCATGGCCTACCGGGCCGGCGCGGAGATCTCCAACATGGAGTTCTACCAGTTCCACCCCACCATCCTCTTCCATCCCCACGCCAAGTCCTTCCTGATCTCCGAGGCGGTGCGGGGAGAGGGCGCCATCCTGAAAATCCGGAAAGGGAACGACTATGTGACCTTCATGGAGAACTACCACAAGCTGGGCTCCCTGGCGCCACGGGACATTGTCGCCCGCGCCATCGACAACGAGCTGAAGCGCACCGGACAGGAGTGCGCCTGGCTGGACATCCGGCACAAGTCCGAGGAATTCCTCCGGGCGCGCTTCCCCAACATCTTCGCCCGCTGCCTGAAATTCGGCATCAACATGGCCACCGACCTGATTCCCGTGGTGCCCGCCGCCCACTACTGCTGCGGCGGCGTCCGCACCGATGTGAACGGGGTGACCTCCGTCAAGAACCTCTATGCCATCGGCGAGTGCGGCTGCACCGGGCTCCACGGGGCGAACCGCCTGGCCTCCAACTCCCTGCTGGAGGCGGTGGTGGTGGCCAACTTCGCCGTGAAGCACGCCGTCGCCCAGGAAGGCGAGGCCCACTGCGGCATCGCCCCGGAGATGATCCCGGACTGGGAATCCGGAAACGCCGTGGATTCCGACGAGCAGATTGTCATCACCCACAACTGGGACGAGATCCGCCGCCTGATGTGGGACTATGTGGGCATTGTGCGCAGCAACAAGCGCCTGGAGCGGGCCAAGAACCGGATCCGGATGATCCGCAAGGAGATCGAGAAGTACTACTGGAACTTCCTCCTGACGCCGGACCTCATCGAGCTGCGGAATCTGGCCAGCGTGGCGGAGATGGTCATCGACGCCGCCTCCGCCCGCCAGGAATCCCGGGGACTCCACTACAATCTGAACTACCTGCCCTCGGCCGACCCCGAGAGCCAGGGAAAGGACTCCATCCTCCGGATGCCCCAGAAGTTCGAGCTGCGCTTCCAGTGACCCCCACACCCCCTTCCCCCCTGACCTTCAATCCCATCACACCCCCCCGAGGAGAGACGACAGACTATGTTGAGATGCCCGAAGTGCGGAACTGACAATCTGCTGAGCGCGGTCTTCTGCCGTGGATGCGGCGAACGCATGAACCTGGACGAGATCAAGCCGGACGACTTCCAGAACATCGGCACCAAGAAGGACTCCACCACCATGCAGAACATCATCGGCGGCGCCATCATCGGCGTCCTCGTGGTGGTCTTCCTGGTGGGCTTCCTCTTCCCCAGCTGCGGCGCCCTCTCCACCACCGAGGCGGGACAGAAGGCGGCGGCGGACAAATATCTCAGCAGCCCCACCGCCACCTACACCGACCAGGAAATCACGGATTTCTGCAACTACATGCTGGCCCGCAGCGGGGAGGACGGGGACGGCCCCGCCATCAAGCGCATCTCCGTGCGCTGCCTGGAGGACGGCAAGGTGAAGACCTACGTCCGCGCCGTCTTCTTCGGATTCCTGCCCGCCACCGTGACGGTCACCTGCGACGTCTCCGCCTCCGACAGCGTCAGCCTCAGCGGCGGCGGCGTGAAGATCGGCCTGCTGCCCGTGCCCGAGGGGCTGGAGGACAGTCTCTTCTATCCCGTGCGCTCCGCGTGCTCCGGCATCATGCGGGATGTGAACACGAAGGTGAGGAAGGTGGAGGTGAAAGCAGGGGAGGCCACCATCACCCACGGCAAAGTCCGGCTGGAATAGCCTCTCCTCCTCCCTTCCCTCCCCGCCTTCCCTCCCTGCCGCCCGCCGCCCATGTGAGGCCCGGGACGGCGGGAAGGGCTGCGCCCCAGGCCCCTTTCCGATTCCCGCCTTTCGCCATGCCTTCCGACACTTCGTCCCCCGCCTCCCATCCCGTCCTGGAGCAGCGTCCCTCCCCCCATGCCCGCGTGGTGCGCCATGTGGGCGACTCCCTGCGGATCTCCCTGACTCTGAGTCGTCCGGTGCAGGGGCGCGCCTTTGTCCGCACCAATCTGGGGCACGGGGAGGTGCAGCGCCAGGAGATCATCAGCCAGGTGGAGCAGGATGCCGCGCCCCTGGGGCGGGACTGGCGGGATCTGCCCATGCGCCAGACCGGCGCCGCCCACTATGAGGTGCGTCTGCCCCTGACGGAGGTGGGGGTCTTCTCCTTCATGTGCCTCTTCCAGGAGGAGAACAGCGGGGACACCTTCTGGCCCCGGGGCGAGAACGCCCAGGTGAAGGTGATCTCCGAACTCTACGCCGCCGGAAACAGCATCTACAACGCCTTCGTCCGCCAGTTCGGCGAGAATATCTCCGGCGGGGCCACGCAGGGGGACAGCGAACAGGCGGCGACATTCCTGGACAGCCGGAACTTCACCGTCATCCCCCCCTCCGGCACCTTCCGCAATCTCCAGTCCAGGCTGGATTTCATCATCGGGGAGATGGGGTTCCGGATTCTCCAGTTCCTGCCCGTCCATCCCACCCCCACCACCTTCGCGCGGATGGGACGCTATGGCAGCCCCTTCGCCCCCCTGGATTTCTTCGACGTGGACGCCTCCATGGCCGAGTTCGACCAGCGCACCACGCCCCTGGAGCAGTTCCTCCAGCTGGTGGACCAGGTCCATGCCCGGGGGGCGAAGGTCTTCCTGGATCTGCCCATCGACCACACCGGCTGGGCCAGCGTCCTGCAGTCCCACCATCCGGAATGGTTCGCCCGCACCCCGGATGGCGCCTTCCAGTCCCCCGGCGCCTGGGGCGTGGTCTGGGCGGATCTGTGCAAGCTGGATTTCTCCCACAAGGAATTGTGGCGCCGGCTGGCGGAGGTCTTCCTCCATTGGTGCCGCAACGGGGTGGACGGATTCCGGTGCGACGCCGGCTACATGATCCCCGCCCCCGTCTGGAAATACATCGTGGCCAAGGTGCGCCAGCAGTTCCCGGACACCCTCTTCTTCCTGGAGGGACTGGGCGGAGGTCAGGAGGCCACCACCCGTCTGCTGGAGGACGCCGACCTGGACTGGGCCTACTCCGAACTCTTCCAAAACTATTCCAGCCAGGAGATGGGGCGCTATCTGGAGTTCTCCTCCGCCTACTCCGCCGCCCATGGAGCGCTGGTGCATTTCGCCGAGACCCATGACAATGCCCGCCTGGCCGAGAAATCCCCCGCCTGGGCCCGCCTCCGGGTGGCTCTCTGCGCCCTCTTCGCCCCCGCGGGATGCTTCGGCATCGCCAACGGCGTGGAGTGGTATGCCACGGAGAAGATCGACGTCCATGGCGCCCGCTCCCTGAACTGGGGGGCGCAGGAGAACATGGTGCCCCTGCTGACCTCCTTGAACGCCCTGCTGAAGAGCCATCCCGCCTTCCGGTGCGACGCCCGCCTCCGGGTGCCCTACGGTGCCGGGGGCAGCGCGGTGGGACTCCTCCGGGAGCCCCGGGGAGACGGGGAGCACACCCTTCTGGTGGTGGTGAACCCCAGGACCGACGAGGGGGCGGAATACCATTGGCACTTCCAGGAGTTCGATCCCGGAAGCCGCCCCGTGGATCTCCTCACCGGAAAACCCCTGCCCGCCACCCTCCAGGAATGTCTCTACCATGTCCGGCTGAAGCCGGGACAGGTCCTCTGCCTCTGCCGCCCCGGACGCCAGAACCTGGCAAAGACCCCCTACGGGCCCGTGGAACGGCAGCAGCTCCGCGCCACCGCCCTGCGCCTCCGCGTCTCCCTCCAGGGCATGCAGGATCTGGGGAATGTCCAGGCGGAGGACGACGCCTACGCCCTCTTCCAGGACCCCCGGGAGTTCCTGGCGAAGCTGGCGGGGGAGAAGAAGTATCTTCCCCTGGTGGAGTGGTCTCCCGAGCAGGATGGCCATCGCCAGGTGCTTCTGCCGGTGGACCACTATGTGCTCATCAGCCACGGAAATCCCTTCCAGGTCCAGATCTCCATGGGCGGCGTGGTCCACGAGCAGCTCCATTCCGTGCCCCGGAGGGACGGACGCCACTTCGCCTTCCTCCTCCCCTTCGGCCATCGGGTCACCCGCCCCGCCGCCGTGAACATCCGGTTGACGGCCTACGCCCCCGAACATCAGGTGAACCGCTTCCAGGCCTCCGGCCTGGTGCTTCCGGTGGAGGGCTCCCCGTCCGTCCTCCGGCGCATCACCCGTCGGGAGCTGACGCCCCGCCACAGCGCCCTGGCCACCAACTGCTTCGGCAGCTACGGCCTGGTGCGGGGAATGTGGGGAAGCCTGGAGGGGCAGTACGACGCTTTGCTGGCGGTCAACCAGAATCCCCGTTGCCCCTCGGACCGCACCATGGTGCTGGCCCGGGTCCGGGGTTGGCTGATCCACCACGATTTCGCCCAGGAAATCCACGCCAACTGCCAGGTGGATTTCGCCGTGACGGAGCGGAACGCCGCCTCCTGGCATTTCATCGTGCCCTCCGGCATGGGCGGCAACGCCTATCTGGCCATCCGGTATGAAATGGAGCCCGAGGAAAACCGGTGCCGGCTCATCTTCACCCGGTGCCCACCCCCGGAGGAGGCGGACGCCTTCCCCTCCATGGACGCCAATTCCCCCATCACCCTGATCCTGCGCCCCGACGTGGATGACTGCTGCACTCATGATCCCACCCTGGCTTTCCAGGGAGCGGAACGGCGCTTCCCCCAGAAGGTCACCCCCGCGGGAAATGGATTCGTCTTCTCCCTGGACAGCGGAAACCGGCTGGAGGCCCGCATGAGCCGGGGCGTCTTCCTCAAGGACGGAGAGTGGAACTACAATCTCCACAACGCCCTGGAGGCGGAACGGGGACTGCGGGCCAACCGGGACCTCTACAGCCCGGGACACTTCCGCCTGGAGCTGAAGCGGGGCGAGGCCGCCGTCCTGGAGGCCGCCGTCCTGCCGCCCGGCGCACCCCCCCTGCCCACCCCCGGGGAGCCCCGGAAGAAGCCGCCCTTCCATGAACGCAACGCCCAGGTGGGCCTGCGCCAGGCCCTGGAGGAGGCCATGGAGGCGTTTGTGGTGAACCGGGAGGAGCGCAAGACCGTCATCGCCGGATATCCCTGGTTCCTGGACTGGGGACGGGACACCTTGATCTGCCTCCGGGGACTGGCGGCGGCGGGACGCCTGGAGGACGTGGCCGCCACCATCCTCCAATTCGCCTCCTTCGAGGAGCAGGGAACCCTCCCCAACATGATCTCCGGGGAGAACGTCTCCAACCGGGACACCGTGGACGCTCCCCTCTGGCTCTTCAACGCCGTGGGGGAATACGGACGCTTCGCCGGAAAGAAGGCCCTGAAGACCCTCCTGGAGACTCCCTGCGGCTCCAGAACCCTCCTCCAGGTGCTGGAATCCATTGTCCAGGGCTATCGCCAGGGCACGCCCAACGGCATCGTGGTGGACCCCGCCTCCATGCTGGTCTTCAGCCCCTCCCACTTCACCTGGATGGACACCAATTTCCCCGCCGGCACCCCCCGGGAGGGCTATCCCGTCGAGATCCAGGCCCTCTGGCATCAGGCCCTGGTCTTCCTGGAGACGGTGACGGGCAAGGGGGAATACGGACAATGGGCGAACCAGGTGCGCCAATCCCTCCTGGCCTACTATCCCTCCCGGGAGGACGTGGGCCTGTCGGACTGCCTCCATGCCGCCCAGGGAACCCCCGCCGCCCAGGCCGTGGCGGACGACGCCTGCCGCCCCAACCAGCTCTTCGCCCTCACCATGCCCGGACTGGTCCCCGACCCCGCTCTGCGCCGCCGGGTCATCTGCGCCACGGGCCATCTCCTGGTGCCGGGAGGCATCCGCACCCTGGCCGACCAGAAGGTGGAGGTGCTCCAGCCCATCTACAAGGACGGCCATCTCCTCAACAACCCCTCCTTCCCCTACTGGGGAGAATACAAGGGCGACGAGGATACCCGCCGGAAACCCGCCTACCACAACGGCACGGCATGGCCCTGGGTCATGCCCTCCTTCGGCGAGGCCCTTCTCCAAACCTACGGCGCCTCCGCCCGGGGAGCGGTGCAGGCTCTGCTCCACACCACCGCCATGCTGCTGCGCCGGGGATGCCTGGGACAACTCCCGGAAATCCTGGACGGCGACGCCCCCCACCGCACCCGGGGCTGCTGCGCCCAGGCCTGGAGCGTCACGGAGGCCTATCGCCTGGTGAGACTGTGGGAGGACATGAAGGAATGAGCCTCTATCTTTTTGACATGGACGGAGTCCTCCTGGACTCCATGCCCCTCTGGGAACATCTGGGCGAGGATTTCCTCCGCCTCCACGGTCGGACGCCCCTTCCCGATTTCCGCCAGAGAATCCTGGCCATGTCCATGCCCCAGGCGGCCCGGTATCTCCAGGAGGAGTACGGCTTCACCCAGGGGGAGGAGGAGCTGGTGGCGGGGCTGGACGCCCTGGCCCAGGGATTCTACACAGAGAAGGCGCCGGCGAAGGAGGGGGTGGACCGGGTCCTGGCGTCCTTGACCGCCCAGGGGGCGAACCGCTGCGTGGTGGCCACCGCCACGGATAGCCCTCTGGCTCGGGTCGCCCTCCAACGCACCGGACTTCTCCCCTACTTCCAGAAGATCTACACCTGCACGGAACTGCAGCTCTCCAAGGATTCCCCCGCCTTCTTCCAGAAGATTCTGGAGCGGGAGGGATGCGCCCCGGAGGACGCCGTGGTGGTGGAGGATGCGCTCCACGCCATCCGCTCCGCCACCGCCGCCCATATCCCCGTGCTGGCAATCTACGACGAGGCATCCCGGGAAAGCTGGCCCCAGATCCAAAAACTGGCCACCCGCAGCCTCACATCCTGGACGGAATACTGATCCTGCCGGGGGGGGCTCCCGGAAACATCAGGACTGCCGGGAGGCCACTGGTGGGACAATATGCCCCCTCCGCCGCATGTGGAGGGCGGCACTCTAGCTCTTTTTTCCCACTTCAGGGGCTTGAGACTAGGCAGGCACCCCCAAAAAAACGTCGCGAAAATTTCGATTCCGTCCTAACCAGGACAATCTCATGGACGGACCGGCACCGTCGGAGACGCCGTTCCTCATCGTCTTTCCGGACGACGGGCCCTGACGGGGCGGGGGCGCGGATGCATCTGGCCGGCCCCGCAGGCCGGGCACCTCCTGCCACCCCTACGCACTTTCCGCCTGAAAGTCCGCACCTTGCGATAAATTTGCTTTTTGTTCAGCAGACACTATTTCATTTCTGGGTTGTTCTGGGGGAGTCAGGGAGGAGGGTTGGCCAGGGGGTTTCCCAGGGATGGAGGAGTATGCCGGGATAGGGTGTGAGGGTTTCCTGGGGGGGGAGAATCACATGGCAGGGCGGGGCCTCTGGGGGCAACGGGCGGAAGGCCAGGAGGGGGAAGGGATGGTTTTCGATGGGATGGACCAAAATGATAGCTTCCAGTCGACGCATATTGGGGCATTCTCTCAAGGCGGCGAGGACGGCATTGGCCACATTTCCACCACTGGCCACCAGGAAGTGAGGGAGAGTGGCTTCTTCAGTGTGGATAAATTGGTTGATGGTTTCTTGTATGAGGGGGAGGCTTTCCATGTCTCCTGAGAGTTGGAGATGTTGGATGGCGTATCCTTGGTGGGCCAGGGGGAGAAGCTCTGTTCGCAGGTGGTCGGGGGTGTGGGCGGAGAAGAAGAGGATATGTCCCTTAGGGGGCTTTCGGGGGAGGAGGGTGCCATTTCCGGTGTGGTGGAGTTCCAGGGTGGTTTCCAGCCAATGGTGGGGATGGCACAGGCGGCAGAATCGTCCGGTGGCATAGAGAGCGAGGCAGAAAGTGGTGGCCAGGAAAGGGGCGAGGGGGAGAAGGAGCCAGGTTCCTTTTCGGAGGGGGGGATGGGGTTGATGGCTGAGCCAGAGGAATCGGCAGAGGAGGAGCAGGGCGGTCGTCAGGAGGAGGAGTTGGACAGGGAGAAGTGGGGAGAAGTTGGTGAATTGATTGGCCACAAGGAAAGAGAACCAGGTGGCTCCGGCATGAAGACAGAGGGGATCCTGGAAGTTTTCCCAGGCAAGGAGGGCGAGGAGTAGGAGGGTGAACGAGAGAAGAGAAACGCACCAGAGCCAGGGCATTCCTTTTCGCGCGGTGTCCAGGGTGCCGTTCAGGAAGGAGGTGTAGGCGTAGTGGCGGTCCAGGGGCTGATAGAAAGCGGAATAGAGGAGCCCTGGGTTTTCTCCCTGAAGAGGATAGCCTTTCCAGGGACTCTCTGACATGAGGATGGCCCCGCCTCGCCAAAGCCATAGACGGTTGAGTATGGAACGATCCTGGGTGTCGGCTGTCTTTGCCAGGCGACTTCTTCCGGCGGGAACCAGGAACAAGAGGAAAAGCATTCCTCCCAAAACCAGAGCATGGCCATATCGGGGAAAGTCACCTGCGGTGGGAGGAGCGGGGGAAAATGGGCGGGAAGAGAGAAGTTGGCAGAGGGCCAAAGTGAGAAGACAGGCGAGATAGCCTCCCCGGGAATAGGTCAGGCAGAGAAGCAAAAGACACAGGACGTCCGCAAGGAGAAGGCATCCCCGCAGGAGGCGTCGACGCCAGAAATGGATGGTCAATCCCAACAGAAGGAAGAGAAGCATGGCCAGGAATCCTCCGCAATTGTTGGGTGTATACATGCCCAAGGTGAGGCGGGGGTGGCCGAGATAGAAATAGTCCATGTCTCAGGTTGTTTTTTTGTTTTATTTATAACTCACTTATTTTCAATTAGTTCTAAATATCATTCCTCTGAAGATTGGAGCCAGGCGCTTCGGCTTTCATCCCAGGGGGATTCTAGGAAATGGAAGAAGGGGTGGGTGGTCGTGGAAAGCCTGGTCAGCGTGGGCGTCTTGGGTCGGGAGATTCGGGGGGAGGCTGGGTTCCAAGGCGCAAAGGCGGATCTTCCATCCACCGCAGGATTCTCTCTTGGATTTTGCGGGGGGCGCAGGGATGGGGTGTCCACGTTCCTCCAGAAGCCGAGGAGGGCGGCCAGGAGGAGAAAGGCTCCCCCAGCCAGGCAAAACCAAAGTTTGCCTCTCCCTGGAATCCCCGACTTTTCCCGGGAAAGGACGCTCATTGGTTCCCCCTCCTCTTCAAGAGAACGGCTCCGCCGAGGAGAAGCAGGCTTCCGGCTAACAAGAGACGAAGAAGAATCCCCCGTCCTCGTCCGGTCTTATACCACGGAAGGAAGGAGATTTCCCCGGGGGATTTTACGGAGGGTTCCTGGGCTGTGGGCATGGGGTGTCTTCTTCGGTTCATATCCTCTCCCCACCAGGCGAATTCCAAGGTAGGATAGGCTCTCAGGATGGCTTGGGGGGTGGAAAAATCCACGTTTTTTTCGGGATTTTCCTTCAAGAAACCGCAAGTTCTGGCATAGACCCGCTTTCCAAAGGCATCGTAATGTTCCCGAGAGCGGATTCTTCCTTGGGCATCCACCAGAAAAATCCGGGTCATGGGACGGTGCCAGGGGGCCAGAGTACGCTTGCTGCTGTCCTGGTCTCCTCCCTCTTGGAGTTCCAGCCCCATACCGAAGAGGACATGTCCTGGCAGGAGGCGCCACATGGCTCTCCATTCGGGCAGGGTGCGCATGGTGATCTTCTGACAGGGCTGCCCCTGAAATTGCGCATCCTCCCGCCAAAACAGAGCAAAATCCAATTCGGTGGAATGAACAGGTTCCGCCAGACTGTCCACATAGGCTCGCATCGGATTCTCCGACAAAGCAAACCAGTGCCCCCGCATTTGGAGAAAATGCCCCTCCTCATTGTCTAGGAAAACGAGTTCCTCTTCCCCCGAGGGGAGGGTGAGTTCCGTCCGGGTGAGAGGCTTCCCTCCCGGAGCGATGCGCCTGAATATGCGGAGACGCTTGACTTTGCCCAGATAGGGGACCTTCACACCCTGAAAGTCGGTATCCCATTCCCCGGGCCATCCCGTCTCCCAAGCTTTCTCGAGAAATTTCCGGTTTTCCTTGTGTTCTTCCCAGGAAAGAAGAGGTGCCCATTCTTGGCGAAAGGCTTCCATTTTCTGTTCTGCCTCCTTGGGGGGCAGATTCATGGGTTTGGGAGCGGAATATCCCAGAGGAGACAGCCACAGAAGGGCGAGAACGAAGCCCAGACCTCTCCCCACCTTGCCAAATTCTTGCCTTCTCCTCATTGTGCCGCCCCTCCCTTTGCCGTGTTCGTCAGGCGATTCCCGCTCCCCAGGGAGAGCATCCAGTCTGCTCCCAGGAAGATGGTGCGATGATAATTCTCCTGCCCATCATAGGGGATGGTGTCGAAGACGAAAGGGACTCCGTTTCGGTATACGGAGACTCGGTAGAAGCGGCGATTTCCTTCCTGCTTTGTCAGCACGGCTTGGAACGAGAAGGACAGATCTCCCTGGCTACTGGCGGGAAGAAGGTAGTGGATATGATTTTCTTTCGGAGACTTGCCATCATGGTTCTTTCGATAGCGTTCCTCACGCTCTTCGTGTTGTTGCGTCTCCCGATCGATGTCCACCAGAAATGCCACCATTTCCTGGGGCATCAGATCCCCTTTTGTGACGTCAATCTCCAAGGGAGTCAGAAAAAAACCGGCTGGCCAAGTGTCAATGGGCAAGCTCCGGGGGGAGGGCAGGGCCTCTTTCTCCGCTTTCCGAGAACAGGACGCCCAGAATGTCCCGCCCAAAGCCAAAAGCCCCCAGATGCCTAGGGTACGCCAGAAACGATTCATGGTCAATTCTTCTCCTTCAGGAAAATCATAGGACTCCGCCAGCCCCAGGCACATCCCGGCGGGAAAAACAGCTTGCCCGCTTCCCTTAATTTTCTCGAAATGCCGTTACGGAAGCTTGCACGGAAGGGAGGAGGGGAACAAACACGGATATTATAGGACTTTTTTCCCCAATCCCAAGTACTTTTCCAAAAAAATATATGAGAAACAAACGGGGGCTAGGGAATCTACCTCCCCCGGGGGGCAGGCGCCTCTGTGGGGAAGCGGCAGCGTCCCTTGTTTCCCTCGCAGACGCCGAGGGGTTCACTAGCGCTTCACCCCCGACGATTCGAGCCTGCCATCCATACGGGGTTCGGATTCTTATTTTGTCCCTGCCGGGGGTTTCTGTCGTACCTTTGGGCCTCCCTTCATCCCCGTCCAGCGATCCTCCCACCCCTGCCGGGGTTCAAGAGGGTTGCCCCCCATCCCCCGCAAGCGGGGGGAATTTCCCGTCAAGCATCCCGGACGCAGCAGGCTCCGCCCCGCCGTGATCTCCGTGAGCCCGGCTTGCCGGGCCTTCCGTGTCCTCTGCAGTCCCGCAGGGCATCGCCCTGTCCTCTGGGGTGTGCCGCAGGCGTTGTGCCAGGGGGCTGGGGGCATGTTCTCTCTGGCTAATATTTTTTCCCCTGTCCCCGTTCCCGAGGAGGGAGGGGAGTTACATTACACGGCGTTTGCCGTTTTCCCGGTGCGCCCCGGAGCCGCCAGCAACTGGCCGTGGCTCCCGCCGCCCCCAGGGAGATGGCTCCTTCCTTTTCCCGCCCCTTTCCCCCAAACACCCCAAGGTCTATCCCATGAGAATTTCCCTCCTTGCCCTTCTTCTCTCTGCCGCCTCCCTGCTGGCGCAGAAGGTCGCCTATGTGAACATGGAGACCGTCTTCAACGCCTACTACAAAACCATCAGCGAGAACATCCGCTTCGAGGAGGAACGGCAGAACTTCCTCACGGGCATGGAAGTATTGAAATCGGAATTCGAGAACAGCCGCCGGGAATTCCTGGATGTGGTGAGCAAGGCGCAGAATGCCCTGCTGGGCGAGGACGCCCAGCGGGAGGCCGCCCAGAAGGCCGACGCCCTGCGGGTGCGCCTGGAGCAGAAGCAGGAGGAGATCGCCCGCTATCAGCAGCAGGCCCGGGAGGAGATCGGCGCCCGCCAGCAGGCGACCACCAACCGCCTTCTCCAGGAATTGCAGAGCGATTTGGAAAAATATGCCGCAGAGGCGGGCTATGAGGTGGTGTACGAGGTCTCCGGCCGCACCCTGAACCAGGTCCCCGTCCTCCTGGTCTATCCCAAGGACAAGGAGATCACCGAGGCCATGGTGAAGCGGGTGAACGCCGGCCACGAGAAGGAGAAGGAGGAGGCGGAGGCCAAGTTGGACAAGATGCGCAAGGCGCTGGAGGCGAAAGAGAAGCAGAACGCCCCCGCCGCCCAGTGATTCCCGCTCGGAGCTCCCTTCCTCTTCCCCCCCATCTCTTCCCACAGGACACACACGATGCTGATTCAAAAAAGCGCGGAGGAAATCGCCTCCTTGGTGCAAGGCGAATTGGTTGGCGCCTGCTCCCGTCCTCTCCAGGGCGTGGCTTCCCTGGCGGAATCCACGGAAAGCGACGTCTCTTTCCTGGGCAACGACAAATACCGGGACCAGGTGCCTGTCTCCCGCGCCGGCGTGGTGCTGGTGCCCCGGGGCTATGAGCTTCTTCCCGCCGAAGGGCGGGCCTATGTGCGCTGCGACGATCCCTCCAACGCCTTCACCGCCGTGGTTCTGGCCTTCACGCCTCCCCCCGTGGAATACGCCCCGGGCATCCATCCCTCCGCGGTCATCGCCCCGGACGCCCGGATTTCCGAGGGCTGCCATGTGGGGGCGGGGGTGGTCGTCGAGTCCGGCGTGACCGTGGGGAAGGGCACGGTCCTGCTTCCCCAGGTGTATCTGGGGAAGGATGTGCAGGTGGGGGAGAACTGCCTCCTCTATCCCCATGTGGTGGTGCGGGAGCGCTGCCTCCTGGGCAACCGGGTGATTCTCCATCCCGGCGTGGTCATCGGCGCGGACGGCTTCGGCTACAAGTCCACCCCCGCCGGCCACGAGAAGATCCCCCAGGTGGGGATTGTGCAGTTGGATGACGATGTGGAAGTGGGGGCCAATTCCACCATCGACCGCGCCCGTTTCGGCCGCACCTGGATTCAGGCGGGCACGAAGATTGACAACCTGGTGCAGGTGGGGCACAATGTGGAAATCGGCCGCTCCTGCATTCTGGTGGCCCAGGTCGGGGTGGCGGGCAGCACCCATTTGGGAAATGGCGTGATTCTCGCCGGACAGGTGGGGGTCACGGGCCATCTCCGGCTGGGGGATGGCACCATCGCCATGGCGCAGGCCGGCGTCTCCAAGGACACGGGCGCCGGCGCCGTGGTCATCGGCACCCCCGCCGTGGACCGCCGCGCCTTCGCCAAGGAGCGGATGCTCCTCAAGCAGCTGGAATCCCTGGCCCAGCAGGTGAAGGTCCTCACCAAGAAGCTGGAATCCCAGGCGCCCCTCTCCTGACGCCCCATACCCCTTTCCCCCTTTTCTCTCCGGGAAGAGGCGCTCTCTTCCCCCCCTTTCGCCCCTCTCTTTCGCTCCGGCAACGTCTCTCTCCGCTATGAACCAGAACTACATGAGTCTTGTGGACTGGCTGATCCTCGTGATCCCGGTCACTTTCGTCGTCTCCATGGGATTTTACTCCCGGAAATACATCCGAGGGGTTTCCGACTATCTGGCTTGCGGGCGTGTGTGCGGACGCTATGTGCTGAACATGGGGGACGTGGCCAATGCCTTGTCGATCATCGGTCTGGTGGCCTACATCGAGATGAAGTACAAGACGGGGTTCGCCCTGAACTTCTGGGGCAGCATCATCGCCCCTCTGACCCTGGTGATCTCCCTTTCGGGCTATGTGACCTACCGTTTCCGCCAGACCCGCGCCATGAGCGTGGGCCAGTTCCTGGAGATCCGCTACAACCGGAAGATCCGCATCTTCGCCGCCGGTCTGCGCTCCCTGGCGGAAATGCTGGCCAACATGATCATGCCCTCCATCGCGGCCCGCTTCTTCATCCAGATGCTGAATCTGCCCCAGCATATCTCCTTCCTGGGAATCTCCCTGCCCACCTTCGATCTCCTGATGATCTTCTTCCTCACCCTGGCCATCACCCTGATCTGCCTGGGCGGAACCCTGGCCCTGGTCATCACCGACACCCTCCAGGGCATGCTCCTCTATCCCCTCCTCATCAGCTTCATCGTCTTCATCCTGATGAAATTCTCCTGGAGCCAGGAAATCATCCCCACCGTCTGCGACCGCGTCCCCGGGGAAAGCTTCATCAACCCCATGGACATCAGCAAGCTGCGTGACTTCAACGTCTTCACCATGGTCATCGTGGCGGGCTTCAACTGCGTGGTCCATCTGGGCACCTGGATCGGCGCCGGCACCACCACCGCCGCCAAATCCGCCCACGAGCAGAAGATGGCCGCCATCCTGGGCAACTGGCGCATGGCCCTCATCAACACCTTCTACATGCTGGTGGCCCTCTGCCTCATCGTCTTCCTGAACCACAAGGACTTCGCCGACGGCGCCAGCGCGGTGCGCCATCAGCTGGCCAGCCGGGTGGCGGAAGACGTGTTGAAAGGGGAGGAGAACCAGGAGCTGCGGAGCCGCCTGCAGGAGACCATCCAGGCCATCCCCCCCCAGGTCCACGAAATCAACAAGGATCCTAAGCTTTCCCAGAAGGACAACCTGGATACCCGCTTCCTGGAGAACATCCAGACATTCCTGGTGGAGGACGCCGTGACCAAGACCGAGGCGGCGGCCCGCCGGAGTCTGGAGCAGCGCCAGGCCCAGGGCGCATTGAGCCCGGAGCAGCTGGAAGCCGCCGAAAAGGCCACCAGTGTCCAGGTGGAGGAGGCCAAGGGAAAGGCCAACGACACCTTCCAGCAGTTCCGCACCCTCTTCACGCAGCTGAATCTCTCCGTGACCATGAGAAATCTGCTGCCCAAGGGGCTCTTCGGCGCATTCTGCCTCCTCCTCTTCCTGGCCATGCTCTCCACGGATGACAGCCGAATCTTCTCCGCCACCCTCACCATCGCCCAGGACTGCATCCTCCCCTTCTTCCCCAAGGGACTCACCCCCAAGCAGCACGTCCGCATGATCCGGCTGGTGGCCATCGGCATCGGCGTCTTCTTCTTCTTCGGCTCCAAATACATGTCCCAGCTGGACTACATCCAGCTCTTCAACCAGATGGCGGTGGCCATCTGGAACGCCGGCTGCCCCGCCGTCATGATCCTGGGACTCTACTGGAAGAAGGGAACCTCCTCCGCGGCCTGGACCTCCCTGATCACCGGCATCGTGGGCAGTGTCTGCTACATCCTTCTCAGCCGCTACTGGGCGGACGTGGTCTATCCCTTCCTGGTGAACCATGACATGGTGGCCTCGGTGGACAACCTCTTCCGGGGACTCTCCGCTCCCTTCGGCGACTGGATCCACTGGGAAATCAACGAGCTCCGCTTCCCCGTGAACTCCATCGAATACCTCTTCTTCGCCAACATCTTCACCATCCTCCTCTACATCGTGGTCTCTCTGCTGACCTGCAAGGAGGACTTCAACATGGACCGGATGCTCCACCGGGGCAAGTACGCTCCCGAGGGCGAGCCCGCTCCCGCTCCCTTCAAGTGGACCGTTCCCAACATGCTGAGGAGAGTGGTGGGCATCACCTCCGAGTACACCACCGGCGACAAGGTCATCGCCTACGCCCTCTTCTTCCACAGCTTCGTCTTCAGCTTCCTGTGCTGCTTCGTGGGCGTCGCCATCTGGAACAAGTTCTCTCCCTGGCCCGTGGAATGGTGGAGCCGCTACTTCCTGGTGGTGAACTTCGGCGTGCCTCTCTGCATCGCCGCCATCACCACCGTCTGGTTCAGCATCGGCGGCGTCCGGGACCTCTTCCGGCTCTTCCATGACCTGGAAAACCGCAAGAACGTCAACTCCCTGGACGACGGACGCGTGGAGGGCAATGTCTCCCTGGCCGACCAGGCCGAGGTGGCCAAGGACGACCAGGCCAAAGGCTAGTCCCGCCGTCGGAACGACACCCCCGGGAGCAGAAGGAGAATGGCTGCCCGGGGGCAAAAAGGGGGGGCGGGGCGTATATGGTGCCCTTCCGTCTTCCCCCGCCTCTCCGGGGAGGCGGGGATAGGACAAAATCGGAAAAGACGCGACGAATCCGGAAAATCCGGATTCCGTGGTTAAATTATCCCGCTTTCCTTCGGTTTTCCCCGATGGTCCCCGGGGGCTTTTGAGGCGTCGGGTGCGAAGCCGCGGGGAAGGAGGATGTGTCGCCTTTGGCCTTTCCGGCGTGTCCGGAGGGTCCCCTTTCGTGTCTGGGAGTGTGAATGCGCCATGAATGAGCTTGCCGTCCAACTGCAGGAGAAGATCTGTTCCGTGAATCCGGTGGCCTACGAGATGCTGTCGGCCCTGGGCAAGCGGATGTATTTCCCCAACAAGGGGATTTTGAGTCAGTCGGCAGAGGCGAAGAAGCTGGCGGGGCGGTTCAACGCCACCATCGGCACGGCCCTGGAGGGGAAGACGGCCATGAACCTCCCCTGCGTCATGGAGAGCCTCCCCGCCTTCTCCCCCAATGACGCCCTCCTGTACGCCCCCTCCTATGGCGTGAAGAGCCTGCGGGAGGCCTGGAAGCAGAAGATTCTCCACGACAACCCCTCCCTGGAGGGCGTCCCCTTCTCCCTGCCCGTGGTCACCAACGGCCTGACCCACGCCCTCTCCCTGGTGGGGGACCTCTTCGTGGATCCCGGGGACAAGGTGCTCATCCCGGACCTGAACTGGGACAATTATCTCCTGAACTTCCAGGACCGCCTCCAGGCGGACCTCTGCTTCTTCCCTCTCTTCGAGGGCGAGGCCATGGGCATCCGGGGGCTGCGCGCCCTGCTGGAGGAGGCCAAGCCCGGCGAAAAGCGGGTGGTGATCCTCAATTTCCCCAACAATCCCACCGGATACACCCCCAGCGAAGGGGAGGGCGAGGCCATCGCCCAGGTCCTCCTGGAGGCCGCCCGGCGGGGCGTCCGGGTGGTGGCCCTGGTGGATGACGCATACTTCGGCCTCTTCTACGCCCCCGACGCCATGCGGGAATCCCTCTTCTGCAAACTGGCCGGCCGCTCCCCCAATCTCCTGGCCATCAAGGCGGACGCCGCCACCAAGGAATGTTATGTGTGGGGTCTCCGGGTGGGCTTCCTCTCCTTCTCCATAGGCGGGGCGGACAGCCAGGACAGCCCCCTCTTCGCCGCCCTGGAGGCCAAGACCGCCGGCGAGATCCGGGCCCTGGTGAGCAACTGCTCCGCCCTCTCCCAGCGGGTGGTGGACAAGGCGCTCCGCAACGACTCCTTCTATCTCCAGCGGGAACACTGCGCCCAGCTCATGCGGGAACGCTATCTGGAGACGCGCAAAACCCTGGAGGAACACCCCGAATACCGGGAGCACTTTCGCCCCTACCCCTTCAACAGCGGATATTTCATGTGCCTCCGCTTCCAGAACCTCCCCGCCGAAACCGTGCGCCGCCATCTGCTGGACCACTACGGGGCGGGCGCCATCGCCATCGGCGAAAAGAATCTCCGGGTCGCCTTCTCCAGTCTGAACCAGGAACAGATCGCTCCTCTCTTCCAGACAATCTACCAGGCGTGCCAGGATCTGGAAAAATCCCGTTCCTGACTTATCTTATCCCTCGTTTCGCCCCTGCATCCCAGGGACGGCACTTCCCTGAATGACGGATCGTGGGCTTCAGGGAACCGAAAGGAGGAAAACACCCTCCCCGCCAGCCTCCGCAAAAACGCAGGCAGGGATTTCCTCCCCCAGGACTGCTGCCCCACGAAAACCGCCACAACGAACTCATCTCTGGAGAAATCTACAATGGCTGCTAAAGTTGATGCCGAGAAGTGCCTCGGCTGCGGTGCCTGCGAGGGCACCTGCCCCGTCGGCGCAATCAAACTGGAAGGTGACAAGGCCACCGTGGACGCGGGAGCCTGCGTCTCCTGCGGCGCCTGCGCCGGTGCCTGCCCTGCCGAGGCCATCACTGTGGACTAAATCCCACGTCCCTCCCCCCTCCGGACGCCCCTGGGCGTCCGGACAAGGGGAGGAGTTCCCGTCCTCTTTCCTGGCGGGATTCCTGGGCCGACTGCCGTGTATCCGGCGTCGGCCCTCCTTGTTTTTCCCCCACGGGGTTTGCCTGTTTTCGCCGCGTTCTCATGGGCTTTTCCACCAATCTTCTCATTTTGGGCGCCGGGGCGGCCGGTCTTTTCGCCGCCTGCCAGGCGGCGGAGGCGGGATTGCCCCTGGTGCTCATGGAACGGCGGCACCGCCCGGGCCTGAAGCTGCTGATGTGCGGCAACAACCGCTGCAATTTCGGCCATGCGGGCACCCCCGAGGAACTCCTCCGGGCCTACGGCGAACCCGTGGCGGGCTTTCTACGCCACGCCGTCCGGGCCCTCCCCTCCACGGAGGTGGCCCGCTTCCTGGAACGCCGGGGACTGCCCGTGAAACGCCTGGGAGACCGCTTCTACCCCGCCAGCGAACGGGGAGACGATCTCCTCCATCTCCTCACCGACCTCCTGCGCCGCCAGCAGGTCCCCATCCTCTACCAGTGCCCCGCCCGGAGAATCACCCCCCTGCCGGAGGGGGGATTCCAGGTGGACGCCCCCCAGGTCACCTTGACCTGCCGCCATCTCCTTCTGGCCGTGGGCGGCTGCTCCTATCCCCAGACCGGCTCCCTGGGAGACGGCCTTCTCTTCGCCCAGGACCTGGGCCTGGCATCCTCCCCTCCCCGGGCGGGGCTGGCCGCCCTGCGCCTCCCGCCGGAGGATCCCCTGGCCAATCTGGGACGGGAGGAGGTGGAGATTCCCTGGGTGAAGGCCCGCGCCCGGGGCGTGGAGGAGACCGAGGGCAACCTGCAGCTCCAGCAGGGACTCCTCCGGGGCAGCGCCGTCTACGACATGACCCGGAAGCTGGCCCGGAAAGCCCTCCCCCTCCGGGAGGCCACCCTGGATCTCCTCCCGAAATACAGCCAGGAGGAGCTGGAGGCACGCCGGGAACAGCTGCGTCGGCGCCATGGCGCCGACGATGAACTGGTCCTCAATGGCCTGGGACTCCCCCGGACCCTGGCCGCCAGCCTGGCCCGCTGCCGGAAAATCCCCTGGAACGCCCTGAAGAACTATCCCCTGGACAAGGCGGCGGTGCGCCCCCTGAAGGAGGCCATCGTCACTGTGGGGGGCATCGCCCTGGAGGAGTTCGATCCCCGGACGATGGAATGTCGCAAGTATCCCGGCCTCTACGGGGCGGGGGAGTGCCTGGATGTGGACGGACCCACCGGCGGATACAATCTGGAGGCCGCCTTCGCCACCGCCGCCCTGGCGGTTCGCAGCATCCTCGCCCACCGTCCGTGACCCCCGCCAACCCCCTGTCCCCCCCCCTGGGAACGGGATGCAGGAAAGGGAGGAAAGGGCTGTTGCGGAACGGAAAAACGGCGTTATAGTATCGGACTGCGCATCATTATCCTTTTTTGTCGTAACCGTTAATCCCCCTCAAGGAAAAGAGAATGTCTGTTAAGATTCGTCTTCGTCGTACTGGTGCCCTCAGCGCCGCCTGCTGGCGTGTCGTCGTGGCCGATAGCCGTTCCCCCCGGGACGGCCGCTTCATCGAGAACCTTGGTGTCTACGATCCCCGGCACGACTGCGAAACCCTGAACGTGGAGCGCATGGAGTATTGGCTCTCCAAGGGCGCCCAGCCCTCCGAGACGGTCCAGGCCATCTTCAACCGCCAGAAGAACGGGAAGCCCTTCCCCAGCCGCCGCGAGCCCGTGAAGAACGCCGCTCCCGCCCCCAAGGCCGTGAAGGTCGCCGAGGAGCCCGCTCCCGAGGCCGCCGCCGAAGCCCCCGCCGCCGAGTAGAGCAGAGCGACTCCCCATGGCTTTCTCTTTCTTGAAGAAGTTATTTGGCGCCGAGGCCAGGGAGGCGGGTCCTCTGCCTCCCATGGTGGACGCCCCCGCCCCCGAAGAGACGGCGGCGGAGAGCGCCGCCCCCCGCGGCAACGCCGCGCCGGCCCCGTGCCTGAAGAGCCTCCAGGAGTTCGTCGCCTATGTGGTGACCTCCCTGGTGGACAAGCCGGAGGAGGTGAGCCTCTCCCTGGCGGAAAAGGAGGATCTCTCCATCATTCAGATCCACTGCTTCAAGAAGGACATCGGGAAGGTCATCGGGAAGAGCGGAAAGACGATTTCCGCCCTCCGGACCCTGGTCTCCAGCGCGGCGGCCCGCAGCCATGTCCGCGCCACGGTGGATGTCCTGGACGAGTGATTGATTGCCCGGCGGCCCCCCGGGCCAGCCCCACCCCTCCTCTCCGCACCAACGCACCAACCATCGAGGAATGATGAGGATTGATATTGTCAGTCTCTTCCCCGCTCTCTGCAAGGGCGTGCTTTCCGAGTCCGTCGTCGGGCGGGCATGGAAGGAGGGCGTTGTGGATCTCCGGCTCGTGGACTTGAGGGATTATACCCACGACGCCCGGAAGACCGTGGACGACCGCCCCTATGGCGGCGGCGCCGGCATGGTGCTGCGTCCCGAACCCCTCTTCGAGTGCCTCCAGGATCTCCGCACCCCCGAGGCCCATGTGGTTCTCATGACCCCCCAGGGACGCCGCTTCGACCAGCCCACCGCCCGCCGCTTCTCCCAGATCTCCCACCTCATCCTGGTCTGCGGACACTACGAGGGAGTGGACGAGCGGGTGCGCCAGTGCCTCATGGACGAGGAGCTCTCCATCGGCGACTATGTGCTCACCAATGGCGCCATCGCCGCCAGCGTGGTGACCGACGCCGTGGTGCGCCTTCTGCCTGGCGCCCTGGGCAATGACGTCTCCTCGGAGGAGGAGTCCTTCGGCAACGAGCCCCTGATGGAGTATCCCCAGTTCACCCGTCCGGAGGACTACAAGGGCATGAAGGTCCCCGAGATCCTTCTTTCGGGCAATCACCAGGAGATCGCCGCCTGGCGCCTGGAGCAGAGAGTGCTCCGCACGGTGAGCCGGCGCCCCGACCTCCTCTGAATTTTGTTTACATAGACATCATCGATTCCGCAAGGAGAAATTTACCATGAACACCATTGAGAAGATCCGTCTGGAGAACCAGAAGACCGACGTGCCCGAGATGGGCATTGGCGACACCGTGGAAGTGGGTTTCCGCATCAAGGAAGGCGGCAAGGAGCGTGTCCAGAGCTTCAGCGGGGTGGTCATCGCCCGTCACGGCGCCGGCATTGCCCAGACCATCACTCTGCGCCGGGTCAAGGCTGGCCAGGGCGTGGAGCGCGTGGTGCCCATCCATTCCCCCCTGGTGGCTTCCTTCAAGGTGACCCGCAAGGGCATTGTCCGTCGCGCCAAGCTCTACTACCTGCGTGGTCAGGTGGGCAAGGCCGCCAAGGTGAAGTCCAAGGAAGTGAGTGCATAAGCGGTCTCGTGTGGCTTGCGGTTCGGCGGGGTCCTTGCCCCGGGCATTCTTTCCCTTCCGGCGTCCTCTTCCTTTGTCCCTCCGTTAAGGCGGGGAGGGGGAGGGTTCCGGGCTCTCCGGCGGGAGCCGCCGTCTGCAGTCATCCGTTGATTTCGCCGCTCAGGTGAAAAGGCACGAGGCCTCCTTCTGCGAGGGCCCTGTGCCTTTTTGTTTTTTTCCGGAGGTCCTCGTCGGGGAACTTCCGACGCCTTCCCCGGGCTCTTCCTCCCTCCCTTGCTTTTCCCGAAATCTCCCATGCCCGGCATCGCCCGCCCCTTCCAGCTGGAACTCTCCCTGGGGGTGGAGTGCGTCGCCGGGGTGGACGAGGTGGGCAGGGGGCCTCTGGCCGGCCCGGTGGTGGTGGCCGCCGTGGCGCTTCCCCTGCCGCCCCTCCCCTTCGACCTTCCGGTGAACGACTCCAAGAAGCTCACCGACGCCCGGCGCCGGGAGCTGGATCGCCTCCTCCGGGAGGATTCCCGGGTGCGCTTCGCCATCGTGGAGCGCTCCCCCGCCCAGATCGACCGCATGAACATCCTCCGCGCCACCCAGGACGCCATGCGGGAGGCCGTCCAGTCCCTGCCGGGCGAGCCCCGTCCCCAGGCGGCGCTGGTGGACGGTCTGGGGTTCGCTCCTTTTCCCGTGCCTGCCACCTTCGTGGTGAAGGGGGACGGGCGTTCCGCCTCCATCGCCGCCGCCAGCATCCTGGCCAAGGTCTACCGGGATACGCTGATGGAGGAGATGGATCTCCGCTATCCGGGCTATGGCTTTGCCCGGAACAAGGGCTACGGCACCGCCGAGCATCTGGAGGCCCTGAACCGCCTGGGGCCCTGTCCCCTCCATCGCCGTTCCTTCGCCCCCGTGGCGCAGCCCACTCTCTTCTGACCCCTGCCTCCCGCAGATTTTCCCGCCGGCCTCCGGCCCATGCCTCGGAAGGCGGCGCACATGACCCTGTTGTGAAACGCGAGTGAAGCCTCACCGTCCCCCCTCCGGGGACCCCGGACTCCTCTCCCCGTCGACATCCCTCCCATTCCTTTCCCGCGTGCGATTCGCCCCGCCTCCCCGGTGAACCGGGTGCCATTGGCGGCGAGGGGAAGGGGGAAGGCGGACGCCAGACGGCGCGGAGGGGAAAAGCCGCGAGGCTGATGATGACTGACATGCCTGAAATCGTCCCTCAAAACGTCCTGGATGACCTTCTCCATCTCGTCAATCCCGTTCCTGTCTCCGTGGTGAGGGAATTGACCCGTGCCGGCTACGAGGCCTACATCGTGGGCGGCGCCGTCCGCGACCTGCTCCTGGGCAAGGCCCCCAAGGATTACGACATCTCCACCAGCGCCACCCCCGAGGAGGTGCGAAAGGTCTTCGGGCGCCGGCGCTGTCATGTGATCGGCCGCCGTTTTCGCCTGGCCCATGTCTTCGCCGGCGGGGAGATCTACGAGGTGTCCACCTTCCGTCGCAAGCCCAACGAGAAGGAGCGCCAGGGCAAGCGCCACGAGAAAGGCCCCATCATCTGGAACGACAACTGTTTCGGCACCCTGGAGGAGGACGCCCTGCGCCGGGATTTCACGGCCAACGCCCTCTATCTGGATGTCTCCGGCACCCGGGGGATCATCGACTTCTCCGGCGGCTACAAGGATCTCCGGGATGGCGTGGTGCGCTGCATCGGGGATCCCCATCAGCGCATGGAGGAGGATCCCGTGCGGATGCTGCGTGCCATGAAGCTGGTGGGCCAGTGCGGCTTCCGGCTGGAGAAGGAGCTGGAGACGGTCATCCGGCAGAAGGGGGAGATGATCCGCCTGGCCTCCTCCGCCCGCCTCTTCGAGGAACTCCTGAAAATCCTGGCCAATCCCGCCGCCGGACAGACGCTGCAGACCATGCACGACATGGGCTTCCTGAAGTTTTTCTGGCCCACGGTGGACGAGTCCTGGGAGGAGCAGGAGGGGGAGATGCTCCGCCATCTCATGAAGCTGCGGGGAGACGCCATGCGCCGGGGCCGCTACTCCAATTCCCGGGGGCTGGCTCTCTCCACCGTGGCCCTGCCTTTCCTGATGAGCGCCCTGAATCCGGAGAACCCCACCGAATTCTGGGAAGGCTCCGCTGCCTCGGAGCCCGTGGCCCATCGGGCGCTGGTCCTCCTCTTCGAGGACATCACCGTTCCCCGCCTCCTCTCCCATCGGATTCTCCAGATCGTGGGCCTGGTGCCCCGCCTCATGGCGCCCTCCGTCCCCCTGCCCTATCTCAATCATTGCGAGTATCGCTATGGCCGCGCCCTGGTGTCTCTCCTGGTGCAGCTCTTCGGGTGGAATCAGGAGATTCTGACCCGCCTTCCCGAGCTCTCCCCCCGCTATGGCCTTCCCGAGGAGGAGGACATGGAGCAGGAGGAGGAAATGGAGGAAGGGCAGGGCGCCCGGGAGACGCCCGCCCCGGAGGGCGAGGTCTCCCCCCGCCGCTCCCCCGCCTCCACCCAGGGGCTTCCCCCGGAACTGGTGCCCCTGCGCCAGGGCGCCAGCCGCCCCGTGGCTCCCGAGGAAAAGAGCCAGGACGCGGGAAAAAGACATGTCCGGAAGAGACACGCCCGGAAAGGACGCTCCCCCCAGGCCCCGGAAAACTCCCCCGCTCTCCACGAGGACGAGACCGAGGCGGGACGGGACGAGTCCCCCGTGGTGCAAGACCCGCCCAGGCCTCCCGCCGCCACCTTCTTCAACGCGGCGGTGAAGCTGCCCGCGGAGACAGGCCGGAAGGGGAAGAAGGCCGTGGATTTCTCCCCCACGGACTCCATCACCTTCGGACAGGCCCCCCAGGAGTGATATGCGAAAATCCATTTCCATCATCCTATCCCTGCTCCTGTTCTCCGTTCCTCTTGCCTGGTTCCTGTGGAGCACGCGCCCCAATCGACCGGTGGCGGCCCCCGCTCCCCAGGAGACGCCCGCCGCCGCGCCCTCCCAGGAGCCGACGGCTCCCGTCCCGTCCTCCGCAGGCGTCCCCGCCGCCAAGCCGTCCGTGCCTCCCGCCGTGAAGCCGCCCGTGGCTCCGGTGGCGACGCCCCCCGCCGCGGCGTCCTCCGGGATGCCTGGACGCTATCGCCCGGATTTCTTCCCGGTGGCGGAGAAGCCCATGAAGGATTCCCTGCGCCAGGAGATGAAGGAAGTGCGCTCCGGCGTGGTGCTGGATTTGGACACCCGCACCATCCTGTGGCAGAAGGACGCCGCCCGGAGCTATCCCATGGCCTCCCTGACCAAGCTGATGACCTCCATCCTCCTCATGGAATATCTGGAGCAGACGCCCGGCGTCACCCTGCAGACCCCCGTGACGGTGACGGCGGAGGATCGGAAATACTTCCGGGAGAAGAAAATCAATGGAGTCTTCCTGGACACCGGGGAGAGCTACCGGCTGGAGGAATACCTCATGTGCATGCTGGTGTCCAGCGCCAACGACTGCGCCTATGTCGTGGGACGCTATCTGGCAGGCGGCGCCCCGGAGCGGTTCCCGGAGATGATGAACCGGAGGGCGGCGGACCTGGGACTCCAGGGAATGCACTTCTACAATCCCAACGGCCTCCCCTTGATCCAGGGAGGACAGCGCCTGGAAAACACCGGCAGCGCCCTGGAAGTCGCCTATCTGGCACTCCGCGCCATCCAATATCCCGCCATCCGGAAGTGGGCGTCCACCGTCAGCGGGAGGATCCGTGCCGATAAGAAAAATCCCTTCGATGTCAACTCCACCAACAAGCTCCTCCGGGGAAAGGTGCCCGGCGTCAACGGCCTGAAGACCGGCTTCACCGACGGCGCGGGATACTGCATCGTGGTCACCTGCGAACGGGAGGGGCGCAAGCGCATGGTGGTGGTGATGGGGGTGCAGGGAAGCGACCGCGGCCGCCGTCGGGATGAACTGGCCACAAAACTGCTGGAATGGTCCTATCAGCCATGAAACTCTCCGTCATCATCCCCGTCTACAACGAAGTGGCCACCGTGGCCACGGTGATCCAGCAGGTGCGGCAGTGTGGCGTGCCCAATCTGGAAATCGTGGTGGTGGACGATTGCTCCCGGGATGGCACCGGCCCGCTGCTGGACGCCATGCTCCCCGCCCCGGATCTGGTGGTGGCGCATCACCCGAAAAACCAGGGAAAGGGCGCCGCCATCCGCACCGCCCAGGCCATGGTGACCGGGGACGTGGTCATCATCCAGGATGCGGACCTGGAATACTCCCCCCGGGAATTCCCCAGGATGCTCCGCTTCATCGAGGAGGGCAGGGCGGACGCCGTCTTCGGCTCCCGGTATTCCTCCCCCACCCATCTGGTGGACTCCTTCTGGCACCGCAAGGGAAACCAGTGGCTGACCTCCTTCTCCAATCTGTGCGCCAATCTCTATCTCACGGATATGGAGACCTGCTACAAGATGATCCGCGCCGACCTCTTCCGGACTTTCACCCTGGAATGCAATCGCTTCGGATTCGAGCCGGAAGTCACGGCGAAACTGGCCCAGGCCCAGGCCAGAATCTTCGAAATCCCCATCGACTACGTCCCCCGCCCCTATGACCAGGGGAAGAAAATCGGCTGGAGGGACGGCGTGGCCGCCCTTTGGTATATCCTGAAATACAACTTCTTCTGCCGCAGCCGGAAGAGTACACGCCAGGAGACACGCTCATGTTAAAGGTCGTTTGCCTCTTCCTGATTGTGATCGACGTCTTGCTTTTCTTCGTGCTCCTCACGCCCAATCGCAAGCTGGCCCAGCTGAAGGAGGATCTCCGGGTGCTCCAGGTCCAGGTGGACGGGCTGGAACGGCAGATCCAGGAGAAGGACCTCATCATCGAAAAGCTCCGCGCCCGGGATCCCGCCGTGGTGGAGAGCGTGGCGCGGGACAAGTTCGGCATGGCCAAGCAGGGCGAGACGATCTATGCGGTGCCCCGCACGGAAACGGAGGCCCCCAGGGAGAAATAGCCCCGGACGCCCTCCGGCTCGTTTGGATCACATGGAGACTCGTTCCCTTCATACTCCCTTGCGGGAGGAGGATGTCCGCTCCCTGGAACTGGGGCAGCCCGTCCTCCTCTCCGGCACCATCTACACCGCCCGGGACGCCGCCCACAAATACCTGGCTGGAGGCGAGGGGCCCGCGCCCCTGCCGCCCGGCATCCGGCTCCAGGGAGGAGTCCTCTACCATTGCGGCCCGGTCATGGTGCCCGCCCCCGACGGGGGATGGACGGTGACCGCCGCCGGCCCCACCACCTCCGCACGGGAGGAACCCTACCAGGCGGAGGTGCTGAAGCGCTACGGCGTGCGCGCCCTCATCGGCAAGGGGGGCATGGGGGCGAAGACCCGGGAGGTCCTGGCACGGCACGGCGCGGTGTACCTTTCCGCGGTGGGCGGCGCCGCCCAAGTGCTGGCCGCCTCCGTGGTCCGGGTGGTCTCCGTCTCCTTTCTGGAGGAGTTCGGCTCCCCCGAGGCCATCTGGGAACTGGAGGTGAAGGACTTCCCCGCCATCGTCACCATGGACGCCCGGGGCAATAGCCTCCACGAGGAGATCCTGGCTCTCTCCCGCCCCTCCCTCTGACGCCCCCCCGCGGCATATCCCTTTTTTCTTCTACAATCATTCACACCCATTCCCAACCCATCCCCAAGCCTCCAAGATCATGTCTTCCCTAGAACCTGTCGTTTTTGCTCTTTATCTCCTCTTCATGCTGGGGATTGGCGTCTATTTCTTCGTCCGTGACCGCAACGGAGGAGAAAAGACCTACTTCCTGGGCGACCGCAAGATGGGCGCCTGGGTCTCCGCTCTCTCCGCCGGCGCCTCCGACATGAGCGCCTGGGTTCTCATGGGACTGCCCACCGCCGTCTACTGCAAGGGCATGGGACAGGTCTGGATCGCCCTGGGACTGGCCCTGGGCTACGCCCTCAGCTGGATCTTCCAGGCCCCGCGCCTCCGGAAATTCTCCGTGACCTTCGGGGATTCCATCACCATCCCCCAGTTCCTCTCCAACCGCTTCCTTGCCCGCTCCCACGTCCTCCAGATCATCTGCGCCATGGTCTTCCTGGTGGCCTACACCATCTACGCCGCCTCCAGCGTGAAGGCCTGCGGAACCCTCTTCAACCACATCACCGGCATGGAGGAATCCAATGCGCGGTATCTGGCCGCCGCCGTCATCGTGGGCTACACCTTCCTGGGCGGCTTCTCGGCCGTCTGCTGGACCGACTTCTTCCAGGGACTCCTGGTGCTGGGCGCCATGTTCCTGGCTCCTCTCTGCGCCTGGGTCGCCCTGGAGCCCGTCACCCAGTCCACCGCCCTCTCCCCCCTCTGGCAGGACGCCTTCCAGTGGCAGACCGTGGTCTCCGGCCTGGCATGGGGTCTGGGCTACTTCGGCATGCCCCACATCATCATCCGCTTCATGTCCATCAAATCCCAGAAGGAACTCCGGAAATCCTCCGTCATCGGCATTAGCTGGACCGTTCTCATCGTCCTCTTCGCCGCCCTCATCGGCATCATCGGCCGCTATGTGATTCCCTACGACACCACCGTGGCGGGGAAGGAGCTGGTCTTCATCGAAATGGTCCGCAAGATCTTCCCCGCCCTCATCTCCGGCGTCCTCCTCTCTGCCGTCCTGGCCGCCTCCATGAGCACCGCCGACAGCCAGCTCCTGGCCGCCTCCTCCGCCTTCTCCTGCGATGTCTACAAGCCCCTCATCCGGCAGGGCAAGGCCAACGACGCCGAACTCCTCTGGGTGGGACGCTTCCTGGTCCTGGTGATCGCCCTCCTGGCGCTGATCATCGCCATGGATCCCCGTGCCGGCTCCATCATGGGACTGGTGGAGAATGCCTGGGGCGTCTTCGGCGCCGCCTTTGGCCCCGCCATCATGCTGGCCCTCTTCTGGAGACGCTTCAATCTGCCCGGCGCCATCGCCGGCATCCTGGTGGGCGCCATTGTGGACGTCCTCTGGATCATCTTCCTCAAGAGCGCCACGGGCGTCTATGAACTGCTCCCCGGCTTCGTGGCCGGCCTCGTCGCCGCCGTCGTGGTGGCCGCCTGCACCAAGAAGCCCTCGGAGGAGGTGATGGCCCTCTACCAGACCGCCCAGGCCAAGGACGAATAACCACGGCACTCGCAGAGCGCCCGGCACACGCCGGGCGACACAAGCAGGGGTCGGTTCATGCGACGCATGTCCCGGCCCCTGTGCGTTTCCGGGAGATCCCCCCGGGGGGCTTTTTTCTCCCCAGGGGAATCAAAGGGCTAGATGCCCTAGAGGGGCAGGAAGTTGTATTCCAAGACAGGGGGGCGAGGGGCGTTCCCGTTCTGGCTGCCCGGCAGGGCCATGCGTCGCATGGGCCTGCCTCTCCGCTTCC
>JBJEVT010000039.1:0-30822 GCA_051884615.1 Oligosphaeraceae bacterium
TGTTGTTCTTCTGCCCTTTTCCTCTCCTCCTCCCACTGGCGTTGCTGTTCTTGCTGCTGGGCCTGTTGCTGCTGTCTGCGGATCTGCTCCTGCTCCCACATCATTCTCTGCTGTTCCTGCTGCTGCCGGAGCATTTCCTGCTGGGACATCTTCTTCTGGCCCTGGTTCTGGGTCTTCTGGATTCTTTCGTTGTGGCGTTCGATCATCTTGCGCAGGGACTTCACCAGGTCGTCCCGTTTATCGAAGCCGATCCTGCCGTAGTAGGACAAATCGATGCACTCCCGCTTGGTGTCCACCCCGTTGTAATTGGAGCGGGAAGTCTCGATGTTGTTGTTGTGATCCTTGATCATCTGGAGCAGGGTCTGCTCCAGCCGGTTCGCATCCTTCTTGGAGATGGGGCCCTGGGGCAGCTGGAGCACCTGGTTCCCGCCGCCCTTGTTCACAATCTTCGCCTCCAGAAGCGGGGCGCCTGCCAGCAGGACCATCATTAGGACCAGACCCCGGAAAAGCGTTTGCCTTGTCGTTCTCATGGGGATTACCTCCTTGCGTTGCGGGTTTCCAAAGGATTCTTTTCTTCAAGGGACACGGGGAGGCAGCGCTGGTTCCCCACCTCCCGCCACATGGCGGCGGCGTTGCGCCGCGCCACGTTGAACACCAGTCCCATCAGGAACATCAGAGAAATGACGCTGGAGCCTCCGTAGGAGAGGAAGGGGGCGGTGACGCCCGTGGGGGGGATCCAGCCGCTGACCACGCCCACGTTCACCAGGGACTGCACGGCAATCAGCAGAGCCACTCCCGTGCACAGCAGGAGATCCTCCCGCCGGCGGCACTGCTTTCCCACCGCCAGGATGCAGACGCACAGGAGAAGGTAGCCCAGAAGCACCCCCAGCAGCCCCAGGAACCCCATCTCCTCTCCAATCACCGCCACGATGAAATCCGTGTGGGGTTCCGGGAGATAGGTCTTCATGTATCCCTGGGAGTATCCCGTGCCCGAGAAGCCGCCGATGCCCAAGCAGATCTGGGAGCGGAAGAGCTGGATGGACTCCGCGGCCTCCGGATGCAGCCATGCCACGATCCGCTCCCGCCGCATGGGACTGCCCGCGATGCCGAAGACGCCCGCGGCGGCGCCCGCGAGGAGCAGCGCCAGCACCCACCGGAGGCGAATGCCGGAAAGGAACATGAGCCCCAGCAGCGTGGCGCCCGCCACCACCGTGGTGGACAGATCCTTTCCCAGGAAGATGAACACCAGGATCGACCCGGCGCAGCACAGGGGCACCGCGACCCCGGGCGCGAACTTCTTGATCTTCTCCCGTCCCAGGCATCCGTAGTAGGCCGACAGGAAAAGGACCATGGCCACCTTGGCAAACTCGGAGGGCTGAATCTGCACCGGACCCAGCCGCAGCCATCGCACCGCCCCCTTCACCGACGAGGCGCCGGGAAAGAAGGCCAGCATCCGGGGGCTCCCCAGCCGCACGCAAATGGCGGCCAGACTCAAGTAGGCCAGCACCAGCACCGCCGCCAGCAGAAGCCAGGGGCTCCAGCGATAGAGGCGGTCCAGATTCAGGAAGCAGCCCGCCAGGCACGCCGTCGTGCCCAGCACGAGCCACAGAATTTGGACGAGGAAGAACCGGGCGCCCGGCATCTGGCTGGTGGCGGAGGCGATCATGCAGACCCCCGTCCCCAGCAGCAGCGCCATGAGCACCATGGCGCAGGGGCCCGCCAGATGGGAGGGGAAGGCCAGGCCGCTGCCCGGCTCCTCCGCGCTCCACGGCTGCGGCGCCGGGGTTTCCCCCTTCAGGGAGGAGTTCCCGTCAGCCATGGGCGCCTCCCCCGGGCAAAAGCCCCAGGAATCCGGCGAAGACCTGTCCGAAATCCACCGGTCCCACCCGGCGTCCCTGGTATTCCTCCCAGAGCCGGTCCACGCCCTCCTGGAGATGGCGGGGCGTAACCCCGTTGCACATGGACTCCACCGCCTCGATGAAGGCGGCCAGCTTGTCGGCGCAGCAGACGATCTCTCCGTCCACGGGCTGGAAGCGGGCGTCGTTGTATTTTCCCTCCAGGTCCTGGAAGGACAGACCGGTGAGGATCTCGCCATCCACCACGGCCCGGTTCTCGAATTCATCGGCGGTGAAATAGGAGAGATCCCGGTACCAATGGGGAGGCACCAGGGGCTGGACCTTCTCCTCCATCTGGAGATTCTCGAACTTCTTGATGGTGTCCGCCAGTCCCTCCACGGCGTTCTTCACGGGGGAGGTGATGTCCCGGGTCAGGGCTTCGGGAAGGTCATGGAAGAGGGCGCCCAGGAAGCCGTTGACGATGCGCTGGTCGCCGGCCTGGGTGTCGCAGAGGGCCAGATAGGTGATGATGGCCACCATGAGCATGTGTCCCAGGACGCTGGTGGCGGGGAGCCGCGGGGTCTGGCTCCAGCGTTTCTGGAAACGGAGCTGGGCGCACAGGTCCAGGAATTCGTAGGTTTTCCGCTTCAGGGCGATCTTCTGCACCCCGATGAGGTCGATGTGGTCCTCCAGCTGGTCCTCGATCTCCCCCTTGATCCGCTCGATGCCCCGGATGAAGGGGCAGAGCTGGTAGAGGATGTTGAACTCCCACTGGGTGGCCAGATAGTGGGCCGCCTTCAGGATCCGCTTTTCCTGGACGGCGAATCCGGGATCCAGGAGATAGGCCTCCATCCGTTCCCGGAAGCCTCCCCGCACCCGGGAGGTGAGGGGGCGCAGCTCCTGGAGCACCCACTGGTTCAGCTGGGTCCCGTTTTCCGCCATCATCCGGTGGAAGACGGGGGGTTTGATGTCCGTCAGGATGATCCGCTGGAGCAGTTCGAAGAGGGCGCCCTCCACCAGCAGCCGCCACTGCCACTGCACCTGGCGCGCCCCCCGCTGATCCTCCTCGCACCGGGCCAGCGCCCAGGCGATGATCATCTTGTGGGCCTGCTTGTCCAGCTCCGTGAACTCCATGGGGTTGATCTGGTCGTTCCAGCGGCGAATGCTGGCCGCCCCGAAAATCAACTCCACCAGCTCCATGGTCAGGGATTGGGAAACATCCTGGGACATTTGTTTTTCTCCGAGAGAATCTGGAAGACGGGAAAGACAAGGGGGAGGGATGGGCTCCGGGCGCCCCCCCGCCCCGGTTTGCCCTTCAATATACTCTTTCTCCCTTGAATCCCCCTCGCCCGTCTACGGAAAGAGAAGGCGCCCCCCCGCAAAGCCGTTCCCTGCGGCTTTTCCCGGGAAATCCGGTTGCAAACCCTTGAAGAACCATTAAGGTAACCCCCCAAAGATCGGGCCTCCTTCCCCGGAGGAAGTCCACCGGAGAAGCCCTCGGCTTCCGGCGGCTGCCTGCGATGCGTCATCGCCTCTTTTTGGGGGGAGCAGGGAGGGAGGAGACAGTGCGCCCGGGAACGAGCTTCCCGAAACGCCGCTATGAGTCCGGGGGAGTCCCCTCCCCGTTTCCCAGCCATGGAGATTGTCGACAGCGAACGATTTGATGCCCTGCTGAGAGAGCGGTCAGCCCTGCTCCTCTCCCATTGCGTGCATTTTGTGGGAGAGGGGGCGGAAAAATTCTGCCTGACCCGTCCTCTCCTCAGTTTTCTGCTGGCGGAGTCCAGCCAGCTGGAGGAGTTGCTGGACGCCTATGGAGCCCGCAGCAACGAGACCTGGCACGCCCTGCGGATGCATGTGGCCATGATCAAGAACTTCAGCACGGCGGGCTATGATCTGCTCCACCTGCAGCACACCATCCACTCCTATGATTTCCAGGGACACTATCCCCGGATGGAGGAGGACACGATCTCCGCGGTGGCCTATGTCTCCAATTTCCTCTTCTGCTCCCTGAAGCAGGTCATGAACGACGCCATGGCCCTGGGATGGCCGCCCCCGGAGGAACTCCTGGGCTACGACTACAGCGAGGTGCTCCCCGCCGGAATGCTCCCCAAGGACCGCATCATGGGCAGCCGGGAGGACGCGGAGCACCTGGTCATCCATCTCGCCACCAGCTTCCTGAACAACACCGAAGACGCCAAATTCCTGGCCAACGCCGCCAAATGCCAGCCCCCCCAGTGGCGGGGACTGGACTTCGACCAGCTCTCCGAGGCCTCCATCCGCTCCCTGGAGGAACGCTTCCACACCCTCCAGTCCCTCTACGACACCTATATCTCCTACAGCAACATCGAGGGCAACGACACCTCCCTGCGCCGCCTGCGGGGACACATCAGCGTGGTGCTCCACCTCCTCCGGGTGGCGACGGTCTTCATCCACTTCTACGAACGGCACATCAAGATCCAGGGAGACTCCCTCTTCTGCCACAAGAACTGCGTCCTGAAGAGCAACTGGTACCTGAATCTGCTGACCCACTATCTGTGCCACTACAGCTACCAGTTCCTGGCGGGCGCCCGCGGCCTCTGCCAGTCCATGCTGCGGCAATACGCGGTGGTGGAGTCCCGGGAGATTCCCATCCCCCCCTACTTCGGCTTCCATGTGCGCCCCGCCACCCTGATCTCCTCCATCGTCCGCCACTACGGCAGTCCGGTGGCCCTGATTCTGGACAAGGAATACGACGCCAGCCTGCCCATGAACCTGTTTCTGGCCAACGAGTGGATCAACCAGCTGAAGCGCCAGTTCATCAGCGACGAGCTTTCCCGGATGAACGAGACCATCGCCGCCCTGCAGCGCCGGCTGGACACGGGGGAGACCACTCCCGCCAACGCCGCCCTGGAGCTCATCCGCCAGATGGCCAACGCCAATCTCCTCCGGGTCCTGGTCTATCCCCTGGACTTGGAGCCCATCGTGAAAAGCTCCACCGCCCCCACCCTCCAGGAGCTGATGCAAAGCGTCATCGCCACCCTCCACGCCCAGCGGAAAATCAACATCCTCTTCGACTGCAAGGTCACCTTCCGGGGAGACGTGCGGGTGCTCCAGGACATCCAGGTGCTGGCGGAAAACGGCTACGGGGAGAACGAGACCGGCGCCAACATCCCCCTGCCCCGGGAACTCTCCTATCTCTCCCACTATCACCCCATGAACTGAACCCGCCGCCGGAGGGGGGGGCTTCGAGGGGCGGGGCCCCCGGGTTGAAAACGCCCTTCCGACCGTTATATTAACGCACTCTACGCAAGACCATTTCTTTGACGAACCATACTCAACCAACCCCCACGGGAGTTTTTTCCTACTATGTACGCCATCATCAAGACCTCGGGCAAGCAGTATAAGGTGGAGCCCGGCCAGGATTTCGACATCGACCACATCCCCGGCGAGGCCGGAGAGGTGAAGGATTTCAGCGAAGTCCTGCTGATCTCCAAGGATGACGAGACGGTCTTCGGCGCCCCCACCGTCGCCGGCGCCGTGGTCAAGGCCGAGATCAAGGCCCAGTTCCGCGGACCCAAACTCATCGTCTTCAAGATGAAGCGCCGCAAGCGCAGCCGTTGCAAGAATGGCCACCGCCAGGACATGACCCGCCTGACGGTCAAGGAAATCGTGGGCGCCTAACCCGCGCGGGCGGTGCCGTCCGCCCTTTCCCCACCCCATTCCTCTGAAGCCCCGCCACCTCGAAACCTGCGGGGGCTTCCCCCTGCAAGGCACGAATGCGCTTCGCTTCGTGCCTTGTCCCTTTTCCGGAGGCGCCCCGCCGCGCCACCACCCCCACCTCCCCGCTGACTGACTCTCTCTCGGATATGCAAAACGCCTGGGACATCCTGGCCGAACGCGGCTTCATCTACCAGTCCACGGATGCCGACGCCCTGCGGAAACTGCTGGGCGAAGGCCCCCAGACCTTCTATGTGGGCTTCGATCCCACGGGCAACTCCCTCCACATCGGACACCTGCTGCCCATCATGGCCATGCGCTGGCTGCAGAAATGCGGGCACCGTCCCCTGGCCCTGGTGGGCGGGGGCACGGCCATGATCGGGGACCCCTCGGGAAAGATGGAGGCGCGGCCCATCATGACCGTGGAGACCATCGACGAGAACGTGCGCTGCCTCCAGGGGCAGCTGGCGCGCTTCCTGGATTTCGGCGAGGGCAAGGCACGGCTGGTGAACAACGCCGACTGGCTCCGGGGCCTGAAATTCCTGGATTTCCTCCGGGACATCGGCTCCCTCTTCAGCGTCAACCGCATGCTCACGGCGGAATCCGTGAAGATCCGCCTCCAGACCTCCCTCTCTTTCCTGGAATTCAGCTACCCCCTCCTCCAGGCCTTCGACTTCAACCACCTGTGCCAGGCCTATGACTGCCGCCTGGAGTTCGGCGGCCAGGACCAGTGGGGCAACATCGTGGCCGGCGTGGATCTCACCCGCCGCCTCCAACAGAAGGAGGTCTTCGGCGCCACCTTCCCCCTCCTCCTGAAGTCCGACGGCACGAAATTCGGAAAGACCGCGGGCGGCGCCGTCTGGCTGGACGCCAACCGCACCGCTCCCTTCGAATACTACCAGTTCTGGCGCAACGTGGACGACGGGGATGTGCGAAAGCTGCTGGCCTACTTCACCGCGCTGCCCATGGACGAGGTCCGGCGCCTGGGCGACCTCCCCTCCCCCCAGATCAACCGGGCAAAGGAAATCCTGGCCTACGAGGCCACCGCCCTGGCCCACGGCCCGGAGACCGCCGCCCAGGCCTATCTGGCCGCCTGCACCCAGTTCGGCTTCGCCGACCCGGAGGGCAGAATCCCCACCTCCTCCGCGGTGGCCGGCATCACTCCGGAGCAGGCCAGCCAGGCCATCCCCGCCGTGGAAATCCCCCGCCAGGAGCTGGAGGCCGGCCTGGGACTGCTCACCCTCATGGTGCGGGCGGGCCTCTGCGCCTCCAACGGCGAGGCGCGGCGCCTGGTCCAGGGAGGAGGATGCTACCTGGGCGAAACCCGCCTCCAGGATCCCAAAATGACCCTGACCTGCCAGGACTTCCCCGCCTCCGGCGAAATCATCCTCCGGGCCGGCAAGAAAAACCGGCGCCGCGTGGTTCTGCAGTAGGCCCCCCCTCTCCGCGCCTCCCCACCCCCTCCCCACCATCACCCAACACCAGAATGCCGCAGAACATCGACCCCCGCGCCGCCATCCAGGAAGGGGCCTCCCTGGGTAACAACGTGACCATCGGACCCTTCGCCGTCATCGGAAAGGATGTCGTCATCGGCGACGACTGCGTCATCGGCCCCCATGTGAACCTCTCGGGCCACACCGTCATCGGACGGGGCACCCGCATCCACTGCGGCGCCAACATCGGAGACGAACCCCAGGACGTCCACTACCACGGACAGGAATCCCTCACCCGAATCGGCGAGGACTGCGTCATCCGGGAATACGTCACCATCCACCGGGGCGTGGAGGAGGGAAGCGACACCTCCGTGGGCAACAAGGTGATGCTCATGGCGTTCACCCACCTGGGCCACAACTGCCAGCTCCAGGACAACGTGATCATCGCCAACGCCAGCCTGCTGGCGGGGCGGGTGGAAGTGGGGCGGGGCGCCTTCATCTCCGGCGCCACCCTGGTCCACCAGTACTGCCGCATCGGCACCATGGCCATGGTGGGCGGCGGCTCCCGCATCGTCCAGGACGTGGTGCCCTTCGGCATCGTCCAGGAGAACGCCATCCAGGGCATCAATGCGGTGGGTCTGCGCCGCGCCGGCTGGTCCGCCGAGACCATCAACACCATCAAGGAGGCGGTGAAAATCGCCTGTCTGGAGGGGCTCAGCCGCCCCAACGCCCTGGAGAAAATCGCCAGCACCCTCCCGGATCTTCCGGAGGTGCGCCTCTTCCGGGAATTCCTGGAGGGCACCCGCCGGGGTCTCCTCACCGGGGCGGTCCCCGTCTGAATCGCGCCATCCATGCTATATTGACGGACTTAACAAAAAATCCGCACCCCCCTTTCCGCCCATGTCCCGCTGCGCCAAACTCCAACGCAACACCAGGGAGACCCGGATCCAGCTGGAGCTGGACTTGGACCAGCCCCCCCTGACCAACGAAGTGGCCACGGGAGTCCCCTTCTTCGACCACATGCTGGACGCCGCCTTCCGGCATGGCCGTCTCCATCTGCGCCTCCAGGTCCAGGGAGACCTGGAAATCGACGCCCATCACACCCTGGAGGACACGGGTCTGGCCCTGGGCCAGGCCCTGAAAACCGCCCTGGGCGAGAAGAAGGGCATCCAGCGCTTCGGGGAGGCCGCCGTGCCCCTGGACGAGGCGCTGGCGCGTGTGGTGGTGGACCTCTCCGGGCGGCCCCATCTTTCCTGGCGCTGCCCCTTCCCCGAGGCCGCCGCCGGAGGAATCAGCGTCCGACTCTACCACGAGTTCTTCCAGGCCTTTGCCAACGCCGCCGCCATCACCCTCCACGTGGACCTGCTGGCGGGCGAGGAGAACCACCACTGCCTGGAGGCCATCTTCAAGGCCCTCGGCAGAGCCCTCCGCATGGCCGTGGCCAAAGACCCGGATATGACGGACCAGGAGACCCCCTCCACAAAGGGAGTCCTGGAATAGGCCGCCTCCCTCCCCCCCTTTCCCCCAGACCAATCCCCCTTCCTATGTCTGACAACAATCTCCCCCTCAATACCCTGCGCCATTCCGCCGCCCATATCATGGCGGCCGTGGTGGCGAAACTCTGGCCCGATGCCAAATTCGACATCGGTCCCGCCACCGCCGACGGGTTCTACTACGATTTCGACATGGAGCACCACCTGGGCCCCGAGGACCTGAAGGAAATCGAGACCCGCATGCGGAAGATGATCGGGCAGAAGGTCCCCTTCGTCCGCTCCGAAGTCTCCCGGGAGGAGGCCAGGGCCCTCTTCCAGGAAAAGGGACAGACCTACAAGCTCTCCCGGCTGGACGACATCCCCGAGGGCGAGACGGTCTCCCTCTACACCTGCGGCGAATTCACCGACCTGTGCCGCGGACCCCATGTGGAGAACTCCTCCCAGATCGGCGCCGTGAAGCTCACCGGCATCGCCGGCTCCTACTTCCGGGGCGACGAGAAGAACAAGATGCTCCAGCGGGTCTACGGCACCGCATTCCCCTCCAAACAGGAGCTGGACCAGTATCTCCAGCAGGTGGAGGAGGCCAAGAAGCGGGACCACCGGAAGATCGGCGTGGAAATGGAACTCTTCTCCACCCACGAGGAAATCGGACCCGGACTGATCTCCTGGCACCCCATGGGCGCCCGCATCCGGAATGTCATCGAAACCTTCTGGAGAGACGCCCACTACCGGAACGGTTACGAACTGGTCTACACCCCCCATGTGGGACGCGCCAATCTCTGGGAAACCTCCGGACACCTGGGATTCTACAAGGAAAACATGTACTCCAGCATGGACATTGACGGAGACCCCTACTACGTCAAGCCCATGAACTGCCCCTTCCACATCATGATCTACAAGACCAAACCCCGCTCCTACAGGGAACTGCCCTGCCGCTGGGCGGAGTTCGGCACGGTCTACCGCTACGAAAAGGCAGGCGTCCTCCATGGCCTGATGCGCGTCCGCGGATTCACCCAGGACGACGCCCACATCATCTGCACCCAGGAACAGATCATGGAGGAAATCCGCGAGGTGATCCGCTTCTCCATGTACATCTGGCGCTGCTTCGGCTTCAAGGATGTCAAGGCCTATCTCTCCACCCGCCCCGCCAAGGCCGTGGGCGCCCCCGAAAAGTGGGAGCAGGCCACCCAGGCCCTCCTGGAGGCCATCAAGGCCGAGGGCATGTCCTACCAGGTGGACGAGGGCGGCGGCGCCTTCTACGGCCCCAAGATCGACCTGAAGATCAAGGACGCCATCGGACGGGAATGGCAGACCTCCACCATCCAGTTCGACTTCAATCTGCCGGAACGCTTCCAGCTGGAATACATCGGACAGGACGGACTGCGCCACCAACCCTACATGGTCCACCGCGCCCTCCTGGGCTCCCTGGAACGCTTCTTCGGCATCCTGGTGGAACACTACGCCGGCGCATTCCCCACCTGGCTCGCCCCCGAACAGGTCCGCGTCCTCTCCATCTCCGAAAAGTTCTCCGACTACGCCGCCAAGGTGGAGAAGGAGCTCCGCGCCAAGGGAATCCGCGTCGCCTCCGACCTCTCCGCCAGCCCCATCGGCGCCAAGGTGAAGACCGCCGGCCTCCTCCGCATCCCCTATCTGCTGGTGGTGGGAGAAAAGGAACAGGCCGAGGGCACCGTGGCCGTCTCCCTCCGGGACCGCGCCAAGGCAGGCGGAAAGTACTACGTCAAGGGCGATGTCATGCCCCTGGACCAGTTCGTCGCCCGCCTCCTCCAGGAAATCGAGGACAAGGCCTAGCCCCCCGACCCCCTTCCCCCCGTTGTTTCTAGCCAACCCCCAACACGGAGTGCAAATCGAGTGATACAGCTCAAACCAGGAGATCGCAATCTGCACGGACGGCAAGTGCGCCTGATTACCCAGGACAACGAGCAGGCCGGCATCGTCACCTTCGAAACCGCCATCGCCCGCGCTCAACAGGCGGGACTGGATCTGGTCCTCCTGCCCAGCAAGACCCAACCCCCCGTCACCCGGATCATGGATTACGGGAAGTATCTCTTCGAGGAATCCAAACGGGCACGGGAGGCGCGGAAAAACCAGGTGCAGCCCAAGCTCAAGGAGGTCAAGCTGCGTCCCGTCATCGACGAGAACGACTTGAACACCAAGCTGAAGCACGCCCGGGAATTCCTGCTCCACGGCGACAAGGTCCGCCTGCTGCTCCAGTTCCGGGGACGGGAGATGAGCCACCAGGAAATCGGCATGGAGATCATGAACCGGTTCATCAAACAGCTGGAGGACATCGCCAGGCAGGACTCCCCGGTTCGCCAGGACCGGAAAACCTTCTCCACCACCCTCTCGGTGAAGGCGGAGGCCCGCGCCGCCGCCAAGAAGGAGGCCGCCGAAAAGGCCGCCGCCGCTTCCCCCGCCACTCCCCCCCCGGAGGAGTAGCGACAACCACACACGACTCCCCTCTCCCCGACGCCTCCCTCCCGCTCCGGGAAAGGCGAAGGGGAACCGCAAAGGGGAGTCCATCCCATGTGCCTCCGTCGTTTCGGACTGGCGGCCGTCTTGGGCAAAGGGTTCGTTTTCTCTACCCTCGCCCGGACCGCCAGCCGGCGGAGGCCGTCCCAACAGGAGAAAACAAAATGCCGAAAATGAAAACGAGAAAAGCCGCCGCGAAGCGCTTCAAGCAGACCGGTACGGGAAAATTCATGCACAACTGCGCGGGTGGACGCCACATTCTCACCAAGAAGTCCGCCACCCGGAAACGCCGCCTTGGCCAGCCCAAGGAGGTCAAGAGCACCGAGCTCTCGCGGATGAAGGCCTGTTTCCCCTATGGTCTCTAAAGAGAACCCAACCCTTTCTTTTAGCTTGGAGTACTGAACAATGAGAGCAACGAACGCACCTGCATCCAGAGCGCGCCGCAAGCGCGTCCTGGCTATGGCCAAAGGCTTCAGCGGCAGCCGGAGCAAACTGATCCGCATGGCGTACACCGCCACCGACCGCGCCATGGCGTATGCCTACGTGGGACGGAAAGACAAGAAAATTGCCTACCGTCAGCTGTGGACCCAGCGTATCAATGCCGCCTGCCGTGCCCTCGACTTCAAATACAGCTGGCTGATCGATGGCCTCAACAAGGCCAATATCGAAATCAACCGGAAGATGCTCGCCGACCTGGCCGTCACCAACCCCTCTGCCTTCGCGCAGCTGGTGGAGAAGGCCAAGGCCGCCCGCGCATAACCGCCTCGCGACAGCGCCAACAACGCATCCACGCCCCGCTTCGGCTCTTTCTCCGCCGAAACGGGGCTTTTTTTGCGCCCGCAACCCACCCCGCCCCCAGGGAACGAACGGGACGCCGAGGGCGGACGGAATTCAATCCTTGAGGTTTTTCACGGTCTCCAGAAGACTGTGATAATCCTTCACATCAACCTCGTCCCCTCCGTGATCTTGCCAATGAGGTCATAAAGAACGGCATCATGGGAAGACGACTGGAGATGGTAGGTGGCCGTCTGCTCGCGCAGGAAGGACTGGCGTCCCTGCACTTCCTCGGCCTTCATGTCGTCCTTCTGCTCCCCCGTGACCATGGTGTACGCCAGACGACTGACCTGGAGCCCCTTGTCAATGGCGGGGCGGCGGGGGAGATTTTCAGCCTTTCAGGATATGTTGCAGGCGTTCCAGGACGGGTTCCGGGGGGAGGTGCTGCATGCAGAGATATTGTCTTGCGCCTGCCCAGGGGCACTGTCTTTGGAGGCAGGGACGGCAATCCACCTGGGCCACCTGGAGTTCCCAGGGGGCGCCCAAAGGTCCGGTGGCCACGGGGTCGGTGGAGGCGAAGATGCCCACGCCGGGGGTTCCCAGGGCGGCCGCCAGGTGCATGGAGCCGGAATCGTTGGCCAGGACCGCCCGCGCCTGGGAAAGGGCGCTCATCAGGGCAGGCAGAGGCGTCTTCCCCCCCAGATCCAGGCAGCCGGGGGCGGCGGCGGCAATGCGGGAAGTCAGGGGAGCTTCCCTGGGGGTCCCCACAAGGGCCACCCGGCATCCCCCCTTCAGCAGCTCCCGCGCCACCTGGGCGAAATTCTCCTCGGGCCACTGCTTGGCAGGTCCGTAGGCGGCGCCGGGAGCCATCACCACCCAGCTCCCGCTCTTCTCCACCCCCAGCTCCCGGGCGGGCTCCGGCGACACGGCAAGGGACGGACACCGGGGCGAAAGACGCACCTCCCCCAGGACGCCCACCAGCTCCAGATACCAGGAGAGCTGGTGCCATTGTCCCTCGCCTTCATGGGGTTTCCAGCGGGGGATGGAGTCCGTCAGCATCCAGCCCCGGAAGGCGCCGCCCCGGCCCAGCCGCCGGGGAATGGCGCACCGCCAGAGATCCCAGGCCGACCCAAAGGAATTGGGGAAGACGACCCCCAGTCCAAAATCGTGCTCCCGCACCTGGCGCCGGGTCTGGGAATCCATGCGCTTGCCGGCGAAGGGAATCACGCCGTCCACCCAGGGGGCGGCCTGCCACAGGGGGGCAAGTCCGGCGGGAGCCGTCACCCAGAGGGGCACTCCGGGGGGGAGGTGTTCCTTCAGCTGCCAGGAAGCCGGCAGGGTCATCAGCATATCCCCCAGCCAGTTGGTGGAGCGCAGCAGGACTCCTCCCCGCCAATCCACCTCTCCCAGGGAAGGAAGAGGGCGGGAGAAACCGACGATCTTGGGCTGGTAGGGCATGATGGATGGAGATAGGGGGGGGAAGGAGCGGGGCGTCAGCGCTGGAAGCTGCGCAGCAGGCTGGCGAGGGCGCCGCGCAGGTCCTTCCGCTCCACGATGGCGTCGATGAAGCCGTGCTGGACGAGATATTCGGCCCGCTGGAAATTCTCGGGCAGTTTCTGACGGGTGGTCTGCTCCACCACCCGGGGGCCGGCGAAGCCCACCAGGGCATGGGGCTCGGAGAGGATCACATCCCCCAGGGAGGCGAAGGAGGCCGTGACCCCCCCGGTGGTGGGATGGGTCAGGATGATGATCAGGGGGAGCCCCTCCTCGTCGTGACGCTCCACCGCGCCGGCGGTCTTGGCCATTTGCATCAGGGAGAGGGCGCCCTCCTGCATCCGCGCCCCGCCGGAGGCCGTCACGATGACCATGGGCAGTTCCCGTCGGGTGGCCCATTCCGTGACCCGGGTGATCTTCTCCCCCACCACGGCGCCCATGCTGGCTCCCATGAAGCGGAAATCCATCACCGCCAGGCCGAAGCGATGTCCCTCCAGCCAGGCCTTTCCGGTGACCACCGCCTCGGGGAGCCCGGTCTTCTGCTGTGCCTCCCGCAGTTTCGCCACATAGGAGGAATCCCCGGCGAATTCCAGGGGGTCCAGGGAGGTGAGGCGGTCGTCCATCTCCACGAAGCCCTTTTCCGTGGCGTCCGTCAGCTGCCGGATGCGCTCCCAGGCAGTCAGGGGGGCGTAGTAGCCGCAGGAGGGGCACACATTCAGGTTCGCCTGCATGGCCCGGGTGTAGATCACCTCGCCGCAAGACTGGCATTTGCACCACAGGCCGGCGGGAATCTCCTTCCGCTCCCCTTGGCTGAACCCTGCTGTCGTCTCGTTGATGGACATGTGCGAAATCTCTCCCGGGCTGTGGATTTCCTCAGGAAATCATTTCAGGAAAATGGGCAGGAAGGCCTCCCGGGAATGGAAGATTCCGTTGGTGGCCCCCAGATTGCGATGGGTTCCGGTGGGGAAGTCCGTGGTGCACACGTTCAGCTCCAGGGGTCCCTGAAGATCCAGCTGGGCAAGAGGAAGCTCCACCTCCACGCTCCAGCCGGCGCCGGTCTCCTTGACGCTGGCGGCGTATTCCGTCAGATTCCACTTGGCGTTGGTGCCCTGGCCATCCAGGATGCAGCCCGCCCGGTTGATGATCAGCTGGTAGTAGGCGGCATGGCCGCCGCCCGCCAGGAAGAACTCCACCTCGTCATCCTCCCACACCGCCTCGTCCCGTCCCCTCTGGCGGCTCACGGGGGTGTTGTCCTCCAGGAACTCCACGCCCAGATAGAGGACATCGTGGGCCGGGTTGGTGGCCACCCGGAGGGAAACCCTTCCCGTGTCCGCGGGGTTGCCGTCGATCTGGCACAGCATGACGGCGGGCAGTCCCTGCCAGAAGGGCTTGTTCAGGTCGCCATCCACCACGGGCTTTTCCTCCCGGGTGTGGGCCACCAGATAATCCCCGTCCTTCTCCTCCCAGGGGACAACCTGGTATTCCGGCGGGAGGGGCTCCTCCACGCCAGCCACGGGCTTCAGCAGACGCAGGCACTCCTCCCGGGGAGGAATTTGCAGACCCGCCGCCAGCTCCTCCCGGGTCCAGGCGTTCTTGCCGGCGGGGGAGAGCAGGACCTGCTTCTGGACGGGCTCGCTCAGCTGGTAGGCGGGGGCGGTCAGCCCCTCGCCCTGGAAGCCGCCCACGGCGGGGCGGGGATAGGCGTTCTGGAAGCGGAAGAGAAATTCGCCCGCCTCGTTGACGCCGGCGAACTCGGGAGCCAGATACTGCTCCACGCCGCCCTGGAAGAGATATTCCTTGCCGCACTGCATCATGGAGCGTCCCCGGCTGGCGGGCGCCTCGAAGGTCACGCTGGCGGCGGGGGTGAAGGAGCCGATGAATTCCTCCCGGGCGATGGCGTCTTTGAGCACGGGGGAGAGGGGGAAGTCCTCTCCCAGCATCAGGGTCTGGAAAGCCCGGATCTCCTGGGCCTTCACGCCGCAGCGCAGCAGGAAGGCCTCCGCCTTCCACTGGAGGGGGGCGTCGGGGACGGGGGCGAAATCCTCCAGCCGCTTCAGGGTGGTGTCCACGGCGGAGAAATACCGGGTGCTGTAGAAGGAGGTGAGCACATAGTCCCGCCGGATGATTTCCTCGGGGCAGCCCAGGATGGCCTGAAGCATCATGGCCAGGGTTCCGGTGCGGTCGGCGCCCACCACGCAATGGAAGAGGATGGGGTAGTTTTCCCGTTTGGCGAAGAGGGGGAAGAGCTGGCGATAGTTCTCCATGCCGTTGACCGTGAAGATGCCCACATACATCTGGGAGGGGATGGAGAAGTATTGGACCTTCTGGGGATCCAGATCCTGGGCCAGGGCCGGGTGTTCCCCTTCCCAGCGGAGGTCCACCACCGTCCGCAGCCGGGGCGTCTCCCCGATGACCGGGCATTCCCCGAATTCCCGGGGCTCCCCGCCCTCCGGCAGATAGGCGGTGCTGCGGTAGATCATGCCGTGGGGAAGAACCCGCCCCCCGCCGGCGGGCATGCCGCCGAATTCCCGGAGATTGCCCCGGTGCTTCCAATACAGAATCCGGGGAACGCCGGACTCCACCGTGAAATTCCGCACCGGGGACTCCTCAAGGACGCTCCCCTGGCCATCCAGGGCCTGGACCCTCCAGCCGTAGGTCTCCCCGGGACACAGGTTCTGCAAAATGGCCTCCCCCTTCTGCCGCCCCGCCTCGGCGGGAATCTCGTAGACGGCACAGGACGACGCCTCCCATTTCTCCCCGCGGCACACCAGCACACGGTAGCCGGCCAGGTCCTCCTGCGGAGCCGTGCTCTGCCAGGACAGACGCAACCCCTGGGGCAGGGAGGCCCCGGGCTTCGCCTGAAGACGCCCCACGAAGACCCGGTCCTGCCAAAGAGCCTCCAGCTGATCCAGGGGAAGACGCTCCGACAGACGCTGCAAATCCGTCAGCAGGGAGACCGTGGCACGGTTCTCCGGGGAGACCAGCTTCAGCGCCGCGGACGCCTCCACGGCACCAAACAGGAGGCACAGAAGGAGGAAGAACGTCAGAAAGGGATTGCGATGCAAGGGCATGAAAGGATCTCCAGATTTCCTCCCCGCCAGGAGTGCCGACGGAGAAACAAGGGGAAGGTGACGCCTGGGCGGCGGCCTGCGGCAATGGAGGTTACTATAGCCTGAAGCCTCTGGCCTTTCCCAAGGGACGGAACGGGATTCCCAAGCCCCCTCCCCTCACGGCTCTATCCCGGAGGCGGCGCTTCTCCCCTTCTTCTTTTTCCGCTTCTCCTCCTCCCCGGCGTTCCCCCGGAAGGTGACGCCCGGGCCCTTCACCCGGCCCATGCCGCCCGCATTGGAGACCACCAGCTGGGTCTCGATGCGTTCCTTCAGCTTGTCCACATGGCTGATGATGCCCACCAGCTTCCGGGAGGAGGAGCCAGCGTCGCCGCCCAGCCCCATGAGGAGTTCCACTGCACTGTCCAGCGCCTGGTCGTCCAGGGTTCCGAAGCCCTCGTCCAGCAGGACATTTCCCAGACGTGCCTTCTGGCTGACGGCGCTCATCTCCGCCAATCCCAGGGCCAGGGCCAGGCTCACCTCGAAGGATTCGCCCCCGGAGAGATTGCGCACCGTGCGGCGCACGTCGCCCCGGTGGTGGTCGATGACATCCAGGGAGAGGGGGTCGTTCCCGTTCGCCACCAGGGTGAAATGCTCCTTCAAGGCTCTGGGCCTGTGCTGATTGGCGAAATGGAGGAGATTCCGGAAGGTATACCCCTGGGCGATGCGGGCAAAGGTGTCCCCCTCGTTTTTCCCCAGATGCTCCTGGAGGATGTCCCAGTAGCGCCACTCCTTTTTCTTCTCCTCCAACTCCTCCTGGAGGAGCTTCTTCCTGCGTCGGTTCTCTTCATCGTTCTTCAGGGCGTGTTCCACATCCCCCATCTCATTCTGGAGCTGCTTCTCCTCCGTCTCCAGGGCCTCCAGCTTCTCCTGGTTCTCCTGGCGACTCAGCCCCTCCGGCAAGTTCCGCTGGCAGCTTTCCTTGGTCTTCTGACAGTCCTGACAACGTGTCTCTGCCTTAACACAACGTTCCTGAATCTCCCCGTTCTCATTCTCCAGGGCATTGAGCTTCTCCGAAGGGAGATACATCGCCTGGTAGGCCGCCTCGTCCGCAATGCCAACACTCCTCAATTTCTCCTCGAAAGCCTGCCGAGCCTTCTTTTCCTCCGGTTCCCGCTCCTCCGTCAACTGACGTACCTCCTGTTCCCACCCCGCCTTCGTCTGCTCCAGCTCGCCCGTGATCCTGCTGAGGTCCGTCTTCGCCTTTTCACACTTGCGCCGCGCCGCATCTCGACGCTTCTCGTTCTTCTCCTCCTCCGCCGCCAAATCCGGCTCCTTCACCAAACCCAGACGTTGTTGACGATACTCCTTCATCTTCGTCTCGGCTTCCTGCCACTCCTTCCGCTTCTTCTGCTCACTATCCTGCAAATTCGATAGCGCCGTCAGGGCACGCGTCTCCTCCAGTTCAAATTTCTTCTTGGCGCCATCCCGCTCCTTCAAGACGTCCTGGGCATTTTTGAAGTTCTTCTGACGCATCGAAAGCTCCCGGGGCAGGGAACCATGATCCGTCCATTCCACCTGCAATCTCTTCCGGAACTCCGCCTTCAAGTCCTCCGCTTCCTGGGACACCTTCTGCTGGCGACTGCTCCACTTCTGCTCCTTTTCCGACAACTCGTTCCGGAGGCGTTCCTCCTCCTTCCGACCATGCTTCTCCTCGGTTTCCCACTTGGTCCCCTGAACCTCCAGGTCAGTCTTCTCCTTGTCCAGGGCCTCCTTTTTCTCCTTCCACGTCTTCCAACGTTCCAGGCGCTGCTCAATGGATGTCAGCTCCGCCGCCACATCCTTGTCTCTGTTTTCCCCCTGGCAATAGGGATGCACCCGAGAACCGCAGAGGGGGCACTCCTCCCCCTCCCGGAGGGCATGGCGACGTTCCGTCAGGGCATCCACCCGGAACGCCTGGTCCCTGGCCTTCTGCCACTCCTCCTCCGTCTTCCCCTGAAGGATTTCCTCACGCTTCTGATTCAGCGCCTCCTCACGCTTCCGGAGGTCGGCCGACTTCACCTGCAACGCCTTCCTCTCTTGCGCCAGCTTCTTTTGAGAACGGCGGCTCTTCTCCAACTCCTCCCGGGCCGACTCCACTTCTTTCCTCAAATTCTCAGCCTCCTTCTCCTGGTCCACCAAGGCCTTCCGCCGGGCTTCCCACGCCCCCGCCAGAGCCTCCAGTTCCCCGTCCCGGGCATGACTCTTCACATACTCCTCGGCTTGAGCGGCCTTCTTCTGATCCTTCTCCCAATCTGCCGTGAGCTTGTCCAAGGCGGCTTGCGCCTTTTTCCTTTCCCCCTCCCGGGCAGAAACCTCCCGGGAAAGACTCTCCACCGTCTCTTCCTGCTTCTGGCAGAGGGCCTCCCATTCCCCTGCCTTCTGCAACGCCGTCTTCCGCTGGTTGCACTGCTTCTCTGTCTCCTCCCGATGATTCCGGGCTTCCTCCTGACGCTTCTCAGCCTCCGTCGCCTTCTTCTCCTGTTGCGCCTTCTGCGCCTGCAACCTTGCCAAACGGGAAGCAACATCCTCCCGCTGTTCCTTCGCCCTCTTCCATTCCTGGCAACTCTCCTGGCACAAGGCCGCCTTCTTCCCCGCTTCCCAACGCTTTTTCTTCTCCTGGAACCCCTCCTGCGCCTCCTGGGCATCCTTCAGCGCCTTCTGGGCCTCCTCCAGCGCCTTCTCGGCCTCCTCCAGAGCCTGGAACCCCCGTTCCCGACGCTGGGCGATCTCTTTCTCCTGGTTCAAAGCAACCTGCTTTCGCTTCAACTCCTGCTGCTTGTCCTCCTTTTCCTTGCGCTCTTCGTCGGGGAGGAGAGCAATCCCGTCGTTTTCCCCCTGGCATCGTTCGTAGTCCCCCTTCGCCCCCTGCCACCTCTGGTACACTTCCTTCCCGATTTTTTGGTAGACCTCCGTGCCGGTAATGGCGGTCAGGATGGGAACCCGCTCCCCCTCGCCGGCCTTCAGAAAAGCGTCAAACCTCCCCTGGGCCAGAAGCACGCACCGCATGAACTGATCGGCGGAAAGGCCAATGAGTTCCTCCACCTTCTTCTTCACCTCCAATGACTTGTCCGTCATGGACACCCCATTGCGGAACAATTCCCGCTGCACTACTCCAAAAGGCTTTGCCGCGCCCGAGCGTTGAGTGCGGGCATGGGAGAAGCGCACCCGGTATTCCTCCTCCTTCCCCTCTTCCGTCAAGGAAAAGGTGAGTTCCACCACCATTTCCCTGGCCCCGTCGCTCATGACGGGATCCCACTCCGGTCCAATGGCCTTCCCCTTCCCCTCCTCCAGCCGGGGCGTGGTGCCGTAGAGGGCCAGGCAGATGGCGTCCATCAAACTGGATTTGCCGGCGCCGGTGGGGCCGGTGATCAGGAAGATGCCCGAGGAATAGGCGGGATCCGTGAAATCGATGGCGGTCTCCCCGTAGAGGGAGTTGATGTTCTTGCAATAAAGCCGACGGAAGCGGAGAATCCCCTTGGCCGCCGACGGGCTCTTCTCCTGGCTCAGGCTGGGATCCAGCACCTGGCTCTCCGCTTGATCGTAACGCTCCACCAACGCCTCCCGCAAGGCAGAGTCGGAAAATTTCCCCTTCTCCTCCATATAAGTCATAAATACTTGTCTTGGAGTGAGTTGTGAAAGATTGCCCGAGTATTCCTCCCAAAAACTCTCCCCCAGGGTTCCGGCCTGCGGGTCGCGCACCTCGCCCCGGAGCAGAGAAAGTTTGCTCATGCAATATTTCTGTTGGAGGTCCACCAGCCAATGGGGCGGGGGAGCGGATTCCGTGCAGATCACCTTCACCCAGATTTCCCGGTTTTTTGCCTTGAGGGCATCCATCTGGCGTTCCAGTTCCTCCGTGGTGCCCTGGAGCACCCGCATTTCCTGGAAACATTCGAACGGCAGTTCCACCGTCCGGGGGCGGGAGAGATTCTCCGTGTCCAGGATGGAGTATTCCGGTGCCCAGGGGTTTTCCCGGATGTTCATGGGGAGGAGGGCGCCGGCATAGCGCCAGTTTTCGTGGCCCGCCACGCTTTGAGGCCGGTGAATATGCCCCAGGGCGATGTAGTCGAAGCGGGGGAACAGCGTCAGATCCACTCCCTCCAGGTTTCCCACCGGGGCGTCGCTCCTGGTGCCGAAGTTGCTTCCGTGGGCGTAGAGGTGTCCCATGGCCAGGATGGGGAGAGGGCGCCCATTCCTCCGTTTTTCCGCCAGGGAATAGAGCTTCCGGTAGTGCTCCACCACGCCCTGGGCACGGGCGTTGGATTTCTCCTTCTCTCCCTCCCCCTCCCGCACGACACTCCGCACATCCCCCGTCCTGAGAAAGGGTGCCGCACAGACAATGGCCGCCTCCTCTTCTGCCCCGTTCCGCAGGGAAATCAGCTCCTTCTCTAAATTCTCCGCCTCCACGGAGGCGATGACATGGACCTGGAACTGCCGAAGCAGCTCCTGGGGAGCTTTCAGGAAGGAGGGGCTGTCGTGATTGCCGGCGATGATCACCACCTGGCGGCACCCCGCCCTGTGCAGCTCCACCAGCAGATTGTAATAGAGCTTCTGAGACTGAGCGGAGGGGCTTCCGGTGTCGAAGATGTCCCCGGTGAAGAGGGCAGCCTCCACGGAATGCTCTTTCACCGCCTCCACCAGACAGGCGAAGACCCGCTCCAACTCCTTGTTCCGATCATGCCCCTCCAAAGAGGCCCCCAGATGCACATCACCCACATGCAGCAGCTTCATACCACACTCCTCTCGTTGTGACGGAGACGACGTTTCCACCCCCGCCATGGCTTGTTCTCACCGATCACGCCGGAACCCCCGTCCTCTCTTCCCTGCCTCTAGCGGAAGACGCCCGGCAAACCGTCCCCCGCCTCCTTTCCCTCCCGGAGACAACACCCCCCTTGGGATGCGACAAAGGGAGCCCGCCTTCTCCCGGTGGCTCCCTTTGTCTCTATTCCCCGCAAACACGGGGAGCGCCGCCCTCGCCTCCCGCCCCGGGGCGCCCCGGAGCGAGGGGGAAAGCGGCGTCCGACGTCGTCCTAGAGATGCTCCAGGGCGAGGGTCTGGGTGGGCAGATCGCAGACCTCGGCGGGGCCGAAGTACTGGATGGGTCCGGGATAGCGGAACTCCACGCCCTTGGCCCAGGCGTCCCGGTTCTCCACCAGGGTCTGGAAGGGCTTGCCCTCCAAATCCACCAGGGCCTTCCGGATCACGGGCACATCCTTGCCATGGCGATGCTCCATGTTCATCATCATGGTGAGGGGGATGCCGCCGGCCACCCACTGGTCAATGGGCTTGGAGATGTTCCGGCAGGAGGACATGTAGCCGGTCTTGCCCGCCGCGATGAGGGCGCTGGCGGTGTAGCCCAGGGAGTAGCAGTAGTTGGCGTCGAAGTTGGAGGGGGCGGCGCAGCGGCCCTCGTATCCGAAGAAGTGGCACTGGCTGGAGAACTTCAGCTTCTTGGGCTCGGTGGCGTTCAGGGCGCGGATGTTGGCGTCGATCATCTCCGCCAGCATCTTCTCCGTCTCGATCTTGGAGACCTGGACGTTGCCGTGGGGGTCCCGGTCGCCCACCAGCTGGGCCTTGATGGCGGCGGGCAGGGGCTGGAAGGCCTCCTTGTGGGCGGGGGTGAGACGCTCCTCCACGAAGGACACCTTCGCCTCCAGATCCGGCAGCGCGTCGAAGGCGGCCTGGTTCTTGGCCAGCAGGTCGTTGAGCTCGGCGATCAGGGTCTGAATCTCCGGGATGAACTCGATGAGACCCTCGGGAATCAGCACCACGCCAAAGTTCAGGGAACGACGGGCCCGCTCCACCACAATCTCCGTCAACTGGTCCACAATCTGCTTCAGGGACAGCTTCCGGGCGGCAACCTCCTCGGAGACGATGCAGGCCTGGGGATGGGTCTGCAGGGCGCACTCCAGGGCGATATGGGAGGCGGAACGGCCCATGAGCTTGATGAAATGCCAGTACTTCCGGGCGCTGTTGGCATCCCGCATGATGTTGCCGATGAGCTCGGAGTAGACCTTGGTGGCGGTGTCAAAGCCGAAGGAGACCTCGATCCACTTGTTCTTCAGGTCGCCGTCAATGGTCTTGGGGCAGCCGATGACCTGGATGCCCGCCTTCTGGGCCACCAGATACTGGGCCAGGGTGCAGGCGTTGGTGTTGGAGTCGTCGCCGCCGATGATCACGATGGCGGTGATGCCATGGCGCTTGCAGGTCTCCATGACCTTCTGGAACTGCTCCTCCGTCTCCAGCTTGGTGCGGCCGCTGCAGATCATGTCGAAGCCGCCGGTGTTCCGGTAGCTGTCGATGATCTCGTCGGTGAGAAGCATGGACTTGTCGTCGATGAGACCGGAGGGGCCGCCCAGGAATCCGAAGAGCTGGTTCTGGGCGTTGAGCTTCTTCAGGCCGTCATAGAGACCGGCGATGACATTGTGGCCGCCGGGAGCCTGGCCGCCGGAAAGGATCACGCCAGCACGGATGGGAGCCGTCTCCCGGGGGCTCCCGGGGACAAAGTCGATGGCGGGCAGGCCATAGGTGTCCGGGAAGAGCTTCTGGATGGCCTCCTGATCCGCCACGGAGTGGGTGGGTTCGCCAAGCTGGGCCTGGGCAAAAGGTCCATTCTCCGCCAGGATCTTGGGGAGACGGGGCTGATAGGCGGCGCGGGCTTTCTGGAGGGGGGAGATTTCAGGCATGAGTGTCCTTGTTCGTACCGTGGGAATGACCATGACCCCTGAAGCCGGGGAAGACGCCGCCTAAACAAATAAGACGGCCTTCCCAGGGAGGGACTTTGGGAGGAAAAAACGCCGGTTAATATAGCCCCTGCCCCACGGCCTTCCCCCACGGAAAGACACTCCCCCACAATGCCGACACCCCTTGCCGGAAAACCACATCGGCGAAACAGCCAGGACACGAACGCCCCCGCCTTCCCCTTCCGTGTTGAAGCGGCAGCGCCGACCTGTCCTCCGGGGTGGGCCGCAGGCGCCTCTGTGTCATCCGTGTTGAAGCCGCAGCGCCCCTGTGTCATCCGGGGTGGGCCGCAGGCACCGTCACGACCGGGAATGGGCATGGAATGGGCATGGCGTCCACGAGAATTTCGAGCGTTCGCCGCCCATGAAATTGCCGTCCTCCCGATCTGGATTACGGTGAGGGCGGCAGGGTGGGGGGCGTGGGGAATCCGATTACCCCGCACGCTCGTGTACGCGCGTGCGAGAGCGAGAGAGAAAAACGCGAGAAACGGGGCGAGATTGATGACGGGGGAGTTTTTTTGGGGGGCAACCCGAGGTGGTCCCTGGGCGGGGTTCATGGGGAATTTCCCTGCCCCCGCCCGGGAAAGTTGGTCCCGGGGGCGCCTGCAGGGGAGGGGGGGGGTGCCCCGCAGGGTATTCCTTGCCCAGGAAAATCAAAGGGATAGATGCCCTAGATGCCCTAGATGCCCTAGAAAATCTAGGAGTTACTTCCTATAGACAGAGCCGGCGGGGGGCGTGCCCTCCGTGTGGGCCGCAGGCGCCGACCTGTCCTCCGGGGTGAAGCGGCAGCCCGACCTGTCCTCCGGGGTGGGCCGCAGGCGCCTCTGTATAATCCGTGTTGAAGCGGCAGCGCCTCTGTGTCATCCGTGGGCGCCGCAGGCGCCTCTGTATAATCCGTGTTGAAGCGGCAGCGCCTCTGTGTCCTCCGGGGTGAAGCGGCAGCGCCGACCTGTCCTCCGGGGTGGGCCGCAGGCGTCGGCTATCCCCGGAAGATGGCGCCCATTTTCTTTCCCAGGAGGGAGGCTGCCAGGAGATAGGAGGCGCCCAGGAAGAGCATCGTCCACAGTCCCAGGGCGGCGGCCACGGAGGCACCCTCCCCCAGGAAGGAGGAGAGGTCGTAGATGGCCTTGGTGATGGGGTAGTATTCCGCCTTTTGGGCCAGGAGGAGGGAGTCGGAGACTTCCAGCATGGAGAAGCTGAAGGTCAGGATGGCGCCCGCCAGGAGATTCGCGGAGATCAGGGGGACGGTGATGCGACGGAAGATGGTGCCGCCGGAGGCGCCCAGGGAGGCGGCGGCCTCCTCGAAGGCCACGGACGTCTGCTGGAGTCCCGCCGCCGCCGCCCGGACCACATAGGGGATGCGTCGGATGGCGTAGGAGATCACCAGGAGGGCCGTGGGATTTTCCACGGGATTGAGGGCATGGAGGAGGCGTCCCCTGGCGGTCATGGCCAGATATCCGAAGGCCACCACCAGTCCGGGCACGGCCAGGGGGAGCATGGCCATGGCGTCCAGGAGCCATCCTCCCCGGTGGCGTCCCCGTTCCACGGTCCAGGCGATGAAGGTGCCCAGGGCCAGGGCCAGAGCCAGGGCCATGCCGCAATACCGGAGGCTGTTGAGGATGCTGGGGACCGTGAGATTGTGCCCCAGAGCGGTTTCCAGATGTTCCAGGGTGCTCTGGAGAGGGAGGACGCTTCGGTACCACCCCTTGCCCAGGGCCAGTCCCGCCACCCCCAGATGAGGCAGGATTCCGGCGAAGGAGACCAGGGCGAAGGCCAGCCCCGCCAGGAAATTCCAGCCCCCCCGCAGCGGGATGGGGGAGACGGCGCGTCCCGCCTTGCCCCACATGGCGTAGTTTTCCCTTCCGTAGCGGAATTTGGCCAGGAGATAGGCGGTGAGGGAGGCGACCATCATGACCGTCACCAGGGCGAAGGGCATGGGGTTGTGTCCCATTTCGCTGATGCCCAGGAAGATTTGGACGGGGGTCAGGCGTTCGTAGTTGAACATCAGGGGAGTGCCCAGCTCCGTGAAGGACCAGATGAAGACCAGGGTGCAGCCGGCGAAGAGTCCCGGCCGGATCAGGGGCAGGGTGATTTTCCGGAATCGGCGGAACCCGGTGCAACCGCAGTCCTCCGCCGCCTCCAGGAGGGCGGGGTCCACATTGGCGAAGGCGGCGGCGAGGTTCAGATAGAGGATGGGGTGGAGATGGAGGGCCTCCAGGAGAATCACCGCCCCCATGCCCCCCGCCAGCCAGTCCGGCTCCGTCCCCGGCGCCAGGAGTCCCAGATGAATCAGGACCTGGTTCAGGGCGCCGTAGCGTCCCAGGATCGCCTGCATGCCCAGGGCGCCCACGAAGGGGGCGAGAATCATGGGCATCAGGAGCAGTCCGTTCCAGAGTCGGCTTCCCCAAAATTGATAGCGGCTGGACAGCCAGGCCAGGGGGAGGGAGAGGGCCAGGGAGAGGAGGGTGGTGCCGCCGGCCACCAGGAAGGAGTTCAGCAACCCGTCCCGGTAGAGGGGATTCCGGAAGGTCTCCTCCAGGAAGAAGAGGGTGGGGTTTCCGGCGCCGTCCGTCAGGCCGCCCCGGAGGATCTCCCCCACGGGCAGCAGGAAGAAGACGCCGAAAAAGAGGAGCGTCAGTCCCAGGAAAAGAAAATGGAGTTTTTTTCCCATGGGGGGAGCAAGAGGGATTATCTTAACGCCTCATCGGCGGGCATGGAAGAGGAAGACAACGGCTCTCTCCGGAACCGGGTCGGCCCCCTCTGAAGACACCCGCCGGAACCAAGGATTAGACCAGGAGAGAGGGGGATCCCCTCGACACAAGGGGCCACCACACGAAATCCAGGCGATAATGTAATTTTGCCCCTGCGTTCCCACTATGACGAAAATCGGCTTTTTCAGCGATGTCCACGGCAATCTGGAGGCTCTGACGGCGATTCTCAATCGCCTGGACCAGCTCTCCTGCGACCTGCTGGTGTGCCTGGGGGACATCGTCGGCTACGGCGCCAACCCCTCCGAGTGCATCCAGCTCATCCGGGAACGGGAAATCCCCTGCGTCATGGGAAACCATGACGAATACGCCTCCTCCTTCATGACCCCCTCCGTGGCGCGCCTCCGCCCGGAAATCCTCAAATCCATCGAGTGGACCCAGTCCCAGCTCTCCATCGAGGACATGAAGTGGCTGGCGGAGCAGCCCATGCGCCTCCAGCTGGGAGAGGAGATCGTGGCCCTCCACTCCTCCTTCGCCCGGGGACGCTGGGCCTATTGCCTGGACGAGGACACCTTCGCCGCCAATTTCGAACACCAGGAATGTCCCCTGGCCTTCTGCGGACACTCCCACTCCCCCCTCATCGGCATCGACATGCCCGGCCACGCCCCCTTCGTGGATTTCATCCGGCCCTACACCATCCCCGACGACCACCGGGTCATGGTGAACGTGGGCAGCGTGGGCCAGCCGCGGGACCGGGATCCCCGGGCCTGCGCCTGTGTCTACGAGGTGGAGAAACGCCATCTGGAGCTGATCCGGGAACCCTACGACATCGAGACGTCCCAAAACAAGATCTACATGGCCCGGCTTCCGGAGAAGTTCGGCCTGCGTCTCGCCATCGGAAGATAGGGGGCCATGGCCGGACAGGAGCAGCCCATGGCGACGCCCAAGACGCCCCAGCCAGGGAGGGGGGACGCCCGGGAGGAATTGCTCCGGCGCCTGCAGGGCCTGGAGGATCTGAATCCGGATCTCTCGGGAGGGGAGATCGCCCGTCTGGAGGAATTATGCCGGCAGTGCAGTCCGGAGGATTTTCCGGTCATCGCCCGCCAGGTGCGCCGTCTGGTGGACCTTTATCTGGCCATGCCCACCCTGGAGGTGGGGCGTGCCATCCTGGGAGAATACTCCCGGTTGCTGGAGGCGGGGGCCGCCCGTCTGCTGGCCTCCCATGAAATCGCGCCCCGTCCCGCCCTGCCCTCCTCCCCCGCCGAGGGGGGCTTCTCCCGGGGGCTGGTGCTGTACAGCCCCTTCCAATACACCGCCCTGGACCGGTGCCGCATCATGAGCCAGACGGAGGTGCCGGAGACCCTCTCCCGGGCGGCGGACGCCTTCCGGCGACGAGTGGAGGTGGTGGACACCGTCTTCGGCATCGGCTTCCACCTTCTGTGGCTCCTGGACCCCCGGCAATTCCAAAGCTGGGCCACCGCGTATCTGACGGAGAACGAGGGGGAGCTGGCCCCGGAGGTCATCCGGGACATCCTGTGGGTGATGCGCCAGAGCCCCGCCCTCTCCCCCGACATGACCGAATGGCTCCTCCGCTGGTGCGGCGACATGGCCCTGCTGGAGGACTGGCCACGAGTGGTCACCCAGGCCGACCATCTGGCGGACCGCCTCTTCCTCCTGGCCTGGGCGAAGACCATCCGCACCCCCAGGAACGTCCAGCTGGCCCATCTGAAACTGATGGTGGACACCGGACGGATGAACGAGGAACGCCTCCTGGCATGGCTGGAGAACTCCCTCCAGGAATTCGGGGCCGCGGTGGCGCGCTTCCTCTCCTTCGACCGGGAAGTCTCCTCCCCCCAGGAGGCCCAGTGGCTCCACTGCACCCTGCTGGCGGAGCTCCAGGGCATGGAGGCCACCTACCAGCCCATCCTGGTCCTCTCCGACCTCCTCCTCCGGCTGCCCGACGGCGCCATGAAACTGGCCATGGCCTTCCTGGGCATCGCCGGCCAAAGCCTCCGGGAATGGGAGACCGCCATCCGGAAATTCTCGGAGAAGCTCATCCGGCGGGCCTTCCTGGTGGATCTCAAACAGGGCAGGACCCCCGTGGAGACCATCCGGAAATTCACCTTCGGCGATGAAACCGCCTTCGCCCAAATCTGCAACGAGCTGGATTTGATCCGGCAGCAGTTCGACTCCATCGCCCAGCGGGAAAAGGTGATCCAGCGCCTGGGCGTCTATTACGCCAGCTTCCGGCGAGCCCCCATGCTGGGACAGGAGGTGGGGCGCCGCTATCGCCGCCTGGCGAAAATGCTCCACGAGGACTTCCTGCGGAACCACCTGACCCCGGAGGAGCTGGACAGCTTCCAGACCCGGGGATTCCTCCAGGAGCTCTATTCCATGGCCTCCCGCTCCAAACGCTTCCTGGACCATCGCCGCGCCCTGGACATGACGGTGGAGGAGATGGTGGCCTCCCAGATTGAATTCGTGGAGGAGTGCCGCACCCGGCGCCTGGCCATGCTCCGTCGCACCCTGGGCTGATCCGCGCCTCCCCATGGACGTCTCCTTCTCCCCGCTGCTCTCCCCCTGGCTTGTCCTCCCCGTCGCCCTGTTGCTGGCGGCCATGGCCTGCCTCCTCTGGAAGGAACAGCGGGACTTCCTCCCCCTCTCCCTCCGCAACGGGCTGCTCCTCCTCCGGCTCCTCCCTCTCCTCCTTCTCTCCCTCTGGTTCCTGCGCCCCGTCCGGCGGCACAGCCGTCCCCTCCCCGGCGCCTCCCACATCGTGGTGCTGGCGGACGCCACCACCTCCATGGGACTCCGGCGGGACTGCCGGGATCCCCAGGGCCGAATGACCACCCGCTGGGAGGCCGTCACCGCCCAAATCGCCGCCGCGCCCCCCGAAATCCCCCTCCTTCTCTGGCGGGTGGGCACCGCCAGGGAACCCGCCCTCCCCTGGCTGGCCACCACTCCCTTCACCCCCGTTCCCGGAGAGACCGATCTGGGAGCCGCCCTGGAGACGCTGGGAAAGGAGCGGGAGCGGCCGGGGGCGATGCCCATCCGGGCCGCCTTGCTGCTCTCCGATGGACGGGACTGGGGAGGACAGCTCCTGGCCCAGGCCAAGGTTCTGGCGGAGCAGGGCCTGCCGGTCTCCACCCTATGCCTGGGAGACGCCAAGCCCACCCAGGATTTGAAGCTGGAATTCGATGCCCGCACCCCCGACCTTCTCCAGGTGGGGGAGAAGGGGCGCGCCGTCCTGCGCCTCACCAGCAATCTCCCCCGCCCCCAGAAGCTGACGGTGGGCTTCCGGGAGCTCCGGGGAGGACTGCTGGGCCAGACGGAGTTGTTCATCTCCCCCCACGACCAGGCCACCTGCACCCTGCCTCTGCCTCCCTCCCAGGCGCCGGGAGAACGGATATTCCAGGCGGAGATCCCCCTGGTGCCCGGAGACGAACTGCCGGAAAACAACGTGGTCTACCATGTGGTGGAATATCAGCATCCCCGAAAACGGGTGGTCCTGTATCTGGGCAGCCGGCTGGACTGGGAATGGCGCTTCCTCCGGCGGGCCCTGGAAAGCCTGCCCGACCTGGAATTGCAGGCCGCCATCCGCCTGGTCTCCCCCGAACAGGCTCAGGGACTGCCCCCGGCCTGGCGTCCCCAGCGCCCCTTCTTCTCCCTGGGCGAAAAGGAATGGCAGGATTTCCCCGCCCAGCCCGAGGAATACACCGACGTGGATGTGGTGGCGCTCCCCGCCCAGACGGCGAGGGAAATGACCCAGCCCCAGCAGGAAGCCCTCCTGGCCTTCGTCCAGAACCAGGGGGGAGGCGTGCTTTGGCTGGGCGACGGCACCGGACTGCCCCCGCTCCTGGACCCCCTGATGCCCGGCAAGGAATTCCAGACCCTCCACAGCGACGGCAAACGCCAGGTGGAGCTCTCCGGGGAGCGCATGGTCTTCGAGGGACTCTTCCTCCAGCCGGAACTCCTCCCCAGGGACGCCCAATACATCCTGTGCCAACAGCCCCGGCGCATGGCCCGGGCCGTCCTCCAAAACGAGACCGGCCTCCCCTTGATGCTGGTGGAGGGCAACTGCGGGGCGGGAAGAGCCGCCTGGTGCGGCCTCACGGAAACCTGGCGCTGGGCCTTCCGTCCCCCCACGGAAAACGCCCCCGTCGTCCACCAGACCTTCTGGCGGCAGATCCTCGGCTGGCTCGCGGAGAACCGACAGCCCCAGCTGGAGATGGAATTGCCCCCGGAGGGCCTGATGGCACACGAGGAAAACACCATCGCCCTCCGGGTCCTGGGACCCGATTTCCGTCCCGCGGAAAATGCCCAGGCGAGCCTCGCCGCCATCTCCCTGGAAAGCACCCGGGAAATCATCCACCTCGCCCCGGACCCCGGAGAACCCGGACGCTTCGTGGGACACTACACCCCCAGAAACACCCATCCCGTCCAGCTCCATTTCAATGTCCAATGCGCCCCGGGCACCCAACCCCTGATTCTGAAAAAACGGGTGGTGGTGCGCTCCGGAGGACGGGAGGTGGAGGAACTCTCCGCACAACCTAATCTCCTGCGGGATGTGGCCAGAATCACCGGGGGACGCTTCTTCCAGGACAGGGTGAACTGGAAGGAGATTCCACTGTCGAAGGACACCCCCATGCAACGACAGGAAACACCCCTGCTGCCCGCGCACGCCCTCGTCGCCTCCGCCCTGGCCTGCCTGATTCTGGAATATTTCCTCCGGCGACGCAACGGGCAAGCCTGACCGACGACACAGAGGGGCGCTGACGCTTCAACACGGAGGACAGGTCGGCGATGACGCTTCAACACGGAGGACAGGTCGGCGCCTGCGGCCCACCCCGGAGGACACGGAGGGGGACCGTGCCCGGTTCCTTTATTGAGGAATCTCCCCGGTGCTTCCTAGATTCCAAGCCCCCCTCCCCCCCCCTAGAACATCTAGGACATCTAGAGCATCTAGCCCTTTGATTCTCCCGGGGAGAGATGTCCCGCCGAGCACCTCTCCCTCGTCTACTCGCGCATGCGCGCGCATACATGCGTGCGGGGTAATCGGTTTCCCCACGCCCC
>JBJEVT010000040.1:0-29737 GCA_051884615.1 Oligosphaeraceae bacterium
TCCAACTATCTCTATGTGGATGGCCATGTGGAGACGCTGAAGGAAGAGGAAATCGAGGAGCAGGTGACCGACGATCCCTCCGCCTGGGTCATCGAGTAACCCCAAGCCTCCCTTTCCCGTCTCCCTGACTTCCCCCTCTCCTCCCACGGGACGAGAGGGGGATTCTTTTTCCGGAGGGTGGTCAAGGGGAATCCAAGGGCCAGGTGTTCTGGAGGGGCTGGAGCATCGGGATTCCCGCGGGCAGTGTCCGTGGGGGGGGGAAGGGGTGTTTTTTTGCTCCCGCCTATTGATATTGCCCCGAAAAAATCCTATAATTTCTCCGCAACCTGTTTTTCGGGATTTTCCGCTTCTTCAAGGAGAGAACACACATGGCGCAAGAGAAACTGAATGGACCCGTCTGCCTGAATCACCCGGACAAACTGGCGGTGGCGCATTGCTGCGTCTGCCGGCGTCCCGTCTGCAAGGATTGTCTGATTCAGGACAATGGCTTCAAATGCTGCTCCCGGGAATGTCTGAAGATGGCGAAGGAATCCACCCAGCGCACCGCGGATGTCCTGGAGCGGAAGGCCCGGAGCGACGCGGGGGCATGGGTGCGTCCCGCCATCCGTCTGGTCGTCCTGGCGGCTCTGATTGTCGCCGCCTGGTTCTTCCGGGGCAACATCCAGGGGCTGTACAACAAATATTTCGGGAAGGGCAAGCCCACCGTGAAGCAGAGAATCGAGGAATACAACCGCCAGAACGTGGAGAAGGACCACCAGCGGCGCAACAAGAAGATGAACGACTTTGAGCGGGATGGCCTGTAGGCCGCGCTCCCGCCCCGGTTGACGTCTCCTCTTTCCCCGCCTGCCTTCCCGTCCCATGTCCGCCTCCTTCGCCTCCCTTCTTGCCGGGATTTCCCGGGAACGCCTCCAAAAGGACCTCTTCGCCCTGTCCCAGGATCCCTTCACCTTCCGGACGGTGGCTTACACCGCCCCCTGGCACGAGAAGAATTCCCTGGACGAGACGGACCAATGGCTGCTGGAGCGCATACAAGGCTGTCCCGGCGTCCAGGTGGAGGTGAAGCCCAACCGGATCCAGTGCTTCCGGTGCAGCTTCAGTCCCAAGGTGCCCCGGGGCCACTGGTATGCGCCGCCCCGGCCCGAGGATCCCTGGTATGACGCCCGGAATCTGGTGGTCACCCTGCCTGGCGGGGAAAAGCCCGGGGAAATCCTCTATCTCCTGGCACACAAGGATTCCCAAAGCTGGATCAACGGCCCGGGCGCCCATGACAACGCCACGGGAACCGTCGCCCTGCTGGAGCTCCTCCGTCTCCTGGCGCCCCTTCCCCGGAAACGCACCCTCCGGTTCCTCTTCTGCAACGAGGAGCACTCTCCCTGGCATAGCGCCGACGAGGCCCGGGAGGCGCGCGACCGGGGGGACGACGTCCTGGCGGTCCTCAATGTGGATTGCCTCTGCGGACGCCCCGAGGAGGACCGCCTGGCGCGGCGGCACACCATGGCTGTCCTCTCCTCCACGCCCGAGGGCCGTCCCCTGGCCCGGTTTGTGGCCGCCCGTGCCGGGAAGGAGGGAATCCCCCTGGAATGTTTCACCGGAGAACGGGAAGTCTCCGACGACGACGGCTCCTTCGTCATGGCGGGCTATCCCCGTGCCGTGGTCTGCCAGGGCTCCCAGCCCTATGGGGATGAACAATATCACCTCCCTGGGGACGTCCCCGAACGGGTGGACCTGGATTGTCTGGTCCTGTCTGTCCAGGCCATTCTCTCGGCACTTCTCCTTCTGGATGCGGAGGGCGTCGCCGCCCTGGACGCCGAATAGGGGCGCCGCCTTATTTCGCCCCCCGTCCCATCCCATTTCCCCGCTCCCGGCGAGGCGCGTCTGGCTCCCCAAGGGGCAGGCTTCATTCCCTGTCCTCCCCGGTCCCGCGCGGCGTCCCCGCAGGGGCTCGTCCCTGGTCGGGAGGCATTACATTATCCCCCGTCTTTTTTTCCTGAATCCCCAACCTGTCAACCCCTTCATTTTCCGGGAGTCATCACAATGTCGAAGAAAGCGGACATCGGCCTGATCGGACTGGCCGTCATGGGCGAGAATCTGGCCTTGAACATGGAGCGCAACGGGTACACCGTGGCGGTCTTCAACCGCAGTGTGGAGAAGGTGGATGCCTTCGTGACCGGGCGCGGCGCCGACAAGAAGTTCATCGGGTGCCACAGCCTCCAGGAACTGGCGGACAACCTGGAGCGCCCCCGCCGCATCATGCTGATGATCAAGGCCGGCTCCGCGGTGGACCAGATGATCGAGAAGCTCCTGGCGGTGCTGGAGGAGGGGGACATCATCATCGATGGCGGCAACAGCTTCTTCCAGGATACCATCCGGCGCACCAAGGAACTGGCGGCCAAGGGCATCCGCTACATTGGCACCGGCGTCTCCGGCGGCGAGGAAGGCGCCCTGAAGGGGCCCTCCATCATGCCCGGGGGAAATCCCGAGGCATGGCCCTATGTGAAGCCCATCTTCCAGGCCATCGCCGCCAAGGTGGTGGGGGACTTCCCCTGCTGCCAGTGGGTGGGCGACAACGGCGCCGGACACTATGTGAAGATGGTCCACAACGGCATCGAATACGGCGACATGCAGATGATCTGCGAGGCCTACTGGCTGCTGAAGAACATCCTGGGCCTCGACGCCCGGGAGCTCCACCAGGTCTTCACCCAGTGGAACCAGGGCGAACTCAACAGCTATCTGGTGGAAATCACCAGCGAAATCTTCGCCAAGACCGACCCCGAGACCGGCAAGCCCGTCACCGACATCATCCTGGATGTGGCGGGCCAGAAAGGCACCGGCAAGTGGACCAGCCAGGGGGCCCTGGATCTGGGAGCCCCCGCCCCCACCGTGGCCGAGGCCGTCTTCGCCCGCTGCCTCTCCGCAATCAAGGAAGAGCGCGTGGCAGCCTCCCAGGTCATCAAGGATGACTCCACCACCCCCTACCAGGGAGACCGCCAGGCATTCATCGACGCTGTGCGCCAGGCCCTCTACGCCTCCAAGATCTGCTCCTACGCCCAGGGATTCCAGCTGCTCCAGCTGGCCGCCAAGGAATACAACTGGGATCTCCACTACGGGGAGATCGCCCTCCTGTGGCGGGGCGGCTGCATCATCCGCGCCACCTTCCTGGAGAAGATCCACGCCGCCTTCCAGAAGAACCCCGCCCTGGCCAATCTCCTGGTGGACGACTTCTTCGGAAAGGCCGTGGCATCCTGCACCAAGGCATGGCGGCAGGTGGTGGCGCAGGCCGTCCTCTCCGGCGTGCCCGTCCCCGCCTTCTCCAGCGCCCTGGCCTACTACGACGGCTATCGCTCCGCTTGCCTCCCCGCCAATCTCCTCCAGGCCCAGCGGGACTACTTCGGCGCCCACACCTACGAGCGCACCGACCGCCCCAGAGGCCAGTTCTTCCACACCGAGTGGACCGAGGACTGCGGCAAGACCGTCTCCGGCACCTACAACGCCTAGCTCGCCCCAGCTCCCCGACGACCCCGGGAACGCCCCCCTTCCGCGGGAACGCCCCGGGGTTCCCCCCCTCTTCCCCCCCCTCCAGCTGACTCACTTCCATGGCACTGTTCACCAGCCTTGGCGGAAAGAACCTCGCCATCGACGATTCCCAACTCCGGGAACTCCTCCGGGAAACCATCCGGGCCACGGGCAAGACGCCCCGGAAGATGCTGCTGCTGCCGCCGGACCACACCCGCCTCAACTCCTATGCCGGCCCCATCACCCGGATGCTCTGGGAGGAGTGGTCCGACCGCTGCCATATCGACATCATGCCGGCCCTGGGCACCCACAAGCCCATGACCGACGAACAGCTGGAGATGATGTTCGGCACCCGGATTCCCAAGACGGCTTTCCGAATCCACGACTGGCGCAACGGGGTCCGCACCCTGGGAACGGTCCCCGGCTCCATGATCCGGGAACTCTCCGGAGGACGGCTGGACTATGAAATCCAGGTGCAGGCCAACGAACTCCTCTTCCAGGACTACGACCTGATCCTCTCCATCGGACAAATCGTGCCCCACGAGGTGGTGGGCATGGCCAACTACACCAAGAACATCATGGTGGGCGTGGGCGGCTCCGACATGATCAACAAATCCCACTTCCTGGGCGCCGTCAGCGGCATGGAACAGCTCATGGGACGGGCGGACTCCCCCGTGCGACGGCTCTTCAACTACGGCGTGGACACCTTCCTCGCCCAACTTCCCCTGGTCTATCTCCACACGGTCCTCTCGCGGGACGAGGCATCCGGGGCCATGGCCCTCCGGGGATTCTTCTCCGGCACCGGGCCCGACGCCTATCTGGCGGCTTGCAAGCTGTCGGTGGAGACCAACCTGGTCCTCCTGGACCAGCCCCTGAAGAAGGTCCTGGTCTACCTGGACCCCCAGGAGTTCAAGACCACCTGGCTGGGCAACAAGGCCATCTACCGCACCCGCATGGCCATCGCCGACGACGGCGACCTGATCATCCTGGCCCCCGGCCTCCGGGAATTCGGCGAGGATGCCCAGATGGACGCCCTCATCCGGAAATACGGCTACAAGGGCACCCCGGCCACCCTCAAGGCCGTCAAGGAGAACCAGGACATGCGGGAGAATCTGGGGGGCGCCGCCCACCTGATCCACGGCTCCTCCGAGGGTCGGTTCCGCATCACGTATTGTCCCGGCCCCCAGGTCTCCCCCGAGGAGATTCGCCAGGTGGGCTTCGCCTATGGCGACCTCCGGGAGATGCAGGAGAAGTATCACCCCGAAACTCTGAAGGACGGACTTCAGACGGTGAACGGGGAGGAGATCTTCTACATCAGCAATCCCGCCCTGGGCCTCTGGGCACTGAAACGCAATTTCTCCTGATTCCCCGCAAGAGGGCAGGGCAGACCCCCGCCCCCGAGTGTTCCCCCATCTCTCCCAACCCCTCCTTTTCCCACTATGCCGATCTCCTTCCGCGAAGACGCCAAATACGCCATGCTCGTCCCCTCCAGCATGGGACTGCGCCTCACCCCCGCCGACGGACAGCCCTTCCACTGCTCCGACACCTTCAAGGTCCAGGTGACCTCCGCCGAGACCAACGTGGCCAGCGTCCCCGCCTTCCTGGGCATGCCGGTGAAGGTCCTCACCGCCTTCGTGAAGGACAGCCCCGTGGCCCGCATGATCAAGGATAATCTGGCGGGCCGCCACATGGACTACGAGGGACCCGAGGTGGAGCAGGGCGGCCCCTGGGGCTATCGCCACCAGTTCAATCTGGCGGACAGCGGCTACGGCAGCCGCGGCCCCCGGGTCCAGAACGACCGCGCCGGCGAGGTGGGCCGCATCCTGGACACCAAATACTTCGATCTGGAACGGATCTTCGGCAAGGAGGGCGTGAAAATCGTCCATCTCTCCGGCCTCATCGGCGCCCTCTCCCCCGAGACCAGCCGCTTCTGCCTGGAGCTGGCCCGGGCCGCCAAGGCCCACGGCACCCGCATCTCCTTCGACCTGAACTACCGCGCCTCCTTCTGGAAAAACCGGGAACAGGAACTCCACGACATCTTCTCCGAAATCGCCTCCATGGCCGATGTGCTCATCGGCAACGAGGAGGACTTCCAGCTCTGCCTGGGCATCCAGGGGCCCGAGGCCGGCGGCAAGGACATCGCCCAGAAGATGGAGAGCTTCAAGGAGATGGTGGTCCGCGTGAAGGCAGCCTATCCCCACGCCACCGCCTTCGCCACCACCCTCCGGGAGGTCATCAGCGCCAACCGCCACCGCTGGGGCGCCATCACCAATGTGGACGGCGAATGGCAGGTGGTGGAACCCCGGGAAATCGGCGTCCTGGACCGCATCGGCGGCGGCGACGGCTTCGTGGGCGGTTTCCTCTACGCCATGCTGAAGGGAATGTCCCCCGAGAAGTGGATCCAGTTCGGATGGGCGACCGGAGCCCTGGCCACCACCCACCTCACGGATTACGCCCAGCCCGCCGACGAGGAGCAGGTCTGGAGTATATGGGGGGGGAATGCCCGCGTGAAACGCTGACCCTGGCTCCGATGCGCCGGCGCTTTCGCGCCAATGGCTTCATCAGGGCTCGGTCACATGGGTCGGCCATGCTCCCTCGCCCTTCTTTGCCCTGCCGCGAAATCCCCTGGCCCCTCGAAGCCAGGGGGTCCCTCAAACACACAAAGAGCCGGCGCTTTCGCGCCAATGGCTTCATCAGGGCTCGGTCACATGGGTCGGCCATGCTCCCTCGCCCTTCTTTGCCCTGCCGCGAAATCCCCTGGCCCCTCGAAGCCAGGGGGTCCCTCAAACACACAAAGAGCCGGCGCTTTCGCGCCAATGGCTTCATCAGGGCTCGGTCACATGGGTCGGCCATGCTCCCTCGCCCTTCTTTGCCCTGCCGCGAAATCCCCTGGCCCCTCGAAGCCAGGGGGTCCCTCAAACACACAAAGAGCCGGCGCTTTCGCGCCAATGGCTTCATCAGGGCTCGGTCACATGGGTCGGCCATGCTCCCTCGCCCTTCTTTGCCCTGCCGCGAAATCCCCTGGCCCCTCGAAGCCAGGGGGTCCCTCAAACACCCAAAGAGCCGGCGCTTTCGCGCCAATGAACGGGTTTAGTCAAGTTCTAGAAATTCTGCCAAGAAAGAGTTAGGACGAATTCTCACCATGCGACTTGTTTCTGAAAAGATTCTGGAATCCCAGAAGGGGTCCAGCTGGATCCGCCGGATGTTCGAGGCGGGCATTGAACTGAAGAAGCAATACGGGGCCGACAAGGTCTACGATTTCAGCCTGGGGAGCCCCGATTTGAAGCCCCCGGTGGCTGTCATCGACACCCTCCGGACCCTGGCCGATGTGGTGGATGTGCCCGCCGGTCTGGGCTACATGCCCAACGCCGGCTATCCCGCCGCCCGGGAGGCGCTGGCTCTCTGGGCCTCCCGGGAGCAGGGCGTGTCCATCCCGGCGGAGAACATCGTGGTGACCGTGGGTGCCGCCGGCGCCCTGAATTGCCTCTTCAAGGCCGTCCTCCTGCCGGGGGACGAAGTGCTCTGCCCGGCGCCCTACTTCGTGGAATACGGCTCCTACTGCGGAAACTTCGGCGGCGTCCTCAAGACGGTCCCCAGCCATCCCGGCACCTTCCAGCTGGATCTGGAGGGCATTCGCCAGGCCATCACCGACCGCACCCGCATCCTCCTCATCAACAGCCCCAACAATCCCGCCGGCGTCATCTACTCCAAGGAGGAACTCCAGGCCCTGGCGCAAATCCTCCAGGAAGCCAGCAAGGGACGGGAACAGCCCATCCTCCTGGCCGCCGACGAACCCTATCGGTTCCTGGCCTTCGACGGACGGGAGGTCCCCTCCGTCTTCCCCGCCTATCCCTACTCCGTGGTCTGCTCCTCCTTCTCCAAGAATCTGGGGCTGGCCGGCGAGCGCGTGGGCTATGTGGTGGTCAATCCCGCCCTGCCCAAGGAGGAGGGCGCCCAGCTGGTGTCGGGTCTGATTCTCACCAACCGCACCATCGGCTATGTGAACGCCCCCTGCATCGGGCAGAAGCTCATCATCGGCGCCGTGAACCAGCTGGAGCAGACCCTCCAGGGACAGAGCGCCCAGCTGGATGTCTACGCCCGCCGCCGCGCCCTGATGGCAAAAATCCTGGACGAGGCGAAAATCCCCTACCAGATGCCCGCGGGAACCTTCTATTTCTTCCCCAAGGCCCCTCACGGACAGGACGACCTGGCTTTCGTCCAGAAGCTGGCGGAACAGCGCATCCTGGCCGTCCCCGGCTCCGGCTTCGGCTATCCCGGATATTTCCGCCTTGCTCTCTGCGTGGACGACGCGGTGATCCAGAATTCCCGCGAGGGCTTCCTGGCGGCCGCCCAGGCATAGGATAGGGCAGGGCGATTCATCGTGAAGGAGTCTCTTCCCGAGGTGGCGGTGATCGGCGGCGGGCCCGCGGGGCTTGCCGCCGCCCTTCGCCTGGCCCGTTGTGGAAAGCGGGTGGGGCTTTGGGAGCGTCACAGCCGCCTGGGGGGGATGAATTCCTGGTATCTCCGGCAGGGCAGGGTGGTGGACACCGGGCTCCACGCCCTCACCAACTTCTCCTCGCCCCAGGAGACCGCCGCTCCCCTGAACCAGCTCCTGCGCCAGTTGCGAATCCGGCGTCAGGAACTGAATCTGACCCCGCAAAAGCGCTCCCGCATCCTCTTCCCCCAGGGAGAGGTGGTGCTCACCAACGATTTTGCGTCGGTGGAGGCGCAGTTTCGCCGCCTCTTCCCCGGGGACTTCCCGGGATTCACGGCCCTGGTGGAGGAACTCCGGCGGCGGGGATACAACAGCACCGCCCCCAGGGGGGAGTCCGCCAACGCCCTCCTGGAAAGGCATATCGCCTCTCCCTGCTTCCGGGATATGCTCCGCTTCCCGGTCTTCTTCTACGGATGCCCCTCTCCGTCGGACATGGAGGCCAATGCCTTCGCCACCATGTTCCGCAGTATCTTCCTGGAGGGACTGGGACGCCCCGCCGGGGGAATGCGTCCCTTCCTGGAGATCCTGGAAGCCCATCTTCGGCGGGAGGGGGTGGAGCTCCATTTGGCAGATGGCGTGGAGGCGCTCCTCCTTTCCCGGGAAGGACGCCTCCGGGGCATCCGCACCCGGCAGGGTGGGGAAATTCCCGTCAGCCAGGTGGTTTCCACCATTGGCGCCCGGGAGACCGCCGCCCTCTGTCCCCCCGGCACCCTTCCCCGGCTGGAGGTCTGCCCCCCGGGAGAAATCTGCTTCCTGGAGGCCATCTTCACCCTCCCCGCCGCCCCCGCCCGCTACGGATTTCAGGACGCGGTCCTCTTCCTCTGCCAAACCCCCGAATTTTCCTTCGCCCCCACCGACCACGGCGAGAACCAGGCCCTTCTGGTCTGCGCCCCGGGAAACTATCAGGGCGAGGAAGATTCCCCCGAGGCCACCCTCCTGCGGATCTCCACCATGACCCGAAAGGAACTCTGGGACAAAGCCCAGGACCCGGAAGAGTACGCCCGAAGAAAACACCAGTGCGCCGAAGCTCTCCTCCAGGCACTGGAAGGATATTTCCCCCGGATGGCACGGGAGGCGACCCTGTTGGACGTCTTCACTCCCCATACCATCCATGCCTTCACGGGACATGTAAACGGCGCCATCTATGGCTCCCCGGAAAAACTCCCCCAGGGAGAAACAGGATTGCCCGGACTGGTCCTGGCCGGCACGGACCAGGGACTCCTGGGCATCGTGGGCGCCCTTCTCTCTGGCGTCCTCGCCGCCAATACCCTGCTGCGGTAACACGGAGGGGCGCAGAGGGGCGCTGCCGCTTCAACACGGAGGACACAGAAGCGCCTGCGGCGCGCACAGATGACACGGAGGGTTGAAGACGGGGGCGTTCCGGCATCCGGCTCCGGATGCCTTGTTGTTCCCGGGGTCGCCCAGGGGAGAAAATGCTCCTGTCGGAGCACTCTCTCCCTCTGGCTTCCCCCCGGACAACTTCCCCGGTTCTTTTTTTGGGGGGGGAAGCAATCTTCCCCCCGGGCTTCCTAGAACCCCTAGAATCCCTAGAACATCTAGGGCATCTAGGGCATCTAGCCCTTTGATTCTCCCGGGGAAGAGAAATGCTCCTGTCGCCCCCCCTCGTCTTTTTCTCTCGCGCGCATACGCGCGCATACATGCGTGCGGGGTAATCGGTTTCCCCGCGCCCCCCACCCTGCCGCCCTCACCGTAATACGGATCGGGAGGACGGCAATCTCGTGGGCAGCCAACGCTCGAAATTCCCAGGGACGCCATGCCCATTCCCTGCCATGACGGCGACAATGCCGCACGGGTCGGCGCCCAGCAGGCGCTGCCGCGGGAACACAGCCCCCATCCCGGGGCAGGGGGGAGGAATTTCCATTTTCCAGAAAAGGAAATTCCGTGGCGGCGGGACACATGGACAGAAAAAATGTCTATATTAGGGGTATTCCTGTAATTTTTGGCATTGATGGGAGAAGATATGCTTTTGTCGCTGCGCATACAGAATTTTCGGTCCATCCTCGACCTCGTGTTGCCTCTAGGCTATGGGGAATCGAAGGCCCCCAATGGCTACCAGGAATGGCCCACGCTGCCGTTTCTGGAGCAATCGGGGCATCGGGCGGTTCACACGCTGGGGCTGTTCGGGGCCAATGCCTCCGGGAAATCGAATATCATCCAGGCGCTTGGCGTGCTGAAGAAGCTGCTGATGGGACATGACCCGAAGCTGTATGCGCCCAACAGGCTTCATCACGACGGCCATGTCACCACTTTTGTGGTCACGGGAGCGACTCCGGAGGCGGGCGTTTTCACATACGCCATCGGCTACGATGCCCGGGAAATACATACGGAACGCCTGGAATGCAACGGGAAGGAACTTTATGCGAAAGGGGAGGATGGGCTTTTCCTGGGAGGCTTGCAGAAGAAGTACTACGAGAAAGAGCGCCTGGAGGACATATACAGGGTGGAGTGCCTCAGTCAGGATGGACGTCACACCGGGTGCCTTTTGTCCCGTCTTGCCACGAACTATGCGGGATTGAATCCTGGATTGTCGGCGGTTTACAAGGGGTTGACCAGCGGTCTGGAGATTCACGAAAGCAACGGTTTTTCCGGCCGGGAGGGGCTGGCGCAACTCATGGCTTCCCTGGGAGATGGTGTGGATGTGCAGAGGGCCTTCGCGGAGATAGACGAACTTCTCCGGCGCCTGGATCTTGGCATTCGCCGCATGGAATACCATCCTGAAGCGGAGGGGGGCGCAACGGATATCATCGAGGCGATCCGCACCTTCCACAACGATGTGGAGGGACGGGAGGTGCAGTTCAGTTTTGCGGATGAATCCATGGGGACGCGGGCTGCCTTTGGGTTGCTTGGCGTATGCCTGGCGGCGCTGCATTCGGGCAAGACGCTGGTGATGGATGAAATCGATTCCTCCCTGCATTCCCTTTTGGTGGCCGAACTCATCAAGCTCTTCAGAGACAAACAGTATAATAGAAACAACGCCCAATTACTGTTCAGCGCCCACAACACCGATCTGCTGGACAGAGAATTGCTTAGGGTGTCGGAGGTCGGCATCGTGAATAAGACCCTCAAACAGGGGACGATGCTCCGGCGCCTGTGCGATTTCAAGGGGGTGCGCAATGTGACCAACTTCCGGAAGCAATATCTGGAAGGCCGTTTCTCCGGCATTCCGTTTCCCTATGTGTAGCCACGGGAATGATGAACTATCCACAGAATCGCATTGCCATCGTGCTTTGTGAAGGCAAATCGGAGATGGCGTATGCCCAGGAGCTGAATCGCTTGCTGCGGGAACAGGAGATACCTGCCGTCTTCCAGCCGGTCCTCGTGGGGACAGGCTATTTCCCCAGCGTGTTTTCCAAATACAAATCCGTCCGCCGGGGAAATCCCCGCACGCGGATCTTCATCTGGGTCGACTGGGATATTTATGCCAGGAATGACAAGCAGACAATGGACGCCTACGCCGCCAAACCTGTGGGGGTTCCCGATTTCTTCTTCTCCCGACAAAACTTCGAAGACTTCCTGGCAACGCACCTCCACAGGGACAAATTGAAGGCGTGGGTGGAGATTTGCAGGCAAAGGGGGCATCTGCAAAATCCCCTATGCTCGGAGGAGTATCTGTCGCTCCTGAAATCCCACTTGTTTGACCACTATGTCAAGGGGGCATTGCCCTTCGAACTGACGAGAGAACGCATCAGGCAAATGCTTGCCAACCAGAAGGAGACCTCCATGCCGTTGGTCTGCGATTTTGCCCAGGCAATTCGCCCGTTGTTCGAGGACAGCACAGAGAGTTGAATCCCATAGACCACACAGAGGACGCTGCCGCTTCAACACGGAGGACACGGAGGCGCCTGCGGCGCGCACAGATGACACGGAGGGTTGAAGACGGGGGCGTTCCGGCATCCGGCTCCGGATGCCTTGTTGTTCCCGGGGTCGCCCAGGGGAGAAAATGCTCCCGCCGGAGCACTCCCTCCCTCTGGCTTCCCCCGGGACAACTTCCCCGGTCGGGCAAGCCCGCCTGTCTCCGCCCCCGGTTCCTTGGGGAAGCAATCTTCCCCCCCGTGGCTTCCTGGATTTCTAGGGCCTCCCTCCCTCTGGCTTCCCCCGGGACAACTTCCCCTGTTCTTTTTTTGGGGGGGGGGGGAAGCAATCTTCCCCCCGGGCTTCCTAGAACCCCTAGAATCCCTAGAACATCTAGGGCATCTAGGGCATCTAGCCCTTTGATTCTCCCGGGGAAGAGAAATGCTCCTGTCGCCCCCCCTCGTCTTTTTCTCTCGCGCGCATACGCGCGCATACATGCGTGCGGGGTAATCGGTTTCCCCGCGCCCCCCACCCTGCCGCCCTCACCGTAATACGGATCGGGAGGACGGCAATCTCGTGGGCAGCCAACGCTCGAAATTCCCAGGGACGCCATGCCCATTCCCTGCCATGACGGCGCCAATGCCGCACGGGGCGGGGGAGGGAATTTCCAGGGGCGTGGCAGGGGGCTCCGTTCCTCCGTGGCATGGCGGTGAGGCTTCCCAGCGGGGGTATATTTTGAAGTTCGGCGAAACAAAGACCCCCCTTTCCCCCTTTCATGACGGATACCCCGAAAAACTCCTCTTCCGTGGGAGAGCTGACTCCAGGCATGCGGCAATACATGGAGGCGAAGCGCTCCCTTCCCAAGGACACGCTCCTCATGTTCCGCATGGGAGACTTCTATGAGATGTTCTTCGAGGATGCCAAGATCGCGGCGGGGCTGATGAATGTGGTGCTGACCAGCCGGGCAGGGGCGCCGTTGTGCGGCGTTCCCTACAAGGCGGTGCGCTTGTATGTGCCAAAGCTCCTGGCGGCGGGCTACAAGGTGGCCCTGGCGGATCAAATGGAGGACGCCAAGCTGGCCAAGGGGCTGGTGCGGCGGGACATCACCGAGGTGATCTCCCCGGGCACGGTCATGGAGGATACTCTCCTGGATGACCGCCGCAGCAACTATCTGGCCGCCCTGCTGCCCGCCGCCCGGGGCGGCATGTGGGGACTGGCCTCTCTGGAGCTCTCCACCGGCGAATTCCGGGTTGCGGAGCTCGCCTCCGATGAACTGGAGGCCGAACTGACCCGTCTGAATCCCGCCGAGATGCTGGCGCCCGGCTCCGTTCTGGAACAGTGGGAGAAGACCGGATTCCCCCCGCAGCTCCCCCATCATCTCTCCTGGACCAGCGTGGAGGACTGGCATTTCGATGTCCCCCTGGCCATCCAGGAGCTCCAGCGGCATTTCCGGGTGGCCTCCCTGGACGGCTTCGGGTGCCGGGGCATGGAGGTGGCCCTGGGGGCGGCGGGCGCCGTTCTTTCCTACGCCTGCCAGAATCTCCGGAAGGACGCCTCCAACATCACCACCCTCACCGCCTACCAGCCCGGGGAATGTCTCATTCTGGATCGCATCTCCCAGCGGAATCTGGAGCTGGTGGAGCCCCTCTTCGCCGGAGAAAAGAACAACACCCTCCTCTCCGTGCTGGATGAGACCGTCACCCCCATGGGGGCACGGCTGCTGCGGGAATGGATGCTGCGGCCCTTGCGGAGCCGTCCGGAGATTCTCCGGCGGCAGGATGCGGTGGCCAACCTGGTGGAGAAACCCATGCTGCTGGGGGAGATCCGGGAAGCCCTGACCGCCATCCGGGATCTGGAGCGCACCGTCACCCGTCTGGCCGTGGGCAGCAACGCCACCGCCCGGGATCTGGTGGCCCTCCGCAACGGCCTGGAGATGCTCCCGGGCCTGAAGACCCTGCTGCGGGACGCCAACGCCGCCCTGCTCCAGGAACGAGAGGAGGAAATCCAGGAACTGCCCCAGCTTGCCGGCCTGATCCGCCGGGCCGTGGTGGAGGAACCCCCCGCCACCATCCACGACGGCGGCATCTTCCAGACGGGATACCACCAGGAGTTGGATGTGCTTCGCCGGGCATCCTCCGAGGGCAAGGACTGGATCGCCCAATACCAGCTCCAGGAACAGCAGCGCACCGGCATCAAATCCCTGAAGGTCCGCTTCAACAAGGTCTTCGGATATTTCATCGAGGTCTCCAAGAGCTTCCTGGACCAGGTGCCCCAGGAATATCTCCGGAAGCAGACCATCGTCAACGGGGAGCGCTTCATCACCCCGGAGCTGAAGGAAATCGAGGACAAGGTCCTGGGGGCCGACGAAAAGTCCCGCGCCCTGGAATACGAGCTTTTCCAGGAGATGCGCCAGAAGGTCTGCCAGATGCTGCCGGTGATCCAGAAGAGCGCCCGGGCCATCGCCCAGGTGGACTGCCTGGAGAGCCTGGCGCAGGCGGCCGTCCAATACCAGTATGTCCGTCCGGAGATCCTGGAGGAGCCGGTGCTGGACATCCGGGAGGGGCGCCATCCCGTCCTGGACGCCCGGATGACGGACACCGCCTTCGTGCCCAACGACTGCCAGCTGGATGCCAACGACGGCCAGATCGCCCTCATCACCGGCCCCAACATGGCGGGCAAATCCACCTACATCCGTCAGGTCGCCCTCCTGGTGCTCATGGCCCAGATGGGCTCCTTCCTGCCGGCGAAGAGCGCACGGGTGGGACTGGCCGACCGCATCTTCACCCGGGTGGGCGCCGCCGACGACCTCTCCCGGGGACAGTCCACCTTCATGGTGGAGATGGTGGAGACCGCCAACATCCTCAACCACGCCACTCCCGACAGCCTCATCATCCTGGATGAAATCGGCCGGGGCACCTCCACCTTCGACGGACTCTCCCTGGCCTGGGCCATCGCCGAATATCTCCACGACACCCCCGGCGCCAAGGCCCGCACCCTCTTCGCCACCCACTACCACGAGCTCACCGACCTGGCTCTCACCAAGGCGGGGCTTCGCAACTACACGGTCTTGGTGCGGGAGCAGGGGGAGGAGATTCTCTTCCTGCGGAAGATCGTCCCCGGCATTGCGGACCGCAGCTACGGCATCCATGTGGCCCGGCTGGCGGGCATTCCCAAGCCCATCCTGAAACGGGCGCAGCAGGTCCTGGAGAATCTGGAATCCAACGAATTCGACGAAAACGACCGGACCCGTCCCAAGCTGGCCGAGACAAAGCGCCGGGGCAAACGCTCCCCCGCCGACAACCCCAATCAGCTCACCCTGGGATTCTTCTAGCCCCCGCCGGGGGCGGCCGCCCCCACTTCCCTCTTCGCCGCCATGCTTCTCCTCTACAATCTCCTCTTCCCCCTGCTCCTCCTCCTCTATCTCCCCTTCTATGTGGTGCATATCCTTCGCAGGGGAGGGCTGACCCGGGATTTCTGGGAGCGCTTCGGCATCTTCCCCCGGGAGGTGAAGGAGCGTCTCCGGGCTTTGAAATCCCCCGTCTGGGTGCATGCGGTCTCCGTGGGGGAGTGCGTGGAGGCCATCTCCTTCATCCGGCGCTGGCAGGAGCGCCATCCCGGCGAGGAATTCGTGCTTTCCTGCGGCACCTCCACGGGCTTTGCCACGGCGAAGAAGGGGTTGCCCGCCCAGGTGGTGTGCGTGTATTGTCCCATGGACTGCTGGTGGATGGTGCGCCACGCCGTGCGCCTGATCCATCCCCGCCTCCTGGCCATCCTGGAGGTGGAGATCTGGCCCAATCTGATCCGGCAGACCCGGCGCTTCGGCGCTCCGGTGGTCATGGTGAACGGACGCCTCTCCGACCGCTCCAGCCGGGGATACGCCCGGTGGGGATTCTTCTTCCGCCCCCTCTTCCGGGCCTATGGCCTCCTGTGCGTCCAGACCCCCGAGGACCAGGCGCGCCTGGAACGGGTCGTCGGACAGGATGACCGCATCCATGTGGTGGGCACCGTGAAGTTCGACCAGGTGGCGCCGGGCAACGCCGCCCAAAGCGAGGAGACCCTCCGGAGGGCCTTCGGCGCCGACCCGCATCTCCTCTTCTGCGTGGGCAGCACCCATCCGGGAGAGGAGGAGCTGATCTGCCAGGCTTTCGCCCGCATCCTCCCCTCCCAGCCCCGGTGGCGCATGATTCTGGTGCCCCGCCACGCCGAACGGGCCCAGGAAGTGGCCGCCGTCCTGGACGCCTTCCATCTCCCCTGGCAGTCCGTGGCCCCCGTTCCCGGAAATCCTCCCCAGGCGCCGGAGGGGCAGGCCCAGGTGCTCCTGGTGAACACCACCGGCCAGCTGATGGGATACTATCGCGCCGCCGACCTGTGCTATGTGGGCAAGAGCCTGGCGGGGCAGACCGGGGGACACAACATCATCGAACCCGCCATCTTCGGGAAGGCCATCCTCTACGGACATCACATGGAGAATTTCCGGGAGGTGGACCAGCTCTTCCGGCAGGCCGGAGCCGCCGAACCCGTGGAGGGGGACGCCTTGCTCTTCCCCGCCCTCCAGGGGCTCATGGGCAACGCCGCCAGACGGGAGGAGCTGGGCCGCCGTGCCCGGGCGCTGGTGGACACCCACCGGGGCGCCATCGACCGCACCCTCGCCCTCATCGACGCCCTCCCCCGGCCCTAGCGCTCCTCCATGCCTCCCGCCGTCTCGTCATCCGCATTGCCCATCCAGGAGATCCGGGCCGATTTCCAGACAGCCCTTGCCGCCCCCGGGGCCATGGTCGTCCTCTCCGCTCCCACCGGCAGCGGCAAATCCACCCAGATTCCCCAGTGGCTTCTGGGGCTTTTGCCGGAATCCCGGAAGATTCTGGTGCTGCAGCCCCGGCGGCTGGCGGCCCGGATGCTGGCGGAACGGGTGGCTTGGGAGCTGGGAGAGAAGGCAGGAGAGACCGCGGGCTATCTGACCCGCTATGACCGCGCCCTCTCCCCCCGCACCAGGATTCTCTTTGTCACGGAGGGGATTCTGACCAGGATGTTGCTGAATCCCAAGGAATTGGATGCATATGGCGCCATCGTCTTCGACGAATTTCACCAGCGCACCCTGGACGGGGATCTGGGGTTGTCCATGGCCTACGATCTCCGGAACCGCGCCCGCCAGGATCTTCGCCTGGTGGTGATGAGCGCCACCCTGGACGGGGAACGGGCCGCCGCCTTCCTACAGGGAAGCCGCCGCCTCCAGGCCAAGGGGCGCCTCTTTCCCGTGGAGCTCTCCTACACTCCCCGCAGCACCTTCCGCAATCTCTATCACGCCGTGGCTTCCGCGTTGAAGGAGCTCCTGGAGGCCGGCCATCCCGGGGATGTGCTGGTCTTTCTTCCCGGCGCCCCGGAGATTCGCCATGCCGCCGAGGCCATTCGCCAGACCCGCTTCCCCGAACCCCTGCTCCTGCTGCCCCTTTACGGCGAAATGTCCCCCGAGGCCCAGCATGCGGTGATGGAGCCCGCCGACCGCCGGAAGGTGATTCTGGCGACCAACATCGCCGAGACCAGCCTCACCATCCCGGGCGTACGCCTGGTCATTGACAGCGGGCTGGCCAAGATCAGCCGCTACGACGCCCAGCGGGGCGTCAATCTTCTGGAGACCGTCCCCATCTCCCTGGACGCCGCCGAACAGCGGGCCGGACGGGCGGGGCGGGAGGCCCCCGGACTCTGCCGACGCCTCTGGAGCGCCCTGGAACAGGACCACCGCACCCCCCACACCCTCCCGGAAATTCAACGCCTGGATTTGGCGGACCCCATCCTCACCATCCATTGCTGCGGATACCGGGACGACGATGCCTTCCCCTGGTACGAGGCGCCCCCGCCCCGGGCGCGCCAAAGCGCCCGGGAACTCCTGGAGACCCTGGGGCTCCTGGACGCCGCAGGGGAAGTCACCCCCACCGGCCGCCTTGTCCGGGAATATCCCGCCCATCCCCGCATGGCTCTCCTCCTCCATTGGGGCAAGCTCCAGGGCGTCTTCCGGGAAGCCTGCGCCGCCGCCGCCATCCTGGAGGGGCGCCCCCTGATGCTCCGGCGGGGCGCCGCCGACACCCTCACCCAGCGCCGCGGCGAGCAGCGCCGCCAGCAGCGCCACCTGGGGGATCCCGCGCCCCAATCCGATTTCATCGCCCAGCTGACCCTGCTGCAGCAGGCCCGGGAGTGCCACTTCCAGGAGGACGCCTGCACCCGTCTGGGCATCCTCGCCGGCGCCGCCCGGGAAGTCTGCCGCACCTGGCAGGACCTCCTGAAACTCGCCCCGAAGGAAAACTACACCCCCAGCCCCAATCCCCCGCTGGCCCTGGCGCGGGTCCTGATGCGCTGCTTCCCGGACCGCCTGGCCAAACGGCTGGACAAGGGAACCCTGAACTGCGAGCTGGCGGGGCGCCGCCGTGCCGTCCTCTCCCCCCAGTCCCTGGCCCGGGAGGAGACCCTCTTCGTGGCGGCCGAGATGCGGGAGGTCTCCGCGGGAAAGCTCCCCGGCACCACCACCGAGCTCTCCCTGGTCTCCGGTCTCAAGGAGGAGTGGCTCTGGGAGGATTTCCCCCAGTCCCTCCAGGAATCCCAGGAGCTGGTGTGGGACGGCGTCCGTCAGCAGGTCTATCAGCGCCGCAGCCTGACCTGCCTGGGCCTGGTGCTGGAGGAATCCCTCCGCAGCGATCCCGACCCCGGCCCGGCGGCGGAGATGCTCTTCCAGCAGGTGGTCTCCACCAACAGCATGCCCCTGCTGGGGTGGGACGAGGAGTGCCAGGACTGGATGGAACGGGTCCGCTTCCTCCGGGAACGCTTCCCCGGGCTGGGCTTGCCGGAATACTCCCCGGAGGAGTGCCTCCAGGCGAAACGGGCCCTCTGCCAGGGGGAGACCAAATATTCCGCTGTCCGCAACAAGCCGGCCCTGCCGTTCCTCCAGCAGCTCCTCACCCCGGAGCAGGTCTCCTCCGTCCAGCAGCTGGCGCCCCGCTCCCTCCCTCTCCCCAATCACCGGAAACTTCGCCTGGAATACCATCCCGGCCAGCCCCCGAAGGGCAGGGCGAAGATCCAGGAACTCTACGATGTCACCGGCCCGGTCACCGTGGGAAAAGGCACCATCCCCGTCCTCCTGGACATCCTGGCCCCCAATTTCCGGACGGTCCAAATCACCGACGACCTGCCCCGATTCTGGCAAGTCCACTACCCTTCCATCAAAGCCCAACTGCAACGCAGATATCCGAAACATCCATGGCGATGACTCCCCTCATCCAGGAAAAGAATCTCGTCTTCCGGCTGGACTCCGGAAACGCCTCCTATGCCTTCCAGGTGACTCCTGACGGAAGATTGCGGCATCTCTACTGGGGACCCGCCCTCGCCGCCCTGGAGGAACTCACCCGCCTCAACGGCAAAAACCCCTACCCCGCCGAACCTTCCCTGGCGCCCGAGGACAACCAGGCGTGGCGGGAACACCAACTCTGGGAATTCGCGCCGGAGGACATCGGCATCTACGCCCCCGCCACCGCCGCCGTGCGCTCCGCCCAGGGAACCCAGGTCACCGACCCCCGCTACGTCTCCCACCGCGTCCTCCCCGGAAAACCCGCCCTCCCGGGACTCCCCGCCAGCTACGGGGAGGAGCAGGAGTGCCAGACCCTGGAGGTGGTGATGGAGGACCCCGCCACCCGGGTCCAGTTCTGCCTGCGCTACACCGCCTTCCGGGACCTCCCCGTCCTGGCGCGCTCCATGGCCGTCGCCAACCGGGGCGACGCCCCCGTGGAACTTCGCCGTGCCGCCTCCCTCACCACCGACTTCTGGCACGAATCCCTGGATGTGTGCTACTTCGACGGCTTCTGGGGCAAGGAACGCTGCTTCCATCGGGAAGCCCTCCAGGGCGGCATGAAGGTCCTGGAATCCACCCGGGGACTCTCCGGACACGCCATGAATCCCTCCGTCATCCTCTGCGAACGGGAGGCCACCGAGGAGACCGGCCGGGCCTATGGCGCCCTCCTGGTCTATAGCGGCAGCTTCGCCATCGAGGTGGAGCAAAGCCCCCTCTATCGCACACGCCTGAACCTGGGACTCCATCCCCAGCGCTTCCAGTGGCTCCTCCAGCCCGGGGAATCCTTCCAGACCCCGGAGGCCCTCCAGGGATTCTCCCCACAGGGACTGGGCTGCCTCTCCCGCGCCTTCCATGACTTCCTCCGCAACCATCTGATCCCCAGACAGTGGCGGGACGCCCCCAGGCCCATCCTCATCAATAACTGGGAGGCCATGCACTTCGATTTCTCCAAGGAAAAACTGGTGAAACTGGCACGCACCGCCAAGGCCAACGGCGTGGAACTCCTGGTGCTGGACGACGGATGGTTCGGAAAGCGAAACAGCGACCGAAATGCCCTGGGGGACTGGACCCCCAACCAGGAAAAGCTGGGGGGGACCATCGGGGAATTGGCCGACGCCATCCGGGCCGAGGGACTGAAGTTCGGACTCTGGTTCGAACCGGAAATGATCTCCCGGGACAGCGACCTCTTCCGCCAGCACCCCGATTGGGCCATCCAGGCCCCGGGACACTCCCTCAGCTACCACAGATTCCAGTATATGCTGGATTTCTCCCGCCCCGAAGTGGTGGACCACGTCTACGAGACCATCTCCCGGGTCATCCAGGAGGCGAAACTGGACTACATGAAGTGGGATGCCAACCGGGAAATGACCGAGGTGGGCTCGGCGGGACTGCCCCCCGAACGACAGGGCGAGGTCTCCCATCGCTATGTCCTGGGACTCTACGACCTCTACCAGCGCCTCACCCGGCGCTTCCCCAAGATGCTCATCGAGGGATGCTCCGCCGGCGGGGGACGCTTCGACGCCGGCATCCTGGCCTTCTCCCCCCAGTTCTGGACCTCCGACAATTCCGACGCCTTCTCCCGCCTCTTCATCCAGTACGGCACCTCCTTCTTCTATCCCTGTTCTGCCATGGGCGCCCATGTGGCTGTCAACTGGTTCCCCCAGAGATACTCTCCCGTGGAGACCCGGGCGGCCGTCGCCTTCGCCGGCACCTTCGGATATGAACTGGATCTGGACCGCATGCCCCCAGAGGAACTGGCCCAGGTGAAAGCCCAATGCCAATTCTACCACCAGTGCCACCACCTGGTCCAGAACGGGGACTACTATCGACTCACCAGCCCCTATCGGGACAATACCGTGGCCTGGATGCACCTGGCCAAGGATAAGTCCCAATGCCTCCTCACCGTGGTCTTCGTCCGATATGACGCCGCCTACGCCGGAGAAAATCTCCGACTCCCCGGCCTAGACCCCCAGGCAACCTACTCCGACGGCACCCACACTTGGCCCGGAAATCTCCTTATCCAGGCCGGATACCCCATCACTACCCCAAAAAACGGGGACATGATCTCCCTCCAAATCCTCCTCCAAAAAGAATAGACACGGAAGAAACAGAGGGGCAAACAGGTCGCCCACGGAAACGCCCGGCAAGCCGGGCGCACGGAGTTCACGGAGGGGGCAGAGCCTGCTGCGCATGCTCCGCCCCGGGGGGATGGACGCTACATCCCCCCGGTTGCGGGGGACGGGGCACCCTTATGAACCCCGGTAGGGGTGGGAGGATCGCTAGACGGGGGTGAAGCGTCAGCGCAACCCTCGGCGCCTGGGGGGCAGGAATGGACAAGCGTCAATGGGAATTTCCGTCTTTTTGAAGGCCATGGAGTGGCGGTTCTCCGGGCGGGGGTTACGCTGTCGGGCGGTAGGGTGGGGGGTGGAGGGGAATCCTCTATCCCCACGCGCGTAGCGCGCGCGTGACAGAGGTGGATACGGTGAGACAGGCAATGACGGCGCAGGGCTATCCCCACGCGCGTAGCGCGCGCGTGACAGAGGTTGTGCTGGTACACGCAGAGGGCACAGAGGGAAAACAGGTCGCCCACGGAAGGCCCGGCAAGCCGGGCATCCCGCACGTCCCGCCCAGGGATTGAGGCTATCCGCGCCCTCCGTGCCCCGCGACAGCGGGGATTCCGTGCCCTCTCTGTGTTTTCTCAATCTCCCCCTTGGGGGGCTATTGACGGTTTTGGCAAAGGGACGGGATTTGGGAGATGGCATAGAGAGGAAGATTGGCCAACAAAAATTGGAATGTTTCTCCTTCCGTTTCCTGTTTGAAGGGGAGAGTCTCTGTCCAATCTACGCGATAGTCCAGCAATGAACTTCGGACGGCAAATGGGATCCGGTATTTTCGACAGAAACACATCAGACTTCTAGAGCGGACGTTGGTCTCTGCCTTGACCTCCAAAGGAACAATGCCATCCTCGAAGGAGAAGAGAAAATCTAGTTCATTGGAGTTGGTGGCCCAATAAAAAGGGGTGAGATCGCATTCCGCTAGTAGTTCCTGGAGAACATATTGTTCTGCCATGGCTCCCTTGAACTCCGTGAAGATCCGGTTCCCTTCTAGGATAATCTTGGGAGAAAGGTCGCTCAAGGCGGTCATGAGCCCAATGTCCAGGAAGAAGAGCTTGAAAACATCCTGTTCTCCATAGGCAGAAAGGGGAAAGGCAGGCTTGGAAACCCGGAGTACTTTGGTGAGGAGTCCAGCATCGCAAAGCCATTGGATGGCAGGGCCGATGCTTTCCTTCCTGGCGCGGGGGTGCAATTGGGAAAGGATGTATTTCTTGTTCTCCTTGGATAACTGGCTGGGAATGGAGTGCCATACCATCCGGATATTGGGCACCAGCCCATGGGGTGTGTGTTTCCCAAAGTCCCGGTCATATTCCGCTAAAAGACCCTTCTGAATTTTCCGCACCTCTAAAAAATCTCGCCACCGGGCAAAGGACTCCACAACCTCCGGCATTCCCCCCACGATCTGGTAATATCGCAAATGCTCGATCAGACGCTCACGAAGGAGGGCAAGGGAGACCCAATCCCTCTGCTCTAGACAACGAACCAGCCCCTCCTCCCCCAACGCAGCCAAGAATTCAAGAAAACTCATGGGGTGCAGAGTCAGCGTATTCACCTTCCCTACGGGAAATCCTGTCCCTTCTAAAGAAGCAACCCCAAGATATGACCCCGCTGCCGCCACATGATACTCCCGCCCCAATTCACAAAAATACTTCAGGCAACTCACGGCACGGGGCGATTCCTGTATCTCGTCCAAGATGATGAGAGACTCCCCGGGCAGAATGGACTGGCCCGTAATTAATTGAAGCCGCGTCAATATCCCCGCTAGCTCAAAATCACCTTCAAAAATCCCTCGCGCAGAAGGCGTAAGATCAAAGTTCACATACGCTACATTGCGATAGTGCAATCGCCCAAACTCCTTCAGAAGCCAAGTCTTGCCCACTTGACGCGCTCCTTGAAACAATAGCGGCTTCCTTCCTTGGGAAATCTTCCAGGAAAGAAGGGAGGCCATCATCTTCCGTTCCATCTTTTGCTCCTCGTCTTCTTATTTTTCAAAAACTCCTATCCTTCATAAGGGTAGAATAGAAATATAACACTTTTCTCTTGATAAATCGGGATCAGTCTCACACTTTTCTCTTGATAAATCAGGATCAGTCTCACACTTTTCTCTTGATAAACCTGATTTCTAGGCACAGAGATACCCTGCGGGGCCAGGTCGGCCACGGAAGGCCTAACCCATGTGGCACCATCCCCTACCTGGAAACATCCGATTTTCCGTCTCCCCACAATGGCGAGGGCGACGGTGAAGTCGAATTCCTTTTCCGGCAGCTTCTCTTTTTCCGCCAGGTCAAGTTTCACCTGCATGAGGGTGCGATACAGAATGCGGGAGAACATTTCCCAGGAGGCGGTGGTATCTCCGTCGTGGTCCAGTATGCTTTCCAGCATGGGCTCGAAGACGGCAACCTGACTTTTGAAGCTGGTGATGGCTCCTTGCGCCCCATCTTGGGAACGGAGGGCACTGCCCCGGCCATCGCAGACAATGAGGGCGGGGCGTGGGGAGAGGACCGTGTCGGAGGCATCTTGGCAGGGGAGGCCCCGTCGAATGTGGCCGGATCCGGGAATGGAGGCGGCGAAACCTGTCCAAAGAGAGGAAAGAGGAGTGGTCATAGAGTGAAATCTCCTTATGTATATGGGTGACAGAGGAGTGGCCGCTTACATTCCCGCCAGGTCTGCCCAAGACTGGATGGGGCCCAGACGGACATTGCCCTCTTCGGATACGGCACTGGAAGAAACGCTTCGCAGGGAGTCGGTCAACCACCGGAAGAACTGCTTGAATTTCAGCCCCTGGAGTTTGACGGGGCCTGGATTGGCGGGAAGAATCTGGCACAGCGTCCCATGATCCGCATAGTCTCCGATCTCGATGCCGATATATTGGATTTTTCCTCGTTCCCCCAGGGTGCGCATCTCCCTGGCGGCCTCCACCCAGTCTTCATTGGGTCCGCCATCGGTCATGAGAATCACCCAGGGTTTATAGGAGGAGATGCCCTTTTGCTGATAGGCCTTTCTCCGTTCCTTCAGATGCTTGCTCGCCATTTTCAACCCTGCGCCCATGGCGGTGGCTCCCCAGGCGTTAAGAGGAGCGGGATTCCTGTTCACATTGCTGATGGGCGTGAAGGGGATGAACACCGAGGCAGAGGAGTCGAAGGTGATGACTTCCAGTTCCACACTCATGCTGGCGGCTTCGTCTTCCGCGGTTTCGGCGATGAATTGCGTCAGCCCCTGGTTCAGTTCTTGGATGGGGGCGCCTGCCATGCTCCCCGAGGTGTCCAGAAGAAGGATGACGGGGCAGCGGGGGGCGGGATTGTTGACATCAAGAGTATCGTCGACTGCGTAGTTGTACATAATGGTTCTCCTTAATGATGAGGGGGGATTGGAAGTTATGGAAGCGGAATGGAAATGAGGCTTTGTTTGTTTCTCTCCACTTCTATATAAGGGGAAAATGGCGCGGATTTCCGGCGGGTAAAAGAAGAAAATGGAAAAAGCTGAGAGGTCGGGGCAGGGTCAGAGGTTGGCGGTGGCGAACTTGGCGGGAGGGGACAACGTTGCTTTGTTCGCTCCATGCCATTTGGACGTTTTCTTTTCTGTGGGCTCCAGCATGGAGTATTGTGGGTTGTATTTCTTTTGGGAAGTCATGAGGACAAATTGTTGCAGGGCTTCCTCCAGGTCCTCCAGGGTTGCCCGTGCTTCGGGATTCCGGTGTCCATCGCAGAAGGTTTGAATCATGGCGTTCTTGAGCTTGTAGTTCATCCAGCTCCAAAGCCTATCCCAGTTCCCCTGGGGGAAGAAAAGGTGTTGGGGAGCCCTCCCCTTGGAGAAGGGGCAGCGTCCCTTCTGGAGATTTTCCTCTGGCGTGCTGTTCAGGTTGCCGTTGGGGGCATAGAAGGTGTAGGCGTGGAGGCCGCACATCATGAGGGAGTAGACGATCAGGGCCGTGGAGAATTCGACTTGGTGGAGGGTGCGGGGAGCTTCAAGCAGTCTGGGGTTGTTTAGGAGTTCGGGAGCGGCGTAGGCGCGGAAGTAGGTATGGGTGAGATGGGGGCCGCCCTTCCCTCCGGGGATCTGGTAGCTGTCGCAGTCGATGAAACTCACCTGGCATTTCTCGTTCACCAGGAAGTTGGCGGGGTTGAAGTCATTGATGAGGACGCCTTGGAAAACCAGAAAGCGGACTTTCCGGACGAAATCCAGAGCCGTGAGGGCCAGTTCTTTCCGGCTCCAGGAGGGGAACGCCTTCCGGATGGCGGCGGGCCCCCCTTGGAAGAGCCGGAAGGATTTGCCTTCGACTTTCCGCATGGCGAATCCGATGAGCTCCTTGCGAGAGTTCCAGACGAACATCTGCGGCCAGGCCAGGTAGTTCTCTTGACGGCAGGAGGAGAGGGCCCACATGTCTTCGATGCGTTGTTGCCTGTCCCGCATCTTCTGGATGTCTTGCCGTGTCTTCTCCTTGTAGATCTTCACTAGAAATTTGGGGTTTTGGGGGAAGGTGTAGACGGTGCCTTCGCCGCCAGAGGCCAGAGTGTCCTTCTCTCCCAATTCCAGGGGGATGCCCCGGTTGTCGAAGACCTTCAGGGTTTCAGCGGAGGAAGAAGAAGGGGAGGAGGAGGATTGGACGGCGTTCATCCATCCCCCTTGGGGGCTGGTGGAACTCGCAGGCATAGTGTGATTTTGATGGCAGGAAGAGCTTCTTTGGGAGGAGGAGTCGGGGGCGGGATTCACGCCATTCGTATTGGGGCTCGGCGAGAATGCCGCGGCGCCGGCGGAGCCCCCATTGGCGGGTGGGGAAGAACAGGGGGGATGTGAGGGATTTTGCTGGGTGCCGGGTGCGGCTGGGGAAGGCCAGAAACACATGAGGAGAAAGGCGAGGAGGGGAATGAAAAACAAAGCAAAGAAGAGCATAGGGATATCCAGGGGAAAAGGGTAGGGAGGGGGCTTAGGCGGTGATCGTGTCCAGAAGCGGTATGGTGAAGTTGGTGTTCTCTCCGTTAATGCAGAGCGAGTTGCCCACGATCATTCCTTTCAAGAGCCGACCCTGCTCTTTGGCTTGCTTGAGCCAGGGGTGGGCTTGGATGTGATCCCGGTATCGGTCGTTGGAGATGATGAGGGCATTCTGATAGTTGTCGGCCGTTTGCAGGAGGAAGTTGTCGGCCTGTCGACCTGCGGGGACCTCTTTGAACTGGTTGGACTGCTCCTGCAGAAGTTTATGGAAAAGCTTCTCCTGCTCTGGATGCTTCCCCTTGCGAAGGATGTGAGGCGTGGAGGCATCGAAGAAGACGTAGAAGTTTTTGTTTCGGCGGGTCAGCTCTTCGGTGAGGGAGAGGAGAGGCCGGAGGTCGCAGCCGGAGTTCAGTTTGTCCCACATCATGATATTCGTGCCATCCAGCAGGTATATCTCCTCCTCCTCCCGGGGCTGGGAAGCGGCATGGGGAGCGGAAGGCGTGGTTGAGGAGGGAGCGTCCTTTCTTGCGGCGGCGGCGGGTTGGGCGGCACTGGAAGGAGTGGAGGCGGGGAGGCAGCGTCTTGCCTCCTGGACATAGGTCTGGGAGACATCTCGCCCGACATCGGCGAAGGCATGGAGCAATTTCCCATCCCGGGGGATGATCACATTGGTCCCGCCGATTTGCGTCAGGACAGCGTAGTCCGGGGATGAGCCCATGGGGATGACTCGGCAGAAGAGCTCTCCTGCGGCGCAGGCATTCCGAATCTTTTGGGCGGCGCCGGAGAAGTCATCCGAGGATTTCCGTCCATCGGAGAGCAGGATCAAGTGCGGGGTGGCGTAGGGGGTTCCCTGGGTGCGATATGCCTCCTTCTGCTTCTCCAGCCTGCCCAGCGCCAATTCCAAAGCTCCTCCAATGGGTGTGCTGCCTTTGGGGCGAATGTTGAGCATGTGCAGACGGGAGTTGGGGAAAGGAGTGAATTCCTCCAGCATGCCGAGATTGTCCCCCATGCTCACGGCGGCGATGTCGATACAGGCATGAGGGATCATCTCGCTTTGCAGCGTCTGGTGGAACTCATGCAGGGAGGCTTGCATGTCCTTCAGGCCATTCCCCCACATGCTATGGGAAGTGTCCAGAACGAGGATGACGGGACAGTGGATGTTGCGGCAGGCAATGGCGTTTTGAGCAGAGGTCTTTTCTTCTTCGTCGATGTATCTCATGGTCTGTCCTTCTTGTTTATCGCCGTTGGGTTGGCTAGAGTTCTGTCCTGGTGGGCAGGGGATGGGATGGAGTGGACATGCTCCTGTCATGTCCATGGAGAAGTAAGGGGGGAAAAGCCGGAATTTCCGGCGGCTTTGCCGATTTCATTGAAAAAAACTGGGCAATGAGCCAGAATTTTTGGCAGGTCGAAGCATGGGGTGGTTCGGGAAGCCCCGTAAGAAATGTTCCTGGCGGGTGTAGTCGGGGGTGTGCGTTCGTAGAAGTTCTGCCAATGGAAGGCAGATGTGCAGTGACACCCGAATAAGGAGAACAAGGATGATTCGAAGGATTCTTCTTCTGCTGGCTCTTTGCGGCTGCCTGTTCATGGCTGCCAGTTGCTCGGAAACCCCCACCAAGACCGGTGGCGGCGGGCACCAGCAACCCTATGATCCCAAAACGGGAGAATACAGGTAGCCAAAAGGAGTAAGGAACATTGGATGGCTCCATGATGGATTTGCATCATGGAGCTTTTTTTCGGGGGGACAGAGGGCTCCGAAAGTCTAATAAGATTCTGTTGTATAATGAGTTATATGATTGGATGGTGTGTTTTGGGGAGATCAAGGCTTTGGGGGCTGGATGATTTTCCCGTAAGGGGAGGAGGGTGGGGAAGAGGGAGGCATGGATGCCTCCCTGGAAGTGGTCGGGGGAGCATGGGAGGCAAGGAGGCTGTTGGTCTTTTTGCGCAACCAGGATGCGACAAAGCAGACTGCGGCGTAGAAAGATTTGCAGATTGTGGAAATCCCCTTCCCCAGGAGGGGAAAAGCCCTCTTCCGGTGGATGGCGAGGAGATATAGGAGAGTGATACCAAGGAGGGGGAGCAGGAGAAAGGAGAGAAAATGAGAGAGCAGGAGGAAGAAGGCTACGGAAAGCATGCAGATGACATTGCCAATGCTAAGGCCTTCCGAGAGGTCGCTTTCCTGGGACGGAATTCGCCGTTCCATCTGGCTTGCGTTCTGGTGGTTCATGGGATGGTCTCCTGGGTTTAGAGGGCGTTTGGTTTCTGGGGAGCAGGGTGAGGCGCTATGCGCATTTTTGCTGGATGGGAGGCATGAAGTGGGCCGACTTTGGCTTTTTCTTGACCTGGGTGCAGTAGGTGGAAACGGCTTTCTCCAGGGTGTTTAGAGGAATCCTGGCCTGAGGATTTGCGTGTCCCGTGAGGAAGGTTGAGGTAAAGGCCGCCTTCAATTCGTCATTCAGGGAATCCCAAAGGTTGCCCCAATTCCCCTGAGGAAACTTGGGGGTGGGGAAGGGGTTCTTCGGCGTGGGGGGGCGCAGGGGGCAGCGTCCCTTCTGGAGATTTTCCTCGAGGGTTCCTCCGGGGTGTTTGGGATCGCAGTAGCTATAGGGATGGAGGCCGCACATGATAAGAAGGAAGACAATCTGAGCCGCGCAGAACTCAACTTGATGGAGAGTGCGGGGGACCTTGAGCAGGCAGGGAGTGTTCAGAAGCTCCGGGGCGGCGAAGGCGGGGAAGTAGGTATGGGTGAGTAGGGGCGCGCCATTTTCCCCGGGGACCTGGTAGCTGTCGCAGTCGATGAAACTCACCTGGCATTGCTCGTTCACCAGGAAGTTGGCGGGATTGAAGTCATTGATGAGGATGCCTTGGGATGCCAGGAAGCGGACTTTCTGGATGAAGTCCAGAGCCGTGAGGGCCAGTTCCTTCCGGGTCCAGGAGGGGAATGCCTTCTGGATGGCGGCGGGACCCCCTTGGAAGAGCCGGAAGGATTTGCCTTCGACTTTCCGCATGAGGAACCCGATGGTTTCTTTCCTGGCGTTCCTCACATCCATCTGCGGCCAGGCGAGATAGTTCTTTCCAAGGCAGGAAGTGAGGTTTATCATGGCCTTGATGCGTTGTTGCCTTTCCCGCATCTTCTGGGTGTCCTGCCGTGTCTTTTCCTTGTAGACCTTCACCAGATAATTGGGAGAGATTGGAAGGGTGTAAGCGGTGCCCTCGCCACCGGAGGCGAGGATGTCCTTCTCTCCCAATTCCAGGGGGATGCCCCGGTTGTCGAAGACCTTCAGGGTTTCAGAGGAGGAAGAAGAAGGGGAGGAGGATTGGACGGCATTCATCCATCCCCCCTGGGGGGCTTTCTTCGGGGGAGTGCCAGTTTTTTTGTGCGGGGTCTGATTCCCCGAAGCAGAGGAACTGGGGGAGGAGAGAGAGGCCTGAAGGGAACTTTGCGTGTTGGAACTCTGGGAATGATGAGAGGAAGAACTCGCAAGTTGTCCTTGATGGCTTTGGGAAGAAGAGGCCGTTCCCTGGGGGGGCAGGTTCATATTT
>JBJEVT010000041.1:0-72619 GCA_051884615.1 Oligosphaeraceae bacterium
GGGAACGAATCCTTCAGCGCGCAAGGGAAAGGGGCCATTCCTGCAGTAGAACCCTGCGACGAAACGATCCCCCCCTGGCAAATGCGAGAAAAAAATTTCCCCCCGGGGAGGCAGGATTCCGAGGGGGGGGACGGGTCGATTACTCGGAGAGTTTTTCGAATTGGATGGTGCGAACGTTGGCGGCGGCCAGGAACACCATCTTCAGGACGTGGCGTCCGGCGGGGAGTTCCATGGTGATGGTGGTGGCCTTGTCCAGGGTATGGTTCACGGCCCCTTGGCTCCGGAGCGTGAAGACTCCCGCCTCCCGGGGCTGGTCGTCGATGAACAGGAAGATTTGTTCATCGTAGGGGATGGGGGTGCCATAATCGAGGGTGGCGGCGTACTTTCCAGGCTCCTGGACATCCACGGTGTACTTGATCCACTCGCCCATCTGGACGAATCCGATGGTGCCATCCCTGCCCACATCCACATCCCCTTCCCGCAGGGGATTTTCCTTCTGGAAGTTGTTGCCGGGGGTGGTGTCCAGATAGGCCACCCGCTGGCCGCCCTCGTCGTAGTCCCCCAGCTTCAGGGTGCCGGGAATGACCTGGGGAGCGCCGCCATAGGGGGTGCTCTCCCTGCCCTGGCTGGCGGGGATGATGTTGGCCAGAACGAAGGGGCGGGTATGGGCGATGTTTCCCTTCTCGTCCTGGACGAAGACGCTGTAGCAGTGGAAGTTCTCCTCGAACTTGGGGACGACGCTCTGGCGGCCCGGGCGGGTGTAGTCGGTGATGTTGTAGTATTCGTTGGTCAGGGAGACCTGGAAATCGTAGGGAGGTTCGGTCTTGTAGTCCAGGAGGTAGCCGCTGTCGAAGAGATAGGCGGCCATGACGGGGCTGTCGCCCGGCTCCACGCTGGCGGAGAAGGAGAGGGAGTCCCCGTATTTTGCCTGGCTGCCCTCCGGGGTGGAACTCCATTCCACCTTGGGATACTCGGAGCGCGGCAGGGCGTAGACCCGGACGTAGTCGGTGTAGAAGCTTTCCGGATAGTTGCCGTATTCGGCGCGTCCCGCGGAGGGCTTCACCTGTCCGCTGAGGATGAGCTGGAGGGGGCTCATGCCGGCGCAGTGGTAGAAGGCGTCGAAGGTGACGCTGTCATAGGGGCTGTGGTTGGAGCTGCTCTTGATCAGCTTGCCGTCCAGATAGTAGGAGATTTCGAAGGGGGTCCAGATGACGCCGATGCGATGGAATCCGTCCATGAAATCCGCTTTCGGGGAGTTGTAGTTCCAGCTCTTCAGGGTTTCGCCGCAGTAGACGTGGAGATTATGGTCCAGGACGCTGCGGAAGGCGGGGGAGCCGGGATAGGGCTTTCCGTTTTCATCGGGGCGGGTGAGGTAGTAGTCCTCGTAGACATCGATTTCGAAGCCGTCGTAGAAGGGGTTGGCGTTGGAGGCGCCGTAGAGCCAGAAGGCGGACCACCATCCGGGTTCCTGGCGGAATTTGCATCGTGCCTCGAAGTAGCCGTATTGGAAGAAGCGTTTGCTCTTGATGGCGCCGGTCCGCAGGGTGGTGTGGCCGGCGTCCCAGTCCGTCCGGATCTCCAGGCTGCCGTCATGGACGCTCACCCTCTCGGGCAGGCTGCTCCAGGAGTGAACCCACTCCTCCATGTCCAGCTCCTCTCCGTCGAACTCATCGGCGTAGACCAATTCCCAACCCTCTTCCTCGGGGTCGAAGGTCTTTCGGGGATTCACCTTGTAGGGGACGGGGCTGACGCCGCCCTGCTCCACCGCCAGGCCCACGGCGAAGTTGTCCACGGTGACCTGGGCCGTCTGGGCGGCGGCGGTGAGCACCAGGGCGGGAGCGATCTGTCCGGAGTTGGCCTGTCCGAAGATGGAATCCAGGGAGAAGGAGAGCTGGGAGCCGTCGGAGAGGCTGTTCGCATTGGCGGAGACGCGCCCCCCCGCATTGACGCCAAAGAGGAAATCCGCGGGGAGGGACGCCTTGGGCATCGTCCGGGTGGCCAAGGTCTGGCCGTCCTGCACCAGGGCCAGCTCCAGCTCCTCCTGTCCGGGAATGCTCTTCACCTCCAGGGCGAGGCGGCATCCGTCCACCTCCTGGAGCTGCAGGGCCAGCGTGGACTCCGCGGACTCCGGGAATTCCTGGATCCGCACCGCCACGGAACGGTAGTAGACCTTGTCCGCGGGCAGCGGGAAGAGGGAGGCGTTCACAGGGGTGATGTCCAGAGTGTCCCGGGTGCGGAAGATGGCCTGTCCCGTCAGGGTGAGCAGTCCGGGGGTGGGATAGGCCTGGATGCGCTCCGGCTCCCCGGTGCAGCCCAGGCTGTCGCCGTCGAAGGATTCCAGCCAATCCATCTTGGAGAGCTTCAGCCGGACGGTGCGGTCCGCCAATTCCAGGGGGCCGCCCGTCATCAGGACGGAGCTGGTGGAGCCGGTCTTCACCTTCACCGCCAGCACGTTGCGTCCCTTCTTCAGCGCCACGTCAAAGACGTGGTTCCAGATTTCGAAGGGGTATTCCACATTGCCCGTCTCCGTGGTGTCCAGGACCTTTTCCCCATTCACATAGTATTCCATCCACCAGTCGGCGGCGGCGCCGATGGTGTATCCGCATTCGATGGGGGAGTCCAGCACGGCGAAGGCCCAGCCCACCTTGCGTTCCCCGGGGCCGAAGAGCTTGGCGAAATCCAGGGTATGGGCATTCAGGCGAACGACCGTCCCCTCCTTTCCGTCCAGCTCGGCGGGGATGTCCTCCAGGGAGGCGAGATCCGGCTGGAAAGCCTCGTCCACGGGTCCGAAGAGAGTCCAGCGTTCGGGGAAGGGTTCGCTTCCCAGATAGGGGGAGGAGGTCTGCTCCACATGGAAGTCGGAGATCTCCAGTTCGCTGCCCTTGGTCATCTCGACGGAGAGATCGAAGAAGCCGGTCTCGCCGGCCTTTCCGTTGTAGACCTTCAGGGCGATGTTGTAGTTTCTCCAGTTCTCTCCCACGGTGAAGGTCTCGATCTGGGGAGACTGGAAGTTCCATTCCCCCGTGGTGGTCCTGAAATAGAGGGAGACGGAGCCGGAGCCGGAGCCCCGGGCGCGGAAGCGCAGCTGGAGGGTGTCGCCGCACTGGGCGGGATAGAAGGTGGTGTTGAAGGCGGCGCCCCGGGCGCTCTGGATATTGGTCATCCTGAAGGAGTTCCCCTCCATGCCGCCGCCGAGGATGGTCTCCAGGGTGCAGGCAGGCTCGTAGCCGACCCAGGTGTTCCGCATCCAGCCCTTGGGAATGCCCTGGCTGTCGAGGTTCTGGAAGGTTCCGTTCAACGCGACTTCCCCGGCGCCGCAAAGGACGGCGAGGAACAGGCTCAGGAGAAAGATTCGTTTGTGCATCATCGTGAGGACTCCCAAGGAAGGAGGGACGTGGAGAGACGGGGGACGGTGGGAAAATATATGGGAATCAGAGAGGGGTGCGCAGGGCGGCGGGCTTCACGAAGACCGCCTGCCGGACGTAGAGGGGTTCCACGGAGCGCTCCTGCTCCTGAAGGTCCCGGGGCCAGGGATAGAGGGATTCCGGCGCCTGCAGAAGTTCTTCCGCGGGAAGTCGAGGCAAGACGGAGATCCGCTCCCGGAGGGAGGCGGGGCAGAAGTCCGCCAGTTCCGGCTGAAGGAGGCCGTAGGCCTGGCAGAGTCTTTCCGGTTCCTCCAGCTGGGCGGGTTTCCAGGGGGCGGGCTCTCCCTGCATCCGGAGGATTCCCCCCTCCTGCCGGAGGAAACGGGTCAACAGGACCTCTCCGCAGCGGCCGTCATGGAGGACGCCCACGGAGGAGGGCTCCCCCGGCACCGCCCGCGCCAGGGCGTAAGCGGAGGGGACGCCGCGGAGGACGGCGCCGCTGGCCAGGGCGGCTCCCTTGGCGGCGGCGATGCCGCAGCGCAATCCGGCGAAGGAGCCGGGGCCGATGCCCAGGGTCCACCGCTTCACCTCCTGAAGGGCGGCTCCCGCCTTCTCCAGGCACTGGACCAGCCAGGGAATCAGGAGGCGGTCGCTCTCCCGCCCCACGGCGGTCAGCTGCTCCCGGAGAAGAAGTTGTCCCGGTTCCTCCTCCAGGGCGAGGGAGAAGCCCCAGGAGGTATCCAATGCGGCATGCAGTGACTTCATGTTCTTCAGCAAAACTTCGTGTGGTGGATTCCCCTGCCCCGGACGAGGGGGGGAATCGGGAAAGGGCCTACGGGAGGAACTCCCGGCTTTGGCGGGAGGCGCGCGCCAGGAGTTCCTGGCAGGATTCCCGGCCCAGGCGATAGGCCCGGGAGCCCAGGAGATGATCGAAATGCTCCGGCAGGAAGACCAGTTCCCGGGGATGGAGGCGGCGCACCGCGTCCAGGACCTCCAGGGCCGCCCCGAAGGAGCGGCATTGCCGGGGGTCCGTCACCTCGAAGCGCACGCCTCCGCAGGAGCAGCCCTGGTGCTTGCTGGCCCGGGGCGCGAAACGCGCCGGGGAGAGGCGAAGCCCCGGATACTCCCGGCGCCCCAGGAGCTCCAGCACCGCCTCCCCCTCCAGAAACGGGGCGCCCACCAGCTGGAAGGGGGCTTCCGTGCCCCGGCCCTCCGAAAGGTTGGTGCCCTCGAACAGGCAGGTGCCGGGATAGCAGCACAGGGCCTCGAAGGAGGGAAGATTGGGGGAGGGACGCCGCCAGGGCGTCCCGAAGTCCGGGAAGAGGGGCTCCGGAGGACAGGAGGGAAGACGCACCGAAGGCACCACCTGGAACGCCAGGGAGGAGAGGAAGCCCCGCTCCCGGGCGGCGAAGCGGAGAAGCTCCCCCAGGGTCAGGCCGTGGCGCACCGGGACGCCGGCGCACCCCACGTCGGAACGCAATTCCGGCTCCAGCAGGGGCCCCTCCCGCTCCGCACCCAGGGGATTGGGACGGTCCAGCAGGATGGCGGGACGCCCCCGGCGGGCACATTCCTCCATCACCCGGAGAATGGTGTCGGCGTAGGTGAAATAACGCACGCCCACGTCCGGGAGATCGAAGATCATAATATAGAAATTCCGCCAGAGTTCGGGGGGGACTTCCCTGCGGCGGCCGTAGAGGCTGACCACCGGGAGCCCGGTGGCCGCGTCCCGTCCATCCCCCACGCCCTCCCCTGCCTGGGCCGTTCCCGCCAGGCCATGCTCCGGGGAGAGCAGCAAGGTCACCTCCACCCCCATCTCCCGGAGGCAGTCCACGGTCCGGCGTCCCCGGGCGTCCCTGGCGGCGTCGTTGGTGAGCAGGGCGCAGGGTTTTCCCTGGACGGCGCCGGGGGAGAATCCGTGGATTCCGGGGAGGAGGCAGGCCATTCAGCTGCGGCTCCTGCGTTCGCTGGAGGAGGGGATTCCCGCCTCGTCCCGGTATTTTCTCACGGTGCGTCGGGCCACCAGGATGCCCCGCTCCTTCAGGAGCTCCGCGATTTTGTCGTCGGAGAGAGGCTTCCCGGGATTCTCTCCCTGGACGATCTCCTGGATCTTCTCCGTCACATATTGGCGCGTCACATTGGTCTCCACCTCCTGTCCGGAGGCGTCCCGCACCTTCATGCTGACGCCGCCGGAGGGGAAGAATCGGCTGAACTCCAGCACGCCCCAGGGGGTCTCCATATACTTCTCGTTGACGGCCCGGGAGATGGTGCTTCCGGCGATTTTGAGCTCCCGTGCCAGGCTCTCCTGGGTGAGGGGCTTCAGCCTCCTCTCGTCCCCCCGGCTCTCGAAGTAGTCGTATTGTTTCTCCAGGATCTTCCTGGCAACCAGGAGGATGGTCTCCTCCCGCCGTTCCACGCCGAAAATGAAGTCATTGGCCTCCTGGAGCTTGTCCCGGAGATACTTTTCCGTCTCCTTGTCCAGCGGGGCGGTCTTTCCGCGGCCCCGGGGGACGGCGCCATGCTCCAGCATCAGGAGATGCTCTCCGTCCAAGGCCAGCTGGGAGCGGCGGCAGCTCTCGAAGAAGAAGCGGCCATCCTTTCCGATGCGCAGCACCACGTCGGGCACCACATAGCGGGCGCTCTCCCCGTATTCCTCCAGGGGGTTCCGCTTCAGATGCCCGGCCAGCCACTCCATGGACTCCCGGACCTCCTCCTCGGAGCAGGAAAGAATCTCCCCGATCTCCCGGGGAGACCTGCCCTGGTCCAGCAATGCCAGCACCTGCCCCTCCCGGCTCTCCTTCCGACCCAGGCGCGCCAACTGCAGCATGAGGCACTCCCCCGCCGTGCGCCCGCCAATGCCCGCGGGCTCCATGCGCTCCTGGAAGAGCCGGATGGCCTTCCGCAGCAGCGCGGGGGTGGTGTCCAGGCTTCGGCACAATTCCTCCTCGGTGCCCTCCAGGATGCCCTGGGGGGAGATGGCGTCGCACAATCCCCGGCAGAGCTCCAGGAGCTTTTCGGGGACGCCCCAGAGACATTCGGCGCAGGCCTTCTTCAGCTTTTCCGCATAGGAGGGCTCCCGGGTCAGGGACTCCATCCTGTGCTGGCGCCATTCCTCCTCGTCCGGATTCCGGAACTCCCCCCGTTCCTCGTAGGGGAAATCCCGGTCCCAGCTCTCGTTCTCCGCGCCCTCCGCGCCCCCGGAGAGCCGTTCCATGCGTTCCTCCCGCTGGGGGGCGGGGGATTCCACGGAGCGGACCATCATCTCCTCCCAATATTCCTTTCCGTCCCCGTCCCACGGATTTTCCTGGGGAGGGGGCGGCTCCAGCTGGCTCTCCAGCACAGCCTGTTCCAGAGGCACCTCCGACAGCATCACATTCTGCTGCAGCTTCTGCCGGATCTCCGCGCGCAACGCCAATTCCGGCATGGCCAGCAGCTTCACCCCCATGAGCTGCTGCTGGCTGAGAACCTGCTGCTGGCTGAGGCTTTGCCTCTGGCTCAGGTTCTGGCTGGGCACTTGGACGATTTGGAGACTGGGAAGGGGCATAGGCGAAGGCAGGAAGGCGGGAGCGGGGAGGCTCCGGCATCCCGCCGGCAAGGGTCGGCGGTCAATCCATCCGCAATTCCAACCCCGTGAGATAGCGTCCCTCGGGGAAATTCAGGGCCATGGGGTGATCCGGGGCCTGGGTGAAGGTGCGCACCACCCGGGCGGAGCGCCCGGAATCGGTCAGCGCCTCCGCCACCACGGTCTGGAAGAACTCCGGGGTCATGGCGGCGCTGCAGGAGAAGGTCAGAAGGGTCCCGCCGGGATTCAGCAGCTTGCACCCCAGGAGATTCACATCCTTGTAGCCCCGGGCGGCACGCTGGAGCCTGCCCTGGGTGGAGGCGAATTTCGGGGGATCCAGGACAATCAGGTCGAAGGAGCGGCGGGAATCCCGGTATTTCCGCAGCTGGGTGAACATGTCTCCCCGCTGGAAGGCGAGGCGGGCATCCCCCTCCAGGCCGTTGAGCCGGCAATTCTCCTGCGCCAGGGCCAGGGCGGCGGGGGCGTCGTCCAGGAAGGTGACCTCCCTGGCGCCGGCCAGGGCGGAGCGGATGCCGAAGGCGCCGCTGTAGCAGCAGCAGTCCAGGACGGAGGCGCCGGAGGCCAGGGAGTCCACGGCCAGGCGGTTGTCCCGCTGGTCCAGGTAGAATCCGGTCTTGTGGCCGCCCGGCATGTCCATCCGGTAGACCACCCCCTTTTCCCGGATGGTGAAATCCGGGGGAGGCTCCTCGCCCCGCAGGAGGCCATCCGCCAGGGGGAGTCCCTCCCGCAGACGGGCCTCGGCCTCGGAGCGCTCGTAGACGCCCCGGACGCCCGGCAGGGCGGCCAGGGCGTCCACCAGGGCCCGTCTCCAGGCCTCCGCTCCCGCCGAGAGGAACTGGCAGGAAAGATAGGGTCCGTATTGGTCCACCACCACGCCGGGAAGGCCATCCGCCTCGCCGTGGAGCAGCCGGAAGGCGTCTCCCAGCCGGAAGCCCAGGCCCAGGCGATATTCGTAGGCTTTCTGGATGCGGCGCCGGAAGAAGGCGGCGTCCACCTTCTCCTCCGGGTCGAAGGTCCAGATCCGCGCCCGGATCTGGGAGTGGGGGGAGTAGGAGGCCCAGGCCAGGAATTCCCCCGAGGAGCCGCGCACCGCCACCGTCTCTCCGGAGGCGGGGTCCCCCGTCACGCTCTGCACCGCCCCGGAGAAGATCCAGGGATGGCGGCGCAGCACCGAGGCTTCCCGCCGGGGAGCCAGCCGAAGGGTTTTCTCCGTCTCCATGGCCTACGCCTGCTCCTTCAGGACCTGGGCCAGCTCCGCGGCGTCGATGGCGCGGGTGCCCACATAGCCCACCACGATGCCCGCGGCCTCGTTGGCCAGGGAGGCCGCCAGGGAATGGGAGGCGCCGGCGCAGATGGCCAGGGTCATGGTGGCCATCACCGTGTCCCCCGCCCCGGAGACGTCGAAGACCTGGCGCGCCCGGGTGGGAATCACCATGGGCTCCGCCACGCCGGGACGGAACAGGGCCATGCCCTCCGCGCCCAGGGTGATCAGCAGCAGCTCGCTGCGCCAGCGCTGCAGCAGCACGCGGCCCACCTTGGCCAGGGCCGCGTCGTGGAGGGGATCCCCGATGCCCGGCGCATAGGGCATCTCCGCCAGGGCGAAGGCCTCCATGCGGTTGGGGGTCATCAGGGTAAGGCCATCCACGTCAAAGGGATGGGAGGGATGGGGGTCCAGGGTGGACATCACCTGCCGGCTCCGGGCCAGCTCCGCCACCCGCGCCATGAACTCCCGGGTGAAGATTCCCTTGGCGTAGTCCTCCATCACCAGGGCATCCACCTTGCCGGAGGAAAGATCCTTCTCCAGGGCCTGCAGAATCCTCTCCCGGACCTCCGCCTGGATCTCCCCGGGATTCTCCCGGTCCACCCGGACCACCTGCTGGGTTCCCGCCAGCACCCGGGTCTTCACCGTGGTGTGACCCCCGGGGATGGTCACCACCCCCTGGGTCTCCGCCCCCGCCTCCTTCAGCAGGGCGCCCAGATTCCGCCCTTCCTCGTCATCCCCCAGGCAGCCATAGACCGAGACCTTGCCGCCCAGGGAGAGGACGTTCCGCGCCACGTTCGCCGCCCCGCCGGGGACATGGTTCTCCTTCTTCACCAGCACCACGGGCACGGGAGCCTCCTGGGAGATGCGGGTGGCCTGGCCCCACAGATAGCGGTCCAGCATCAGGTCCCCCACCACGGCGACACGGCAGCGGGGCAGTCGTTTCAGGATGTCCAACAGAGTTCGGTTCATAAGGATGGCGTCCTTCCTCTAGGGGGTTTCAATCAGGGCGCGGACGGGGTCGTCCACCTCCACGGAGGCGGGAGGGGGTGTCAGGGAGGGATTTGCCTCCAGCTGGTCCAGGAACTGGTCCAGCCGGTTCAGATTCTCCATCTGGGCCTTTCGTTCCCCGGAAGTCAGTCGATCTCCATAGCGGCGAAGATAGGCGACCCTCCGCTCCATCTCCTCCTGGAGGGCGTCCAGGTAGGCGGAGGCCAGGGGGTCTTTTTCCAGCCTGGCCTGGGTCTCCCGGCTGCGGAGGCGCCGGCGCAGTTGATCCACGCGGCTGGTCAGGGCCTGGCTCTCCTGCTGGCGCAGCACCGCGGGGCTCCGCATCAGAACGCCTCCCAGCCCCAGGCACACCCCCGCCTCCAGAAACAAGGACAGGACCACGCCCGCCAGGGCCACAATCCCCAGGGCGTTGGCCACCCAGGAGGTGCCGGGACGCCCGTGGAGGCGATACAGGCGCACCTCCCGCTCGCCCGCCACCACCGCGCCCCCCAGGGAAAGACGACGGGACGCGCCGGCGGGAAGGGACTGCCCCTCCACCTGGACGGGCTCCACACCCCCGTTCTCCACCACAATGCCCCCTCCCTCCTCCCGGAAGGTCAGGGCGGCGCCCTCCGGCAATCCCTCCTTCGCCCCCAGCGCCAGAGGCAGGGAATCGGCCTCCCGGCACTTCCCCCGGGCAAAGAGGGAGGCCAGGTCACCGTCTCCATGATGGCGAACGAGAAATTGGAAGGGCATGGGGGCTCCGGAAGGGCACGCACGGACGGACGCGTCGCCGGGGCGGCTGTCCATATATGCGTAAGTGATTTGTAATTAAGGAGTTATGTCACCAGGCGAAGGGCGGCGGCTGGTGGTCTTGCGACGGGCTCTTCTCCGGGCGGGGGAGGAGGTTTCCGACCCGGTGTCCTCCCCCTCCTCCGCCGCGGGGGCGTCTTTCAGGGAATCCTCCTCCCGGGCCTGGGCGTCGTCCTCGGCCTCCTCCCCGGAGAGGAAGCGGAAATCCAGGCGGCCGCCCTCGGGGGCGACGGTGACCAGAATCTTCTGGGCCTCCTCCCCTTCCTTCTGCTGGAGGATCTGGTCGGCGAGGGGATTTTCCACCAGCTGTTCCATCACCCTCCGCACTTCCCGGGCGCCGAACTCCGTGCTGTAGGCGCGGTCCAGCAGCAGTTCCTGGGCCTGGGGGGTGAAGGTCAGTTCCCGGCCCCGGGCCGCCAGGCGGCGGGAGATCACCTCCACCTCCAGGTCGATGACCCGGCGGATGTCCTCCCGCTGCAGGCCGCGGAAGACCACCATCTCGTCCAGCCGGTTCAGAAATTCGGGGCGGAAGGTCTTCCGGGCGATCTCCAGGATCCGGTCCCGCATCCCGGATTCCTCCTGGGCGGCGTCGCCGCCCCCGAATCCCAGGCTGGAGGGACGGGAGAAGCGCTGGGCGCCGGCATTGGAGGTCATCACGATGATGGCGTTGCGGAAGGAGACGGTCCTTCCCAGGCCGTCGGTGAGCTGTCCCTCCTCGAAGATCTGGAGGAGGATGTTGCTCACATCCGGATGGGCCTTCTCCAGCTCGTCCAGCAGCACCACGCTGTAGGGGCGCCGGCGGATCTTCTCCGTCAGCTGTCCCCCTTCCTCGTAGCCCACGTATCCCGGCGGGGCGCCCACCAGGCGGGAGACATTGAATTTGTCCATGTATTCGGACATGTCGATGCGGATCAGGGCCTCGGCGTCCCCGAACATGGCCTCCGCCAGCTTTTTGGCCAGATAGGTCTTGCCCACGCCGGTGGGTCCCAGGAAGAGGAAGCTGCCGATGGGGCGGCGGGGGTCCCGGAGATCCGCCCGGGAGCGGCGCAGGGCCCGGCAGACGGCGTGGATGGCCTCGTCCTGCCCGATGATGGCCTTCCGCAGGTCGTCCTCCATCTTCAGGATGCGTCGGTTCTCCTTTTCCTCCACCCGGGTGAGGGGGATCCCGGTCATGGAGGAGACCACGGCCCGCACGTCCTCGGGTTCCAGGACGCGGCGGTTCTTGGCGTCGGCCTCCTGCCACTGCTGGAGGAGCTCCTTCTTCTGCTTCTCGATGGCGATCTGGCGGGTGCGGCACTGGGCGGCCTGCTCGAAATCGTTCTTGAGGGCGGCCTCCATCGTCTCCCTTCCGCACTGCTGGATCTGCTTGTCCAGCTCGGAGAAATCCGGCATCTTCCGCTGGAAGCGGATGCGGTACCGGGCGCCCGCCTCGTCCAGCACGTCGATGGCCTTGTCGGGGAAGAAGCGGGAGGGGATGTAGCGGTCCGCCAGCTTCACGGCCAGGCGCACGGTCTCCTCGGGATAGGTCACCCCGTGGTATTCCTCGTATTTGGCCTTCAGGCCCTCCAGGATCCGGACCGTCTCCTCCGCGGAGGGAGGATTCACCAGCACCGACTGGAAGCGGCGTTCCAGAGCGGAATCCTTCTCGATGCTCTTCCGGTATTCCCCCATGGTGGTGGCGCCGATGGCCTGGACCTCGCCCCGGGAGAGGGCCGGCTTCATGATGTTGGCGGCGTCCATGGTGCCCTCGCCGGAGCCCGCCCCCACCATGGTGTGGATCTCGTCGATGAAGAGGATGATGTTGCCGGCCTCCTGGGTCTCCTTCAGCACGGCCTTCAGGCGTTCCTCGAACTGTCCCCGGAACTTGGTGCCGGCCACCAGCAGGGTCAGGTCCAGGGCGATCACCGAGGAATGGGTGAGATTCTCGGGCACCTTTCCCTCCACGATGGCCTGGGCCAGCCCCTCCACGATGGCGGTCTTGCCCACGCCGGCCTCGCCGATGAGGACCGGATTGTTCTTGGTGCGCCGGCTGAGAATCTGAATCACCCGCTCGATTTCCGCGGAGCGCCCCACCACGGGGTCCAGCTTGCCCTGGCGGGCCAGCTCGGTGAGATCCCTGCCGTAGGCCCGCAGGGAATTCAGGCGTTCCCTGCCGCCCCGGCCCCGGGGCATGGCTTCATCCCCGGCGTTCTCCTGGCCCTGCAGGCCATGGCGCCTCCGGGGGTTCTGCTCCTCCACGGTCTCCTCCTCCTCGCCCTCCTCCGGCGGGGTGTCGGAGGAATCCTCCCGGGGCTTTTCCTGCTTCTCCACCTCGTTCGCCGTGTCCTCGGGAACGTAGCGGGGATCCAGGGTCTGGTAGACCCACTTCCGGAAGTCGTCGTAGGTCACGCCGTGGCGGCCCAGAACCTCCGCGGCCGCCCCGCCCCCCTCGTTGAGGATGGCGAGGAAAAGATGCTCGATGCCGATGAAGGGGAGGCGCAGGCTTGCCGCCTGCTGCATGGCCAGGGCCAGCACCTTCTCCAGGCGGGCGGTGAAGACCAGGGGACGGGAGGCATCCGGCGGGGCGGGAGGAGCGGGGCGCTCCCCGTCCTTGCGAAGGAGCTCCGCCCGCAGCTCGTTGATCAGCGCCTCCCGGTCCACCTTTGCCCGGTCCAGGAAATTCCTCGTGAGTCCGGTGGAGTCGCTGAGGAGGGCCATGAGCAGATGCTCCACCCCCACGTACTCCATCCCGTACGTCCTGGCCATGTTCTTCGCCCGGTCCATAATCAGCTCCGCGCGGACCGTGAAATGGTAGGGAGTCTTGTTTTCTTCCGACGCCATATTTTTCTTCCTTATCTCTCTTTCCTCAAGAATGTTTCCAAAACGGCCGCCCGACAGGGAGGGGCCGCCGCCTCCCGGCTTCTCCCGCATCCGCAGGAAGCAGGGGAAAGGGGATGCCCTCGCCAGGGCGCCTCCCCTTCCCCGGGGAATGTCCGTTCCGGCCCTCCGGGAGTAAACAGGTTAATATAGCCCTCCCCCAAGGGGGAAGACCCTCTTCCCCGCCCTCCCCAACAGGATTTTCCCCCCGAAAAGACCACCGCCCCCGCGGCACCCGCGCGGCGTCTGCCGCCGCCTTCCGCGTCCTCCCTGGGGAGACCGGCAGGGTGGTCGCCGGGGGCTACATTACGGGCAACGTCGTCCTTCCCTTTGGGAAGGGCGGTCGTCCGACCCGTTCTTTCCGTGCGTGGCCAACCCGGCGCGCCCCCCGCCCCTGCGCGGGAAGCGCGCCGGCAACTCCAAGGAGGTACCCCATGAAGATTGCCTTCTTCGACACCAAGCCCTACGAGCGCCGGGCCTTCCAGACCCTGGCGGGCGCCTATCCCGGCTTGACCCTGGATTTCCGGGAGGAACGTCTCACGCCGGCCACGGCCCGTCTGGCGGAGGGCTGCCCCGTGGTCTGCGCCTTTGTCAACGACGATCTCCAGGCCAGGACCCTGGAGATTCTCGCCCGGGGCGGGACCCGGCTGCTGGCCATGCGATGCGCCGGCTTCAACAACGTGGATCTCCGGGCGGCCTGCGGCAAGATGCAGGTGGTGCGGGTGCCCGGCTACTCTCCCCAGGCCGTCGCCGAATTCACCTTGGCCCTGCTGCTGTGCGTCAACCGGAGGCTGCACCGGGCCTACACCCGGGTGCGGGAGGGCAACTTCTCCCTGGACGGATTGCAGGGGATGGTGCTCCACGGGAAGACCGTAGGGCTGGTGGGCACCGGCAGGATCGGCCAGGCCTTCGCCCGGCTCATGACGGGCTTCGGCGTGCGCCTCCTCTTCTCCGACCCCTTCCCCCAGCCCGGGCTCGCCCGGGAGACCGGCGGGGAATACACCACGCTGGAGGAGCTCCTCCGGCAATCCGACGTGATCTCCCTCCACTGCCCCCTCACCCCGGAGAACACCCACCTCGTCAACCGGGAGACCCTGAAGCAGATGAAACCCGGGGTCCTTCTGGTGAACACCAGCCGGGGCAAGCTGATTCACACCCAGGCCCTGATCCAGGCCCTCAAGACCGGACGGGTGGGCGGCGCCGGCCTGGACGTCTACGAGGAGGAGGCCGGGTATTTCTTCGAGGACCGCTCCTCCCGCATCATACGGGACGACGTCCTGGCGCGGCTGCTCACCTTCCCCAACGTGGTGCTCACCAGCCACCAGGCCTTCCTGACCCACGAGGCCCTGGCGAGCATCGCCCGGACCACCCTGGAGAACATCCGGGAGTTCCAGGAGGGCAGACCCCTCTCCCACAGCGTCTGCCAGGAATGCAATCTCCATCTCTGCTGACCCCACCCCCCATGGCCATGGATTTCAAAACCCTGGTGCGCACCGAGCACCTCAACCACAACCACTGCCTCTTCGGGGGATACATGCTCCTCTGGGTGGACGAATACGCCTTCATCGCCGCCACGGAGGAGTTTCCCAGCGCCCACTTCGTCACCCGCGCCATGGAGGCGGCCTCCTTCGAGGAGAGCGTCTCGGACAGCTCCATCCTGAACTTCCACCTGGAGCGGGTCAAGACCGGGCGCACCTCCGTCACCTACCTGGTCACCGTCACCGCCACGGAGCTTCCCACGGGCGCCCAGCGCCAGGTGTTCCAGACCCGGGTCACCATGTGCAACGTGGGGCCCGACGGCCAGAAACGCCCGCTTCCCCCGGAGCGAAGCCCCGAGGAGTGACCGCCTTCCCCCGGAGGGGCCCGGCGGGATTTTCCCCGGGGATTTTTTCCTGTCCGCGGATTGCCATTCGGCAAGAAAACCGCTTTCGGGCGAGGCCAAACCATGGGTGGGGGTTATATTCCCGCCATTTCCAGGAAAACCTCCCCTCCGACTCCCCACTGGGACGCGGGGCCAGGGGGCGCCTTGGCGTCATTCTCCTCCCGGCACTTCCGGAGGCTTCCCCGGATTCTCCCGTTTTTCCCTCCTCATTCACCCCACCCCGTCATGCCTGCTTCCGCCAAGAAAAGCCCTGCCAAACGCTGCGGCAAGAGCCCTGTCGTCACTGCCCCCAAGCAAGAGAAGATCCGCGTCGCGTTCATCGGCACGGGCGGCATCAGCCTCGCCCACATCCAGGCCTATCAGCGCCTCCCGGAATTCCAGATCGTGGCCGGGTGCGACATCAAGCCCGAACGCCTCCAGTGGTTCCGCCAGCAGCCCGGCTGCCAGAACGCCGCCGTCTACGAGGACTACCGGGAGATGCTGAAGAAGGAGAAGCTGGACGCCGTGGACGTGTGCACCCCCAACGGGGTCCACGCCCCCGCCACCATCGCCGCCCTCCAGGCCGGCTGCCATGTCATGGTGGAGAAGCCCATGGCCATGAATCCCGCGGAGTGCCAGAAGATGTGCGACGCCGCCAAGAAGGCCGGCAAGATCCTGGCCGTGGGATTCCAGTTCCGCTACCACCCCTCCACCCAGATGTGCCTGAGAGCCTTCCAGGAAGGGCTGCTGGGGGACATCCTCTATGTGAAAGTCCAGGCCATGCGCCGCCGGGGCGTGCCCAACTGGGGCGTCTTCGGCCAGAAGGAGCTCCAGGGCGGCGGCCCCATGATCGACATCGGCGTCCACATGATCGAGAGCGCCCACTGCGCCATCGGGCAGCCCAGGCCCGTGGCCGCCTCCGGCCGCACCTGGACCTTCCTGGGGGACAAGCCCTCCCGGGTGGTCTCCCGCTGGCCCAACTGGGACTACAAGACCTACACCGTGGAGGACCTCTGCGTGGGCCAGGTCCGCTTCGACACCGGCGCCCTGATGCAGATCGAGAGCTCCTTCTGCGCCCACTTGGAGCAGGACGAGTATCTCAACTGGCAGGTCATGGGCACCAAGGGCGGCTACGACTTCCAGTCCAACACCATCTTCCACGACCTGGCGGGCACCATGGTGAACTCCAAGGCAGGCTTCCTGCCCCTGGGCAACGCCTGGGGCGAGTTCTTCTACAACAAGCTCTTCCACTTCTCCCAGGCCATCCGGCTGGGCGCGCCCCTGAGCCCCGACGGCCAGGAAGGCATGGCCGTCCAGAAGATCATCAACGGACTCTACAGCTCCGCCGAGAAGGGCGGCGTGGAAATCCCCATCCGCTAATCCCCCTCCTCTCCCCCCTCTCCTCCATGGCCCCTCGCATCTACGCTCCTCAACGGCTCCGCGTGGCCATTCTGGGCACCGGAAACATCTCCCGGTCCCACATCGCCGCCTTCCAGCATCTGCCCCAGGCGGAGATCGTGGCGGGCTGCGACATTCTTCCGGAACGCCGGGAGTGGTTCCTCCAGCAGCCGGGCTGCCAGAATGCCCGGGTCTATGCGGACTACCGGGAAATGCTGGAGAAGGAGGAGCTGGACGCGGTGGACATCTGCACCCCCAACGGGGTCCACGCCCCCGCCGCCATCGCCTCGCTGAAGGCGGGATGCCACGTCATGGTGGAGAAGCCCATGGCCATGAATCCCGCCGAATGCCAGAGGATGAACGCCGCCGCCAAGAAGGCCGGCAAGCTTCTGGCCTGCGGATTCCAGCTGCGCTACACCCCCGTGATCCAGATGGCGAAGCGGGCCGCGGAGGCGGGGTTGCTGGGAGACATCCTCTATGTGAAGATTCACGCCATGCGCCGCCGGGGCGTGCCCAACTGGGGCGTCTTCGGCCGGAAGGAGCTCCAGGGCGGCGGCCCCATGATCGACATCGGCGTCCACCAGATCGAGAGCGCCCACTACGTCATGGGGGAGCCCAAGCCCGTGGCCGCCTCCGGGCGCACCTGGACCTTCCTGGGGGACAAGCCCTCCCAAGTGGTCTCCCGCTGGCCCGACTGGGACTACAAGACGTACACCGTGGAGGATCTCTGCGTGGGTCAGGTCCGCTTCGCCGACGGCTCCCTGATGGAGGTGGAGAGCGCCTTCTGCTCCCATCTCGCGGAGGACACCGCCTACTGGGAGATCATGGGCACCAAGGGAGGCTTCCGCACCGACACGGGCACCCTCTTCCACGACCTGGCGGGCACCATGGTGAACTCCAGGGCCGGCTTCCTGCCGCCCCATCCCCCGCCCACCGATTTCGTCTCCAAGCTGGGGGATTTCCTTTCGGCCATCCAGAACGGGACGCCCCTCCACTCCTCCGGGCTGGAGGGCATGGCCGTCCAGAAGATCATCGACGGGCTGTATCGTTCCTCCGAGCAGCAAGGGAAGGAGGTGCCCATCCTGTGAGCGACGGCCGGCCCCTGCTTCTGCAAGGTTCCCCCGAGGGATATGACCGGGCCTGCCAGGCCCTGGCGGGGATTCCTGTGGATTTGGCGCTGGCCGCCCCCGACCAGTGGCAGCCGCCCCGGCTGGCCACCACCATCCTCCGGGAGGCCCAGGTGGAGGGACCGGCCACCTACCACCGGGGAGAGACCCGGCGCCTGCGCCTTCTTCCCGCCCTGGCGCCGGAGACCCCGCCGGGCTGGCACTTCTGGCGGCAGGATCTCCCCGAGGAGCTCCCCATTCCCGGCACTCTCGCCAGCGTCTCCCAGGCGAGACGCGCCATCGTCCTGCGCGCCGGCGCGGAGGAGAACGCCCTCCGCATGAGCGAGCATGTCATCTGCCAGAAGCTGGGGCTGGGCATCGATTGCCTGAAGGTGGAGCTCCTCTCCGAGGATCCCCCCCTCTTCGACCAGGGCTCCCTTCCGCTGGTCCACGCCCTGGAGGAAGCCGGGCTCCAGGAGGACCCCCGGCGCCCCCTCCGCTATGTGGCCCCCCAAAGCCCCGTCTGCCTCCTCCATCCCGAGAATGGCGGCTTCCTCCTGTGGGCGCCCCCGGAGGAGCCGGAGGACCATCGCCTCTTCCTGGACGTGGCGGTGGACTTTCCCACGGCCATCGGCAAGGAGCGGCTGCAGCTCTGCCTGCACCCCCACCACTTCCGCAAGGGGGCGGCGGCCCGCACCAACTGCAGCGCCGGGGAGATGCGCATGGCCCGCCTCCTCTCCCCCTTCGTCTCCTCCTGGAGAAACCTGGGATACACCGACAGAAACATTCTCCTGGCGGGGAATAAGGAGTATGCCAATGTTCCCAACCCAGACCTGGCACTGCCGGGAGGAAAGTCCCTGGAGCCGGTCTGGCACCGCACCTGCCTGGATCTGGTGGCCGCCCTCTCCCTCCTCCCCCCCCTGCGACGCCCCGCCGGCCGTCTCACCTCGTTCAAGGCCGGGCATCTCCTGGACGTGCGCTTCCTCAAACTCCTGCTCCGGCAAGGGCTGCTGAAGGAGCTCCCCTAAATGTCAGAATCCGCCTGGAAAGAAGTATTCCCCTACGAGAGCCTCTGGTACGAGACCAAGGACGGATATCGCGTCCACTACATCGACCAGGGCAGCGGCATTCCCGTGGTCATCATCGCCGGGTTCCTGGGGTGGGCCTTCTATTTCCGGAAGCTGGTGCGCACGCTCCTGGAGCAGAGATACCGGGTGATCGTGGTGGACCACCTGGGCTTCGGACTCTCCGGCAAGCCGGACCACTACGGCTACAACCTGGAGAAGCACCTGACCCACCTGACCAAGTTCCTCTCCGCGGACCTGCAGCTGCCCCGCTTCCACCTCATCGCCCACGGCCACGGCGTCCCCATCGCCCTGGGCTACGCCGTCCAGCACCATGAGCGCATCCGCCGCATCCTCCTGCTGAGCCCCGTGCTCTTCCCCGGCATGCCCTATGTGGAGGGGCAGTGGATGCTCCATGTGCCCTTCCTCTGGAAGCTCCTCTGCTACCGGACCAATCTCTACATGCGCCTCCATCTGGCCCGGGGCACCCGCATGACCTCCCTCAGCAAACTGGAGAAGAGCGCCTTCCTCACCCCCTACCGCCACCGCAGAGGACGCCGCCCCTGGTACTCCCTCTTCATCCACTACCGGGAGAGGCCCAAGGACATCTCCTACGCCCTTCTCAACGAAATCGTCCTGCGCCTCCCCCTGCTCTCCCGCAAGGCCATCCTCTGCATGGGAGGAGAGAAGGACGCCCTGTATTTCCCGGAGAACGCGGAGCGTCTCCAGCACGTCCTCCCCCAGGCCCTGGTGCTGAACTTCCCCAAGGCCGGACACTACATCCTGGAGGACGACCCGGAGGATGTCATCCCCATCATCTGCCGATTCTTCAGCTGACGCGCCCCCTGTCGCGGGCGTCCCCCCCATGACGGACTCCTCCCCCCTCCTGGACCAGGAACTCTATTTCTCCCATCTTCAGGCCTCCTCCCTGGGACTTCCCCTCCGGGTCTTTTCCTCCCTCGACTCCACCAACCAATATCTTCTGGACCAGGCCGCCAAGGAGGCGCCGGAGGGCATGCTGGCCGTGGCGGAGGAGCAGACCGCCGGGCGGGGCCGCAACCGCCGCCTCTGGCATTCGCCCCCCGGCAGGAATCTCTATTTCTCCCTTCTGCTGTGGCCGGAGGCGCCCCCCGCCCGTCTTCCCCAGCTGGCCATGCTCACCGCATTGGCCCTGCGCCAGGCCGTCCTGGAGCAGGCGCCCGCCCTTCCTCTGAAGCTGAAGTGGCCCAACGACCTGTGGCTGGAGGAGCGGAAGCTCTCCGGCATCCTCTGCGAGTGCCCCCCCGAGCCCCGGGAAGGCAGGCGGGGCATTGTCCTGGGGGTGGGGCTCAACGTGAATTCCCGGCGGGAGGACTTTCCCCCGGAGCTCCGGGAGACCGCCACCTCCCTCCTGTGGCACCAGGGCAGGCCCTTCTCCCGGGAGCTTCTCCTGGCGAATTTCTGCAATGCGCTGGAGCCCCTCTACCGGCAGTGGCTCTCCGCCGACAGCCTCGCCCCCTTCCTTCCCCTGTGGCGGGAACACGATCTCCTGGCGGCGCGCCCCTTCGCCGTGGAACGCCCGCGGGGACGGGTGGAGGGGACCCTCCTGGGCTACACCGACCAGGGACTGATGCTGATGAAGACGCCCCAGGGCGTGGAGCTCATCTCCGCCGGAGACGTCCACGTACGCCCCCTCCCCCCCGGCTGACACTCCGTTTCAGCGAGTATATTTGACCTTCGTCTGTCTTTCCTTCCCTCCCTCCCCCGGAACCCCCACATCCATGAGCCGACACACCAAGGAACAGTTGACCGCCCTGCTGGCCCCCGTGAACCAGGAACATCTCCTCCGCTTCTGGGACAAGCTCTCCCCCCAGGAACAGGACGACCTGGGCGACCAGATCGCCTCCATCGACTGGCCGGAGGTCCTCAACTGGTACAACCAGGTCCAGAATGCCGGCGACGCCCCGGCCGTCCCCTTCGACCAGCTCGCCCCCGCCCCCTATCTTCCCCTGCGCCCCGAGACCCTGGAGCAGGAGACCCTCCATGCCCGGGCCCTGGAGAAGGGGCAGGAGCTGCTGCGCCAGGGAAAGGTCGCCGGGTTCACGGTGGCGGGAGGCCAGGGCACCCGTCTGGGCTATGACGGCCCCAAGGGAACGTATCGCTTCTCCCCCCTCCGCAACAAAGCCCTCTTCCAGTATTTCGCCGAGGGCATCCTCCGCAACATGGAGAAATACGGCTGCGTCATCCCCTGGTACATCATGACCAGCCCCGCCAACCACCAGCAGACCCTGGACTTCTTCCAGGAAAACCACTTCTTCGGACTCCTCCCCGAAAATGTCCGCTTCTTCATCCAGGGACAGCTCCCCGGCTTTGACCAGGACGGCAAGGCCCTCCTGGAAGCCCCCGGAAGGCTCGCCCTCTTCGCCAACGGACACGGCGGCACCCTGGCCGCCCTCCGGGACTCCGGAACCCTGGACGACATGGAGGCAAGGGGCGTGGAATATCTCTCCTACTGGCAGGTGGACAACCCCATGGTCGCCCTCTTCGACCCCCTCTTCCTGGGCCTCCACTGCCTCACCGGCTCCCAGATGAGCTCCCGCGCCCTCATCAAGCGGGACCCCATGGAGAAGCTGGGACACTTCTGCCAGCTGGAAGGCAAGACCCTCATCGTGGAATACTCCGACATGCCCGCCGCCCTCCTCCAGAAGACCGACGCCCAGGGACGCCTCACCTTCCGCGCCGGCTCCCCCGCCATCCATGTCATCTCCCGGGAGTTCATCCGGCAGCTGACCCGGGGCAGCCTGGCGCTCGCCCCCCACCGCGCCCTGAAGAAAATCCCCTTCGTGGACCAGGACGGCGCCAAGGTGACCCCCGACTCCCCCAACGGCATCAAGCTGGAATTCTTCATCTTCGACGCCCTCCCCTTCGCCCAGTCCCCCCTGATTCTGGAGGCCGACCGCCAGGAACAGTTCGCCGCCATCAAGAACGCCCAGGGCAGCGACTCCCCCGACTCCTGCCGCCGGGATCTCCAGAACCGCTGGGCGGCCTGGCTCCAGCAGGCCGGAGTCTCCCTGCCCCGGAAGGAGGACGGCTCCCTGGACGTCACCCTGGAACTCTCTCCCCGCAAGGTCATCTGCCCCCAGGATGTCCAGGCCCTGGTGGAGCAGGGGGCCATCCCCCGGGACTGGAAGCCCGGTGACATCTTCGCCCTGGATTAACCGAATCCCGCCATGCGCTTCTGCTTCACCCTGGATTTCCCTCTCTCCGACCTGGCCATCCAGCCCCAGGCCGCCGCGGAGGCCATGCTGAAAGCCTGCCAACGCCACGCCCCCGCCAGGCTCCTGACCCTCCTGCCCATGGAGGACCGGTTCCTGGTGGTCTGCCAGCCCGTGGAGGATCCGGCGCAGACCACCCGGGAAGTCCAGGTGGACTGCCTTTTCGACGCCTCTCCCGAGGCCCTGAAGGCCCTGCTGCGCCAGCGGGAGGAGGGGGGGTATTTTCCCGTGGGGGTGATTTCCGACTTCCCGGAGGCCTCCTCCCCCCGGCGTTTCCTCATCGTCCAGCGCTAGTCTTTCTCCGTCCGTGTCCCCCCGTCCCTCCATGCTTCGCCGTCTGGGAGAGAAGCTGGCCCTCTCCTTCGTGAGACTGGCCACCCTGCTCTGGGGCAATCTCTCCCCCGTCTCCCAGCGCCGGTGGGCCCGTGTCTTCCTCTTCCTGGGCCGTCCTTTCCTGCGGCGCCAGGGAAAGGTGGCGCGGGCGAACCTGGCCATCGCCTTCCCCCAGATGACGAAGAAGGAACGGCGCGCCCTGGAAAAGGAGATGTTCCTCCATTTCATCACCCTGGGACTGGACTGGCTCCATTTCCTCCGGGCGCCCCAGGACATGCCCAAACGCCTGGACATCCCCCAGGATTTCCGGGAACACTGCACCTCCCCCAACCCGGATTCCCCCTGCCCCTCCGTCCTCTACTGCACCCTCCACCAGGGCAACTGGGAGCTGGAGGCCCACATCAGCCTCCTCACCGGACGCCCCGGCGCCGTGGTGGTGGCCCGCTTCCACATGGAATGGCTCAACCAGCTGGCGGAGCGCCTGCGCACCGCCAACGAGGACACCCGCACCATCCCCGCCGAAGGAGCCGCCCTGGGCGTCTACCGCGCCCTCCGGGAGGGCCGCAACGTGGGATTGCTCATCGACCAGAACATCTCCCCGCGGCACGGCGGCGTCTTCCTGAAGTTCTTCGGACTGCCCGCCGTCACCTCCCCCATGCCCGCCGCCATCGCCCGGCGGCTCCGCATCCCCATCCAAGTGGTCGCCTGCCTCCGGCAGCCCGACGGCACCTACGTCATGGACCGGGAGCCCCTCCCCCAGCCCGCCTGGACCTACCCCTCCGACGAGGCCCTCACCGCCCACATCCTCCAGGCCTACGAGGCCCTCATCCGGCGACACCCGGAACAGTATCTCTGGTTCTATCCCCGCTGGAAATACCTCCCCGCCAACATCTCCCCCGAGGGCGCCGCCCGATTCCCCTTCTACGCCATCCCCAAACAATATTCCTGCCCCGAAAGCCAGCTGCCATGACCCCTGCCGCCCTGGACCAAATCCGCATCGCGGGACTGCGATGCACCAGCCATATCGGATGCAAGGAGGAGGAACGGGCTCTGCCCCAGGCCCTCCGGATCAACGCCACCCTCCACCTGGACACCAGGGAGGCCGCCGAACAGGACAATCTGGAGAAGACCGCCAACTACGCAAAGCTCTCCAAAGCCATCCTCCGGGCCTGCGAAACCTCCCGATGCCAGCTCATCGAGACCCTGGCGCAGAATCTGGCCCAGCTCTGCCTGGACGCCCATCCCGCCATCCAGCTGGTGGAGCTGGAAATCCAAAAGCCGGCGGGACTCCCCCACGGCGACTACGCCGCCATCGCCATCTCCCGCCGCCGCTAGCCCGCCGGGAAACCGCCCCCCCCGAGCCTCCCTGGCGTCCTCCCCCAGACCCCGCCCGTGACAAGAAAGGGGGGAGGGGATGTCGGGGGAGAGAGACAGGGAGGAGGGCGGGGAGCGGAACCCCGCCCTGGGTATTATGGTATGACCTATGCCCTCCTCCCCTCAAAAACGCCTGTTTCTCTTCTCCGGAGACGATGAGATCCGCCTTCACGCCAAGGCGGAGGCCATGTTTCGGAAGCTGGCGGGGGAGGAGCCCGACGACTTCACGGTGGACATCATCTCCGAGGACGACCAGGGGCCCCGTCCCCAGTTGCTCCAGCAAGTCATCGCCTCCCTGCGCCAGCCCCCGTTCATGGGGGGGATGAAGACCATCTGGCTTCGTCAGTTCACCGGCTTTTCCCAGGAGCCCACCGGCAAGAGCGGCGCGGATCCCATGGGGATTCGGGCGTTGACCGCCTTTCTCGCCCAATCCGGGATGCCCCAGGATGCCTGTCTCATCCTGGAAGGTCCCAAGTGTGCGGAGAAGGGGGAGCTGGCCGGCTTGTGCAAGAAGCTGGGGATTTGCGACTGGAGCTACCGGACGACGGTGGGGCGCAAGGGCTGGCGCGAGGAGATGAAGGCCAGCATCGCCCAGGTCACCAGCCAGAAGTGCATCACCTTGAGCCGGGAGGCCCAGGAGGCCCTGGTGGACGCCCTGGGAGGGGATTCCTCCCTCATTGACACCGAGCTGGAGAAGCTGGTCTGCTACATGGGCGGGGACCCCAAGGTCCCCGTCACCGAGGAGGCGGTGCGGGAGCTTTCCCCCCCCTTCGGGGACCAGGAGAACTGGGCCATCCAGGATCCCGTGGGCAAGCGGAATCTGGCCGCCGCCCTCTCCCAGGCCGAACGCCTCATGGCGCGGGACAAGAACCCGGAGGACACCGCCCGCTCCCTCCTCTACGGTCTTGCCCGGCAATTCCGCACCGCCATGAGCCTCCGGCTCTACATGGCCGAACACCGACTCGCCTCCGGCAACGCCCTGAAGTCCCGCCTGGAATCCCTCTCTCCCGAGGAGAGAAAGAAGGAGAATGGAGAGACGGGCGGGCTGCTCGCCGGCAATCTCTGGAAGCTCAAGTTCAGCGCCGACGACGCCTTGAACTACACGCCCCATGAACTGATCCAGGCCATTGTCACCCTCCGGGACACCCTCCTGACCCTCAACACCGGGGGGCTTCCCGCGCCTGTGGAGCTGGAAAACGCACTGCTGAAGATTCTACCCAAGGAAGGAAGACGTCCATGAGCGACTTGGAAGAGCAGAGCCAAATCGAAAGAAGCATCGATGTCCTCATGCTTCTCAACGAGGCCATCAAAGACACCTGCACCGTGGACGAGGGACTCCGCAAGATTGTGGACCTGACCTGCCGTCTGATGGACACCACCCAGGCCGCCCTCCTCATGCTGGACGAGGAGCGGGAGCTGTTCGTGGTGCGCGCCCCCGTGGGTCTGGAGGGCACCCCCCTGAAGGACCGGGAGCCCCTCATCCTGCCGGACCGCCTCCAGAACATCCTCTTCCAGCTGCGCAGCACCCACCAGATCAACTACATCAACTCCGGCATCACCGGCCTGAAATTCCCCATCATCGCCATGCCCATCTACTTCAAGGGCAACCGGATCGGGCATCTCATCACCGGCGGCGCCAAGGATCCCAGCCACTCCCGGGAGCCTCTCCGCAGAAAGCTCTTCTCCCTCCTGGCCCCCTTCGTCTCCCTCATCGTGGAGAACATGAAGGCCTCCGAACTGCTGGAGCAGCATTTCACCCTGAACACGCCGGAGGTCCTGGACAATGTCAGGCAAGGGGAGACCAACAGCGCCAAGGCCGCCGAACGCCTCCTGGTCACCAGCGTCCGCAATCCCGGAAAGGTGGTGAGACTCCTGGCGGAATCCTTCTACAAACAGCTCCACCGGGCCGGCTTCACCCCAGGACATATCACCATCGCGGCCAGCCAGTTGCTGGAGTGCATCGTCCATCCCCCGGAAGACGAGACCCGCTGACCCCTCCCCCCCTTCCTCCCCCCCACCACCTCCACCCCCTTTCCCGATTATGCCTCTCTGGGACGGACGCTTCCAGGAGGGCCCCGACGCGCTGGTCCTCCGCCTCTCCGAATCGATCAGCTACGACCGACGACTCTATCCCTTCGACATCCAGGGCAGCATGGCCCACGCCAAGATGCTGGCCAGGCAGGGCATCATCCCCCGGGAGGACGGCGAGAAGATTCTCCAGGGGCTTCAGCAGGTCAAGGAGGAATTGGACCGGGGCGACTTTGTCTTCCACACGGAGATGGAGGACATCCACATGAATGTGGAGAGCCGTCTCACCCAGCTTGTGGGGGCGGCGGGGGCCAGGCTGCACACCGGGCGTTCCCGGAACGACCAGATCGCCACCGACGAGCGCCTGTATCTGCGGCATGTGGACGACCAGCTCCAAGGGGAGGTCCGGGGCTTCCAGAGGGCGCTCCACGCCCTGGCTTCCCGGAACCGGGAGGCCATCATGCCCGGTTTCACCCATCTTCAGCACGCCCAGCCCATCCTCTTCGCCCACCATCTCCTGGCCTATGTGGAAATGCTGGAGCGGGACCGGGAACGGCTGGCCGACACCCGCCACCGCATCAACCGTCTTCCCCTGGGGGCGGGGGCCCTTGCCGGCTCCACCCTCCCCCTGGACCGGGAGTTCGTCGCCCGGGAGCTGGGCTTCGAAGCCGTCCTCCAGAATTCCATGGACGCGGTGGCGGACCGGGACGTCTCCCTGGAATTTCTGGCGGACCTCTCCATTCTCGCCATGCACCTTTCCCGTCTGGCGGAGGACATCATCCTCTGGTTCAGCCAGGAATTCGCCTTCGTGGAAATCGGGGACGCCTTCACCACGGGCAGCAGCCTGATGCCCCAGAAGAAGAATCCGGACATGGCGGAGCTGACCCGGGGCAAGACCGGCCGGGTCTACGGCGCCCTCATGGGGCTGCTCACCACCATGAAGGGGCTCCCCCTCACCTACAACCGGGATCTCCAGGAGGACAAGGAGGGGCTCTTCGACGCCGTGGACACTGTCTCCCTGGTGCTGCGCACCCTGACGGCCATGATGGCCACGGTGAAGCTGCGGAAGGAGCGCATGGCCCAGGCCGCCTCGGATCCCGCCCTCATGGCCACGGATCTGGCGGAGGCCCTGGTGCGCCAGGGCGTGCCCTTCCGGGAAGCCCATCACCAGGTGGGGCGTTTTGTGGCGGCATGCCAGAACCGGGGCATCACCCTTGCCCAGGCGGATCTGGCGCTGATGCGGGAATCCATCCCCACCGCCACGGAGGAGTTCCTCTCCCTCTTTGATCCCCGCCACAGCACCCAGGCCAGGAATCTCCCGGGCGGCACCGCCCCCGCCCAGGTGGAGGCGCAACTCCAGCGCTGGGAACAGACCCTCGCCCGGGAATAGCCCCACATCCCCTCTCCCTCCCACCCCCTCCTGCCCATCATGAGAACCTCCCCACTCCTCCTCGTCCTCCTTCTCCTGGGAATCTCCCTCCAGGCCGACGACTCCCGCTGGGTCAAAGCCGCCTACCAGTGGCGGGCCGGCGGCACGGTCTGCACCCAGGTCATCCCCCTCTACGGCGCCGATTTCCGCATCCACTACTCCCAGCGCCACAAGGGCGCCTTGAAAATCACCCTGGTGGACGCCTCCGAATCCGCAAAACCCCAGCCTACCCGCGTGGTGGTGGACACCAAGAACCTCGTCTCCCCCGGACGCCGGGACTACTCCGGATACCAGAAGGCCTACCTCATCGTGGAGGGCGACTCCCGGGGATGGGACCTCTCCGTGGACCTCTATCTGGACTCCCTGACGGAGTGGAAATGGAAGAGCGCCCAGGAGGAGTTCGCCCAGGCCAAGATGGTCAAGCAGGGCTTCTGGGTGGGCGAGGGAAGCCAGCAGATCTCCTTCTCCCCCAAGAGCCGCCCCTGGAAGCTGGTGGGCCGCGGCGAGAAGCCCCTTCCCATGAAAATCACCGTGCGGACCCAGGACCAGCAGCTTCTTTTCCAGAGAATCACCCAGACCGTCCAGGGGGAATCCTCGGGCTGGTTCCACTCCGCCGCCCCGGTGACCATCACCGTGGAGGCCCCCCAGGAACTTCCCTGGACCCTGGAAACCCTGGCTCTTCCGTAGATTTCCCGGCATGGCCGCCCGCACCCCGCTCCAGGAACACGCCCGCCGGGCCGCCAGCGCCCTCGCCATCGCCCTCTTCGGCTCCCTGGCCCTCCTTCACTGCCTGTGGAGCGCCTGGTGCCTGGGCTGGCTCTCCACCAGCGCGGCCGCCTACCTCCTGGTCATCGGAAGCCTCACCCTCCTGGCAGGATACGGCACCCAGCTGGCCCGCTTCCACCGCACCCTCAATCCCCCCCCTTTCACCGGCGGGGAAAAACTCCTCTACGCCGCCTACTGGTGCGCGGCGGCGCTGCTGACCTTGAAGGTGCTGTGGCCCCGGGGCGGCTTCCTGGGCCCCCTCTCCGGCCCCCTGGCCATCCTGGAGGCCCTCCTCCTCTTCCTCCTTCTCCGGGAATTCCGGCAGGACGGGAAGGGGCTGGCCCTCTCCCTTGCCACCTGGCTCCTGCATCTCCTGGGGTGGGGTCTCCTGGGCTGGCTCTTTCTCCATCTCCTGGACCTCTTCTGCGCCCCTCTCCTCCAGGGCACCGCCTTCCGACTGCTGGCGGGATTCCCCGCCGGCCTGGACCAGGGGCTGACGGACCTCCTGACCGCCACCGGCCCATTGCTCCCCCTCCTGGGCGTCCTGGCCGTGGCGGCCTCCTGGTGGCTCCGGCTCCTTCTGTTCCGCCGATGCCTGCCGGAGCCCGTCCCCCTGCTGCACAGGGGCGCCTGGTGCGCCCTGGCCCTCTTTCTCCTCTCCCTTATCTTCTCCACCGGAAGCTACGCCCTCCTGCGCAGCCGCTGGAAGGCGGCACGCCCTCCCCGGGACACCCCCTCCCGGGAGGAAAGCCTCCAGGCCGGCTCCCTTGCCCTTCGCCAGAAGGATCTGGGAGCCATGCTGGAGCAGGTGGTGCTTCTGCAGGACGGGAGGGAGGACACGCCCCTCCTCTGGGACACCTTCCTCCAGGAAGCGGAGCGGCTTGAACGCCTGCTCCTGCCTGGACAGGGGATTCAGAACCTCTCCTGGGACGCCTTCCTCCAGGAGGCGCCCGGGGAGGATCCGGAGGAGCTTCTCCGTCAGATGGAGCCCGCCCTTCACGCATTGGACGCCCTGGAGGAGGTGCTGGAAGACCATCCCCAGGGAATCCTGACCCCGGGGGTCTTCCGGCTGGAGCAATGGCGGTTCCTCAACGCCCTCAAGCGGCAGAACATCCCCGACGCCCTCCGCTCCCTGGAGAACAACCAGGCCCTGATTCTCCACGAACTGACCTCGGATTCCTTCTTCCGGCGCCTCCAGGCCGCCGGACAGACCAGGCTGTGGGCCCCGATGGTCCGGCTTCTCCCCCAGGAGCCACGGGCCATCGCCCTGACCCGGACCCTGCGGGACGCCTGGGAAAACACCCCCGAGGAAACGCCCCTCCAGGAGGCGCGGCGACGCCCCCAACGGCAGCTGGAAGCCCTCCTGCTCGCCCCGGGGGGACTGGACGCCCCTTCCCTCCTCCTCCCCTTCCCCGCCATGCTGGCCATGGCGGACTCCCTGGCACTGGACAAGACCTTCCATGCCCCCCATGACCACCAGGAAGTGGCCCTGCCCCGGGGCTTCGGCGGCTTCTACACCCTCACCTCCTGCTTCTTCCTGGGAAAGACCTACCATCAGGCCCGACTCCAGGCCCTGATCGACCTGGACGCCCTCCTCTCCCCCTAGGGTCGTCCCGCCCCGTCCCTTTCTTCGTCAAATCCCTCTCCTTCAGGCACAGGCCAGGGGATTTCGGTTACATTGTCCCGTTTTCTCCGGCCTTTTCCCTTTGTCCAAGCCCTCACCCATCACATCCATGCGAAACTGGCTTCCGGCACTCCTTCTTCTCTGCGCCGCCCTCCTCTGCCACGCCCAGACTCCCAACGGCTATGTCACCGGCAAAGGCGTGGCCCTGCGCGCCCTGCCCGCCTCCTACTACGAGCGTCTGGCCATCCTGCCGGAGGGCACGCCCGTGGAGATTCTCTCCCAGCAGGGGGAGGAGGGGAACCGCTGGGTGCAGGTGCGTCTGCCCGTCCCCGTCCTCGGCTGGGTTCGGGGAGAGGGAGTGGATGGAGACGGCGTGGTGATGCAGGAGACCTGCCCGGTGCACACCGGCCCCGGCGAGAATTTCACCGCCTTCCATGAAGCCCGCCAGGGGGAGACCCTCCAGCGGGAGGGCAGGCAGGACGGGGACTGGGTGTGCGTCCAGGCCCCCGCCCAGGCCACCGCCTGGATCAGCGCCGACTATGTGGCGCGGGGCACCCCGCCCCTGCCCCCTGTGGCGGTTCGCCCCCAGGAGGACACCCCCGCCGCCGCCGCCCAGCCCATGGTGGAATTGCAGCGTCAGGCAGAAGAGATGCAATCCAAGGTGGATGCCCGCAGCCGGGAGTTGCGGGGGCTCCAGGAGGAGGCCCGGAAATTGGAGGCGGAGAGTCTGGCGGCCCAGCGGAAGGCGGAGCAGGCCGCCCTGGCGCGCCAGGAGGCTTTGAAGCAAGCCGAAGCGGAGCAGCGGAAGCTGGAGGACGAGCGCCAGCAGGCGCAGGCCAAGGCCCGTTTGGTCCAGGAGGATTCCCAGCGGTGGGAGTCCGAAGCCAGGAAAGCCGAGGAAAAGATTCGTCTGCTCCAGGAGGAGGCCCGTCGCCAGGAGGAAGCCTACCAGGCGGAGGCCAAGGCCCTGGAGGAGGAACGCCAGCGCTCCGACACTCTTGCCCAGGAAAGCCTGGAGAAGGTGCGCCAGGCGCAGCAGGCCCGGGATGACGCCCTGCGCCAGGCGGCCCAGCTCCAGGAGAGCATGGCCCAGCTGGAGAAGGAGGTCCAGGAGACCGCCGCCAAGGCGGAGCAGCTGCGCCAGCAGCGTCAGCAGTGGGAGGAGGCCGCCCAGGCGGAGCAGAAACGCCTCCAGGACCTGCAGGCCCAGGGCGAGCAGACCCGCCAGAAGAACGCCGCCGCCCAGGAGGAGCTGACCCAGCTGCTCACGGAGCGGGAGAAGCTGGAGGCCCAGCTGACCCTTACCCGGGACGCCAGTGAACAGGCCCGTCTGCGCCAGACCCAGGAGCAGGAGCAGGCACGGAAGGAGGCCCAGGAGAGCCTGGAGGCCACCCAGAAGGAGCTGGAGGCTCTCCAGCTGCGCCGCCAGGAACTGGAGCAGCAGCGCAACGCCGCCCAGGAAGCCATGGCCAAGGAGACCCAGGAGCAGGAGCAGGCACGGAAGGAGGCCCAGGAGACCCTGGACGCCGCCCGGAAGGAGCTGGAGGCCCTCCAGCAACGCCAGAAGGAACTGGAGCAGGAGCGCACCGCCATGGAGGAGGCCAGAAAACTGGCGGAGCAGGAGGAGCAGATCCTGGCCGCCGCCCAGGAGAAGCAGCTGGAGGACAAGCTTTCCCAGGTCCATGTGACCCAGCCGGGCGAGCGGGTGCCCGCCACCCTCTCCGGCATCGTGGTGCCCCTGGGCCCCAACGCCAACCAGGAGACCAGCCACGCCCTCTGCCTGGTGAAGGATGGCCGCTATGTGCCGGAGGCCTACCTCCGGGCGGAGCGCTTCTCCCTGCGGGACTGGGAGGGTCAGGAAGTCACCGTCAGCGGTCTCCAGGAGCGCAAGCGGGGCTGGAGCCGTCCCCTCCTCGTCGTCACCGGCATCGTCCTGAAGTAGTCGTCCCTTCGTCATCCCTTTTTCCCAGGTTTTTCCCATGCGAATCTTCGTCGCCGGCGGCGCCGGCTATATCGGCAGCTGCACCACAGAATACCTCCTGGACCACGGTCACCAGGTCACCGTCTTTGACGCCCTGCTCAACGGCCATCGTGACGCCGTGGACCCCCGGGCGGACTTCATCCAGGGCAACCTGGAGGATTTGGAGGGGCTTCAGCGGGCCATGGACCAGGCGCGTCCCGAGGGCGTCATCCATTTCGCCGCCTTCATCGAGGTGGGGGAATCCATGAAGGACCCGTTGAAGTACTTCCGCAACAACGTGGCCAACGCCATCAATCTGTGCCAAGCCGCCACGGACCACCAGGTGCGGAAGCTGGTCTTCTCCTCCACCGCCGCCGTCTACGGCATGCCGGAGCACTTCCCCATCGGGGAGCAGGAGCCCAAGGCCCCCATCAATCCCTACGGGGAATCCAAGCTGATGTTCGAGCGCATCCTCCAATGGCAGCTCCAGCTCAAGGGACTCCCCTACACCGCCCTGCGCTACTTCAACGCCGCCGGCGCCACCGCCATCCACGGCGAGGACCATCACCCGGAAACCCACCTCATCCCCCTCATCCTCCAGGCCGCCACCGGAGAACGAAAAGCCATCTCCATCTTCGGAGAAGACTACGACACCCCCGACGGCACCTGCATCCGGGACTACATCCATGTGCTGGATCTGGCCCAGGCCCACCTCCTCGCCCTCCAGTCCGACTACTGCGGCGCCCTGAATCTGGGCACGGGAGGAGGCTCCTCCGTGCGCCAGGTCATCGACACCGTGAAGAAGGTCTCCGGACGGGACTTCCCCGTGGAGGTCGCCCCCCGCCGCCCCGGCGATCCCGCCCGCCTCGTCGCCGACTCCACCGCCGCCAAGACCATCCTGGGCTGGGCGCCCCGATACCAGGATCTGGAAACCATCGTGCGGGACGCCTGGAACTGGAAACAGGCCCACCCCAAGGGCTACAACGACCGCTAAGCCCCACCTTCCCCTCCCCATGGCGCGGCGCATCCTCTCCTTCGCTTTCCGAGCCCTCTGCCTCCTCCTGGCTCTGGCTCTGCTGGCCAGGATGCTCCATCGGCAGAACGGGCTCTTCGGAGAACGGACGGAAGGGGCGGGCTTCTTCCTCTTCGGGGGGCTTGCCCTCCTCCTCTATCTGGGAGTCCAGTTCCTGGGAGCCTGGCGCTGGAATCTCCTGCTGGGCGCCCAGGGCCTTGCCCTGCCCTACCTCCATGCCCTGCGCCTGACCCTGGGAGGCAACTTCTTCAGCCTGCTCATCCCCGGGGGCGTCTCCGGAGACATCGTGAAGGTGGGCGCCGCCACCGCGGCCCATCCCGGCAAGGCCCCGGAGCTGGCCCTGGCCGACCTCCTGGACCGGGGCGTCGGCCTCCTGGGGCTCTTCTGGGCCGGGCTTCTCTCCCTCTGCCTCCTCCTGGGCGCCCCCTGGGCAAGGCTCCGGGAACACTGCCCCGCCCTCCTCGCCGCCGCCGTGGCGACCATCCTCCTGGGGGTCGCCGCCAGCCTGGCGGGCGCGGCGGGATGGCACCTCTGGCCAGCCCTGGCCCGAAGCGGCCTCCCGGTCAAAATCGCCTCCCGCTGCCCCCGGTTTCTCCGGACGTGGCTCCACCGCCTGGGCGCCGCCCTCGCCCCCTACCGGACGCAACCCCTGGTGCTCCTCCGCGCCCTGGGTCTCTCCATCCTCATCCACCTTCTCCTGGGAGGCGAGTTCTACCTGCTGGGCAAGGCATTGGGCGAGAGTGCATTAGGCATTCCCGCCTATCTGCTTGCCACCCAGCTGGCCAACGCCACCGCCCTCCTCCCCCTCACCCCGGGCGGCCTGGGCGTGCGGGACACCGTGGCGGAAAGCCTCTTCCTCGCCTTCGGCGCCACCCCCCTGGAGGGCGCCACGCTCATCCCTCTCTTCTACACCTTCATTCTCACCCTCTGGGGACTGGCAGGAGGTCTGCTCTACGCCCTCACGCCATCCCCGCCCCCCTCGACGACCCCCAACACACCCCCTCACCCATGAAACACACCCCCATCAAGACGGCACTCCAATGCCGGGATTTCGGATGCACCCTCACCGTGGCAGGATGGGTGCGCACCAGACGGGACTCCAAGGCGGGAATCTCCTTCGTGGAGCTCAACGACGGCTCCTGCACCAAGAACCTGCAGGTGGTCGCCCCCAAGGAGCTGCCCAACTACGAGAGCCAGGTGCAGAAGCTCTATCCCGGATGCGCCATCACCGTGGTGGGACAGCTGGTGGAGAGCCCCGCCGCCGGACAGCCCGTGGAGCTCCACGCCCGGGAACTGACCTTGCTGGGCGGCTGCGATCCCCTGAAATATCCCCTGGGCAAGGGTCGGATCTCCTTTGAACGCCTCCGGGAAGTGGCGCACCTGCGCCCCCGCACCAACACCTTCGGCTGCGTCGCCCGGGTCCGCAACTGCCTTGCCATGGCCACCCATCGCTTCTTCCAGGAGCGGGGATTCTACTACTTCAACGCCCCCATCTTCACCGCCAGCGACTGCGAGGGCGCCGGAGAGATGTTCCAGGTGACCACCCTGGACCTGAACCGGATCCCCAAGAACCCCGAGACCGGCAAGGTGGATTTCCAACAGGATTTCTTCGGCAAGGCCGTGAACCTCACCGTCTCCGGACAGCTGGAGGCCGAAACCCACGCCTGCGCCCTGGGCAGCGTCTACACCTTCGGCCCCACCTTCCGCGCCGAAAAGTCCAACACCACCCGCCATCTCTCCGAATTCTGGATGATCGAACCCGAAATCGCCTTCGCCGACCTCCAGGACAACGCCGATGTGGCCGAGGACTACCTCCGCGCCCTCTTCACCGCCGTGGTCCGGGAGTGCCCCGAGGAACTGGATTTCTTCGACCAGCGCGTGGAAAAGGGTCTGAAGGAACGCCTGGTGCGCCTCTCCACCGCCAAATTCGCCCGGATCACCTATGACGAGGCCATCCAGCTCCTGGAGAAGAACGCGGACGCCTTCGAGTTCAAGCCCTCCTGGGGCACCGACCTCCAAAGCGAACACGAGCGCTATCTGGCGGAAAAGGTCTTCAACGGCCCCGTGACGGTGATGAACTATCCCAAGGAAATCAAGGCGTTCTACATGCGCCAGAACGACGACGGCAAGACCGTGGCCGCCATGGATGTCCTTCTGCCCGAGGTGGGCGAGATCATCGGCGGCAGCCAGCGCGAGGAGCGTCTGGAGAAGCTGGAGGCCCGCATCCGGGAGCTGGGCATGGAGCCGGAAGCCTACTGGTGGTATCTGGATCTGCGCCGTTTCGGCTCCGTCCCCCACTCCGGCTTCGGCCTGGGCTTCGAGCGCATGGTGCGCTTCTGCACGGGCATGGCCAACATCCGGGATGTCATCCCCTTCCCCCGCGCGCCCCGGGAAATCGAGTTCTAGCCAGCCCCCGTCCCCACCGAGGAGAACCCCATGTACAGGAAGGCATTGATGATTCTGGCTCCCGTCCTGGTGTTCTCCCTGCTGGGCTGGCTTTATTGGCGGGCCTTCTCCCAGAGACAGTCCCCGGACTCCCCCCTTCCGGAAGCCTCTCCCGTCTTCCCGGAGGAGGACACCCGGCCGCCCCTGGATTTCTTCCCTCCCCAGCCCGGGGAGCCTGCGCCCCTCCCCCCTCCCGGGGAGGAGCTCCCCCCGGTCCTGGAATCCTCTCCGGAGGAAGGCGTCCCCCCCTTCCTGGACGCCAGGGAACTGCAGGAAGCCGCCGCCGCCCTCACCAGCAATCCCCTCCTCCAGAAAATCCTAGCCAACCGCGCCTTCGCCCGGGCTTTGGTGAAGACCCTGGATGCCATGGCGCACGGAGAGGTGCCCACCGCCGTCCTCCTGCCGGGACTCCCCCGGGAATTGTCCCCCTTCCAGGCCGACCGCGCCCCGGGATACCTGGCTCCCAGCGCCAATACCTCCCGACGCCTCACCCCCTGGGTGGACGCCCTCTGCGCCATCCCCCCGGACAAGGCGGCACGCTGGCTCCAGGCCGCCACCCCGCTCCTCCAACAGGAACTCCAGGCCCTGGGAGACCTCCATGCCGACTTCCCCACCACCCTCCGCGAAGCCCTGCATCAGGTCCTCGCCACTCCGGAATTCGACTTCCCCCCGGAACTCCAAGCCACCCGGCGCCCGGGACACTACGAATACAAAGACCCCGTCTTCCAAACGCTCAATCCCCTCCAGAAGGCCCTGGTGAGAACCGGATATGAAAACTGCGGCAAGCTCCGGCAATACGCCCGGAGCCTGAACGCCGAATTGGCCCTCCCCTAGGGGGAGGGAAGGCGCCGGGAGGGGTATCTATATTATAACCTCCTCTCCTGCAATAAGTTACAACAAAAAAAAAAGACCACTCGCTCCATTTCCCGAAGCCGGGAATGACGACGAGTGGCCAAGAAGAGGTGACGCCGAGAGGGAATGCTCTGCTGAATGAAAAAGTAGAGCCTTGAGGCTCCTATGCAAGAATTGTCCAGAGTGCCGTGTGCGGCGTCACCGTCCTTACCATATTCCCCTTGCCCCGGATTGCAACCCTTCCCCCATTTCCTAACAGGAAATACACAGAACCCCCGCCGTGCGCCGCGGGGCGGGGCGTCTCTCCGCGGCGCGCCCGTGTCGGGGCTCATTCCTCTTCGGGGAGGAGGAAATAGGTGACGCCATCCTTTCTGGGGAGGGGAAGGAAATGCTCCTCCAGGATTTCGGGGGAATCCTCCCCCCATCCCTGGAAGGCGCAGGAACGCAGGTCCACGGGCCAGTCCACCAGAGTATTCAGAGAGGCGGGAGTCGCGACGTCCTCCATGAACTTGACATTGTATCCCCCGGACTTTTCCTGGACCCACTGGAAGGCACACTCCTGGAGATTCAGATGGATTCCCGGATGAGGCGGGGTGGAGCCCAGGAAAATGGCGGCCTCCAGGGTGGCGGTGGCGGGACGGTCCGCCCCGGCGTCATCCCGCCGGAAGAGGCATTGGCGCGCCTCCAGTTTCACGGGCGTCTCCTCGATGCTTTCGGAGGAGGCGACATGGTTCCGGAAGAGATAGACGGTATTGAGGGTGCAATTTTCCGCCTGAAGGGTTCCGAAGACACGGAAGGGGTGTCGGAGCTCCAGGTCCAGGAGCTGCACCAAGGGTGCGCTGTCCCGGGCCTCCAGGGAGCAGCAGATGGCGGGCGGGTCGTCCCATAGGGGGTCGTGGAGGCGGCGCAGGGTCACATCCAGAAGGAGATTGAGGCCATCGTGTTCCTGTCCGATTTCCAAGCCGGCCTCCACCCAGATGGTGCCCCCGGGAATGGTGTTGCTCAAGGCGTCCAGCAGATTGTCGAAGCCATTGACGCCGGGGATGACGGTGATGGTGTCCGGCGCCGGGTCGTCGGGGGCGGTGCGGAGCTTGCGAGTGACGGCGCCGTCGCCCAGCCCCTCCAGGACCAGAGTGGTTTCGCAGCCCACCTGGAGGATGCCGGTGACGGAGGTGTCCCACCGGAAGCGGTAGTCCCCGGTGGAGTCGCTGGCAAGCCACACGGTGTGCCGCCCCGGCACCTCTTTTTTCAGGATGGGGGCATAGGGTTCCTCGCCCAGGGGATCCCATCCGCTATAGGAGAAGGGATATTCCTCCTGGGGGGAGAACAGAATGGGGCAAGTGGAGGAGAGGGAGGCGGTCCCCTCGGGCAGTTCCTCCGGGAGTGCGGTGACCGTCACGGCGGGCACCTCTCCCCGAAAGGTCATCTGGAGCGTTTCGGGCCATTGGGGGGTGAGGAGGCGGGGGAGGCATCGGAGAGTGCCCGGAACCATCTGGAAGCGATAGTATTGGCTGGCAAGGGCGCCGTCCGCGGTGATGATGGATTCTCCCTGGGAGTCGGGCTCCCCCACATGAAATTCCACCACCAGGTCCTTCAGCAAATCCGGAGACATGGGCTGGCTTCCGTCGGGGGTGCGGGAGAAGTAGCAGGTGGGTTCCGGAACCGGCTCTCCCCAGGTGTATTCCTTGTCCTCCACCATGAGATAGATCAGGGCCTTCTCCACGGTGAGGGTGCCGTTCTTGACGGTGAGGGGGGAGTAGCAGCTGTCCATGGTGACCTGGTACCGCGGGGTCTGGGCGACGATGTGATAGGTTCCCGGAGGCAAGGGGTCCGGGGCGACGGGGGAAAGCTCCTTGAGATAGAGCGCCAGGGGGAGCTCCACCCCGGGAATGGGCTCACCCTCCACCACGGACCAGGTCAGTTCGGGAACGGGGTCCCCGTAGGTGATGACCTGGTTGTCCACCTGGATGGAAAGGGGAGTATGCACCATCTGGGCGGGCACCATCACGGCGTAGACCGTCTGATAGCGGTCCGCATCCGCGGGGAAGAAGACATGGCACAAGGAGACGGGCACCTTGGTGAGGGGCAGGTCCATGTAGGGAAGGAACATCCTTTCCTCCAGCCGCAGCTCCCCCTCCACGGGCTCCCCGGTCTCCGGGTCCTTCATGAGGTATTGGACCTTCAGATCCCGAAGGGTCTGGAAGACCTCCAGGGGCTCCGAGGAACAGCGGACCAGGACGGGCAGGATGCCCTGGATCTCCAGGTAGGCCTCGTTGTTGTGGATGGCGTAGTTGGGATTGGCGGTGTGGCCCTGGAGGAGATAGCGCCCCTGGGCCTCCCCCTCCTCCCTGGTGAAGAAGAGGGGCAGGACTTCCTGGGGAAGAGAAGCGCCCGGGAGGGGATTCCAGGTGTATTCGGGATCGGGGTGGCCGTGGAGTTTGGTGGCGGAGTCCACCTGGATTCGCAGGGGGGCGGGGAGGACGGTGAGATTGGCGGGCTGGAGGGAGAGGCGGTAATTGGGGGCGGCGCCCTCCTCCAGGAAGATGGGATATTCCCCGGCGGGGGAGGCTTGAGTCGCCTGGGTGGCGAGACGGGGAGGAATGGTGAAAACGCTTTCATCCTCCCCCGGGGCGAAGCCGGAGAGGAGATACTTCAGGACCGGATTCTCCTCCCGGTAGAAGCGGTGATGCTCGTAGGGAAGGATCAGGAGTTCCCGTTCCAGGATGCCCACGGGAAGAGTGCCGCCGAGAGGGGGGAGGGATTCGTCGTCGGGCTGGAAGGTCCATGCCAGTTCATGGAGTCCGCAGGGGAGCGTCTCCCCCTCCCGTTCCCAGGAGAAGGTGCCGGAGACCACCTCCCCGGTGTCCTGCCGGAGAATCTCCCCCTGCAACTGGAGCGCCCCCTCCAGGGGAGTGCCATAGACGATGTCCGTCGCCAGGGAGATTCCCTCTCCCAGCTCATAGGGGGATTCGGAGTCCTGGATTTCCCCGGAGGAGCCGCCCGTCCCCAGGACCGTCAGGATTCCCTCGTGGAACCGGATGGTATAGTCCCGGGCATAATCCCGGGGATGGACGGACAGGGTGCCCTGGCAGATGGGATACTGGTTCCCGTCCCGTGTCTTCTGCAGCGGGGCGTAGGTGTCCAGCTCTCCTTCCAGGGAGTGTCCTTCCAGGAGGGTGCCGGCGGTCAGTTCCCAGGTGAGGGCGGGGAAGGGTTCGTCCTGGGGAATCCAGAGGCGGGAATGGGCGGTCACCTCCAGGGGGCGTGGCAGCACCTCCAAGGGCAGCCAGGTCTGCCCCGGGGCGAAGGCGGGATCCTGGGGAACATAGGACAGGAGGAGGCGGGTGGTTCCCGCATGGAGTCCGGTGACATTCCGCGCCTCGTCCAACCGGGCGACCTGGGAATCCTCCAGGGTCAGGGAGCATTCCGCCAGGGCGCAGTCGCTTTGGATTTGGAGGGGCTGGGTCAGGCCAAAATAGAGAGGCGCGGGCAACAGGAGCTCCACGGCGGCGTTGGCCTTCTCCCCGGAGGCGTAGCACCCCAGGTCGGGAGGATCGGCCAGGGGAGCGCCCGTGGCATCCTGCTGGGGCAGAATGGTCTCCCCCAGGCATCCGCGCCCAATCAAACAGGAGCCGCGCCCCAGGCGGTAGTCCCCGTCCTCCGGAGAAAGGAAGCAGGGATGGAGGTGGGCGGGCCGGTTGTCGTTGACATGGACGCCCCCCGCCCCCGCGTTCTCCTCCTCCAGCAAAATCCCCCCTTGGGCAAAGGAGCCGGGAAAGCCCCCCGCCCCCGTGGCGCAGTGACGCACCAGGGACCCCGCCCCCGCCAGGACGCTTTGACGGTGCCCGCGGCTCTCCCAGACCACGGAGGACGTCACCGACACCTGCCCCGCCAGATACAGGGTGCCCCCCGCATCCCGTGCCCCGTTGCCCGCAAAGGTGCAGAATGCCACCTCGCCCAGGGATTCCTCGTCGGAGGAGAGCGCCCCGCCGCACCGGGTGGAGGAGACATCCCCGTTTCCGGTGAAGAGAGAGCAGGACACCTGGGCGCCTCCCCGGGAAAGATGGAGGGCGCCCCCCTGGTCCGAAGCCGTGTTGCCGGCGAAGAGACAGGCCGAAACCTGGACTCCGTCCCGGGCGAAGACTCCCCCGCCTTGGACGGCATGGTTGCCCACGAAGGCGCAATGGAGAAGTTGGTAGCGCCCCCGCAGATAGGCGCCGCCCCCCGCCCCCGGATGGCTCCCCGTCTCCTCGGCGCCGAAGGCATTTCCCCCCGTGACCGTCAACCCCTCCAGCAAGGTGGGAATCCGGGCCTCCTCCTGCCCGTCCAGCACAGTGCCGGAAGCCCCCCGGGGAAGACGGAGGACAGTCTCCCCGGCGAACTCCCAGAGCTCCACCACCCCGTTGCCATCCCGGTCCAACCGGCGCCGTTGCTCCGGAGAGGATTCGTCCCCGTAGAAGCCGCCACGCAGGGAAACGCCGGAACGGAGGGCGAAGCCGCCCCCGGGCAGAATCTCCCCGGGAAGCAGATGGGGTTCGTAACAGCCCGCCGCCAGCCAGATCTCGTCCCCCGGCTCCGCCGCCTCCAAGGCCCGTTCCAAGGTGCCGAAGGCGCTTCGCCAACTTCGCCCGGCACGTCGGTCTCCTCCCGTGGTGGAGACATACCAGGTGGCGCCGTGAAGGGAGAAAAGAGAAAGGAACAGGAACAGGATAGAAAGATGGATGCGCATGGGAACTCCCGGAGAGGCAGATGGACGAGGGAAGAAAAGCCGGCGGCACCTGCCGCCTGTCATGCGCCTACCATATCGCCGCCTTCCGGGGGATTCAATACATAACTCAAACAAACATAGATAGTTATAAAATTACATAATCCCATGGGATTCCTGGGAAAATCCAAGATTTCCGCAGCATGGACAGGGAAACGGACGCCCCCGGCCGATCCCGGTCCTCCCGTGCCTTCCGGCAAAAAAAGGATGAAAAAGGGGGGGGGACTTCGACGAATTCTGGGGGATGGACATACGGCGGGAATCCAGTCTATCCCCCCCCTGGGAGCGTGCAGATCGTCCCGACCGTGGCCGTCGTCTACAAATCCAGGATGACGGCGTGGAGGGCTGAGGCGATTTCCGGGTGGAAATAGGCTTCGGCGGTGGACTGTTGTCCTGCCCAGGCGAAGTTCAGATTGTCCACCAGGAGATGCTCCGGGTTCTGGACGAGTCCCGTGACCTGCCGGATGGTCTTGGGGGCGACGCCATCCACCAGGACATGGCAGAGCCCCACGCCGCCCATGCCGGATGCCTCCAGCTTCACGGCCACGGGCTTGTCCTGTCCCTCCGGGGGCTCATAGGGCAGGAAGAACTCGGCCACGGCGTGATTGAGGTCCGCGGGTTTCGCGCTGTCCCGGAAGATGGTGTTCCAGGGGCCGTCGTGGGTGAATTGGAGACTGACCCCGACCTTTTCCACCACATAGCCGTCGGGCACGCAGAGACGGAGGCGGACGAAGCGGCTTTCCTTCAAGGCATGAAGGGTCTGGGTCACCTCCTGGAGCAGTCGTTCCCGGTTTTCCCGGAAGAAGTTTTTCCAGGCGGTGAGGGTTCCCCGCCAGGCGTCCCAGCGGAGGGCCTGGCGTTCCAGGATTCGTCCCCAGGCATCCCGGCATTGGAGGATGCCTGCCTCGTCCACGGGATGTCCATCCAGGGCGTCATGGACCAGGAGTCTCAGTTCGTCGGAGACCTTTCGTTCCTCCATGGCGTCCATCAGATCCTGCAGGACTTCCTTGCCCAGGGAGGTTTTCACCTGGGACGCCCGGTCCTGGAGCAGAGCCAAGGCGGTGGAGACCGCCTCCATGTCCCGCCGGGGGAGTCCCCGGAAATCCCGGGCGAGGAGGGATTTTTTCTTCAGGCTTTGGAAATGGAGAGGCGGTCCCATGGTGAGGGCCAGCGTCACGCCGGCGGCGAGGAGGGGGTCCTGGGTGCCGAAGAGCTGCTGCATCATGGCGGCGGTGGCCTCCCGGGGCTCCTTTCCCTGGAGTAGCCCGCCGTTGTGGAGGATGGTGGGCAGAGTGCGGAGCATGGAGGTGTCGTACTTCAGCCAGCAAGTGCTGATGAAGCCGGAGACGTCCTTGCCCCGGGCGCACTCCAGATAGGATTCCCCATTGCGGAATGTCATGTCCGCCGGGGCGATGAAGGTGGTGAAGCCCAGGCGGCGGTTGATTTCCAGGCGGTCTTCGGAGAAGGCGTCGAAGAGGTGGTGGACATAGCGGCGCACATCCTCCTGATACTGCCAGTCCACCAGGATCACCTCCCGGGAGATCCGCTCCTGCGCCCGGGGGTAGTACTCGAACATGTCGGACCACATCATCATGGTCTTTCCGCACTCCTTCAGGCACTGGCGAAGGCGCTCCACATGGTCCACGAAGAGGGCCTCCTGTCCGGCGAAATCCGGCGCCTTTTCCTGGCAGCGGGGGCACATGCAGTAGTCCCAGAACTCATCCAGGCCCACATGGAAGAAGGGGCCGGGGAAGATTTGCGCCACCTCCCGGAGGTAGGGGAGAAGGAAATCGTAGAGCTGGGGATGGGTGGGGCAATAGGAGTCCCGGACGCCCCAGCCGAAGCGCCCCTTCATCTCCCCCTGGAGCTCCGCCAGGTGCTGGAGCTGGGGATATTTCAGGAACTGTCCCACATGGCCCAGGGTGGGGACGCAGGGAATCACCTCCAGCCCCAGATTGCGGGCGTGCTCCACCAGCCCCCGGAGGATTTCGGGAGTATAGCACTGTCCGTCAGGGGGATAGGGGAAGGAGGCGGTGCGGACCCGTCCTGCCAGGCTCAAAAAGACCCCGTTGAATCCGGCCGCCGCCGCCAGCTCCATGTAGCGGCAGACAAATTCCGGCGGCTCCATCTGGCTGCCCAAATCCAGTTGCGCCCAGCGATGGGGCATCACGCTCTTGCTCATCGGTCCTCTCCTCGGGTTGGCTCTGTTTCTCGCGGAAGCCCCTCACTCCTCCAGCAGAAGAGTGACGGCGTTGACCATCTCCGCAAGGGGAGCATGGAAATAGGCCTCCTGGGTGGACTGACTGCCCAGCCAGGCGAAATTCACATTGTCCACCAGGAGATGTTCCGGATTCTGGACCCATCCCTGGACGCCCAGGATGGCCTTGGGGGCCCGTCCGTCCACCTGGACATGGCAGACGCCTTCGCCGCCCATGCCGGTGGCCTCCACCTTCACCGCCAGGGGCTTGCCCTGGCAGGGAGGCTGATAGGGGATGAAGATTTCCGCCAGGGCGTGGTTCAAATCCTCCGTCTTCACGCCGCCCCGGAAGAGGTCGTGCCAGGGACCGTTCTCCTGATATTGGAGGCTGACAGCCAGGTTCTCCACGGTGTATCCGTCCGGGGCGCAGATCCGCAGGCGCACCCTGTGGCCGGTCTCCAGGTCGGCGCCCAGCTTCTCCACCTCCTCCAGCACCTGCCGGCACTGGCGCCGGAACGCCTCCTCGCCCTCCACGCCGGGGCGCCACTCCTTCCAGCGGGCGCACCGGGTGTCCAGCAGGGAGCGGAGCTGCCGCAGGGTCTCCTGGTATCCCGCCTTGTCCAGGGGATGTCCGTCCAGGGCATGATGGATTTGCTTTTCCAGGGCGGCGGCCAGGCGTTCCTCCTCCAGGGTCTCCAGGAGGTCCGTCAGGACGAGGCGTCCCATCTCGGCGGCCACCTTCTCTTTCCGTTCCCGGAGGATGAGGGAGGCGGCCTCGTATCCCTCCCAGAGATTCAGGGGCAGCCCCCGGAAATCCCGGGTGAGGAGCCGATTGCGGGAGAAGCGCTGGAAGTGCCGTCCTCCCCCCAGGGTGAGCGCCAGGGTCACCCCCCGGGTCAGCAGGGGGTCCTCCGTGCCAAAGACCTTCTCCATCATGGCGCGGGTGGCTTCCTCCGGCGCCATGCCGGAGGCCAGCAGTCCGTTGTAGACGAAGGTGGGGAGGCTGTGATAGAGATAGGTGTCCCTCTTCTCCCAGGAAGTCTGGATGAATCCGGCGGCGCCCCTGCCCCGGACGCATGCCAGCAGGGATTCCCCGTTGCGGTACGTCATGTCCGCCGGAGCCACGAAATTGGAGAAGCCCAGCCTCTGGTTCAAGCCCTGACGGTCCTCGGAGAAGACATCGAAGAGATGGTGGACATAGCGGCGCACATCCTCCTGATACTGCCAGTCCACCAGCACCACCTTCCGGGAGAGCTTCTCCTGCGCCCGGGGATAGTACTCGAACATGTCGGACCACATCATCATGGTCTTGCCGCAGGCCTCCAGCCCCTGGCGCACCGTCTCCACATGCTGGACGAAGAGGGCCTCCTGGGCGGCGAAATCCGGAGCCTTCTCCCGACAGCGGGGGCAGAGGCAGAAATCCCAGAACTCGTCCAGCCCCGCGTGGAAGAAGGGGGAGGGGAAGAGCTCCGCCACTTCCCGGAGATAGGTCAGCAGGAAGGGATAGAAGCGGGGATGGGTGGGGCAGAAGGTCTGTTTCTTTCCCCAGCCGAAACGCCCTCCCATGTCTCCTTGCAATTCAGAGAGTTCCACCAGCTCCGGGTGTTCCAGGAAGCGTTCCGCGTGTCCCAGGGTGGCCACGCAGGGCACCAGCTCCAGTCCCAGGCTCTCGCCGTATTCCACCAGGGAGCGGATTTCCTCGGGGGTGTAGCAGGTGCCGTCCTTGGGCCAGGGATAGGAGGCGGTGCGGATGCGGTCCTCCAGATAGAGGAGGATGCCCGTGTATCCTGCCTCGGCCATCAGAGCCATGAACTGTCGAATGAACTCCAGGGATTCCATTTGCCGGGCCAGATCCAGCTGGGCCCAGCGATGCTTCAAAGCTTCGGTCTGCACAGTCATACCAGGGAGAGAAGAGAGGGAGGGGAAATGGGGGGAGGAGGGAGAGGGCTAGCGCTCCAGGTGGAAGACCCGGGTGGCGAGGGGGGCGAAGCGGACGTAGAAGACCCCTTCCTCGTCCACGGGGAAGACCTCGCCGCTCATCAAATCCGTGGCACGGCGCAGGGTCTTGTCCGGCAGGGAGATGCGTTTCTCCCCGCCGTCCTTCACGCAGACTGCCAGCACCTCCGGGGAAGCCCAGACCTGGTCGCCGCTCTCCACATAGCGGTGGATTCCCGCCCTGCGCATCAGGGCGGCGAGCAGGGGTTCCGGGGCGGTGAAGGAGCAGCAGAAGGCGGTGACGCCGCCCGCGGGATTCTCCAGGGCGCCGGCGATGGCATTTCCCGCGGCGTCCCGTCCCAGCCGGATCAAGCCGGGGAAGTTTTTGGTCAAGCGTCCCACGATGTACTGTCCGTCCCCGTCCTGCCAGGTGCCGGTGGGGAATCCGGAGCCGGTCTCCTCCCGTTCCAGCCAGCCCTTTCGGGCGAGGAGGTGGAGTTTGGCGGGGGCGGCGTTTTGCCGGAAGTATTCCAGGGGGAGTCCGGTGATTCTGCGGGCGGCCTCGGTGGGGGTGGAATCCTCCCGGCAGGGGATGATGCCGGGGGTGCCCAGGAAGAGGATGCTGCGTCCTTCCGCCTTCAGTTTCTCCAGGATTTCCGTCTGCCGGGGATCCTCCTGGAAGCTGGTGGGGAGAATCAGGAGGCGGAGGCGGGCGGGGAGGCGTTCCAGGTCGGAGGCCAGATAGACCTCGTAGGGGGTGCCCATGGTGGACAGGGCCTTCTGGTTCATCAGGGCGGCGTTGTGGATGGGGGGGCAGCTCATGGTCACCCAGTCCAGGGAAGGCTCGTCCAGCACCAGGGCGACCTGGGCGACGCTCTCCCGGGAATATTCCAGGGTGATCTTCCGGGAGACCCGGGTGAGCTCCGTGATGGCGTCCAGCAGCAGGGGGGAATGGAATTGGATGTGGCCCACGTCGAACCACCACTGCGCCATGCCGCTGAGGAGATTGTGGAGCACCTCCTTGTGCTGCTGGAGCACATCTCCCTCGGGGGTGTCGGGGCGTCCCAGAGTCACGTTGGGGGTGTCGTATGTGCGGATGTCGTTCTCCACGAACCAGAATTTGTTATGGAGCTGAAGGGTGTCCGCCGCGCCCAGGGGGTAGGAGAGTCCTGCGCCGCCCACCTGCCGCAGCTGGTATCCCGTGGGGCTGCAGAGGAAATCCAGCCAGGGGGACTCCATGAGTTTGCCCACGGCCAGGTGTCCGGAGTTCATCAGGGGGATGGAGCCGGCCAGCTCCACATAGTATCCGTAGAAGGCGCCCACCAGGAGGCGGTTCTCCGTGGCCTCCTTCACCACCCGGCAGAAGCGTTCGATGCATTCAGCCACATTCTCGCTGTGATACCGGAGATAGTCCGCGTGGCGTCGGGCGTCGGGGCTGCCCAGGGGGCGCACCCCGGCGTAGGCGGCGGCGAACCGCTCCCAGGGCAGAGGCATGGCCGCGGTCTCCAGGGTGACCCGGGGGTCCCCCCATGCCTTCCGGAGGGCGTCGTCATTCCCGTATTTCCGGGTCAGCCAGCGGCGGAAGGCCTCCCGGGCGGGGCGGGAATAGTCTCCCACCCGATTGTCGAAGCTGCCCCACTCCATCCATTCCTCCGTGTGTCCGCTGGCCAGCACGAAGCCGGCCACCCGGTCCGCATAGGGGCTTTCCCGGATGAACTGGATCATGTTCCGCAGTCCGGTCTCCGTGTAGTCCCGCCAGAGGGCGCTGGCCCAGGAGGGGACGGGGCGTCCCTGATGCCAGACGAAGGGAGCGGGGGGCGTTTCCTTGTCGAAGGGGTTGGCCACCATGGCGACCTCCTCGGGATGGGCGGCGGTCCACCAGAGGGGGGCGTGGAGATAGAGGCGCACGATCACCATGGCATCGGGATTCACAGCCAGGGTGTTCCGCATCCGGCTGTCGAACTGGGCGTAGTCGTAGCGTCCCGGCGCGTATTCCGTCAGGGTTTCCAAGCCGTAGCCTCCCTCCGTGGGCGTGGAGCAGAATCCGAAGAGATTCACACCTGCCTGGGAGAAGACGCGGATGCCTTCCGGGCCTTCGGTGGTGTAGGTCGCCCGCATGATGCCGGGCACCGGCTCCTCTCCCTGGAAGATGGTGGGGCGGCCCTTCCAGGGTCTCACGGACATCCGGGGCAGCTCCGGATTTCTTCCCTGGATCCGAGCGGTCCATTCCATGTTCTCCAACTCCGCTTCGCCGCACTCCAGGCGAATGCGATAGGTGCCCTCCCGCAGGAAAGGCGTGAGAGCCAGGGAAGCGGTCTCACGGCTCCAGACCATTCCCTCCTGCCGCACATCCTCCAGCTCCACGGGCACGGGAGGCACCGAGGGGTCCTGCCCCTCCCGCAGCAGGGTCAGGCGCGCCTTGGCCAGCAGGGGCGCCCTGCCCTGGAACTCCGCCCGGAAGCCCGGCAGCACAAAATCCTCCCCCGCCACCAAAGTCTCCGGAAGCTCGCCCTCCCACTGCACCCGGCCCTGGCAGGCCACCTCGTCCTCCCCCCGGATCTCCCCGATCTGGACGTGGATGAGCTCCCCGGGATTCACGGGTCCCATCCAGAAGACGAACTTTCCGAAGGGGCGAAACAGCGGCAGGGGGGAGAGAGCCTCGGGGGCGTTGCCGCCGATGGCCTCGGGCGCCACGGAGAAGACGTACTCGTGCCATTCCCCGTCGGGGGGCAGTTCAGGCTGGTAGTGGAAATACCATCCATAGTAGTTCGTGGTGCCCACCACGCCCTCCCGGGAGGTCAGCCAGCCGGGATGGAAGCCCAGGGGCTTGTCCCCCAGGTTGCGCAGGCGGAAGATGATCTTCTGGCAAGCCCGGACGCCCCGGGGGAAGGCCAGGGAGAAGGGATAGTTGACGCTGGGATCCCGCAGGGGGCGCAGGCGAATCTCCGTGGCGTTTTCCCCGGGCACATGGCGCATGAGGAAATCGCCCAGGACGTTCATGTTCTCCTCCCCCCAGGGGAAATCCGTCTCGAAATAGCTGGCGTTCTCCCCGGAGTAGTACACCTCCCGGTGGACGGCATCGGCCGTCAGGACTTGGGGGAAGACCAGGCAGGAGAGAAGCAAGAGGCAGGAAAGGAACCGCATGGCAAGTCGGGAAGAGGGGGGGCGAAAGCAAAGGGGGGAAAAGGAAACGAAGGCAAGATAATGCCCCTTTCCCTCTCTGCCCAACCCCGCCGCCGCCAGGGAACCCCCTAGGAAGCCGCATTATAGTACAACACTTCGACTCATCCCCCCCGACGATACCTTTTCCAGGATTCCACTATGCCCCGCCATCCCTCCGGTTCTCCTTGCCACCACGCCCACCCTCACGAGGAAGGAGAGACCTCCCCCGCCTTCGTCACCCCCTGCAATCTCCAGGTGGAATACAAGAGCAACCCCCTGGGGATGGACGAGGAACGCCCCCGCTTCAGCTATCAGCTGGGGGGAGCCACCCGGCAGGTGGCGCGGCAGCTCCAGGTCTTCCCGGAGGACAGCCGCACCCCCCTGTGGGATTCCGGCTGGGAAGAGACCGGCCTCTCCCAGCAAATCGTCTACCAGGGCGCCCCGCTGCAGCCCTTCCAACGCTATCAGTGGCGGGTGCGGGTGAAGGACGCCACAGGGGAAATCTGCCCCTGGACCGACCGGAAGGAAAACTTCTTCGAGACGGGTTTTCTCCGGACCGCCTGGGACAAGAGCCAGTGGATCGGCTTCTGGCCCGGCGTCCGGGTCTGCCAGCATCCCCAGCTCTTCTTCCGGGAATTCGACCTGCCCGCCGGGAATCCCGTGGTCCGCGCCCGGCTCTATGTCACCGCCCTGGGATGCTACGAGGCGGAGGTCAACGGGACGGTGGTCTCCTGGCCCCTGGCGCCCGGCTGGACCAGCTACGCCAAACGCACCCAGTACCAGGCCTACGACGTGACCCCCTGCCTGAAGAAGGGCGGGAACATCCTCTGGCTCACCCTGGCCAGCGGATGGTTTGACGGACGCATCGCCGGACAGTGGACCGAGGGACACCCCGCCTACGGGGAAAACGAGGCCATCCGCGCCCAGCTCCACCTGGACTTCAAGGACGGCTCCCGCCAAATCCTGGGCACCGACCAGGAGTTCCAAAGCGCCCACTGGGGCGGCGCCCTCCGCATGAGCGACATCTACGACGGCGAGCTCTGCCAGGCATGGCGAAGCAAGGAAATGGCGCGGCGGCAGGCCCACGCCCCCGCCGTCCTCTTCCCCCAGATCTCCGTGGACATCACCTGGAACAGCGGACCCCAGGTGGCGCGGCTTGCCGTCCGGGAACCGGTCTCCATCACCCGCCGCTGCCCCGGCACCTATGTGGTGGACTTCGGGCAGAACTTCACGGGCAGGGAAATCCTCCGCCTCAAGAACACGGTGCGGGGAGCCACCATCACCGTCAAGCACGGGGAGATGCTGGAGAAGGACGGCTCGGTGTATGTCACCAATCTCCGGGGGGCCAAGGCCATGACCACCCTGATCTGCGACACCGCCAAGGAAACTCTCTACGAGCCCACCTTCACCTTCTACGGCTTCCGCTATCTGGAGGTCTCCGGCTGGCCCGGCCGAGCCCCCACCCGGAAGGACATCCAGGCCGCCGTCCTCTCCAGCGACCTGAAGCGCACCGGACTCTTCCAGTGCTCCCATCCCCTGGTGAACCGGCTCTTTGACAACGTGGGATGGGGATTGCGCTCCAATCTCCTGGACGTGCCCACGGACTGCCCCCAGAGAGACGAACGCTTCGGCTGGACCGGCGACACCCAGGTGGTCTGCAACACCGCCACCTACTGCCTCCAGGCCCCCGACTTCTACACCAAGTGGCTGGTGGATTTCAATCTGGACCAGCTCCCCAACGGCAACTACCCCAATGTCTCCCCCAATCCCAGGCCCGGCGCCATCCCCGCCACCGACTTCCCCGGCCCCGCCTGGCAGGACGCCGCCATCCTGGTCCCCTGGCAGCTCTACCGAAAATACGGCGACACCCGCATCCTGGAACGCTTCTTCCCCCAGATGGACCGCTTCCTCCAATATGTGGTGGACTACTCCCACGGAAGCTACGTCCCCGAGCCGCCCCGCTTCGGAGACTGGCTCCATGACAACGCCCCCACCAGCATCCCCTTCATCGCCACCGCCTATCTGGCGGGAATGCTCAAGCTGCTGGCGCGGATCGCCGGAATCCTGGGGCGGGAGAAGGACGAGAAACGGCTCTCCACCCAGGCCCGCAAGGCCCGGAAAGCCTTCCAGGAGCGCTTCCTGGATCCCGCCACGGGACTGAAGGAGGCCACCCAGTGCGCCATGCTGCTTGCCCTCCACTTCGATCTGCTTCCCGAAAAGTGGGTGCGCCCCACCGTGGAAGCCCTGGTGAAGGACATCCGGGAGAACCGCCATCTCCATCTCTCCACCGGCTTCGTGGGCACGCCCCTCCTGCTGCCGGTGCTGAGCCGCTTCGGCCAGAGCGACCTGGCCTACGAGCTCCTCCTCCAGACCACCTATCCCGGATGGCTCTATCCCGTCACCCAGGGCGCCACCACCATGTGGGAACGCTGGAACAGCTACACCGAGAAGGATGGCTTCGGCGACATGAACATGAACTCCTTCAACCACTACGCCTATGGCGCGGTGGCGGAGTGGTTCTTCGAGACGGTGGGCGGCATCCAGCCCATCGAGGACGATCCCGAGGCCGTCGCCTTCAAGCGCTTCCGCCTCGCCCCCCGCCCCGGAAAGGCCCTGGACAGCGCCCACACCCTCTTCGTCTCCCCCTACGGCGCCATCTTCTCCGCCTGGGAACGCCAGCCCGCCAAAAAAGGGAGCCGGCTGCTCTGGAACTTCTTCGTCCCCTACAACACCACGGCGGAAATCACCCTGCCCCCCGGCAAGGTAGTGGATTTCCTGGGCGAGCAGGAGCTGGTGCATGACCAGAAGGGCGGGCTTCTTGCCCTGCCCGGAGAATACACCATCCTCCTCCAGGAAGAGTAGCCCCGTTCCCCCACCACGGAGACCCGACCCCCTATGGCTGACGCACTCGGAGACCAACTCCCCCGGAACCTCTGGTATCCCGGACATATGCTCAAGGGCGAGACGGCCATGCGCAACGCCCTCTCCCTGGTGGACATGGTGGTGCTCCTGGCCGACGCCCGCGCCCCCATGGCCACCCGGAATCCCCGCCTGGAGCAACGCCTCATCCAACGCCCCCGGATCCTGGCCGCCAACAAGGCCGACCTGGCCGCCCCCCACCTCAGCAAACGCTGGCGGGACTATTTCGCCAGCCAGGGGGAGAACCTGCTGCTGCTGGATGCCAGCCGGCTCCGGAAGCCCGAGGCCATCGTCGCCCAATGGCGGGAGTTCGCCCTGGAGCAGAGGCGGCTGCGGGGAGCCACCCGCCCCCTCCTTCGCCCGGTCCGCATCATGATCGTGGGCATCCCCAACATCGGGAAATCCACCCTGGTGAACCACCTGAAGGAGCGGAAGGTGGCCAAAGTGGCGGACAAGCCCGGCGTCACCCGCTCCAATCAATGGGTCACCCTGGCGGGAGGACAGGTGGAACTCCTGGACACCCCCGGCGTCCTCTGGCCCCAGCTGCGGGACAAGTCCCAGGAACTCCTCCTCACCCTCCTGGGCAACATCCCCGACGGCAGCACCGACCCCGTCCTCACCGCCACCTTCCTCCTGGAAAAGCTCCTCTCCCTCCCCCTCCGGGACCCCCTCGCCCCCCTCCAGCTCCCGGAAATCCCCGCCCATCCCCAGGAAATCCTCCAGGTCCTGGCACGGCGCAGAGGGCTCCTGGGCAACGGAGGAGAACCCTCCCTCCCCAAGGCCGCCGCCGTCCTCCTGAAGGAGTTCCGCTCCGGCGGACTGGGAAGAATCACCCTGGAAATGCCCCCGGATCCCCCCGAGGAGAAGGAGACCGCCCTCCCATGAACCGAAAGAACGCCAACCACGTGGATGGCATCCTCCTGGTGGACAAGCCAGCGGATTGGACCAGCTTCGACGTGGTCAACCTCATCCGACGCCAATTCCATCTGGACAAGACGGGACACTGCGGCACCCTGGACCCCTTCGCCACCGGCCTTCTGGTGGTGCTCCTGGGCAAGGCCACCCGCCTCCAGGATTCCCTGATGGCCCGGGAGAAGACCTACTCCGGCACCCTGCGCCTGGGAGAGGAGACGGAGACCGAGGACCTGACCGGGGAAACGGTGCGCACCCTCCCCCTCCCCCCGGACCTGACCCTGGAAGCCCTCCAGCGCCAGGCCGACACCTTCCTGGGAGACATCCTCCAGCGTCCCCCCATGCACTCCGCCATCAAAATCCACGGGCAGCCCCTCTACAAGCTTGCCCGGAAGGGACAGGAGGTGGAGCGCCCGCCCCGCCCGGTCCACATCCGCTCTTTCCAGCTCCGGAATCTCCGGGGCGCCGACGTGGATTTCCTGGTGGAATGTTCCAAGGGCACCTACATCCGCACCCTGGGAGCGGATCTGGGACGCAAGACGGGATGCGGCGGCCATCTCCGCGCCCTTCGCCGCCTTCGCAGCGGCGACCACAAGGTGGAGGACGCCTTCCCCGTGGACCTCATCCGCACCTGGGATCTGGAGGCGCTCCAGGCCCATCGGGAACCCCTGCCCTAGCTTCTCCAGGCGCCATGACCACCCCTTCCCCCCCTCCTCTCTCCTCCCTGCAGCGGCTGCAGGGAAGAATCGCCCTGGCCCTGGGGGTCTTCGACGGCGTGCACCGGGGGCATCAGGCGGTGCTCTCCACCCTGCTGCGGGAGGCCCGGGCCCGGGAAGCCACCCCCGTCGCCCTCTTCTTCGATCCCCCGCCCCGGCAGCTCCTCTTCCCCCAGGACGCCCCCAGGCTCCTCACCTCCCTGCCCGCCAAGGTGCGTCTTCTGCGGCAGGCCGGCATGGAGGAGGTCGTCTGCCTTCCCTTCACCCGGGAGCTCTCCCGCCTCACTCCACGGGAATTCTGGGAGGGATGGATTCTCTCCAACCCCACCCTCCAGATTCCTCTTCTCTGCGTGGGGGAGGACTGGCGGTTCGGCGCCGGAAACCAGGGAACCCTGGAGACCCTCCGCGCCCTGGCACGGGAGCAGAACATCCAGGTGACGGGCGTTCCCCCCCTCCTCTGCCGGGGCGAACGGATCTCCAGCACCCGGGTGCGCTCCGCCGTCGCCCAGGGAGACCTCTCCCTGGCGCGGGAACTGCTGGGACGCCCCTTCACCCTGGAGGGGGAAATCGTCCACGGACAGGGCAAGGCCCGCCGGTCCCTGGACTGCCCCACCGCCAATCTGGAGGGAGACCATCTCCAGCTGCCCCCGCCCGGAGTCTATGCCGCCTGGACCCGGCTGGAGGACGCCTCCACCCCCCTCCCCGGCATCCTCTACATCGGGGAGGCACCCACCTTCCGGGGAGAGGGCAACGGACACCCCGTGGTGGAACTCCATCTCTTCCATTTCCAGGGAGACCTCTACGGAAAGTCCGTCTCCATCGCCCCGGAGGCCTTCCTCCGGGAAAGCCGCCTCTTCCCCTCCCCCGACCTCCTGGCCCGGCAAATCCAGAAAGATATTCGCCAGGCCCATCTCATCCTCCAGAGGAATCCCCCCGCCCTCTGATCCTCCCCCCACCACCACCGTTCCCCCTCTCCCATGCCACGCTACGCCCTCCTGGGATGGCCCGTGGGCCACTCCCGCTCCCCCGGCATGCAGCTCGCCGGATTCCAGGCCCTGGGCATCCCCGCCACCTACGAATGCCTTGCCATCCCGCCGGAGGAATTCACCACCAGGGTGGAGGAACTCCCCGGAAAGGGCTTCGCAGGCTGGAATGTCACCGTGCCCCACAAGGAACGGATGTTCCTCGCCTGCCACCAGGTTGCCGGAGAGGAGGCGCAGGCCGCCCATAGCGTCAACACCGTGGTGGTCCGGGAGGGCAAGACCTACGGATACTCCACCGACGGCATCGGCGTCGCCCGCGCCCTGGAACACGATTTCGGCATGAAGACCATGCCCCCACGCCAACTCTATCTGGGCGCGGGAGGCGCTGCCCAGGCCGCCGCCATGTTCGCCGCACGACACGGCGCCACGGAACTCTTCCTGGCCAACCGCACCCTGGAAAAAGCCCGGCTCCTGGCAGAACGCATCCGCCAGAACGCCCCCCGGTGCCAGGTCCACACCCTCCCCCTCCCAGAAGCCCCCGACGCCCTTCCCCGCTGCGATATCCTGTTCCAGTGCACGTCCCTGGGACTCCACCCGGGAGACCCGCTCCCCATCCCCGTCGAAACAATCCCCAAGTCCCTCCCCGTCTTCGACTTCGTCTATACCCCATCCGCCTTCCGGGACGCCCTCCAGCAACGGGGAAACCCCGTCTCCGATGGCCTGGAAATGCTCCTCCAACAGGGAATGGAAAGCTTCCGCATCTGGACCGGACACCCCGCTCCCGAAAGGGAAATGCGGCAGGGGCTCCTCGCACAGTAGGATCCCGGTAACTTATTACGCTGACGCGGGAACACAGAGACCACAGAGGCGCCTGCCGCTTCAACACAGAGCACACGGAGGCGCCTGCGGCCCACCCCAGAGGACACAGAGGACGCCCCCAGGTCTATCTATAGGAAGTAATCCCTGGATTCCCTAGCCCATCTAGGGCATCTAGCCCATCTGGCCCTTTGATTCTCCGGGGAAAAGAATATCCTGGCCGGGCAAGCCGCCTCCCGTTTCCCCCAGGCCATCGTTCTGGCGCCCCTGCGGGGGTTTTGTATTCCTCCTCATGCCCCCGCGCACCCAGGGACGCCAGGGGGGCTTTGAAAAAAAATGCGACACATCCGCAAAAAATGTCTTGAAAGCGGAAAGACGGGGGCTATAGTAAGCCGTCGTAACATTTTTCAGATTTGTGTCGCATTGATTTGTCCCTCCCCCAAAAGAAATCTGTAGCAACGGAATCATGAGAAAGACTCTTCTTCTGACTGCCTCCCTGATGCTGGTTTTCACCGCCACGCACTGTCTTGCCGGCGGCTTCCAGCTCTATTCCGAAGGTTCGGCGGACATCCTGGGCCTGGCGGGCGCCGGCGTCGCCCGCGCCACCAACTCCTCCGCCTGGTACAATCCCGCCACCACGGTGGACATTGACCGCATCACCCTGACGGCAGGCGGTTCCGCCCTGTTCCTGGGCAGCGAATACAAGACCAGCGCCCGGACGGACAAGATGGACGACCAGCCCCGGTTCATGGGCTACTTCTACGGCGTGATGCCCCTGGGCGACGACTATCGTCTGAACCTTTCCGTGAACGCCCCCTACGGCATGATCACCCAGTGGAAGAACACCAGCCAGCTGAACTCCCTGGCCACCTTCACCAGCCTGCGGGTCTGCTACATCACCCCCAGCCTCACCTGGAAGGTGAACGACAACCTGTCCGTGGCCGCCGGTCCCAACGTCGCCATCGGCGTCGCCCGTCTTGCCACCTACATCAACCTGCCCTACGGTCTGAAGTCCAACAAGAACTACATGAGCGCCGACGCCGTCGCCCTGGGCGGTTTCCTCTCCCTGTACTACAAGTTCAACGACGAGTGGGCGGTGGGCGCCAAGTATCAGAGCCGCATCCACATGCGTTTCGAGGGCGAGAACGAGTTCCGCTACAAGAGCTACATGGGCGGCCTCCTGAACTTCCAGGGCGCCGACGCCCACGCCAGCATCGACATGCCCGCCTACCTTGCCCTGGGTCTGCGGAACAACTCCATCGACCGCTGGACCTTCCTCTTCGACGCCACCTGGACCCAGTGGTCCAGCTACAAGGCCCTGGATCTCTGCTTCGACAAGTATCCCGGCACCGACCGCCCCGGCGTTGCCAAGAACCCCCGGAAGTGGCATGACGTGTGGACCTATCACCTGGGCGCCGAATACCAGCTCACCGACCAGTGGGTCCTCCGCGCCGGTCTGGACTACGACAACAGCCCCGCCAACCGCCGCGCCATCTCCCCCGAGATGCCCGATTCCGACAAGTGGCTCATGACGGTGGGCGCCGGATACCAGGGCGAGCACTGGGGCTTCGACGTCGCCTACGGCTACAGCCGCTTCGCCAAGAGCAAGCTGGGCACCCAGGTGGCCGCCAGCCATAACATCGCGGAGCGCGGCACCTTCAAGACCGACTGCCACATCGTCTCCACCAGCGTCACCTACAAGTTCTAACCCCATTCCCACGAGACGGCGGCGCGGGACCCCCATCCCCGCCGCCGCCCATCGCCCCCCTTTGCGGGCGCGAGTTCTGACAGGGACTATCCCCCCCCCGCTCCCTGTCGTTCCCGCGCCCGCTTTTTTGTCCCCGGGACCGGGGAGGGGCGCGACGGCCGCCCGCGTTTTCCGTGGTCCCGGTGTCTTGTAGGGAGTTAGGGGGATTCTTACCCTTTGGTCATGCCTGGGGCAAAGTGGCGAATACAGGGTAAAGTATCCCTGTTTTCCCTCCTCAAATTCTCCCTTCCCCACTATTAGGAGCAAGATTTCATGAAGAAAGCACTTCTGGCGATTCTGGCCACCCTGCTCGTCCTGTGCCTCCAGGCCGCGGAGCGCGTCACCCGGATTCAAGTCGTGGACTTGAGCGGAACCGCCAACCAGGAAGCCCTGGAGCAGCTGGTCTACGCCACCATTGGCAGCAAGGTGGGCGAGCCCCTTTCCATGCCCCAGCTCTCCCAGGACGTGGCCGCCCTGCTGAAACTCCGGGGCATCGACGATGTCCAGACCAAGATTTCCGACCGGGAGGACGGCACCCTGCAGGTGGTCTTCCTCCTCAGCCTGCGGCAGAGGATATCCCGCGTGGAGGTGGAGGGCAACGCCTCCATCAAAGCCAAGACCCTGCTTGCCCATGCCCAGAGCAAGCCCGGCTCCCTGGTGGACGAGGTCGCCCAGGCCGCGGACCGCAAGCGGATTCTGGAGAAATACGAGAAGGCGGGCCGGTATGGCACCAGCGTGGGGCAGCGTCTGGCGGGGGATCCCGAGAGACCCGGCGAAATGGTGCTGACGTTCGTGGTGGCGGAGGCTCCCCGGAGCAAGCTGAAGGGAACCGTCTTCGTGGGCAACGAGGCCGTGGAGGACGGGGAGCTGCGCGCCGCCCTGATGACCAAGCGCCCCTGGTGGAGATACATCTTCCGTCTGGGCAACTACTACAACCCCAACTACCGGAATCTGGACATCGAGCGCATCGTCTCCCTCTACGCCCAGCGCGGCTACCTGGACGCCCAGGTGGTGAAGGTGGAGGAGGAGTATCTGGACGAGGAGCGCGCCTGGGTGCAGGTCGTCTACCACATCCAGGAGGGTTCCCCCTATGTGCTGGGCGAGCGCACCTTCCAGGGCAACCAGCATTTCACCACGGAGGAATTGCTGGCGAAGGCCACCATGGCGTCCGGGGAGACCTATTCCTCCACCGCCGCCGCCCAGGATCTGGAGGCCATGAAGGGGCTCTACGAAGGGCTGGGCTATCTGGACCTCCGCTTCGTGCCCGAGCTGAAGAAGAACGCCGACACCCATGTGGTGGACGTGGCCTACCGCATCCAGGAGGGCGAGGTCAGCCGCATCGGGGAGATCGGCATCGTGGGCAACACCTACACCCGGGACCATGTGATCCGCCGGGAGCTGGCCATCTTCGAGGACGACCTGGCGGACAGCCGGAAGATCCAGCAGACCAAGAACCGCCTGGAGAACCTGGGATACTTCGAGAGCGTGGAGGTCCTGGCCAAACCCACCGAGAACCCCACCCGCCGCAACCTCTCCATCGAACTCAAGGAGAAACCCACCGGCTCCATCTCCGTGGGCGCCGCCTTCTCCAGCGAAGACTCCGTCCTGGGCTTCCTGGAGCTCTCCGAGACCAACTTCAGCCTCTCCAAGCTCCTCCAGGGCGAGAAGCCCAAAGGGGACGGACAGCGGATGCGCGCCTACGTCGCCGTGGGCTCCGACACCACCAACGTGAGCATCTCCCTCACGGAACCCTCCCTCTTCGACGGCCCCTTCGACCTGACCAACGAACTCTTCCTCAACACCCGCTACGAAGACGAGTACGACGAACGACATGTGGGATACGCCATCTCCCTGGGATGGCCCGTGGCCTTCCACATCCCCTTCTTCCCCGAACACACCGAATACTGGCGCCTCTCCACCGGCATCCGACTGGAGCACATCCGAATCTCCAACCTGGACGACGAGGAGAAGTTCGACGAGAACGACGGGGACTATCCGGACAACGTCCGCTTCCCCAAGGGCAGAAACTACTCCATGCGCCGGGACGAGGGAGGGGACTTCGCCAACCGCCTGGTCTTCTCCATGGTGCGGGACACCCGGAACCACTACGTCTTCCCCAACCGGGGCAGCCGGGTCATGCTGGACGCCGAATACGTCACCCGCGCCCTGGGCAGCTACGCGGACTACCTGAAGTTCCACGCCGGCGTGGAATCCTACCATCCCTTCTACAAGGACATCTTCCTGCGCCTCTCCGCGGACGCCCATGCGGCAGAGCATCTGGGCGGGGATGACATCAAGATCTTCGACCGGTATTTCGCCGGCGGCTACGGAACCCTCCGGGGCTTCAAGCGCCACGACGTAAGCCCGGTGAACCGGAACGAGAACTCCATCGGCGGCCAGACCATGCTGGTGGGCACCGCGGAGCTCATCAAGCCCGTGAAGAACTTCATGTTCCTCAAGCTCTTCTGCGACGTGGGCAACGTGTGGTGGGATTCCTTCGACGCCGATCTGGGCGACCTGAACGCCTCCCTGGGCATCGGCGTCCAGTTCCGCCAGATCCCCATCCGGCTGGACTACGGCTTCCCCGTCATGACCCAGGGCGACCACCTGGATGGCAGAAGCGGCCGCTTCCACTTCAGCATCGACTACTCCTTCTAGCGGTCCCCGCCCATGCCGGCGCCCTTCCCTCCCCCGGAAGGGACGAGGGGGCGGGGCGAGACAACGCCCCGCTCCCTTTCCGCGCCCCCCTCCCCCATGCGGATCATCAACGGCACCATCGCCAAGAATCTACTGGGCACCCTGCTCATGGCCCTGGGCATCCTGACCTTCGTCATGATGTCCGTCCACCTCTTCCGCATCTTCGCCATGCTGGCCAACGGGCTCTCCCCGAGGGTCATGGGGAAGATTCTCCTCTGCCTTCTGCCGGACGTCCTCCGCTACGCCCTCCCCTTCTCCATCCTGGTCTCTACGGTGCTGGTCTTCAGCCGGATGAGCGCGGACAACGAGCTGGTGGCCCTGAAAGCCTCCGGCGTCAGCCTGTGGCAGATCACCGCCCCGGGGCTGGCGCTGGCGCTGGTCCTGTGCGGCGCGGGGGTATGGCTGGGCATGGTGGCGGCTCCCGCCCTGCGCTACGAGGGGGAGCTGCTCAAATGGCAGACCATGGGGGAGAGCTCCCTCGCCCTGCTGGAGCCGGGCGCCAGCACCTTTCTGGCGGGGCAGCAGGTCTCCGTGCGGATTGGCTCCAAGGACCCGGAGAGCGGCCTGCTGCGGGACGTGCATATCTACCAGCTGGGGAAGGGAGGGGAGTCCCTGCGCGCCATCACGGCGGAGGCGGCCCGCGTCCAGGTGCGTCCCGAGGAGCGGGATCTCCAGCTGACCCTGTACCGCTTCACCGTCGCCCAGCAGGAGCTTCCCGGCGGGGAGGCGGCGCCCCCCTCCGGGGAGGAGACCGCCGCCCCGGAAAGCAAGACCCCGGGGTTTCTGGCGGGGGAGACCTTGACCCTCCACCTGGAGTATGGCACCATCCAGGACAGGAAGTCCCTGGGGCGCAAGCTGAAGATGATGCCGGTGACCATGCTGTTCGGCGACCTTCTCTGGAACCGAAGCCAGGGCAATTCTGTCTCACGCCACTGGTATGAGTTCCACTATCGGCTCGCCCTGGCCTTCTCCCCCCTGGCCTTCCTGCTGCTGGGCATCCCCTTCGGCATCCGCAACCGCCGCAGCGAGACCTCCAGCGGCCTCCTGATCTGCCTGGGCATGGCCCTGGCCTACTACGGGGTCATCCTCCTGTGCGACGCCCTGGTGCGCCATCCGGAACTCCACCCCGAGTTCCTCATCTGGGCGCCCAACCTCCTCTATCAAATCGGCGGGCTGGCCGCCCTGGCAAGACTCTCCCGCCATTAAGAAAAGACCTGATCCTATGCGGAAATCCTATCGACTCCTTCTTCTTCTCGCCCTTGCCCTGTGGCTGCTCCCCCTCCTTCCCGCCATGACCTGGGAGGACTCGGACCAGGGATTCTTCGCCCCGGAGACCCTGGTCCGCCAGGGCGCCGCCGTCACCCGGGAGAAATATCCCGACGCCGACCTGGTGAACCTGGACCGGCTCACCCGCATCCAATACCAGCCCGACGGCACCTTCCTCCAGGTGGACGACTCCGCGGTGAAGATCATGACCCTTGCCGGCGTGGAGCTCAAAAGAGTCCTCACCAGCTACTACAACGCCAGCTACGCCCGCGCCAAGATCTCCCTGGTCCAGATCCTCCGGCCCGACGGCACCGTCATTCCCCTGGACCTGGAGTCCTGCACCCAGGAGCAGACCGAGGCGTCCCAGATGGGCTCCAACATCTTCGACCCCAGCCAGAGAATCATCCAGGTCACCGTCTCCTCCCTCCAGCCCGGCGACATCCTCCGGGCGGTCTTCGTGGACGAGACCCTGAAACCCCGGGTGCCCGACAGTTTCAGCGACGTCTTCCCCATGGAGAGCGACAGCCCCATCCTCCATGCCCAGGTGGAGGTGAAGGCGCCCAAGACCCTGCCCCTGCGCAGCATCGCCGTCAAGGACCCCCAGGGCGGCGGCCCCCTCTACAAGACCGCCGAGGAGGAGGAGAGCCTGGTCCACACCTGGGAGGTGCGGGACGTGCCCCAGTTCTTCCCCGAGCCCTCCATGCCTCCCGCCTACGCCGTCATCCAGCGGGTGCTGGTGAGCACCTTCCAGGACTGGGGGGAGGTCTCCCGGTGGTATGACCAGCTCTGCGAACCCCACCTCGCCACCAACGACGCCCTGGTGGAAACCACCCGGTCCCTGCTCCAGGACTGCCAGGAGGACGAGGAGCGGATCCTGGCGCTCTTCCATTTCGTCTCCCAGCAGGTGCGCTACATGGGGCTCACCCTGGAGGACACCGCCCCGGGCTACGAGCCCCACGACGTGACCCTCACCTTCACCCAGCGGGCGGGCGTGTGCCGGGACAAGGCGGCCCTCCTGGTTGCCATGCTGCGCTGCGCCGGCTTCGAGGCCCATCCCGTCCTCATCCACGTGGGCTATCCCAAGGACGACGAGGTGCCCCAGCCCTTCTTCAACCACGCCGTGGTGGCCTGCCGGAAGGAGGCCGGGGAGCCCTGGCGGCTCATGGACCCCACCGCCAGCAACACCCGGGATCCCTTCCCCGCCTACCTCTCCGACAAGAGCTTCCTGGTGGCCACGCCCCAGGGCGATCCCCTGCGCCGCTCCCCCGTCCCCCCCAGCGACGAGAATCTGCTCCGCCTGGAGACCCGGGGCAAGCTCACCCCGGAGGGCGGGCTTTTGCTCCGCACCACCCTCCTCTTCCTGGGATTGCCGGACAACATGTACCGGAACTTCTTCCTGGAAATCACCCCGGAGGAGCGCCGTCTCTTCTTCCAGCGGCAGCTGGCGGCCGCCCTGCCCGGCGCCACCTTGAACCGCCTGGAAATCACCCCCCAGGATCTCCAGGACCTCTCCCAGCCCCTCCAGGCCGTCCTCTCCTACCAGGTCCCCGAGGCCCTGATCACCTCCCGCGGGGCGGACGGCGCCCCGGAGCGCGGGGAGGGGCGGAACGCCCTGCTGCAGCTTCCCCAGCTCTCCTCCCATTTCGGCATGCCCATGATGGTCTTCTCCCAGGCATCCCTGGACAAGCGCCGCTTCCCCCTGGAGGCGGACTGCACCAGCTCCATCTTCGAGGAGGTCCTCCTGGATCTGCCCATGAACCTGGAGCTGGTGGCGGCCCCCCGCTACTCCCGCTGGGAGGAGCAGGGATTCTCCATGAGCCGCAGCCTGGAGGCCCGCCAGGGCATCCTCCATTTCCAGGGGGCCTACGCCACCAACGCCATGCGTCTCTCCCCGGAGGAATACGGGAAGATGAAGACCGCCCTGGCCCAGAAGGAGGCCGACGACCGGAAGATGGCCATCTTCCGCTTCCAGGAGCAGGTCGAGGAAATCCAGGAGGACGAGGCCGAAATGGAGGCCCGGCCGGATCTGGACATCCTGGAGAGCCGCACCATCGTCCACCTTCTCTCCCCCGTCAGCTGGACCGTGGAGCAGACCCGGAAATACCGGGTGGAGACCTACGCGGGCATCGAGAGCGCCGACGCCACCTTCCCCTTCAATCCCGCCTGGGAGGAGATCGAGGTCCTGGTCGCCAAGGTCACCAACGGCGAGGAAGTCCTGGAGACCCCGCCGGAGAACATCAACATCCTGGACGCCCCCTGGGTGGCCTCCGCGCCCCGCTACCCCGCCGAAAAGCTCCTGGTGCTGAATCTGCCCGGCGTCCAGGTGGGAAGCCTGGTGGAGCTGCAGATTCTTCGCACCTACCGCAACCGCCCCTTCTTCTCCTTCAGCGCCTGCCTCCGGGGCGCCGACCCCGTGCGCCAATGGTCCCTGGACATCCTCTCCCCCCGCTCCCTGGAGCCCCGGGTGGACTACCTGGCGCGGGGATGGATGGATCTGCAGCAGGACACCCCCCAGCCCCTGCCCCTGGAACACCGCCGCTTCTCCCTGCCCGACGACATGGTGCGCCATAGCTTCCTCGCCCAGAACGTCCCCGCCATCCACCAGGAGCCCTCCCGTCCCCCCGCCTACGCCTATCTGCCCAGCGTGGTCTGCTCCTCCGGAGACTGGGAGCGCTACGCCACCGCCTTGCGGCGGACCGTGGAGACCCTGGGAGACGGCGGCGCCGCCATCCGGGAGGTGGTGGAGCCTTTCCAGTCCCTTCCCCCGGAGGAGAAGCTGGTCCAGGTGCGGGAGTGGGTGGAGAAGAACATCCGGGAGACCGACCCGGACTTCCATGCGCTGCCCCTGGCCTGCCTCTCCGCGCCGGAAATCACCGCGCGGGACGGCTACGGGAACTCCGCGGACCGCGCCATCCTCTACTGCGCCCTGCTGAAGGCCCTGGGCTTCCAGCCCCGCATCTACCTCGCCACCCAGGCCCCCAAGGCCACGCCCCTCCAATTCTACTACCGGAAATACCCCACCCCCCGCCTCTTCGACGACTGGCTGGTGGCGGTCGCCCTGGAGAAGGAGGAGATCTGGCTCAACGACCAGAGCCAATACGCCCAGTTTGGCACCAGCCGTTTCCACCACTGCCTCCTGCTGTCCCTGGAGAACGGGGAGCTGCGCACCATGAAGCTGCCGGAGGATCTCCGGAACCATCCCGTCAGCCGGTGGAGGCTCCAGGTGCGGGAGGATGGCTCCGCGCTCCTCACCGTCCAGGAGAGCATCCAGGGCAGTGCCTTCGGGCACACCCGGAAGAGCTACCAGTGGATGACCCCGGAGGAGCGGCGGCGCCACTACACCAAGCTGGTCAGCGCCATCGCCCAGGACGCCCATCCCGTCACCCCGGATCTGACCACGGACTTCCATCTCTATCCCGGCCAGATCTCCTATGCGGTGGAGCTGGAGCATTGCGCCACCATGGAGGGAGACTTCTGCTACCTGCGTCTTCCCGTCTCCCTCTCCAGCGCCCTCTCCTACGCCCGGGCGCCCCGCCAATACCATCCCCTTTACCGGAGCGACGTGCAGAGCAGCGAAATCCACCTGGAGGTGGAGCTGCCGCCCCAGTATCCCCGCATCCTCATGCTTCCGGCGGACTTCCAGTGGAAGGCGCCGGACGGGGCGGGGACCGTCTCCTGGCGCCACGCCCTCCTTCCCGCCGCCGAGGGCTCCCCCCGGCTCCTCCGCTTCACCTTCTCCGTGGAGATGGAGCCCGGCGTGACCCCCCTGCGCTTCTACGGCCAATACCAGGAGGCATACCGGCGCCTCCTCCACGCCGACGCCACCACTCTCCTCCTCTCCCGCTGACGGAGAGGAGACTCCCCACGCCCCTTCCCCCCCCCCCCGTCCGGCTCCGGCGCCGCGTCCCGCCCCCGGGGGGGAATGTCGCCTACTTTCCCGCCTCCCATGCCTTTCCTCGCCTCCTCCACCTACCACTCCCCCGTCCATCTGGGGGGACACTTCCAGACCATCTACCCCAGCTACTTCGCCACCGCCCCCCAGGTGGACTACACCAGGGAGAAACTCCCCCTGGACGACGGAGACTACCTCTATCTGGACTGGGCGAAGTGCCCCTCCCCCACGGACGAACTCCTCGTCCTCTGCCACGGGCTGTGCGGACACACCCGGAGACACTACTGCCTCTCCATGGTCCACGCCTTCCGGGAGATCGGGGTGGACTGCCTGGCATGGAACTACCGGGGCACGGGGCAGGTGGACAACCAGACCCTCCACATCACCAGCAACAACTCCACGGGGGATCTCCACCAGGTGATCACCGCCGCCATCTCCCGGGGCTACCGGAGGATCTACCTGGCAGGCTTCTCCATGGGAGCCAACCTGATCTTCCTGTATCTGGGGCGGGAGTGGGCGCAGGTCCCCCCGGAGGTGCGCGCCGCCGTGGGCGTCTGCGGTCCCATTGACAGCGTCGCCTCCATCCAGGCCAGCCACCACGCCCTCTTCGGCGTCTACGAGAAGCACTTTGTGCGGAAGCTGAAGCAGCGCGCGGAGGCCATGGCCAGGAACTTCCCGGGCCTGGATCTCCCCGCGATCATGAAGGCCCGCAGCTTCCAGGAATTCGACCAGGCCTTCACCGCCCCCATCCTGGGCTTCCCCACCGCCCAGGACTACTACCGCACCTCCAGCGCCTTTCCCCACCTGGAGAAGATCCGGGTGCCCGCCCTCCTCATCAACCCCGTCAACGATCCCCTCCTCACCCCCAACTGCTTCCCCGTCCAGAAGGCCCGGGAAAATCCCTGCTTCTATCTGGAGATTCCCCAGGACGGGGGGCATTGCGGATTCCTCACCCCCAAGGGGCGGGAGTGGTGGCCCGCGGAACGGGCGCGGCAGTTCGTCCAATCCGTGGCGCGCGCCCCGGAGAAGACCGCCGCCTCCTGATTCCGTCGTCCCTCCCTCCCCCGTCCCCCCAACGCCAAAAAGGAGAAGCCCATGTCCATTCTCACCATCGCCCGGGAGCACGGCGCCTGGACCGCCGTTGCCGGAGAGTCTCTGGCCCAGCGTTTGGGAGCGACCGTCCTAGACAAGGAGGAGCTGGAGCGTCGCCTTCTGGAGGCGGGCATGAAGTCCAAGCTCTTCCAGCGCTACGACGAGCGGAAGCCCGGCTTCTTCTCCTCCTTCTCGCCGGACCAGGACGTCTACCTTCTCTACCTCAAGACCGTGATGCTCCAGGCCGCCCGGGAGGGGAATGTGATCATCCTGGGGCGGGGCGCCCATCTGCTCCTGAAGGACCTGCCCAACTGCCTCCGGGTGCGCCTGGTGGCCCCCCTGGACTTCCGGGTCCGCACCATCCAGCGGGAATACGGCTACGATCAGGAGACCGCCAACCGCCTGGTCCACAAATGCGACGCCGACCGGGCGGGATTCTGCCATTTCCATTTCAACGAGGAGTGGGGGGACGCCTCCCTCTATGACCTGACGGTGAACACCGCCACCCTGACCCAGGAGCAGCTGGTGGACTTCCTTGCCCTCCAGATGCAAAGCCGGGTCGGCGCGGAGCAGGAGGAGCAAGCCCGCCCCCTGCTGGCCAACCGGATTCTGGCGCAGAAGGTCGCCACGGTGCTCCTGGTGGAGCAGAAGATCTCCCTGGCTTTCCTGGATGTCCAGGCCGACGAGACGGGCCGGGTCACCCTGCTGGGCGCCACCACCACGCCCGCGGCGGCGCATCTGGCGGCGCAGGCCGCCCGGAACATTCCCGGCGTCACGGAGGTGGACAACCAGATCCGGATCGCCCTGGAGATGGTGCAGCCCACGCCCCGCATCTAGGAAAGCGGCCCCATGGACTTTCTGCAGCTCGAGGGAAAATGGATTCTGGTGGCGGGGGTGGCGAACCGCCGGAGCATCGCCTGGCACGCAGCCCGGGGATTGCGGGAGGCCGGCGCCCATGTCCTCTTTCTCTTCCGGAACCAGGAGCTTCTGGAGAAGAACCGGACCCTGATCGGACCGGACGCCCCCGCCTTTCCCTGCGACCTGGAGCGCCCGGAGGAACTCCCCGCCATGGTCCGGTGGGTGGCCGCCCGCACCCGACGGCTGGACGGCATCCTCCACTCCGTGGCGTTCGCCAACTACTCCCGGGGGCTCCTGCCCTTCCACCAAATCCCCCGGGAGGACTTCCTCCAGGCCCTGGACATCTCCTGCCTCTCCCTGCCCCGGCTCTGCCACGCCCTCCAGGAGCTGCTGGCTCCCGACGCCTCCATCGTCACCATGTCCATCTCCTCCACCCGCATGGCGGCGGAGAGCTACGGATACATGGGGCCGGTGAAGGCCGCCCTGGACTCCACGGTGGTCTTCCTGGCCAAATCCCTCACCAGCACCCTCTCCCCCGAGATCCGGGTGAACGCCGTGGGCGCCGCCCCCTTGAAGACCAGCGCCTCCGCGGGCATCCCCGGATATGTGGACGCCTATCTCTTCGCGGAGAAGGCGACCATGCGCCACCGCGCCCTGGAGACCCGGGAGGCCGCCGACACCGCCCTCTTCCTCCTCTCTCCCCGCGCCAGCGGCATCAACGCCCAGACCCTGGTGGTGGACGCCGGCATGGGCGCCAATTTCTTCGACGACGCCATCCTCCATCCCGGAGAATGACCCGCCCCGTTCCCCCGACCTCTCTCCCCGCCTCCCTCCTTTCATGACCCCCTCCTCCGAAGAAATCCGCGCCCTCTACCGCGACGCCATGGTCCCCACCTACAACTTCTCCGCGCCCATCATGGTCCGGGGAGAAGGCTCCCGACTCTGGGACCTGGAGGGACGGGAATATCTGGACTTCACCACCGGCATCAGCGTCTGCAGCCTGGGCCACTGCCATCCCCGGGTCTCCCAGGCCATCGCCCGGCAGGCCGCCACCCTGATGCACTGCTCCAACATCTTCTGCAACCTCAACGCCCCCCGCCTTGCCATGCGCCTCTCCCAAAAGGGCATCCAGGGCAAGGTCTTCTTCGCCAACTCCGGCGCGGAGGCCAACGAGGGCATGATCAAGACCGCCAGGCTCTGGGGATCCTGCCACGGGGGACGCCATGAAATCATCGTCTTCCGCACCTCCTTCCACGGGCGCACCCTGGCCACCCTCGCCGCCACCGGGCAACCCGTCTTCCGGCAGGGCATGGAGCCCGACATGCCCGGATTCGTCACGGTCCCCTACAACGACCTGGACGCCGTGGCGCAGGCCGTCACCCCCCGCACCTGCGCCGTCCTCCTGGAGCCCGTCCAGGCGGAGGGCGGGGTCTATCCCGCCACCCCCGAGTTCCTCCAGGGGCTGCGGCGGCTTTGCGACCAGAAGGAACTGCTCCTGCTGCTGGACGAAGTGCAGACGGGCATGGGACGCACCGGAAGCTTCTTCTGCTTCCAGCAGTATGGCGTTCGCCCCGACGCCTTCTCCACCGCCAAGGCGCTGGGCAACGGCATCCCCCTCGCCTGCTTCCAGCTCAGCCAGGAACTCGCCCGGCTCCACCAGCCCGGACTGACCCACGGCTCCACCTTCGGGGGAAATCCCCTTGCCACCGCCGCCGGACTGGCGGTCCTGGACGCCTTCGAGGAGGAGAATATCCTGGAGAACGTGCGTATACAAAGTGCCGCCCTCCGCAACGGATTGGAGGAACTCCGGAAACGGCACCCCGCCGTCAAGGAGGTGAGAGGACTGGGGCTCCTCCTGGGAATCCAGTTGGACGAGGCGCTCCCCGACACCGCCGCGAAATGCCGGGAGAAGGGACTGCTCACCCTCACCGCCGGAAAGGGAGTCATGCGGCTGCTCCCCTCCCTGAAAATCACTTCCCAGGAAGTCCAGACCGCCCTCGCCATTCTGGACGAGGCTCTCCCGTGATTTGTTATAACCTATTGCAAACAAGCGCGTTATAACATAACAACACCCGTCAGGAGGAAAAGACGATGCTTTCATCCCGCCCCATCTTCGCTTTCGCTTCCCTTCTGCTTCTCTGCCTTTGCGCCGCGCCCCTCTCCGGCGAGACCATCCGTCACTACGACAAGAACGGGCGCTCCCAGGGGCGCACGGAGATTGGCGCCGACGGGGTCGCCCGCCACTACGACCAGAACGGCGTCTACACGGGACGCTCCGTGACCTCGCCGGACGGCACCACACGCTACTACGACAAGAACGGGCGCTCCCAGGGACGCGCCGAGTCCTCCCCCAACGGCACCACCCGCTACTACGACAAGGACGGGCGCTCCCAGGGGCGTGCCGAGTCCTCCCCCGACGGCACCACACGCTACTACGACAAGGACGGGCGCTCCCAGGGGCGCACCACCTCCTCCCCCGCCGGCACCACCCGGCACTATGACAGGGACGGACGCTCCCAGGGGCGGGACAACGGCGGCACTCTCTCCCCCGCCCTGAACAACCGGAATCCCGCCAGGCGGTAGCCCGTCTCTCTTCCTCCCCCCATGAACTCCTCCCGTTCCACCCAACCTTTCTGGAGACGCTGGCTCGCCCGGGGTTTTCTCCTGCTTCTGGGGCTCGTCGCCGCCCTGTTCCTGCTGTTGGTGGCGGTGCCCGGCCTCTTCGGCTACCCCCGCGTCTTCCGGGATGCCCTGGCGGAGTCCTTCTGCCCCGAGGGCGGCGCCTGCCGCATCCGGGCGATGCAGGGCAACCTGGTCACCGGGCTGGAATTGAACGACGTGGAGGTGGAGATGCCCCTGCCCCAGGGGCGGGCCCTTCTCACCCTGCCCGCGGCACGACTCTCCTTCCGTCCCCTCCCCCTGCTGACGGGACGCATGATTCCCCGGAAAATCACCTTCGCCGAGGGGAGCGCCACCCTGTTCCTGACCTCTCCCGGCCAGGAGGAGGAGACCTCCCTGGCCTTCGCCCCCCTCTCCGGCAGATTCCTCCTGACCCTGCCCCGGACCCTGCTGGCAGAACTGAAAGGCAATCTGCCGGGCATGGACCTCTCCCTGCAAGTCCATCTCACCGACCTGGACGCCGTGGAATCCGTCCAGGAGGAGTTCTCCCTCCTGCTGCCCGCCCTCGCCGGCACGGAGGCGGAGCCCCCCGTCCAGAAGGAGGAGGACGCCGCCCCGGAGGAGGACGCCGCCCCGGAGGAAGAGGGCGTCGTCCCCTCCCCGCCCGGCCTTCCCGGCGTTCTCAACCGGCTGACCGCCCTCTGCCGCCAAGCCGGCGACACCTCCCTCTCCCTGCGGCTCTCCGGCAGCCTCCGGAATCCGGATTCCCTTGTCCTCGCGGGAAAAGCCACCATGACCAACGGGGAGATCCTGGGACGCAGCATCTACCGCGCCCAGGGAAGCTTCCAGCTGCGCCGGAGCCGCTTCTCCCTGGACGATCTCCACGTCACCTACAACGCCCGGGAATTTCTCCGCTGCCAGGGGGAGGCGGATTTCCTGAACCAGACCATCCAGGGCAGCGTGCAGGCCGCCTGCATGCCCGGCACCATCCTGTGGCTGGCGGGGCTCTCCCCTTCCCTCCTTCCCCCCTGGGTCCTCTTCTCCACCCCCGTGAATTTCCAGGGCACGCTGCCCCCCACCTCCTGGAATCTCCGCAATCCCCAGCCCACCCTCGCCTTCTCCACCCAGGATCTCCGGGTGCGGGACCTTCTCCTGCCCCGGGTCTCCGGCACCCTTACCTACCAGGAAGGCAGCATCCTCCTCCGGGACCTCCGGCTCGCCTTCACGCCCGAGGGAGGAGAGGACAAGGACGCCTACAGCCTCCAGGGAGAAATGGCATTCGCCCTGAAACCCCAGACCTTCCAAGGCTCTCTGGAAGGCACGGTGAATGTGCGGGACCTCCTGCACAAGCTGGAACTGCTGGAAAGCCGGGACACCCCCCTGGAGGCTTTCTCCAACGCCCGCCTCGCCCTGGAAATCGCCCCCTCGCCCTGGAAGGACTGGAAGCTCTGGGAGGGCACCCTCACCCTGGGGCAACCCCGGAGCACCCTGGGAAAATTCTCCCTCACCGACCTGGAGCTGAAAGGACGCGCCCGGGAGGGGTGCCTGACGCTGGACGCCACCTCCCGCCTGGCGAACAACGACGCCACCCGCCTCTCCCTCCATCTGGAGACCTCCCATCCCCAGACCCCCGACGCTCCCGTCGCCCTCCAGATCCGTCCCAGAATCCTCCAGGGGGAGGAGGAGGCCCTTTCCGCCCAGGTCACCCTTCTGTGGACGCCCAGGGACTCCACCCTCCAGATTCCCGAGGGCGAGCTGCTGCTGCGCCCCGAGCTCCTCTTCCCCCTCCTCCAGGCTCCCCTCTCCCTGCCGGATCACTTCGTCATGAGCTGGTTCCAATGCCAGGATCCCGCCCGTCCCGCCCGCTTCACCTTCTCCGTGCCCCGGCGCGCCATGCTCAGCCCCCGGGATTCCTGGGACTGGGAAAAGAGCCCCTGGCAGCTGGACGGCTCCCTGGAAATGCCCCGGATGAAGATGAAGGAAATCCTCTTCGAGACCCTCACCGCCAACTTCCATCTCTCCGGGACCCAGATGATCTTCACCCAGCTGGAGGGAATTCTCCCCGAAGGCCAGGGCTCCTTGACGGCGAACCTGAAGATTCTCTTCCATCCTTTCCAAATCCTCTTCGACAATCTCCGTCTCAGCGGACCGCCCCTCTCCTTCCGGAACCTCCTCCACGCCCCCGGCGCCATCCAGGTCTACGACCAGGTCTGGGAATCCTTCCAATGGCCGGAGCCGCCGGAACCCCGGGAGGAGCACTGCCTCCTCCAGATTCCTCTGCTGGAATACCGGGAATACGAGGGGGACAAATGGAGGCTGACCCTGCTGGGCACCGTGGATGTCCGACACTTCCAATACCAGGGCCTCCCCCTGGCCTCCCTCCATGCCAAGGTGGCGCTGGAACTCCCCGAGCATGGCCTGACGGTCACCGACATCCTCCTTTGCCAGGAACCGGGGCGGGAGGAGGGCCTCAAGGGCACCCTTTCCATGGATTTCCAGCAGGGAATCCAGGGCGTCTTCCACGGCGAAAAGCAATCCGGCACCTTCCCCACCCTGCAGCTCCTGGCCTGCCTCCTCTACCAGAATCCCGACGCCCTGGCCAGCTTCACCCTGCCCCCGGAAGCCAATTTCACCTGCGAGGGACGCTTCTTCCAGGGAATCCCCGACGCCCTGGCCCTGGAAGGCACCCTGGAAACCCCCACCCTCCGCTACCAGAACATCCATCTCCAGAATCTCCAGGGAAAATGGAAATTCCTGAACAACCGTATCTTCTGGGACGTGCCCAGCGCCGAATTCTTCCAGGGCACCCTGGTCACCACCGGATTCTATGACCGCGCCCTCCAAAAATCCGAGTTTCACGCCACCGCCCGGGGAATCCCCCTGGCACACCTGCTGAAACTCTCCCAGGACACCCTCCTGGACCCCGAAAACACCCCCGAAGATTTGAAATACACCCCGGACAAACTCCCCGGAAAGCTGGACGCGGAGGGACATTTCGTCCTCCTGAAGGACTGGGGCGGCATCCCCCTTCACCTGGAAGGCAGTGGAAATCTCCACCTCTATGAAATGGATCTCTGGAGAATCCCCACCCTCACCACCCTGGGAAAAATCCTCTCCCGGGGAACCTTCCAATTCTTCTCCAAGGATAAAATCGCCGCCCTGGGAAAAATCTCCACCCTGGACGCCGATTTCCACTGCCGGGGCTCCTCCATCGCCTTCCAGGACATCCGCACCGACGGCTCCTTCATCGCCCTCCGGGGAGAAGGACTCTACCGCCTCAACGACAACCAAATGAATTTCCAGGTCTCGGGACAACTCCTGAAATCCGTCAGCCTCCTCTCCTGGCTCCTTCGCCCTATCTCCTGGGCATTCGACGCCGAACTCACCGGCTCCCCCCAAAAGCACCAGTGGAAACTGCGCTCCACCCTGCGAAATCTCTTCGGGGTCCATTGAAAATCCCAGGCGCCCCCGTTATAGTAAGCCCGCTTTCCCCGAGGCCGGAGTGGCGGAATTGGCAGACGCACTAGACTCAAAATCTGGCGGGAGCAATCCCTTGTGGGTTCGATTCCCACCTCCGGTACCACGCTGGAAACAAGATATTTACGCAGACAGTGAGGAAGGGCCTGAAGCCGGTCTCCGGCGGCTCTGTGTTATTTTTGTGTTATAAAAAAAATCACCACGTCCCACCGTGTCCCCGTCACGGGGAGGGGTGCGGATAACACAAAAACAACACAGTTTCCAGGAGGCTTTGATGAGACTTTACAAGCGAGGAAGCGTCTGGTGGGTCACCTACGGGTCGTCCCCCCAGAGGAGGGTGTCGACGGGGCAGAGGGACCGCCGCAGGGCGGAGGCGTCATTGTCCAGCTCCTGGCGGGCCAGTCTGGCGAAATAGAGGGCGTCTTCTTGCCTGGCCAGCTTCACCCCGCAAATTTCCAGGTATTCCCCCAGGGCCTCGGCGTCCTCCCCCATCTCCCCGTCCATCACCGGCTTGAGAATCTTCACGATCTGCTCCTGCTGCAAGGGACTGTAGGCGGCGGAGATGAGACGGGGAGGCTCCCCGTCAGGCGTGGGAGAATACTCCTCAGGAAGGTCAGAAAGGGAGAAAATTTCCTTCTGCCTGGCAGTTGCTTCCCATTGGGCTATCTTATCCTTCAGCGCGGCAACAATCTCATCTGAGCGGACGTAAGGGTGTGACTGTAGGGAATTGGTGCGTTGTTTGGCAGCCGATATTCCATCCGCCGCTATTTCGTATCCAGTGATAACGATATTTTCTCCTGGCATTTGGCGTTTGGAAGATCTTGATGTTCGCCCCGGTCCGGCTTCCGTGGTAGACCACAAGGGGATTCCCTGCCTCGTCCACCACCTTGCTTTTCCCAAACCAATCCCGGAACTCCCGGGAGTCCGTGATGGAAAATTGCTCCTGTTGTGTTATAGTATTGTAACCCGCGGGGGTAGGAAGGACGCGCCCTCTCGTTTGTCTCTCCGCGGCCCCCTCCTCAAGGGTGACAATGCTGGCATCTTCAAGGCTGACAGTATTGCCGGGGAGGGATCCTCTTTGAAGCATGCCCGTGATATATCTAAGGTCGCAGGAAATATTCCCGCTTGCGTCCATTTCCGTCACAAGTTTTGCGTATCTGCTATTTCGTGCGGAA
>JBJEVT010000041.1:72719-241525 GCA_051884615.1 Oligosphaeraceae bacterium
TGCCTTCCAGCAAGTCGTCCACTCTTTCCTTTGCCTTGACGGCATCCGAAATGGAGAATCTCGTGCCCCGGTTTTCGTCGTCGGCCTGGTTCACCGCCACTGAGGTGATGGAAAATTGTTTTACTGGAGTTACATTCGAGCCGGTTGCATTGGCAGGAGCGCGCCCTATCGCATTACTCTTTGCAACTGCCTCCCTAAGGGTGACAGCATTGTCGGGGAGGGTTCCTTTTCGAAGCATGCCCGTGATATATCTTAGGTCGCAAGCAAGATCCCCGCTTGCGTCCATTTCCGTCACAAGTTTTGCGTATCTGCTATTTCGTGCGGAATCTCCTTTCGTATATTTGCCATAGAAAGCGATTCTCCAGTTGTCCAGGCGAATGACCCTGTCCTCGTTGACGATGTCCTGGATGTTCGGCAGGATGGCGCTGATGTTCTTCTCGTCGAAGAAACGGACAACTTTCCCGTCCTTCGTCTTCCCGCGGTGGGTCACGAGATGCAAGGCGTATTCCGCCCATGCCGCGGCCATGTCTCCGCCATAGGCGTCGATGGTTCTCCGATCCGGGGAGAAGTAGAGCTCCTTGCCCGTGGACAGGGGGATTCTCTTATGTGAAAATTCATCGATGACCCTCCTGGCATCCCGGGAGATCGTTTCCATACTCTCCCCTTGGATCCTGTAGTCTATCTTCGCTCCGTCTTTCCTGGAAATTCTGCCTTCCAGCAAGTCGTCCACTCTTTCCTTTGCCTTGACGGCATCCGAAATGGAAAATTGTCCATCTAGTGATATACTCCTTCCGTTGCTATTAGGACCGGAAAGGTGACCGGCGGCTGACGCATTTGCGTTAGGACTGATGATGGGTTCGCCGTCCATCAATGGCAACTTTACCGAGGGCAGGTTATCGAACCTGCCCTTTTTCGTTTCGAAGAATGATTTGTGGAGAAGAATACTCTCGTTTCCATCCATGCAAAAACTGATTACAACAATACCATCATTGCCTATGTTCTTGATCAATAACAGGGATGTGTTTCTCCACGGATGCCGCGGCCATGTCTCCGCCATAGGCGTCGATGGTTCTCCGATCCGGGGCGAAGTAGAGTTCCTTGCCCGTGGACAGAGGGATTCTCTTCCGTGAAAATTCCTCGATGATCCTCCTGGCATCCCGGGAGATCGTTTCCATACTCTCCCCTTGGATCCTGTAGTCTATCTTCGCTCCGTCTTTCCTGGAAATTCTGCCTTCCAGCAAATCGTCCACTCTTTCCTTTGCCTTGACGGCATCGGAAATGGAGAATCTCGTGCCTCGGTTTTCGTCGGCTACCTGGTTCACCGCCACGGACGTGATTGAAAATTGTTCGCGGGGTGCTATGTTATCACCGAAAGCCGATTCCCCGGTGGGTGTTACCCTTGCATGTGAATTGAGCGCATGCTCGGCAGGTGCACCGCCTTCCTTATCAAGAAGGTTTGCTGTAAGGGTCGGCTTTCCTATTTTGACAATGTCGTATAAATATCTTTTCTTGTTGTCCTTGTTTTCGGCGATGAGAACCTGGCAGGGATACACGGCGATTCCGTCATGTCTTTGGATTCCAAACTTCGTCTGGCATCTGTAGAATGACGTGTGAGTTTTGAATTTCTGGTTGATGTGGTATGGGAGTTCCTCCCTGCCAAGGGGAGTGGTCTTCAGAATGTCACCCCCCTCGGAAATGGAAATTGCGCCTGTCCCTCCCCCAGAGACCGTCCCTCGTCGCCCCCAAAAACTGGCTTTCGGATACGCCTCAACAAGGAGCATACTCCTACCCACGATTCCCGGGAATCCCCGCCCGACGCGGAAAGAAGCGGAAAATACTCCGGGGTGGTGCCCAGGTCCATGGCAGCCTCCCCGATTTCGAGGGGTCTTTCCCATCCTTCATCCTATGCCTTTTTGTCGGATCGGCAGCGCTCTTTCTCCCTTTCTTTCCTAATGAATATCCAGCATACCTTTCGTTTGCTCTTTCCTAGCCTGCGTCGCAGACTTCGTCAAGTCCTTCACGGAATCCCTGGATGCCTTATCTCTACTACTTCCGCTTTCGCCTGCTTTGTCTTCGGGCTCCTCGACCGCCTCGAAAAGAATGAACACGAAATCCTTGGCTTCTCCCGCCTGTTTTTCGCCGCATCTAAACTCTTTTTCCTTGGCAGATTGGGAGGAGTCTGCTATTGTACCGCTTGCGGTCTTGATGGATTCCGCGGCGCTGTCATAGGCTCCGCTGAATCTCTTTACCGCTTCCGTCCCCTTGTCAATGGCGTTGGTTGCCTTATGGGAGTCTGCCGTTAAAACAACGTTGATCTTCTGTTCCATCTTGGGTGTCGAAAATGAAATTCATTACTGTGATTGTTTGCTTCCTTATTTCCATCACAAGCTTTCATAATGTATGGATACACCTAAAATCATATATTGCGGGAAAGAAGAAGGACGGATGGGAGGACGACGGTTCACTGGACGCCATGATTATCTTTGTTCATTTGCTCGTCGGTGTACTTTTCTTCGCAGCCATCATTTTCTGCTTTATCGATTGAAGTGTTAGGTCCTGCCTCGTTTTCTGCGATGGCGTCAAGGGCCGCCATCCAGTCCACGGGTCTGGAAGTGGTCCCTCCGTTGTGGCGGTGCGTGGCGGCCAGCAGGTGGGCGGCGGCGGCCAGCGGGAGTCGCCAGAGGAAGTCGTCCCAGGAGATCCCCCCGCATTCCGCGGAGGCCCTGTAGAGGTCGGCCAGCCACTCCGGGCCGAGGGAGTCCGCTCCCTCCTTGTCCAGTTTTCTTCCGGCATTCGCGGACGGCACAATGGTCTCCAGCGCCCGCAGGGCGGTCTCCATCTCCCGGACAATGGCCAGGGCGGGCAGGCGCTTTCCGAATGATCGCCTGCGCCCGCGCCTCGTCCCGGGCGGTCAGGACGCCGCCCGCCACGAAGGGGGAGCCCGCCAGCCACAGACGGAGAAGGGAGCGTGGCGTGATCGCCGGCCGCCTCTCCAGCATGGAGGCGAGCTCCGCCCGGATCATGTCCGGGCTGTGGAGGCAGGGGACCGTGACGCCGGGGGGCGCCGAGGGCGCAATCCCCCCTGCGTGGGCGGGAGGACAGGGGGACCGGCGAGGTGGGGTCTTGTTATAGTACCGGCCATTCCCCCGGGGGTCTTTCCCGGCGCCCGCATTTTTTTTGGAGCAGCGAACACATGAAGGTCTTATTGGTCAACGGCAGCCCCCACCAGAAAGGGTGCACTTACACGGCATTGTCGGAAGTGGAGAAAACCCTGCGTCTCCAGGGAGTGGAGACGGAGATGTTCTGGATCGGGGCGCCGGGCGCGGTGAAGGGGAGTTGCCGGGGATGCGGCGCATGCCGTCAGCAGGGATGCTGCGTCATCGAGGACGGGGTGAACCAATTCGCCGCCATGGCGGAGGGAGCGGATGGCTTCCTCTTTGGCTCCCCCGTCCACTTCGCCGCCCCCTGCGGGGATCTTCTCTCCTTCATGAGCCGTCTCTTCTACAGCGCCGGGCGAAAGCTGACGGGGAAGCCGGCGGCGTCGGTGGTCAGCTGCCGGCGGGGAGGCGCCAGCGCCGCCCTGGACGCCATCAACAAATTCTATCCCATCATGGGCATGCCCATGGTGCCCTCCCAATACTGGAACATGGTCCATGGCACCACGCCCCAGGAGGTCCTCCAGGACGGGGAGGGGTTGCAGATCATGCGAAACCTGGGGGTGAAGATGGCATGGATGCTCAAGAGCCTTCAGGCGGGGCGGGAGCAGGGAGTGCCCGGGCCCGCGCTGGAGGAGTCCCCTCTCCGCACCAACTTCATCCGCTAGGAATCGGGGGAGGGAGCGCGGCGGCCATGGAGTCCCCTTCGTCGGCAGAGTGGGCGGAGCTTCTTCGGGAGCGTCCCTGGCGGGAGAGAAGCCTCTTCCCCTCCCCGGAGCGCGCCGACGAAGAGGGAGGGCTCTGCCTCTCCGACGGGCTGGACTGCCGCCTGCTGCTGGACGCCTACTACCACGGCATCTTTCCCTGGCCGTTCGAGGAGCAATCGGTCCTGTGGGCCTCCCCTCCCCTGCGCGGCGTGCTGCCGCTTTCGGAATTCCACATTCCCAGGAGCCTGATGCGGGAGCGGAAGAAATCCCCCTTCACCGTGCGGGTCGACACCTGTTTCCGGGAGGTGATGGAAGGCTGCGCCCAGGCCGTGCGGCCCGGGGAGGAAGGCACATGGATCACCCCCATGCTCCAGGACGCCTACCTGGAATTTCATCGGCTGGGCTACGCCCACAGCTTCGAGGCATTCGCCCCGGACGGCACTCTGGCGGGCGGCCTCTACGGGGTGCTGCTGGGCAGGATCTTCTGCGGGGAGAGCATGTTCTTCCGGCAATCCGGCGCCTCAAAAATCGCCTTCTGCGTCGCCGTGGAACAACTGCGCGCCATCGGCGTCACTCTGGTGGACACCCAGATGGTCACCAATCTCACCGCCTCCTTCGGCGCCCGGGAAATCCCCCGGAAAGAATATCTCGCCCTCCTGGCGCAGGGACGGGACGACTCCCCCACCCCGGGGATCTTCCCCCGGGAACCCGCCCCCGCCCTCTCCTGAATCCCCCCGCCCCTCCCTCCCCCAAGCCCCCATGTCCCAGGATTCCCGCGCCATGAAAATCAGCATCCCCCTGGAGGTGGATGCCCGTGTTGTGCCCCGGGAGGAGAGGGAATTTCTCCTGCCGCTGGCGGCACGCGCCTGCGGGCTTCGGGAGGAGGATCTGGTTTCCCTGGAGATTCGGCGCCGGAGTCTGGACGCCCGCCACAAACCCCGGGTGAAGATTCTTTATTCCCTGGCGGCGGAGCTGCGTCCCGGCGTGGCTCCCCGGGGCGGCGGCAAAGGCGTCGCCCCCCTCGTTGACGCTCCCCCGTATCGTCCCCCGGAGAACCGGTGCAATCTGCGCCAGCCCCTGGTGGTGGGGACAGGGCCGGCGGGGCTCTTCGGCGCCTTGATCCTTGCCCAGGCGGGCGCCTGTCCCCTGATCGTGGAGCGGGGGCGGGATGTGGCGCGCCGGGGGAAGGACATCCGGGATTTCTTCGCCACCCGCCGGCTCAATCCGGAAAGCAACCTCCTCTTCGGGGAGGGGGGAGCCGGCACCTGGTCCGACGGCAAGCTCTTCACCCGGGTCCGGGATCCCCGGGCGCGCTACGTCCTGGAAACTTTCGTCGCCGCCGGAGCCCCGCCGGAAATCCTCTACTACGCCCATCCCCACCTGGGCTCCGACCGTCTTCCCGCCATCATCGCCGCCATCCGGGAGCGCATCCGCCAACTGGGGGGGCGCTTCCTCTGGGACACCCGGGTGGCCGCCGTGGAGGGAGGCCCTGCCTTCCAGGCGCTCCGTCTGCCGGACGGCTCCCGCCTGGAGGGGCCCACCGCCCTGGTGGCCTGCGGCCATAGCGCCCGGGATTTGATCCAGCAGATGGCAGGGCAGGTCCAGACGGCCCTGAAAGGCTTTCAGGTGGGCTGCCGCATCGAGCATCCCCAAAGCTTCATCAACCAGACACAATACGGGATGGCCGTCCCCCCTCCCTCCCTGGGGCCTGCGGAATATCTCTATTCCCTTCACGAAGACGACCAGGGTCCCGGCGCCACCAGCTTCTGCATGTGCCCGGGAGGCGAGATTCTTCCCGCCACCTGCGATCCCCAAGCCCTCTGCACCAATGGAATGTCCAATGCCGCCCGGGACGGGGAATTCGCCAACTCCGCGCTGATCACCACCCTCCGGGAAAACACCTTCGCCTCCCCCCGGGAGGCCTTCGCCTTCCTCCACCACCTGGAGACCCGGCTCTTCACCCTGGGAGGCGGCAACTACTGCGCCCCCGCCCAAAGAGCCCGGGATTTTCTCCTGGGCGGCTCCTCCCCCCTGCCCTCCCGCACCAGCTACCGCCTGGGGCTGACCCCCGCCAGACTGGATCACCTGGTGCCGAATCCCGTCCGCGCCGCCCTTCGCCGCGCCCTGGCCGCCTTCGACCGGCGGGCGCCGGGGTTCTTGGCCGAGGGCACCCTGGAGGGCATGGAGACCCGGGTCTCCAGTCCCGTCCGGTTCCTGCGGCGCCCCGACACACTCTCCACCTCCATGGAGGGGCTCTATGTGGCGGGGGAAGGCGGGGGCATGGCGGGGGGCATCGTCTCCGCCGCCATCGACGGCATCCACCTGGCAGAAGCCATGCTGGGCAATCTTCCCTGACCGCTCCCGACACGCCCATGCGAATCTTCAACCTCCTGCACCAGCCCTTCGCCCAGACCCTGGACGTCCCCTACCGGGAAAAGGAGTTCTACGAAGCCCACCCCGGGAACGGGGAGCGGTGCCGCCTGGATCTGACCATTCCGGAGGGAAATTCCGGCTTCGCCACCGTCGTCTGGTTCCACGGCGGCGGCCTCACCGGCGGCATGAAGCACACCCCCATGGAACTCACCCTGGACCCCATCCACCCCAACGCCGTGGCCGCCTGCGGATACCGCCTGGCGGGCACCGGCGACGCCACGGGCCTCACCTGCCTGGAGGATGCCGCCGCCGCCCTGGCCTGGGTGCTGCGCCACATCGCCGAACACGGGGGAGACCCCCGGAAGATTTTCGTCGCCGGCCACTCCGCCGGCGCCTATCTCACCTCCATGCTGGGCATGGATCCCCGCTGGCTCGACGCCTGGGGATGCGACCACCGGCAGCTCCGGGGCCTCATCCCCATCAGCGGACAGTGCATCACCCATTTCACCATCCGGGAGGAGCGGGGCATCCCCATGGAACAACCCGTCTGCGACGACCTCGCCCCCCTCTATCATGCCGGCACCCCCCATCTCCCCCCCATCCTCCTGACCACCGGCGACCCGGAGCTGGAGATGTGCGGCCGCCAGGAGGAGAACGCCTATTTCTGCCGCATGCTGAAGCTCAATGGACACCGGGATGTGCAGCACCTGACCTTTCAGGGATACGGGCACGACTGCACCATCCCCTCCTTCCCCATCGCCCTCCAATTCATCCACCGCCTCGCCTGGGACTAGCCCAAGCCCCCCCCTCTGGCGGCGCCTCCTTGTCACGGGGCGCCCAGGCGGCAGTCCGCCACCGAGGCGCCGGGAAGCCATTCCGGCGTCCTGAACCCATTGAAGGGATTGGGGGCGCTGGAGAACAATCCCGGCCCGGCTCCCCAGGTTTCCTCCCGCTCTGCCGAAGCATGGTGGGGACCCAGCAGATTCCGCAGGGAGGCGACAAAGCGCACCTCCACTTGATTCTCCCCGGGGCGAAGCAGGGCCTCCGGCACCCGGACCTCCCAGGGGCGCTGCCACAGCGGAGCGGGCGTCACCATGGTTCCGTTCACCAGGACCTCCAGGCAATCCAGTCCCCGGGGGTGGAGCGCCAGGCGCACTCCCCCGGCAGGGACCTGCTCCAGGGCGAGGGTGGCGAAGGCGCTCCCTTTGCCGGAGAAGAAGGGGTATCCCGCCTCGGGCAGGTTCAGAGGGGCGGGGGTGTGGTCGGGGGGTGTCAGCACGGGGCGTCCCGTCATTCTCACCCGCCGTTCTCCCTCCTGTTCCCTGCCCTGGGGGAAGAAGACCCGGAAATCCCCCACCAGGCAAGGCGTCTCGATTTCCTGGTCGAAGCGCAGATTGTTCACCGCCGTCTCGAAGACGTGGCACTGCGCCAGCTGGCGGTGGACCTGGGGGGACTGCCGGAAGAGTCCGGCGAATTCCAGCACATTCTCCCCCTGGAGCACCTGTTCCCGGGGAAGGGGGGCGATCCGGAAGGAGGGATCGAAGCGGAATCCGGCGTCCTTCCATGCCAGGGGCTTCCCGTTCAAGCGGATTTGATATTGTTCCGGGGATTCCGTCATCAGGGAGAGTCCGCCGGGGAGTTCGCCCTGCACGGTGAAGGAGACCTGGAAGCGGAAGCGCTTGGCGGCGTCGTCTTGCAGCAGTCGCCATTGCACCGAGGAGAGGGGCATTTCCTCCCAGGGTCCCTCCTCCACGGAGAGGCGGCAGAGATCCAGGGGCAGGAAATTCTCCGACACCTGGAACACTCCCCGGGAGGGGAGGGAGAGGCTCCTCGCCGGGGCGGGATTTTCCTGCGGTGCCTCGGGGGAGTCTCCGGAGACTTTCTCCAGCCACAGCCACCCGGTGCCTCCGGGGGGCAGGGAGACCCGGAACTGCCTCTCCCCGCCCGCAAGACGCCATGAGGCGGGACGCCGGGAGGCATCCTGGGGCTCCACCCAGTAGGGAAGGAGCCCGTCGGGGGCGTCTTTCAGGGTGATCCAGCCGGAGAGCGGCGTCTCCTCCCCGTGGTTCACCAGAAGCAGGAGACAGCCATTGGCGTAGGCCGTGCCCCGCACCCGCAGTTCGGGCAGGGGTTCCGGGCAGCCCAGGAGTCCCCGGGGTTCCCGGAAGACGGGGAGGTTCCGGAACCAGCGCCGTTCCTCCTCCGTGGCCTCCCGCCCATCCACAAAAGCCAGGGTCGACTCTCCGAAGCGCAGCAGTTCTCCCGGGAAGTCCTGGAGCAGCTTCAGTGTGGGGGAATCCAGCTGGGTCAGCCCGGGCAGAATCACCCGGCGATAGCGGCGCCTGCCCAGGCGCAGCCATTCCCCCTCCACCGCCCCCGTCTCCGCCAGATGGGGCTCGAAGCCGAAATGGAAGGGTTCCTGGGCGCGGTCCAGGATGTCCATGAGGGTTTCCGTGGCCTCCACCAGACGGCGCATGGCGGGGGCGCTGTCGTCCTGGCAATACTGGCACCAGGCGGAGGTCTGTGCGTGGAGGACCAGGGTATCCACCATTTCCTCCCCCTCCGCGAGCCACTGGTTTCCCCGGGCGAAGACGTCGTTGAGCGCCCGCGCCTGGGCGAACCAGGGCTCGTGATCCCCGAAGGAGGGCGGGTAGTCCCGCTTCCGCAATCCCTTCAGGGAGTAGGCGTAGAGGTGGTTGCACAGGAAATTGATCCCGTAGATTTGCATCAGGGAATACATCCACCGCATCTTCTCCAGGGAGAGATCCCATCCGCAGCAGGCGAACATCTCCACCAGGCGCCGTTCCTGTCCCGTCTGGGCGGCCACGCTGGTCATCTGGCGCACCAGGAAGGGATAGGGTTCGTGGGTGCCCAGGTGATCCACCCCCGGCATGGAGTAGTGGGGATAATGGAAGGAGACCGCCCCGCTGCTCAAGGTCTGCTCCGCATAATCCACCTCCTGCACCTGGTGCCCCGTGAAGCCCCACCCATGCCGGCGACACCACTCCCCCAGCTTCCGGGTGTAGTTCTCCGAGAAGCAACGCCCCGCCTCCCCGTAGAACCGCCGGCGGAACGCCGCCGCCCCTGGCACCTCCAGGAAAAGCTTGCCCAGCTCCTCCCGGATCTCCACCCCGTGCCGACGGGAAAATTCACGGTAGAACCAGGGGGAATAGAAGACCTTGCCAATGCGGAGCTGGGGTTCGTCCGTGAACACCCCCGCCACCTGACGGGAGACCTCCTCGGGAAGACGGCGCAAATACTCCCCGTAGGTGCTCTCCAGGAAGGCGTCCGTCACCCGGGGATCCAGCAAATCCACATAGCAGGGATTGACCTCGTAGCGCAGAAGAAGATGCTCCCCGGGGGCTTTCCGCGCCTCCTCCACCGTCACCCGCGCCCCGTCCCGCCGACGGTATATCCCCACCCCGCGGGAATCCCAGAGCCCCTCCGAAAAATCACCAGCCACCAGATATTTCTGCTGATACTCCTCCCCCATGCCGTTCACACGCCCCCCGCCAAAGCCGCTGGGCCATCCGTTCTCGTCGTACAGCCACGCCTCCATCCCCAGACGGGACGCCTCCCGCACACACGCCTCCACGCAGGCCATGTACGAATCCCCCATGTACGGCGTCCCCAGCCCTCCGCGGGCGTGCATGAAAAATCCCCCGTATCCCCCCTCGTGCATCCGACGGATCTGACGACACAACTCCTCCGGAGCCAGGGCGTCGTTCCAACTCCAAAAGGGCATGGGACGCCATCTCTGCGAATCACCACCCGTCAACGAAAAGTCCCGCATCTTCTTCTTCTCCACAAAATTCTCGACAAAAAAAATCCTTCGACGCCACGGTCATTCCGCACCAGTCCGGGAGGCGCGCCCGTGCTAATTCGTATTTTGCACGAGGCACAAGATAATCCTCCAGGGGAATTCCGCATGATGGAGAGGGCGGTGGTTCCGCGGCTCCGGGGCGGGTCGCCGTCCTGCCGTCGCCCAGGGTTCTGCCCGTGTTTTCGCATATGGCGTCCCGTCTTCCTTGACGGGGGCGGGGGATTTTTCGCGGGGATTCCGCAAAATTCCCATGTTTTCTCCTTTCGGGGCAGGAAAAATTAGCTTCCGGGAACTACATTGTCACTGTTTCTGATGAAACTTCTCCCCTAGGGGGGATGCCGTTTTTTTGCGGTTGTCGCCCGGGAGAGAAGCCTTCCTTCCCTTCGCCGCCGGACTTTCCGGGGGAGCCGGGACGCTTTCGGGCTGCCCCTCCCTCCGTTTTTCGGCTTTTGCATTGACACGACCGGAGACGCGCGGTGACGCCTGCGTCCTCCCCAAGAATACCAGCATTCCCATTCGAGGAGACAACCCCATGAAGAAGACCCTCTCCTTTACCCTCATTGAGCTGCTGACGGTCATCGCCATCATCGCCATTCTGGCCGGACTTCTCATGCCGGCCGTCAACAGCGCCCGCGCCAAGGCCAGAACCACCTCCTGCCTCAGCAACCAGAAGAACGTGGCGATGGCGTTCATCAGCTTCAGCGACGACAACAAGAGCTACTTCCCGGCGGCCTACAGCCAGCAGAAAGAGGATGGCTCCACCTACAACGCCAGCTGGAGCGGCGTCCTGTACTCCTACATCGGCCTGACCAAGGACGCCAAGGGCGCCCATGTCCTCAAGAGCGTCCTGAACTGCTCCTCCAGCGACTTCACCGGCTCGGACTACTTCGTGGAGAACATCAGCTGCGGCTACACCTCCAATCCCCTGATCACGGATGTGAGCGGCGCCACCAAGAACGTGGACGGCATAACTGGCATTCCCACCACCTACGCCCGCGCCGCCAAGAACAGCCGCATCAAGTACGCCTCCAACTGCATGCTGATCAGCGACGCCAACTGCACCTACTATTTCGAATCTGTTGAGAAGAGCATCGGCGCCCCCCTCACCATCGCCGGCGCCTACGACACCAGCATCGCCCTCCAGAACGACCACAACCAGGCCAACTGGCAGGACGAGATGGCCAAACCCATCGACGCCGCCAACGCATACGTCCAGTTCTCCCGCAGCGACGATGGCTGGGTGCACAACAACAGCATCAACGCCGCCTTTGTGGACGGACACTGCGCAACCATCGCCAAGAAAAACGGCCTGACCCACACGGAGTTCGTCGCCAACTGACCTTCCCCGCCGGCGCGTTGCGCCTTCTGTCCTCCCTTTGTCCACTGGTGCCTCGCGGAAGGGGCGATGACTCCCTCCTGCGAGGCTTTTTTTGCCTTTTCGACCCGCCCTCCCCGCCCGCCACACTTCCCCCGCCCGACAGACATTTCCGCCCGCCCCGGTTTCCGTTCCTTCCCGCAAGCCACCGTCAACCCCGAGAGGAGAAGCAACCATGTCCCAGGATTTCCTGCCTTTTCACAGTCAAGGATGGAACGGACTTGTGGTGGACGAGCAATGGGCGAGCCTCTTTCGTCATTTCGACCAGTGGCTTGCGCGGCATCCCGGGGAGATGGTGGTGCACTACGACAGCCGGGACGTGCGGAAGATTTCCACCGACCTGGGGACCGTCTACCTGAAGGACATCCGGGCACTGACGGACGCCGGATACCACAGACGGGATTTCTTCTCCTGGTGCAAATGGGTCTTCCGGGGCTCCCGGGCACGGGAAACCTGGGACGCCTCCGTGGATTTGCTCCGCCGGGGCTTCCTCTGCCCCAAACCCCTCCTTGCCGTTCGCAAACGCCGGGGCCTGGTGCCGCGGGACGTCTTCATCTCCCTGGAACTCCCCCTGCCCAACCTCTGGGACACCCTCCCCCAGGGCATGCCCCCCACGGGACTGGCGGAAATCCTCGCCAAGGAGCTCCAGAAGCTGCATCGTGCCGGATTCGCCCACGGAGACTGCATCCTCCGGAATCTGTGCTACGACACCCAGAGCCACCGCATCGCCTTCCTGGACAACGACCGCACCTGGACGCCCCCCGCCATGGTGCGCCAGTTCCAGCAGGAGCGCAACCTGGCCCAGATGGCCTACAGCCTCCTGAAGCGCTTCGGCGAGAAGGTCAGCCTCCATTTCCTGGAAAGCTACGCCAGGAGGGCGGGATGGCCTTCCCGCCAGGGCGTCCAGACCCTCCTGGCCAACGCCATCCATCGACGCAACCGCAAACGACTCTGATGCCTTCCTCCCCCGCCCCCCTCCAGCTCGCCGCCACCCTCCTCGCCCAGGAACATCTCAAGGGACTCTATTGGAGGATGCGGCTCCACGCCCCCCGGATCTGCGACGCCGCCCAGCCCGGGCAATTCGTCCAGCTGCGCCTGCCCGGACTGGAGGGGCATATTCTGCGCCGGCCTTTCAGCATCTGCGACGTGGAGGGGGAGACTCTGACCCTGGTCTACAAAGTGGTGGGCGAGGGCACCCAGTCCATGCCCCGTCTTGCGCCCGGCGAGAATCTGGACCTGCTGGCTCCCCTGGGGCATGGCTTCTCCCCCGTTCCCCCGGAGCGTCCCCTGGTGCTGCTGGGCGGGGGCTACGGCTGCGCCGCCATGCTCTTCACCGCCAGACGCCGCCGGGATGCCGGGGCGCCCCCGCCAAAGGTGCTGCTGGGCGCCCGCTCCCAGAGCGACATTCTCCTGGTCCAGGAGTTCCAGGAGCTGGGATGCTCCGTGGAACTCTCCACGGACGACGGCTCCCTGGGGACCTGCGGCCGCATCACCGTGCTGCTGGAAAAGGCGCTGCGGGAGACGCCGGACGCCTTCCTCCAGGCATGCGGGCCCCGTCCCATGCTGAAAGCCGTCGCCCAGCTGGCATTCCGGGAGCCCCGATGCCGTTGCGAAGTCAGCCTGGACGAGCGGATGTGCTGTGGCGTGGGCGCCTGTTTCGGCTGTGTGGTGAAGGCCAAGGACCCCGCCGCCCCGGAAGGCTGGAAATATCTGCGTTCCTGCAAGGAGGGGCCGGTCTTTTCCGCGGAGGATCTCCTCTGGTAGGCGGCTCCCCTCCCCTTCCCCCATGCGCCTTCTCCTCTCCCTGTATCGCTATTTTCCCGCCGGCGGGCTCCAGATGGACGCCCTGCGTATTGCCCAGGCCGCCTGCCGGCGGGGACACCAGGTCGTCTTTCTGACCACCAGCTGGCAGGGGGCTCCTCCCGAGCTGCCGGGCTTCACGCTGCGCCTCGCCCCGCCTCTCCACGCCTGGGGAAACCTCTCCCGGATGGCCGCCTTTGGCCGGGCGGTGGAGGAGTTCCGGCGCCGGGAATCCTTCGACGGGGACCTGGCCATGAACCGGATTCCCGGAGCCCTCTACTATTTTGCGGGCGACGAGTGCATGAAACGCCTGCTCCTGCGACGCCCCGGCGGCTGGCTCCTCCGGCATCTGCCCCGCTACCACGCCCTGCTGGCCCAGGAAAAGTCCACCCTGCTCTCCCCCCGCACCCGGAAAATCCTGGTCATCAGCCCCCGCCAACAGCGGGATTTCCAGGAGGAATACGCCCTGCCCCCGGAAAAACTCCTCCTGCTGCCCCCGGGGATGGACCCGGGCAGCCTGCCGCCCGGGGAGCCGGAGGAGCGGGAGCGTCTTCGGCGGCAGGAGCGGGAAGCCCTGGGCATTCCCCCGGAGGACCGGATGTTCCTGATGGTGGGCTCCAACCTATTGCTCAAGGGAGTGGACCGCGGCCTGGCAGCGGTGGCTTCCCTGCCCCCGGAGGAGCGGCGCCGCTGCCATGTGGTGCTTCTGGGCAGAAACGATCCCCGGAGATTCCTGGCGCTGGCCCGCAAGTCGGGCATTGCCCCGGCCCGTGCCATCGCCCTCCCCCCCAGGCCCAGCGTGGGAAGCCTCTACCTGGCGGCGGACGTCCTCCTCCATGCCGCCCGCTCCGAAGGCGCAGGCTCCGTTCTTGCCGAGGCCATGGCCAACGGACTCCCCACCCTCTGCACGGAACTCTGCGGATTCTCCCATCTGGTGGCCCCCGCCGGAATCCCCCCTCTCCCCTCCCCCTTCCATCAGGAGGAGATGAACCAGCGCCTGGCAGAAACCCTGGGACGCCTCCCCGCCTGCCGCCGGCAAGCCTGGGACTACGGAAGCCAGCAGGACTTCTGCCGCAGGGCGGAAGCCATCATCGACTTGCTGGAGGAGGAATGTTCATGAAGGGATACCGCGCCTTTGCGCTCCGGGGCTGGCGGGGCTATGTCCTCTCCCAGGCTGCGGAGGAAATCCCCCTGGAGGCCCTGGACGCCTGGAGCCAGTCCCCCGACCTCCAGGTGGTGCGGGGGCTCCCCCTGCGCTGCATCGCCCGCCAGGAGTGCCCCTCGGGGCCGGCATGGTACCTGAAGCGCATCCAGGGACTGACGGATCGGAAGGATGGTTTCCTCCATGCCTTGAAATGGCGCTTTCGCCCCTCCCGCGCCCTCCATATCCTGAAGATCTCCCAGACCCTGGAGGAGGCGGGCTTCCGCACCCCCAAGGTGATTCTCGCCGCCCGGCACCGTCCCTGGTGGCCCTGGGGAAAGCCCACGGACCTCCTGGTCACGGAGGAATCCGGGGGGGAGCTGGTCTCCAACCTCCTCTGCCGCGTCCCTCCCCTCCCGGAGAAGGAACGCCAGGCACTCCTCCAGAAGACCGGACGGGAACTGGCGCGCCTCCACGCGGCCGGATTCGTCCACGGAGACTGCCACCCCGGAAACTACTTCCTGGACGACATGGAAAAGAGCTTCCTCTACATCGACAACGACCGAACCTGCCGGTGCCGGAGCTTCTCCCCGGCAGGCGCCGCCAGAAACCTGGTCTCCGCCGCCTTCGCCCTCTCCCGCAAACTCCCCCTCACCTTCTACCAGGATTTCACTCAAATCCTGGATGCCTATCGCCAGGAGGCACGCCTCTCCCCGCGCCAGGAAGCCTCCCTCCTCGCACGCATCCTTGACGCCCTCGAAAAACGACTCCGAAACGGCCGCTAGTCTCCCAGAGAAACAACAAAACATGCCTGGGATGTCGACAAGAAATGCCGCAAAGAAGGCATGACCCGGGGCGTCTTCCCCCCTGAACCAGGGAGTCCCCTCCTCCTGGCACGCTTCTTTCTAGGTTCTCCCCTTCATTTCCGGCGACTTTCGCCGGGGCTTCCCCGCCCGTCGCGGCCCCCTCCTCCCCCGGGAAGCCACCCCCTTCTCTCCCCACCCCTTCTACCGGACTGAGGAACGGATTGTATGCAATGGCTTTGTCAGGCTGAAAAGGACGCCCTGGTCTGTGGCGACCGCCACCTCTCCTACCGCGAACTCATGGGAGGCATCGCCCACACGGCGGCGCTGATGTCCTCCCATCTCCATCCCGGGGACCGGGTGGTGCTTCTGGGCGCCAACAGCCTGGAGTGGGCCATGGCCTTCTACAGCACATGGCACCTTCACGCCGTGGCGGTGCCCGTGGACTTCATGTCCACCCCGGAGGAAATCGCCTTCATCCTGGCGGACAGCACGCCCTCGGTGGTGTGGAGCGACAGCGGCTCCATGGCCAAGCTCTCCCAGGCCCTCTCCACCCTTCCGGAGGAGACCCGCCCCGTGGTCATGTCCCTGGATTCCCTGGGGAAGCGGGACGGCTTTTCGCCCCTGCCCGACGGAGCCTCCCTGGGGGAGAGTCCGGACGAGGAGCTGGCGTTGATCATCTACACCTCGGGCACCACGGGCTCGCCCAAGGGCGTGATGCTCTCCTTCGGGAACATCCGGGCGAACACCGAATCCTGCTCCCGGGAGATCGAGGTCTTCGTGCCGGAGGACCGGGTGCTGGTGGTGCTGCCCCTGCACCATGCCTATCCCCTCATGGGCAGCCTGGTCATGCCCATCTCCATCGGCGCCACCTCGGTCTTCGCCACGGAGATGAACGGGCCCGCCATCCTGGATGCCCTCCAGAAGCACCAGTGCACCTTCATCATCGGCGTGCCCCGCCTCCTGGAACTCTTCCGCAACGCCATCATGCAGAAGGTGAACGCCACCTGGATCGGACGCCTCTTCTTCCGCATCTGCCGCTGCTGCCACTCCCTGGCGCTCTCCCGCAAGATCTTCGCCAAGGCGCAGAAGACCTTTGGCGGCAAGATCCGCTACATCGCCAGCGGAGGCGCCGCCGCCTCCCCCGACATGATCCGGGACTTCTACACCCTGGGATTCCAGCTGCTGGAAGGGTATGGAATGACGGAGACCGCCCCCATGATCTCCTTCACCCGTCCCGGCCGCGTGCGTCCCGGCTCCCCCGGCATGCCCATTCCCTGCAACGAGGTGAAGATCCAGGAGGGTGAGGTGCTCATCCGGGGCAAGAACGTGATGCAGGGCTACTATCATCGTCCCGAGGAGACCGCCCAGGCGCTGGACGCCGAAGGCTGGCTCCACACGGGGGATCTGGGCTATGTGGACAAGGATGGCTTCCTCTTCCTGACCGGCCGCAGCAAGGAGTTGATCATCCTGGGCAACGGGAAGAACATCAATCCCTCGGAGCTGGAGGAAAAGCTGCTGGAGCAGGCGCCGGGGCTGATGACCGAGTGCGCCGTCTCCGAGCGGGGGACCCATCTGGTGGCGGTGGCGGTGCCGGACATGGACGCCATGGCGAAGAAGGGCATCCTGAATCTCCAGCAGACTCTGGTGGATTTGATTCTGGAACCCTACAACCAGCACGCCCCCTCCTACAAGCGCATCGCCGACCTGGTGCTGTGGAACCATCCCCTGCCCCGCACCCGCCTGGGCAAACTGCGCCGACACCTGATTCGACAGGAACTCAACGGCGGCAAGGCCGCCCCCGGCGCCGACAGCCAGACCACCCCGCCCCCCGACACGGAAGCCTACAAGGCCCTGAAGGAATGTCTGGAAGGGCTGGTGGGACGCCCCTTCGGCCCCGACGAACACCTGGAACTGGAGCTGGGACTGGACTCCCTGGCGAAAATCACCCTGCTGAGCACCCTGGAAAGCCAGTATGGCTACTCCCTCCAGGCCGAGGAACTGGCACAGCATCCCACTCCCAGAACCCTGGCGCAATACCTGGAGGAAAAGAAAACGGCTCCCCAGGATCCCGCCGCCAAGGGAAAGGACGGCGACACCACCCCCGCCGTCACCCTCCCCAAAACCGCCTGCACCCACTCCCTGGTGCGCCTCCTGGGCATCCTCGGCCTCCGCACCATCTCCAAGGTGAAGATCCAGGGACGGGAGAACATCCCCGACACCCCCTGCATCTTCGCCCCCAACCATCAAAGCGCCCTGGATGGACTCTATCTGGGCATCGCCGTGAGCAACAAGCGGTTCCGCAACACCTTCTTCTACACCGCCGCCAAGTTCATCACCGGCGGCTTCACGGGATTCTTCGCCCGCCGGCACAACATGATTCCCATGGATCTCAACAGCGACCTGCGCAAGACCCTGGGCATCCTCAGCCTGGCTCTGGAAAAAGGAAAGTCCGTGGCCATCTTCCCCGAGGGAACCCGGAGCCTGGACGGCACCCTGGCCCCCTTCCGGCCCACCTTCGCCCAGCTTGCCCTGGCCCAGAAGACCCCCATCGTCCCCGTGGTTCTGGACGGCCCTGTGAATGTCCTCCCCCGGGGCAGGAACTTCCCCCGCTGGGGCAAGAAAGTCACCATCACCTTCTTGCCTCCCATCCTCCCCAAGGAAGGGGACACCGCACAGGCGCTCTGCGAAACCACCCAGAAACAAATCCAGGAAACTCTCCAAGGATAGGGACGGAGCGCCCCCGCAGGACATTCTCCCCCCAGGGGAATCACAGGGCTAGATGCCCTAGATGCCCTAGGGGGGCTAGAAATCTAGGCAGCGGCGGGGAGATTGCCCCGAAAAGAACGGGGGGCGTGCCTGGGGGGGGGGTTGCCCGACGAGGAGCAAACCACAGAAGCGGAGACAGCCTAACGACGGAGGTTATCCTGCAGGTAGCATCTCCCTTTGAGGTAGGAAACATGGTTCCCCTGGGCTTCCTCAGTTTTCTCAATCTGGGTTCTTTTGATGATATTTTCAGCCCGAAGCAGTAATTCGCAAGAGATTCGCGGGGTTTGATGGGAGGCAAGGAAGGCTTCCAGCTCGCCTCTCGTTGTAACGAAGGAAGGGGGGAGAAGCTCCTGTGTTTTCACCGTGCACGGTCCCACGAAAGCGATGACGGAGATAAAGTCTTCCCGGTTCAGGCCTGTCAACATGGACAGGCAGCAGATATGCTTGTAGTTCTGGCGATAGGGGTTTTGAAAAAAGAAGCGTCTCCTACGAAAGACCTGGCACCATTTGGCCGAGGTGGGATTCCCGAAAATCCATCCTGAGTAGTTTTTGGTCTCTACCACAAAGATTCCGAAGGTGGAAAAGACAATATGATCAATCTGCGTCGTGCCTTTTCCCGGGGAAAAACGATCGGGAAGCAGCACATCGTTCATGACATGATAGAACCGGGGATCCAGAGCGCTGAGGGCATTCCCCATCATTTCTTCTCCCCTTTTCCCCTTGGTTTCACTGTCATTCCAGACGAATGCCAGAAAGAAATAGAAGGCACAGGCCATGACAGCCAGGGGGATGACCAAAACAATGAATGGCATATGAATAGGGGGATTCCCGTCTCCCCTCCCTCATTCTCGTAAAAAGGGAGGGCGGGACGTGTTTTTTCATGCCTGCCGTGGGGACAGGTCATTAATGTAACCTATTTCCCCGAAGACAGTTTTGAAGACAGCATGCCAAGGGGGATGTGGCGTTTCCACCAGAACGGAGGGATATGTGCGATTTCTCTTCCCGAGGGATTCCTGCAAGCAGGGAGACTCCGTCAAAGGGGCATTGGCCGCCGTCATGTCAAGGATCGGGAATGGCCAGGAATGGATAAGCGTCAATAGGAATTTCGGGCGTTGGTTGCCCACGAGATTGTAGTCCTCCCGATCCGTATTACGGTGAGGGCGGCAGGGTGGGGGGCGTGGGGAAACCGATTACCCCGCACGCGTGTATGCGCGTGTATGCGCGCGCGGAAGACGAGGGGGCTTGCCCCGCAGGGCGTTCTCTCCCCCCAGGAGAATCACAGGGCTAGATGCCCTAGATGCCCTAGGGGGGGGCTAGGAAATCTAGGCAGCGGCGGGGAGATTGCCCCCAAAAAGAACGGGGGGCGTGCCTGGGGGGGGCTTGCCCCGCAGGGCGTTCTCTCCCCGGAGGCGGAACCGGGAACAACAAGGCATCCGGAACCGGATGCCGGAACGCCCCCGCCTTCCCCCCTCTGTGTGCTCCGTGTTGAAGCGGCAGGCGCCGACCTGTCCTCCGTGTTGAAGCGGCAGCGCCGACCTGTGCTCCGTGTTGAAGCGGCAGCGCCGACCTGTGCTCCGTGTTGAAGCGGCAGCGCCGACCTGTGCTCCGTGTTGAAGCGGCAGCGCCCTCCGTGCTCGTCTTGTGCAGGGGCGTTCCGGGGCGGTTCGCTATTCCAGCAGGAGGAATTCCGCCATTTCCACGCGGGGAAGCTGAAGGAGGAGCGTTCCGGGGACCTTTCCCGGGAGGACGGGGAGTTCCACGCCATCTGCCACCCGGGTCAGGCGGCGCACCGGGAAGGGGAGTTTCACCTCCAGTTGGACATTTCCCAGGGGGACGGGAGGACATTCCTCCTGTTGGTTCACCACGCAGAGGATTCTCCGGTTGCCCGCTTTTTCCTTCAGCAGGGTCACCTCGGCGGAATCCGGCAGATTTTGGGAGGAGACCAGGAATTCCGGCAGATATGGTTTCAGGAATTCTTTGGCGAATGTCTGTTGGGTATAGTGTCTCTGGGCGAGGATGGGGGCGGCGATCCATAGACAGCGTCCCTTTCCATACTCATTCAGGCAGATGGCGGGATAAGGAGAGGGGGTGGCGCCTGGGGGATTGGAGTGAATGGAGGCGTAGTGCGCCGGGTCGTCCACGGGGAAATCGGGGAAAGTAAGTCGGGAGAGCACCTGGCATCCGGGGCGAGGAGTCACCAGGGGCACCCGTCCCGTTGCCGACAGCAATTCCTCCCCGGTGTAGGTCACCCGGTCGGAGACGGAGCCGGTGAAATCCACCCCGAAGACCTCCGCCAGGGCGAAGTTGTCCCCTCCCTCCCCTTCCGGGGTGAAGAGGGAGGCATCTCCCGTCGCCACCAGAGTGCCGCCGTCTGCCACAAAATTCTTCAGGCGTTCCCTTGTTTTCCGGGAAAGATAGGTGGTCCGGTTCAGGAAGAGCACCTGGCAGAAGGAGAAATCCTCGTCCCCCTCGGTCACCACCCGGAAGGGCACATGGCTCTGAATCAGCACCTCGGCGGTCCCCAGCACCTCATTGAGCACGGCGTTCTCCCGGACCGCCATGTTGTCGGAGCGTCCACCGTCGAACTCTTGGAGCGGCATTCCGTCCAGGGAGCGGTCCACGCAACATTCGATGGAGAAGAAGAGTCCCACCGAGGCCTCCAGCCGGGCGCCCGTCTGCCGGAGGAGAGTGCGGAAGGGTGCCAGGCGGCGGTTGATTTCCCCCAGCTGTTGATAGAAGCGGGGGAAGAGGGTGCCGTTGGGGGAGATGGCGTCGATGAAGAAATATGCGCCCCCGTTAGCCAGGGTCGTCAGAGCGGAGAGTTCCAGTTCGGCGGGGGATTTGCTGGTGGTGTGGTCCCGCAGATGGATGCAGCGGGAGGTCATGAACTCGAAAGGCGGGGTTTGGGTGAAGGCGTCAAAAGTCTTCACGGCGAAGCGCTGCTGGAGTTTCTCCCCATAGAAATCCCCGCTGGCGTAGTCGGATGCCCGGGCGATGCCCAGGGACTGTCCCAGATACCATCCATGGAGCACGGGGGAGAACTGGTGGGCCACCGTCACTTCCGGGCGGCATTTTTTGGCAAAATCCGTCAGTTTCCTGGCGAACTCCGCCATGGACTGTTCCCGGAAGCGCTGGAAGGCGAGCCATTGGGGGTCGGACCAGTGGATGCGCTCCGGCAGAGGCCGTCCAAACTTCTTCCGGCAGGCGGGGCATCGGCAGACCGCCGGCCAGAAACTCATGTCGATGAAGAGTCCATCCACCTCGTAGGAAAGGATTTCGGCGATCTGGCGCTGGTAGAACTCCAGGGCTTCGGGATGGTTGGGGCAGGTGAAATGATAGCGTCCCTCCCCCCGTTGCCCCAGACTGTTCACAATCTCGGCCTGGGGAAAGCGCCGGGCGCAGTCGTTGTGATAGGTGGCCGTGTAGTAGGCGATGGGGGCGATGCCCTCTTTTCGCAGCAGGGAGACCACCTCCCCGAAGAGATCCCGCCCCGCCAGATTTCCATGGGGATGCCCCGCCTTGGTGGGATAATAGCAGTTCCCGTTATGGTCGCAGGCGTAGACCATGGAGGACTCGCTGCCGGAGCGCTTCACCAGACGGACATACTCCTCCGGGGAGAAGTCCCTCATGTATTCCGGGCGCTGGTCGGTGATGTGATTGTCCACCAGAAGGCGGGCGTAACAACGATTCTGCCAGGACATGACCGTGTTCTCCACGGCGTTCTACTGTTCCGGGGCTTCGGTCTCCCGAACGAGAATCTCCCCGAAGGGCACCTCCACCGGCGTCTCCCGCCCCCGGCACACCAGAGTCACGCGGGACGGCTGGCGATCCCACCAGCGGATGTTCAGCAGATAGAAGCGGCGGCGTCCGTCCTCCAGATCATAGGCGGCGAACTCCACATCCTCGTTGGCGCGCACCCAGCCCCGTTCCTCCTCCGCCCGGGCGCACTCCCCTGCCAGCGTCTGGAGGGCCTGGCGGTACTCCGGCAGCAATCCGGGATGGGCGGGCCATTCCGAAGAAGCGAAGAAGAGGACGCGGCCCCTGCCCACCTCGCGTTTCCGGAAGCCGGTGGCGGTGCGCCAGCCGTCTCCCAGGAGAGTGTCCAGGGATTTTTCCTCCGGGGGCGGGAGAGTCAGGGGATCCCGGCGTCCCAGGGCGGTGTTCAGATGCCGCCGGCTCAACAGGAGGGTGCCGCCGTTCTGGACATAGTCCAGGAGCCTTTCCCCGTCGCCGGGCAACCAGGTATGCCAGCCCAGGAAGACCACGGCGCGATAGGCCGACCAATCCCCTTCCCAGGGCATCAAATCCATGGGGCCGTAGGGGGTGCCGGTATACCATCCCTTGGGGGAGTTGTCGCACGGGGTCACATAGAGTTCATCCAAGTGGGCCCTGGGGAAGAAGATCTTTGTCAGCTGGAAGGATTCCTCGGGGAGTCCGCTCTTCCACTCCTCGCCATGGTTGCACCAGACGGTCTTCTTGGCGTTGCCGAAGCAGCGCCAGCCATCGTAGCGTCCCTGGAGGCAAGCCACGGGGGCCACCAGCCGTCCCGTCCGGGGATGGTGTTCCAGGAAACGCCGGAAGCGGTGGAAAGCCTCCTGGTGGAGGCGGCAAGTGGAGCTGAAGCGGTCGTAGTCCGCATAGTCGCACTCCATGCGCCAGAGTCCCTCCTCGATGTTGATCTCCGTGGCTCCCTGGAGATAGCTGGTGGCGAGGGAAAGGAAGAGGCGTTCCCCATGCTCCGGGCAATCCAGGGGCGCGGACCCCCACTGGACGGCCAGATGGGTGCCGTAGTCTTTCCGTCCGTAGGCGCGGGAGGCGCCCCGGAGAGCGGAGAGAATCACCTCCTCCGGGCCATACATCTGCTCCGCAAGCAGGCAGTCATACCCTGCCTGGAAGAGATACCGGAAGAGAACGGAGGGGCCGGAATGGCGGGTGGAGTCCCCCTTTGCCTCCTTCAAGTTGTCCACGAAATACTCGGCGGCCTCCTTCATGTCCCGGCTCTTCTCCGGATCGAAGAACCACCAGGTCTTCCCGCCCCGGCGTTTGGGACGCACCCGGGGCTGGATTCCCCCGGCGTCCACTCCCCGGGAGAGGATGTCGCCGTAGGGTTCCGGGAACTCGTCGGTGGCCCAGATTTCGTTGTTCCAGTAGCAGAGGGAGCCATCGTTCTCGTGGGCGCGGCGGCCCAGATAGAAGGGTCCCTGGAGGAGTTCCTCGGGGGGATTGGCGGTCATGCCGGGCACTTCCCTGCCATCCACCATGAGGGTGTAGTGGAGCCGGAGGGCGTTGAGGAGGGGCACCAGGGTGCGCCAGACCTCCTCGTGGAGTCCCCGTCCCCCGCCCCAGCGGTAGGAGTGGCGGAAGCAGAGGCAGTTGCCCACATGGTTGGCCACATACCACTCCACATAGCGTTCCATATCCTCCAGCTCCATGGGGATGTAGACTGCGTCCCCCGTGCCCAGGCAGATGGCGGGAGAGGAGGGTTCCGTCCGTTCCACGGTGAAGGAATCCTGGTGTTCCGGGGAGGAGAGCCGGATTTCCTGGCGCGGGCCCTCCAGGGGGGGGAACGGGAGGGCATGGAGGCCGGGCGAGGGGAATTCCGTCTGGCGGCCCTCGCCTGTGGTGACCACCACATGGGGGCGGGTGGTGCGGAGCAAGGCGGCGAAAGGCTCCCCGGCGGGCACCGTCTCCGGGGCGCCGATGAACTCGAAATCATGGTTTCCCAGGAGATGGAGCTCCAGGCCCTGGGGCACGAAGCCGATGGCGGTGTCGTAGTCGTTTTCCAGAGTCAGCGAAAGGAGATGCTCCCCGGGGGCCAGGGGGCCCACCTCGAAGGTGTATTCGGGGCGGCGCACGATGGAGGAGTATTTCTCTCCCCGGAAGACCTCCTTTCCGTCCACCCGGAGGGTACATTCCAGCCAATCCCGCCGGGAGAGGTTTTCCCCCAGATAGTTGAAGCGGTGTCTCCGGCTCTGGGTGGGGGCCAGCGGGGGCGCCAGATTCTCGCCCCCCTCCGGCAGAAGGCGGGGGCTTCCCGTCTTCAGGGCGCCCCGGGCCTCCTTCACTCCCATGCGGAGAATGGCGCAGGCCACCTGCTCCGGCATGGGGAAATCCAGGGAAATCTCCCGCCATTCGTAGCTGCCCTGCGGGTAGGGCAGGAAGACCACCTGGTCCGGGGCGTCGAAGACATCATGGGGATGCCGGCCCTCCTTCAGCCAGTAAAGATCCAGCGCCAGCCCCGTCCCCTCGCCGCATTGGAATCCCTCCCCCTTCACCCACTGGGAAAGACGGAAGCGCTTTCCGGGCGCCAGCTCCTCCCGGTAGAACTTCAGATAGGCATTGCAGGGGCGCTTGTCTCCCCGGCAGGGCCAGCGCAGGGCATAGGCCTCCCCGGCCACATCCTCCCGGGTCAGCGCGTCATCCACCCCCATGGAGATGGCGTAGGTGGCTCCCCATTCCGTGCGCCAGCGCCAGAAATAATCCGTCTCTCCCAGCAGCCGCAGCCGGCAGGTGGCGGGGAAATCGCAGGGCGGCACGGTGAAGGGGAGCTGCATTTCGCCCCGGGGGGGGATGTAGCGGCTGCGATCCCCCAGGGGGAGGCGGAAGATTTCCTGTCGGATGAAGTTGCGCATGGGCGAAGGGAGGCAAGGGGAAAGGGGGACGGCGGGAGGGAAAATTCAGGGAGAATGTAAGCAGGACGGGGGAATTTTCAAACAGGGCGCCACGCTCCTCCCCGGGAAAAGTTTTTCTCTCTCCAGGGGAGAGACTGGAAAAACTCTCAAGGCCGAACGTATATTAAACAGGACGTGCGCTTTCCGCAGCCGGTTTTCTTTGATTTCGCCCTTCCCACCCCAAGGACATCACCGCCATGAAAAGACTTCTGACCCTTCTCACCTGTCTGTCCCTCTCCCTCGCCCTCTGCGGCGCCGAGTGGTTCGTCTCCCCGGACACCGGCAAGAAGAAGAATCCCGGCACCAAGGAAGAACCCCTGAAGAGCGTCGCCGACGCCATCAAGAAGGCCGAGGCCGGCGACACCATCTATCTGGCCGCCGGACTCTACACCGGCGCCATGGGCGCCAGCGAAATCGTGGTGGACAAACCCCTCGTCCTCATGGGAGGATACACCGCCGACTTCTCCTCCCGGGATGTCATCGCCAATCCCTCCATCATCCAGCCCAAGAACGAGAAGAACGACACCGCCCGCAAGGCCATCATCAATCTCCAGCTGCCCCCCGGAAATCCGGAGCTGACCACCGTCATCGACGGCCTGGTGATCGACGAGGGACAGATGCACAGCTACCACAAGGTGAAGGGCAAGCCCGAGGGCGTGGAGACCGGCATGTGGCTCAAGCCCCCCGCCAAGGACAAGGATGACAAGTTCTCCTCCGCCACCTGCTACGGCATCTACAGCGAGTCCAAGCTGCGCTACGAGGGCAAGCTGGTGATCCGGAACTGCGTCTTCGCCAACACCGGCGACACCGCCGTGGTGGTGAGCAAGTGGCTGGGCGACGTGGAGATCAAGAACAACCTCTTCGTGGCCTGCCGCCAGACCGCCTGCGACGTGACCTGCTCCAACCCCAACAAGATGGTGGAGTGCGATTTCGAGAACAACACCGTCCTCTTCACCTGGAGCAGCACCGACGACTTCGGCTCCATGGGCTACGGCTACCGCACCCAGCCCAATGTCAAGGCGGAAATCAAGAACAACATCTTCGGCCTGAACATCACCGCCGGCGTGAACCACGCCAAGGGCGACGCCAAGAAGAAGGCGGTCGCCATGGACGAAAACGTCTTCTTCCTGAACCGGAAGGGCGACATCGACCTGCAGGGCGGCGGCGCCGTCCTCCTCTCCCTCAAGGTCGCGGATGACGAATTCGAGGAACTGGAGGATGCCGCGGGCATGGAGAGCGTGGAGGACAACATCTCCCTGAACGATCCCGGCGCCTTCAAGGGCCGCATCAACGAAGCCTATCTCAACGGCTTCCTGAACGCCTCCTACTCCGAGACCACGGACTACGACGAGAACTCCCCCGCCAACACCTTCCGCGCCGCCATGGGCATGAACAAGGTGGGGAAGATCGAGACCAAGGTCTCCATGTACGCCAACCGCTATCCCCTGGAGGAGTGCTACAAGCTCTTCGGCGCCCTGGAAGGCTACGGCGCCCAGCTTCCCCAGTAACCTCCCCAGCCCGGATTTCCCCCGCGGGCCGGCGGGAGGGAGCCTTCTCTCCCCTCCTCCGGTCCCCGGCCCGCCACGTCCCGCCCCTTCCGCACCCGGGTGCCGAGAGGCGGGACTTTCCTGTTTTCCCCCTTTTCCCCTGTTGTTCCCGCCGTGTCTCCTCTTTTCTCCATCCTCCTGGGCGTTCTGGGCCTTGTTCTTCTCACCTATGGCGCGGACCTTCTGGTCCAAGGCGGGGTACGCATCGCCGAGACCCTGGGGATTCCCTCGGTCGTCATCGGTCTGACCCTGGTCTCCTTCGCCACCAGCGCCCCGGAGCTGGTGGTGAGCATCCAGGCGGCGTTGGGCAACGCCGGGGACATCAGCCTGGGGAACGTGGTGGGCTCCAACATCTGCAACACCGCCCTGATTCTGGGCGTGGCCGCCCTGATCACCCCCATGACCGTGCACCGGAGGATGCTGGTCTTCGACACCCCCGTCCTGGTGGTGGCCTCCCTCCTCCTTCTTGCCTTCGCCACCCTCTCCCGGGGCATTGGCAGACTCCAGGCCCTGGTTCTCCTCCTGCTCTTCGCCGTCTATCTGGGCAAGCATCTCCGGGACGCCCTGAAAGGGGAGGAGGTGCCCATGGAGGAAACGCCCCGGCCCGAAGTCCCCCTGCCTCTGTGGAAGGCCTCCGCCTTGGTGCTTCTGGGCCTGGCGGGGCTGGTCATCGGCTCCAAGCTCTTCGTGAACGGCGCGGTGGTGGTGGCACGCCTCCTCCATGTCTCCGACGCCGTCATCGGCCTCACCATCGTCTCCGTGGGCACCAGCCTGCCGGAGCTCGCCACCTCCGCCGTGGCCGCCTTCCGCAAGGAGAATGACATCGCCGTCGGCAACGTGGTGGGCTCCAACATCTTCAACATTCTCGCCATCCTGGGCATCGCCCCGCTGATCCGCCCCATCCATTCCGCCGGCATCCATCCCCTGGATCTCCTGGTCATGGCGGGGGTCACCATCCTGATGCTGGCGATGGCCTACACGGGGAAGACCATCCGTCGCTGGGAGGGTGCCCTCCTTCTCCTCTGCTACCTCGGCTACATGGGCTGGCTGGTCCTCCACCCGATGGGCTGATTCTCCCCCTTCCACGCTGAAGAAGACCATGGATTTCCTCTCCCCTCTGCAATGGGAACAGACCCGCTGGGTCGGCAGACTGGCCTTCGTAAATCCCTTCAGCGAGGAGCGCACCCAGGTGGAACGCCATCTGCTGGGGAAGCGGCACCAGGGCGTCTACCGGGTGTGGAACAGCGTGGACGGGGAGCTCTCGGTGAACCGGAACCTGCCCGCCTTGGACGAGCTCTGCGAAGCCCTGGTGCAGGAGGGGCTCTCCCGCTGGGAGAAATGCGCCGGCGGCCTTTCCCCCGACCAGCTGGAATCCTGGGATCTTCTCTGCCTCTATTGGCTCTTCAGCCGGCACCGGCGGTCCATGTGCGCCAACGTCTACCTGGGCTCCCGCTCCGAAAGCGCCACCGCCTCCCTCTACCGCGGCTTCCGGCAGGATTTCCAAAGGACCCTCCAGCTGCCCGGGCGCCGACAGCCCACGGAATACGCCCCCGAGGAAATCTTCGCCCTCTTCCACCAGATCCACCGCGCCTTCAACACCATCTTCGACTGCATCGCCGGAGGGACCCTGGCCGCCGCCAATCTCCGCTCCTCCATCTGGCAATCCATCTTCACCTACGACCTGTCACGCTATTATCGACAGCTGCGGGGGCGGATGAGCCAGGTGACCACCCTGGTGACCGGGGAATCGGGCACCGGCAAGGAGCTGGTGGCCCGCGCCATCGCCCTCTCCCAATACATCCCCTTCGACCCCGTCGCGGAGAGCTTCGCCGTGGAACACTGCCAATGCTTCCATGCGGTGCAGCTCTCCGCGATGCCCCAGACGCTGGTGGAATCCGCTCTCTTCGGCCATAGCAAGGGCGCCTTCACCGGGGCCGTCGCCGAACGGAAGGGATGCTTCGAGGCATGCCACCCCTGCGGCTGCATCTTCCTGGACGAAATCGGGGAAGTCAGCCAGGAAATCCAGGTGAAGCTCCTCCGGCTCCTCCAAACCCGGGAATTCTCCCGCCTGGGGGAGGAGACCCTCCGGCGCTTCCCGGGAAAGGTCATCGCCGCCACCAACGCCGACCTGAAGGAGAAATGCCGCCAGGGCGCCTTCCGGCGGGACCTCCTCTTCCGCATCTGCTCCGACACCATCGAGACAGCCCCCCTGAGGACCCTGCTGGACGGGCAGGAAAACGAACTGCGGCAATTCGTCATGGTCCTCTCCAAGCGGATGCTGGAGGGGCCCGCCGCCGAAGCCTTCGCCAAGGAAAGCAGCGACTGGATCATCGCCCATCTGGGCGTGGACTACCCCTGGCCGGGAAATGTCCGGGAACTGGAGCAATGCCTCCGCAATCTCCTCATCCGGGGCGAATATCATCCCGTCCATGACACCGCCTCCTCCGCTCCCCGGGAAAGCTGGGAATCCCTCCTGGAAACCCTCCCCTGGACCGCCGAGGAACTGATGGCGCGCTATGTCCAGGCTCTCTATCGCCGGGAGGGCACCCTGGCAGCCGTGGCCCGGCACACCAGGCTGGACCCCAGAACCGTGAAAAAATATCTGGGGGAATAGGCTCCCCCTGAAAGACGCGCGCCTCCCCCGCCGGTGGCGGGAGAGGCGTCAGCTGCGGAAACAGGTGGGGCGGGGGCGCCCCGGGGTTCTCCCCGGCGGCGCAAGCGCCTTGCGTGTCACGCCTTGGGCTTCGCGCCCCGGGCGAAGAGGCAGTGGATGAGGGGGAGGATGAAGATGGTGAGGATTCCCGCCACAGCCACGCCTCCGGTGGAGGCGGCGCCGATGCCCGCCCGCATTTCACTGCCGATGTCGGTGGAGAGAGCGATGGGCAGCATGCCCAGGGTGCTGGCCAGAATCACCATCAGGACGGCCCGGAAGGATTCCCCCGCGCCCTGGACCATGGCCTCCCGGGAGGGCACGCCCTGTGTTTTCAGGGTGGCAAAGCGGTCCACGATGAGGATGGCGGCGTTCACCACCACGCCGATGAGCATCAGGGCGCCCAGCATCACCAGGATGTTGATGTTCCAGCCGGTGATGACCAGGCCCCAGATGATGCCGATGAGACCGAAAGGCAGAGTCAGGAGAATCAGGAAGGGGCGGGTGAAGGATTCCATGATGGCGGAGATGGTCAGATAAGTGAGGAAGGCCGCCAGGAGGATGGCCTCGCCGAAGTCCGCCACGGCGTCGGAGAGGTATTCGGCGTCGCCGGCCACCTTCCGGGAATATCCCAGGGGAAGCACGCCCTGCTCCTCGATGCGCCGGAAGAGTTCTCCCTGGGTGGTCTGGAGGGCGGCCGTGCCCCCCAGGGTGCCCGTGACCCACACCACGCGCTCCTTGTTCTTCCGGTTGATGCTCACGGGAATGGCCCGCTGGCTCACCTCCGCCACGCTGGAGAGCAGGACGGGCTGCCCGCCGCCGCCGGGAATCATGAACTGGGAGACCTGGTCCAGGCCGGGCTTCTCGGCGTATTTCACCCGGATGTCATAGGAGCGGTCGCCGGATTTGTAGAGGGCGGCCTTGATGCCCTCCAGATTGCCCCGGAGCATGGTGCCCAGGGTGGAGGCGTCGAGGCCCACGTCCCGCATCTCGGTGCGCCTGGGGGTGATCAGGAGCTGGGGTTTGCCTTCCCGGACGGTGGTGTCCAGGGTGGAGATGCCGGGGATGTCCCGGGCGATGTCCCGGGTCTTCCGTCCGATTTCATCCAGGACCGTCAGGTCATTGCCCGCCACGCTGAATTCGATGGGGGTGGAGATGCGTCCCATGTCGGAGGGGGCGGTGACGGTGTAGTAGATCTCGGTTTCGGTGGAGAGCCGCTTCTGGACTTCCTGGATTCGCTCGGCGATGGTCCAGGCGCGTTCCCGCTTGCTCAGGAAATTCAGGTCGATCTGCGCCACATAGACCGCCTCCGTGACGCCGTGGCCCACGGAATCCTTCTTGCCCACGGTGACGGCGCAGTTGACCAGGTCGGAAAGATGGGAGAACTCCTCCGCCAGCACCAGGACATGGTCGCAGGTCCTCTGGAGGTCGTAGTTCACGGGATATTCCAGGGAGACCAGCATGCGTCCCTTGTCGGAGTTCTCCATCATGGTGAAGCCCAGTCCGCCTGCCTGGCGCATGGCGCCCCAGAAGAGGAGGACGCAGAGGATGGCGGCGAGGAGGCACACCAGGCGCCGCCGGGCGCACCATCCCAGGAGGAGGGTGTATTTCCCGCCCAGGATGCGGATGAGACCGGTCCACTTGTCCATGAAGCGGGTGAAGGCGTTTTGGCGGCGCTGGCTCTTGGGCTTCAGGAGGAGGGCGCAGAGGATGGGCGTCAGGGTGAAGGAGATGAAGATGGAGACCATGTTCACCACCAGGGTGGTGAGGGCGAAGGGCTTCAGGATCTGGCCCACCAGACTCCACATCATGGTGAGGGGCAGCATCACCACCACGTTGGTTCCCGCGGAGGCGAAGACGGAGACGGCCATCTCGCTGGTGCCCTTGGCGGCGGCCTCCCAGGGATTGTCGCATTTCTCCATCCAGGTGGAGACGTTCTCCAGCACCACGATGGAGTTGGAGACCAGGATGCCCACGGAGAGTCCGATGGCCAGCAGGGTCACCGTGTTCAGGGACTGTCCGGCGATCTGCATGAAGAAGAAGCTGACCACGATGGTCAGGGGCATGGAGATGCAGACGATGAGGGTGGTGCGCAGGTCGCCCAGGAAGAAGAGGAGGATCAAGGCGCAGAGGATGATGCCGCCCACGATGTCGCTGATGGTGGAGGAGACGGTGGTCTCGATGGACTCCGCCTCGTCGGAGATCACCTGGAGCTGCATGCCCCCGGGCAGGGAATCCTGGACCTCCGCCACCTTCTTCCGGCAGGCGTCCACCAGCTGCACGGTGTTGGCCTCGCCCTTCTTCACGATGGAGATGACCACACATTCCTCCCCGTTGAACCAGGCCCGCTGGCGCACTTCATCCGTGGTCATGAGGACGGCGCCCAGGTCGCCCAGGGTGCGGCGCACGCCGTCCCGGCTGACCACCTCGAAGGCGGCGATCTCCTCCACGGCGGGATATTCCGCGTCGAACTTCACGTTCACCTCGGTGCCCCGTTCCCGGACGCGGCCCGAAGGCAGGGAGTTCACGTTGGCGGAGACCACCTGGACGATGTCGGCGGTGGTGAGTCCCGCGCCGGCCATCCGGTCGCGGTCCAGTTCGATGTGGACTTCCCGTTCGTTGCCGCCGATGATTTCCACGCTGCCCACGCCGGCGATCATGGAGAACTGGTCGGCCAGGGTGTTGTCCACATAGTCGTATTTCTCCTCCAGGGTGGCCTCGCCGGTGAGAGCCAGCTTGATGACGCTCTGGGCGTTGATGTCGATCTTCTCGATGACGGGGCGTTCCGCGTCGTCGGGGAGATCCTCCAGGACGGCGTCCACCTTTTCCCGGACATCCACGGCGGCGATGTCCACGTCGGTGCCCAGCTGGAACTCCAGCTGGATGCTTGCCGCGTTCTCCAGGCAGGTGGTGGTGATGTGCTTCAGGCCATCCAGGGAGGAGACGGCGTCCTCGATGTGCTTCGCCACATCCTTCTCCATGTCCTCCGGGGTGGCTCCCACCCAGGTGGTGGTGATGGTCACATAGGGGATGTCCGTGGCGGGGAGATTCTCCAGGGCCAGTTTCCGGTAGCTGTTCAACCCCAGGCCCACCAGGGCGATGAGGAGACAGGACATGGCCACCGGCCGCTTTGTCGATGCGTCAGCCAAAAACATTGCGCCAATCCTCCCGGGTTGCTACCGCACCAGGACGGCGTCCCCGTCCTGGATCATGTATTGTCCCTCCACCACGATCTCGCCGCCGGCGGTCAGGCCCTCTCCGGAGACCTCCATCATGCCGTCCTGGGTGATGCCCTCCTGGACGGGGATGGCCCTGGCCTGGCACTCCACCACCTGGTAGAGAAGGAGGCCGGAGGCGCGGCGCACCGGCACGGAGAGAGGCACGGCGAAGCCATGGGAGCGTTCCAGCTCCACGGAGATCTCCACCAGCTGTCCGGGCACCAGATCCTCCCCGTCCTCCACGGTGAAGAGTCCCCGCACCTGGAAGGTGCGCAGGCCGGGCTGGATGTCGGGGCTCTTGTCGGTCACCTGCACTTCCTTCAGGACGCGGCCCTTGCCGTCCCCCAGACGGAGAACCGTCTGTCCGGGCTTGACGAAGGCGTAGTAGTCGGAGGGGAGGCTGGCCACGGCCCGGAGACGGAGGGGGTCCACCACCTCCACCACGGGGGTGGCCACCCCCAGCTCCTGGCCCGGCTCCTGGAGCCGGGCGCTGACCCGTCCCGCCATGGGGGCCTTCACGGTGCAGTCCTCCAGGCTCTTCCGGGCGATGGAGAGGGAGGCCTCCGCCAGGCGCACCTGCGCCTCCTCGGCCGCCACATTGGCCCGCGCCAGGGCGAAATCCGCGGAGGCGGCCTGGAAATTCAGCTCGTAGTTCTCCTTTTCATTGGAGGAGACATTTCCCTTCTCGAAGAGTCTGCGGAAGCGTTCCACGTCCAGGGTGGCTTTGTGCAGGCTGGCCTGGGCCTTCTCCACCTGGGCGCGGGCCACCTCCACGGCGGAGCGGCGGGCGGCCAGGGTGGCCTCCGCCACCAGCACCTGATCCCGGTAGGTGCGCTGGTCCATGACGAAGAGCACCTGGCCCTCCTGGACCACGTCGCCCTCCTCCACCAGCACCTTCTCCAGCGTGCCTCCCACCCGTGCGGAGACCATCACCCGGTCCTTGGCCTCCAGGGAGCCCTTCAGCGTCAGATACCGGGTGAAATCCCGCTCCGTCAACGGCGCCAGCACCACCGGCGTCCCCTTGAATTCCTCCGAGGAGGCCTGGTCGGACGCCGGGTCCTTGCTTCCTCCGCAGGAGGCCAGAAAAGCTCCCGCCAGGAGCGCCACAATGTACAGATGCAGATTTTTCATGAGTCCAACTACTCCTTCAGCAAAAGTTCGTCCAAATTCTCCTTCATGGGGGACTCCTGGTCCTCCGGCGTCCAGCGTGCGGCGTCGGGAGTCAGGGTTCCCGTGGCCATCTCCAGATTGGTGAGGGCAATGTCCTTGACAAAAGAAGTCTGGAGGAGAGCCAGGTAGGCGTCGTCCATCTCGGCCCGGGCGTCCAGCATCCGGTAGACCGGCTCCACTCCTTCCTCGCAGCGTTGCCGGTACTCCTGGTAGCGTGCCTCCTTGGCCTGGTACGCCAGCTCCGCCAGACGGCGCTGGCTGGCGGCGTCCCGCAAATCCCGTTCGGCGGACATCACTTCCAGGATCACCGTGAGGAACTTCTCCTCCCGCTGGAGCCGGGCCGCCTGGCGCGCCACCTTGGCGCTGCGGTATCCCGTGACCTTGGAGAATCCGCTGAAGAGATCCATGGCGGCGGAGATTCCCCCGTAGAGATTGGTGGCCCGGTCGGCGATGTCGTCGCTGGTCCAGGTGCCATTGAGGAATCCCCCAACCGTGGGCAGGAAATCCACCAGCGCCATCCGCACCTGGTTCTCCGCCTCCACGGTCTGTCGGTCCATCTGGGAGAGTTCGGGGCGGCGGGTCAGGGCGGTGAGCACCAGAGTCTCCAGCGACTCCGTCTCCTCCCCCCGGGGTTCCCGGGGATAGACCAGCTGAAGCTTCGCCGCGTCCGCGGGGGAGAGGCCCATGACCTGGAGAAGCTGTCCCTTGGCCAGGGAGAACTCCCGGAGCGCCTGCTCCAGGGAGATCTCCCGGGAACGCCACTGGGTCTCCGCGTCCGTGCGCTCCCAGCCCAGCACCTGCCCCTCCTGGAACATCCCGGACACCCGCTCATACTGGCTGCGGGTGGAGGCCACCTGGCTCTCCAATGCCGTGATGCGCACCTGGCACAGCAGCGCCTGATAATACAGGGTGGTCACCTGGGAGACAATCCCCTGCCGCGCCAGATGCTCCGTCAAGGCGCCGGCCTGCCGCTCCAGACGGCGGTTGGCATACAGAAGCCAGGTGGCGGGAGCCACCAGGGGCATCTGCACCCCCAGGCCGCCCTTGAAGTACTCCCGGTCGGCCGTGGGCGAACCCTTCATGGTCTGCTGATGCCGCCAGCCCGTCCAGCTGCCCTCCAGGGAGACCACGGGAAGGAAGCTGGAAAAGGAGGCGTCCACGTCCAGCTCGCTCAACCGGCGCTGCAACGCGCCAAGCCGCAGGGCGTAGCTGTTCTCCAGGGCAAAGCCAAGACACTCCTCCAGGCTGCGGGGCTCGTCCAGCCATGCCGAACGCCGCCGCAACTCCTCCCCGTAGGAGGAGACATGGCCGGCGCGGGCCGCCGCCGGATCCCCCAGGGACGCACAGGATGCCCCTAGAAGAAGAAGGGTGCCCGCCACCCCCGGCAGAAGCAGGGTAACAAAACGGTGAAGTCCTTTGAAGTTCATGTCGTCTCAGAGGTAAACGATCCGCGGAAAAGAGGAAAGACACACCACGCAAGGGCGGCGCCGCCGGAGGACTAACCCCGGCCCCCGCCCGCCAGACAGCCTCCCCCCGCCCCGGGATAAACAATAGGCAACAGCCCGTGAGACACCCCATCCCCCCCGCGGTTCCCGAGGCGGGGAACGACTGTTTGAAATTTTGCGTTTTAACTTTGGGTACTTTAGTCCGCTTTTGTCGTTTCGTGTGGTGTTGGGGAAGAAAATCGGGGAAAAATTTCCCGTTCTGTCCGTCTTCGTCTTTGTGAGGAGGAGGGGGCGAGGGGAGGCATGGGGAGGGAACCCGGGGCTATATTAAGGCGATTTCCGGTTTCCCGTCCTGTCCTGTCCCATTTTGTCCGTTTTCTTCCCTAGGCGGGCGGGAGTCGTTTTTCATCCCTGTGGTTGTCGGGGGCAGGTCCGCGTCCCCGGCAGGGAGTTTTTCTCTGGCGGGCCCCGTCGTTTTCCCTGGTTTCCCGTGGGGGAGTGAGGCGAGGTTGAGTCAAGACAAGGAGAATTGTTCCCCATGCTTCTTCTATCCGGCAATGAAGCGATAGCCCGCGGCGCCTGGGAGGGCGACGTGCGCGCCGCTTTTGGGTATCCTGGCACTCCCTCCACGGAGATCCTGGTGAACCTGGTGAAGTATACGGAGCCCCGGGTGTATTGCGAGTGGTCTCCCAACGAGAAAGTGGCGTTGGAGGCGGCGGTGGGCGCCTGCCTGGAGGGGGTTCGCACGTTGGTGACCATGAAATGCGTGGGTCTCAACGTGGCGGCGGATCCCCTGATGACCCTTGCCTACATCGGCGTGGAGGGCGGCATGGTGATTGTGGTGGCGGACGATCCCGGGATGCACTCCTCCCAGACGGAGCAGGACACCCGTCAATACGCCCGTCTGGCCCACGTTCCCCTGCTGGAGCCCTCGGACTCCCAGGAGGCGAAGGACTTTGTGAAATACGGCCTGGAGCTTTCGGAGAAGTTCCGTCTGCCGGTGATTCTGAAGAGCACCACGCGGCTGAGCCACTCCCGCAGCCAGGTGGAGGAGGCCCGTCATGCGCCCTCCTCCTTCCCCAAGGAATTTGTCCGGGACCCCTCCCGTCACTGTCCCCTTCCCGTCTGGGGGCGTCCCATGCGCCGGAAGCTCCAGGAGAAGATGCAGATTCTCTCCTCCGTCTCCACCGCCTCTCCCGTGAACCGGATGGAGATGGGGGACGCCGGGCTGGGCGTCATCTGCAGCGGCGTGTGCTATCAATATGTGAAGGAGGTCTTCCCCGACGCCTCCGTGCTGAAGCTGGGGCTCCCCTACCCCTTCCCCGACGACCTGATCCGCGCCTTCGCCGAGAAGGTGAAGCGGGTCCTGGTGGTGGAGGAGCAGGAGGACTTCCTGGAGGAGCATGTGAAATCCCTGGGCGTCGCCTGCGACGGGCGCCGCTTCGTCCCCCCCGTGGGCGAGCTGTCCACCGAGGCATTGCGCCGGGTGCGGGAGCAGCTGGACGGCACCCCCGCCGAGATTCCCCAGCCCCGGCATCCCCTGGACCAGCTCCCCGCCCGGCCCCCGGTCTTCTGCCCGGGGTGCCCCCACCGGGGACTCTTCTACGCCCTCACCAAATTCGACGTCCTGGTGACCGGCGACATCGGCTGCTACTCCCTGGCGGTCTTCCCGCCCCTCTCCCGGACGGATGTCATCCTCTGCATGGGCGGCGGCATCTCCATGGCCCACGGCCTGGAGAAAGCCGGCGAGCCCCGGAAGGTGGTGGGCGTCGTGGGAGACTCCACCTTCTTCCACAGCGGCATCACCGGACTGCTGGACATGGTCTACAACAAGGGCACCTCCCTGGTGGTGGTGGTGGACAACCGCACCACCGCCATGACGGGACACCAGGACCATCCCGGCACCGGCCGCACCCTCATGGGGGAGGAGACCCGGGAAGCCTCCATCGAGGAATTCGGCAGGGCCTGCGGCGTCCGCCGCATCCGGGTGGTCAACCCGTATCACATCCAGGAGACCGTGAAGGTGATCCGGGAGGAGCTGGCGGCCCCGGAACCCTCCCTGGTCATCTCCAAGGCGCCCTGCCCCCTACGCACCCGGCAGCCTCTCGCCCCGCCCTTCGCCGTGGATCCCCAGAAGTGCAAACGGTGCCAATCCTGCCTGAAGCTGGGCTGCCCCGCCCTGGAGAGAAGCGGCGAGGCCATCCGCATCAACCCCCTGCTCTGCATGGGCTGCGCCTCCTGCCAGGAGGTCTGCGCCTTTGGCGCCATCGCCCCCGCCGAGCCCAAGAACGGAGACGCGCCCAATGAGTGAACAAACCATCAGCGTTCTCATGTGCGGCGTGGGAGGGCAAGGCATCCTCCTGGCCAGCGAAATCACCGCGCGCGCCGCTCTGCTGGCCGGCTATGACGTGAAGACCAACGAAGTCCACGGCATGGCGCAGCGGGGAGGCTCCGTGGTGGCCTGCATCCGCTTCGGCGGCAAGGTCTACAGCCCGGTCATCGAGCCCGGGGGCGCCGACGCCCTGCTGGGCCTGGAGCCCGTGGAGGCCATCCGGTGCCACCACTACCTGAAGCCTTCGGGCGTGGCCGCCGTCTCCACCCAGCGCATCATCCCCGTCACCGTCTCCAGCGGCAACGCCGTCTATCCCGAGCCGGAGCCCATCCTCCAGGGGCTCTTCCCCCACTTGAGCTACCTGGACGCCCTGGGAATCGCCCAGGGGCTGGGCAACTCCCGCACCGCCAACCTGGTGCTCCTGGGCGCCCTGGCCGGCATGGGCGGGCACATCTCCCGGAAGGTCTGGGAGGCCGCCATCCGGCAATGCGTGCCCGAAAAGCACGTGGAGGTGAACCAGGCCGCCTTCCGCAAGGGCATGGCAGCCTGCACCCGCACCTGAATTCTCCCCAACCCCACGTCCCCGGACAGGGAGGGCCCCGACGACGGCGGCCCCGACCTCCGGGACAGCAAGACACAAGAGGCAAATCATGAAGAACATGAACTTCGTCCATCCCCGCGACCAAATCGTGGAGATGATGGGCCGCATCTACCGCTATGGCCTGACCACCACCAGCGGCGGAAATCTCTCCATTCTGGATCCGGAAGGCAACATCTGGATCAGCCCCGCCAGCGTGGACAAGGGAAATCTGCGCCGGGAGGACATCATGTGCGTCACCCCCAAGGGCGACATCCTGGGTCCCCACAAGCCCTCCAGCGAATTTCCCTTCCACAACGACATCTACAAGCTGCGCCCTGACGTCCGCGCCATCGTGCACGCCCATCCCCCCACACTGGTGAGCTTCTCCGTGGCCGGGCAGATTCCGGACACCACGGTCTTCCCCAACGCCAAGAGCATCTGCGGCACGGTGGGCTACGCCCCGTACGAGGTGCCGGGCAGCGAGGCCCTGGGCCGCAGCGTCTCCAACGCCTTCGCCGCGGGCCACAGCACCATCCTGCTGGAGAACCACGGCACCTGCTGCGCCGGCGGCAGCCTGCTCCAGGCCTTCCAGCGGTTCGAGACCCTGGACTTCTGCGCCCGTCTCATCTCCGGCGCCCTCCAGGTGGGCACCCCTCGCTACCTCAGCGACACGGACCTGGAATTCCACGCCCTGGACCGGAACCAGGACTTCGAGGAATACGTTCCCACCAACCGCTCCAGCCAGGAGATGGATGTCCGCTATCTGATGAGCCAGCTCATCCAGCGTGCCTATCGCCAGCAGCTGTTCACCAGCACGGAAGGCACCTTCGCCTGCCGGGTGGACAAGGATTCCTTCCTGGTGACCCAGCGTGGTCTGGACCGGGGCACCATCCAGCCGGAGGACCTGGTGTTGGTCACGGGGCATCGCCGGGAGGCGGGGAAGCAGGTTTCCCGCGCCACCTGGTTCATCAAGGCCATCTTCGACGCCCAGCCCGAGATCAACTCCATGATTCTGGCCAATCCTCCCTGCGTCATGTCCTACGCGGTCACCGACGCCAAGTTCGATCCCCGGGTGATTCCGGAGAGCTACATCCTGCTGCGGGAAGTGCCCGCCTTCCCCTTCGGCACCCACTTCCGCGACGTGAAGGAGGTGAGCAAGACCCTGTCTCCCCGGTATCCGGTCATCATCATCCAGAACGACTGCCTGGTGACCACCGGCTCCACCCTCATCCAGGCCTTTGACCGCCTGGAGGTGGCGGAATACTCCGCCAAGGCCACCATCGCCTGCAAGACCCTGGGCGGCATGAAGCCCATCACGGCCAAGCAGATCGAGGACCTGGTGAAGGCCTTCCACCTGATTCCCTAGACCGGTCCCCCCTCGGACCTGCGCCTCCTGTCTCCCCGTCCCCATGGCGGGACAGGAGGCTTTTCCTTGCCTCTCCCCCACCCCGCCACACCCCATCCCCATGACCGAATTTCTGGATACCCTCTCCCAAATGATGAGCACCGCCCAGGAGGGCGACGAGGAACAGCGGGTGAAATCCCAGGCCCAGGAGGAGGCGGCCGCCCTCGGTCCGGAGGAGAAGCGGGAGCGGGGCGAACAGGTGCGGCGGGAAATCCAGGAATGTCTCCAGAAGCTTGCCCAGGTGCAGGAGAGCCTCCAGGCCTTGCCGCCCCGTCAGCTCTTCGGGCCGGAGGGGGACGCCCTGAAGGACCAGGCGGACGAATGGGTGCGGAAACTCTCCATCCTGAAGATACGCCAAAGCGTCTTCCCTCCCCAAGCCTGATTCCCGTCCCCCCCCCGGACGCCTCGAACATACCTGTTTCCCCCTGGAGAGTCGGTGCACACGCCCACTCTCCGGGGGCTTTTTTTTGCGGCGGGATCCGGTCTTTCCCCTACCGGGTCAGGTCGGCGTAGAGCACGGGACGCAGCAGGGCGTAGGCCCGCTGATCCAGGTCATTCCCGGTGTGTTCTCCCACGGAGAAGAGGAAGCGGAAGTCGTGTTCGCCCCGATCGGAGAAGCGCACATCCGCACGGCCGCCGGGGGCGGGATCGTGATGGGCCAGCTGGCAGCTGCGCAGCAGGGTCAGACGGACGCGCTCCGTCGTGGCGTCCAAGGCGAAGACATCGGGGCAGACGATGGCAAGCTCCTCCGGCGTCTCCCCGGCCAGGGGCAGACGGGTCCAGCGCTGGACGGGGCGCTCCCAGCCATCCTGGGGACGTTCCAGCGAACCGGCGCAGATGCCATCGGTCCGGGTGTCGCCGGCGCCGGGATAGGGGAGGACCAGCTTCAGGATGCGGTTGCGCTCCTGCCATTCCACCCGGAGACGCATCTCCACCCGGGAATGTTCCGAAGCGATGCGGAAGATGCGTAGCAGCCGGCTTTCGCCGATGCGGCCTTCCTGGAGGACCTCCCGAAGGAAGGGACCCTCCTCCACCAGCCTGGGACTCTCCCAGACAGGACGCTCCTCCCCCGTTTCGGCATAATGGCTCATGCCATGGGACCAGGTGTCCGAGGGATCGGGATAACTGACCAGCTCCGGCAGGGCGAACTCCCGGTTGCCCACCGTCATGCGGCCGGGGGCGAAGGAGATGGCGGCGCCGCAGAGATTGCGGAGGGACCGGGCATCCCCCTGAAGCCCCTCCGTCTTCCCGTCGGGAAAGACGGGAGCTGGGCCGTCCCCCGTCTTCAGGGTCAGCACCCGCAGGCTCCCGGGAGCGGCGTTCAGACGGACGGCCAGGCGGGTGGAGAAGGACTCCACCAGGGCCTCGCAGCGGAGACGCTGGAAGCGCACCGGATTGCCCTGTTCATCCACCACGTTCCAATCCGGCTGCCAGACGAGATGGCCCAGCCAGGGTTCGGCCTCCACCCATCCGTCCAGGGGATGTTCCGAGGCGTTGTAGAAGAGGAGGCGCTGGCCGCCCGCGGAGGGAAGCGCCGTCAGGCGGCGGCGCAGTTCCAGCGCCATCCACTCCTCGGCAAAGGCCTCCGCGCCTCCCAGTTGGTTGACCACGAGGCGGTATGCGGAGGGGATGCAGGTTCCCCCCAGGGTGTCGTGGAACTGGTGGAAGACCACATTCTGCCAGTGTCGCGCCAGCCGGTCGCGGACTTCCTCCGTGGCCGCCGCCGAATCCTCCAGCATGGTCTCCATCTGGCGCAGCCGGTTGGTCGCCCGCACCAGGGCGGTCTTGCTTTCCCGATGGACGCTATAGCATCCAATGGAATGGAACTGCAGCTCCCCGGTGACCAAGGGCAGCCGGTCGCCCCGTCCCTCCAGGGCGGCAAAGAATTCCCGGGCAGTGGAGAAGCGGATCTCCATTTCCTCCGACAGCTCCTTCTGGAGGCGCTCCACCTGGGCGATGAGTTCCTCGGTGGGGCCGCCCCCATGGTCGCCCACGCCGCAGAAACAGGCCGTCTCCTCCACTCCCTCCGGCAAATCCCGGCAGCATCCCCGCAGGAAATCCGCCGTGATCTCCCGGGGGCAGTAGGTCTCATGGATGCGGAAGACCGTCACCTCCGGGCCATCCTCGTAGCCGCGCCAGCGGAAAATCCGGGCGGGGAGGGTCATTTCATGGGGCTGGGGGCGCATGAAGACGTAGCGGGACTGTCCATACTCCCGCATCAGCCCCGGCAGGGCGGCACTGTGGCCGAAGGAATCGGGATTGAAGCCGATGGCGGGAAATTCCCCGAAATGCTCCTGGAAATAGCGGCACCCCGCCTCGATCTGCCGCCGGAATCCCAGCTCGTCGGGGAAGTTGCAGTCCGGCTGGGTCCACCAGCCTCCCAGAATCTCCCAGCGCCCCTGCCGGACAAACTCCCGAACCCGGGCGAAGAGAGCGGAATCCAGCATTTCCACCTGGCGGTAGACCCAGGCCTCCCCCTGGCTGAACTTCAACGCCGGATGCGCCGCCAGCCGGTCGCAGGCACTGCGCACCGTCGCCAGCGCTTCATCCACCCCGGCCTGCCAGTTCCAGAGCCAGAGGGGATCCAAATGGGCATGGAAGATGATGTGAACCGTGTTTTTACTGGCCATGCTGGCGCTCCTCGTCTCCTCGTTTTCACCCTGCCGCCCTCCTCCACGGGATGGCGGCACCGCGGCCACAATGGCCCCCGGGCGGGACCATGGACCACAACCAGCCCATACCATGACCCGGAAAATTTGGATTGCAAGGCGCCTCCCCCCGGGATTCCTCCCGGGGAATTTCAAGAAAAAATCCCCTGGGCTCCTTGCAATCCCCAGGAAGGGCATTAGAGTAACGCCGTTTCCTGAATCAACCAGGATCCCATCGTCTAATGGTTAGGACAACAGGTTCTCATCCTGTAAATATGGGTTCGACTCCCGTTGGGATTGCCAATCTTCACGCCGCATGAGCCACGCAAGACGCTCTGCGGCGTTTTTTCTTTTCCCCCCGACCTCGCCGCTCCCCCATGGAAAACCTCCAGCCCTTCCTCTCCCAGCTGGCCGTCCAGGCCGGCAAGCTCGCCCTCTCCCTCCAAGCCCAAATCCAGGAAGGCGACGTCTCCTGCAAGGCCACCGTGCGGGACATCGTGACCGTGGCGGACCAGGCCACGGAGCGCCATATCCGGCAGGCCGTGGAAACCCGGTTCCCCGGACACCGCTTCTACGGGGAGGAAACGGGAAAGTCCCAGGACAACGGCAGCCCCTATTGCTGGATCGTGGACCCCATCGACGGCACGGTCTCCTACTTCGAGGGGCAGCTCTACTGGTGCACCTCCATCGCCCTCTGGAAAGACGGACACCCCCTGGCGGGCGCCGTCTACGCCCCCGCCCTGGATGAACTCTACTATGGCGAAGCGGGGAAAGGCGCCTTCTGCAACGGACGCCCCATCGCCGTCCGCTCCCACGGCGACCTGGAACATTCCGTGGTGTCCACCGGCTTCTCCTGCCTGCGGGCGGGCTGGACCAAGGGCAACAACGTCCCCTTCTTCGCCAACATCGGCCTCCACTGCCGCGGCGTGCGGCGATTCGGCTCCGCCGCCATGGACATCTGCTATGTGGCCTGCGGGAAATCCGACGGATTCTGGGAATTGAACCTCCAGCCCTACGACTATGCCGCCGCCCAGGTCATCCTCCAGGAGGCGGGGGGGAAGGTCACCGATTTGCGGGGAGGGACCGACTATCCCCGCCAGGGAATCCTGGCCACCAACGGGGTCATCCACCAGGAGATGCTCCAATATTTCCCCAACTACACCCGCCGGGAAGAATAACGCCCCCATGCGCCACCTCCTTTTCTGCCTCGCCCTTCTGGCCCTGATGGCGTCCTCCGGCTGCTCCCGGCACCCCGAGGGCACACCCCGGGAGGCGCCGGACACCCCGGCGGTGGTCTGGTGCCATTCCTCCGCCACCACCCCCATCCTCCCTCTGCTGGCCGCCCAGAAGACCGCTTTCCCCATGACCCTCCGGGCGTGGAACACCACCATGGCCTTCCAAAGCCTCCTCCTGGCCGGAGACGGCGACCTCTGGGTGGGACACCTGGAGGGCTTCGCCCGGGCACACCGGCGGGGCGCCCCCCTGCGCCTCCTGGCGGTCACCGGCTGGCGAAAATGGCATCTGCTCTCCCGCCGGGAAACGGCCTCCTTCCCCCGGGATTTCCGGGGACGCTCCGTGGCCATCGCCCCCGCGGACGGGGCGGGACGCTTCCTCCTGGAACGTCTCCTCCAGGAGACGGGGGAACAGGAGGTCGCCGTCCTCCCCCTGGATGTGAAACCTCTGCTCCTCAAGGCACTGGAGGGAAAGGTGGACGACCTGTTCCTCCCGGAGCCCTTCGCCACGGTCCTCCTGGAAAAATCCCCGGATTTCCATCGGGTGGATTCCCTGGAGGGATACTATGGGAGAGTGCGGCAGTGTCCTCCCGAGGTGCCCTGGGCGGGCATCGCCGTCAACGCCCATTGGGCCCAACAGCATCCCCAGGAAGTGGATGCCCTCCTGGCGCAGATGGTCTCCTGGAGCGAGGAAGGGGGCGAGAATGCGCCGCTGCTCTGGACGGAGGAACGGGTGGCATTCTCGGGAATCTCCCGGGAGGAATTGACACATTCCCTCCTCCTGGACCCCGTCAAGGCGGTGCCCGCCTGGCAAATGTCCCGGGAGATCGAGGCGTTTCTTGCCCTGGTGGCTCCGGACGTCCCCTTCTCCCCCCGGATGCTTTGGGAACCCGCCAGGTGAACGAGGCGGGGCTGGAAAGATATTTCTCCCGAAAAAACATACCCCCCGGGGCGCCGCATACATATCATGCGCCGTCCCTCTCCGTGTGCCCTGTGTGTGCCGCCGTCGATGTGCCGGCGTCAGTTCACGGGGGTCATGACCATCACGAAATGGAGGCTGCCCATGGGGGCGAGGGGGACGCAATGGAGTTGGGCGCGGACCAGATCCGGGCGATGGACCCGCCCTCCCTCCGGGGCGTCTGCCAGGATTCGTCCCACGGGGATTCCGGGGGGCATCATGCCCCCCAGTCCGCTGGTGACCACCTGCTGTTCCGGGGTCACCTCCAGGTCCTTGGGAAGATACTCCACGGAGAAGCCCAATTCTCCCCCGGAGAAGGGTTCGTCGCCCCGTCCCTGGAGGACGCCCACCGCCTGGTTTCCGGAGAGTGCCACCCCGAAGCGACATTCTCCGGAGAGAAGGGTCACCACCTCCGAGGCGTGGGCATGGCATTGAACCACCCGTCCAAAGGCGTATCCCTCCACCAGCACCAACGCGCCAGGCACCACGCCATCCCGGGCGCCCCGGTTGATGAGGAGTCGGTCATTCCAGCGTTGGGGATCCCGGGAAATCACCTCGGCCACCACCGCCCGCCATGCCTGGCGGGGGGGCAGTGCCAGCAGGCGGCGCAATTCCTCGTTTTCCCGGGTGACATCCTCCAGGGCGTCCAGCCGGATCTTCAGCTCCTGGATTTGGCGTTCCGCCTCCCGGAGGGCCTCCTTTCGGCCCAGGCGCCCCGGCTGCAGCCAGCGCAAGGTGTCCCCCACCATCCGTCCCAAGGCGTTGCCCAGGGAGACGGCAGGGGAGAGGATGGCTCCCGCCAGGCGCCTGCCCGGAGAGGTCAAGGGCACCAGGAGGCAGAGCAGGATTCCCAGGGTCAGCAGGATTGCCCGGAGGGCGAAATAGGTTTTCCGGGGGGAGGAGGGCAAGGCGGGAGATTCTCTAGGGGGAGGGAGAGAGGGACGGGGGCCGTTCCTCGTTGCGGCGGCGTCGGAAAAAAGCCTTCAACTCCTCGGCACATTCCCGGGCAAGGACGCCGGAGGTGACGGGGGTGCAGTGGAGGCCGCCGGGGAATCCGGTGATGTCCAGGGCGCCCCCCGCCGCCCCCATGCGGGGATCCGCCGCGCCGAAGACCAGACGCCCCACCCGGCAGTTGACGATGGCCCCGGCGCACATGGGGCACGGTTCCTTGGTCACATAGAGGGTGCAGCGGGTCAGCCGCCATTCCCCCAGGGTGCGGGAAGCCTGCTGGAGCGCCAGCAGCTCCGCATGGGCGGTGCCGTCCAGCGTCTTCTCCACCGCATTGGCGGCGGCAGCCACCTCCCTGCCCTGGTCGTCCACCACCACGGCGCCCACGGGGACCTCTCCCTCTCCGGCGGCATGTCGTGCCAGCTCCAGAGCCCGGAGCATCCACTGTTCATCGATGGAGGAGGCGGCGTCCATTCCCTTGGGGCGGCGTGGGTGGGGTGGGAGGAGAGACCTGGGAAAACAGATTCCCCCCGCCAGCATCCTCATGCGGCGGGGGGAGGGTTGCGCTTCCGCGCGGGAGCGATTAGGGGAGCTTCACCTGGAAGTCCAGCTCATCCAGCATCTTCCTCACATGCTCTTCGCAGGCCTGGGCCAGCGCCAGCTCCGCCAGGTAATCCTGGATCTGCTCCTTGGCGTCCTCGAAGGGAGCCATGACGCTGGGATGGGAGGGGCCGGCCAGAATGAGGTGGTAGCCGAAGACGGTCTCCACCGGCTCGCTCACCTGTCCTTCCTGCAGTTTGAGGAGGGCTTCCTCGAACTCCGGCACCATGGCTCCCTCGGGGAACTCTCCCAGAGAACCGCCGTTCTCCTTGGAGGGGCAGTCGGAGTATTCCTTGGCAAGGTCGGCGAAATTGGAGGCGTCCGGCGTCAGCTTGCCCTGGATTTCCCGGATCTTGGCCAGGCATGCCCCCTTCTCCTCCTCCGTGGGCTTCTGAGTCTGGCTGGGGAACTGCACCAGGATGTGGGAGGCGCTGTGGGTGGCGGGCTGCTGGAACGCCTCCTGGTTCTCATCGTAGAACTTCCGGAGCTCCTCCTCGGAGATTGCCGGGAGGCTCTTCGCCACCTCTTCCTGCAACTGCTTCATGTATTGCTCGACGATGGATCCCTGGGTGAGTCTCTCCACCAGGTCGTCCTCGGTGATGCCCATCTGCTTCAGCTGCTCGTCAAAATCGTCCTTCATCTCCTCGCGGGCCATGTTCAAATACGCCCGGACGGCATCCAGGTCTCCGGTGATGCCCTTCTCCACGCCCTTCTGCAGGTAGACCTTCTGCAGTCCCATCTGGGTGGCGAACTGCTGGATGAAGCCCGTCACCATCTCCTCGTCGATGGCCACTCCCTGAAGCGTGGCCGCCTGCACCCGGGGCTCCACAATCTTCACCACTTCCTCACGGGTCACCAGGACGCCATCCCGGGTCACCACCAGTTCCTCCGGCAGTTTTGCCACCACAGCCGCGAAATCCAGGGCGGCGGGAGCGGTTTCCTGGACGGCAGGAGCTTCCTGGACGGCAGGAGCTTCCTGGACGGCAGGAGCTTCCTGGACGGGGGCGGCTTCCTGGGCGGGGGCGGCGATGGCGCCGAACAGCAGAGAGGCGGCCAAAAGGAAAAGAGGATGTCTCATGGGTGTAATCCTTGGGAAGTGCGTGGGTTGGAGATTGAGGAAGCCGGCGGCGCCTCCCTTGCGGAGAGGGGGAATGCCGTTCCTCGTTTGCTTCGTATCGACAGAACAAAAAGCGGATGCGGGGCGAGCCGCCGGGGATGCGGGGGCGGGCCCACGGAAAAGACGGGGAATAGACCGAAGGAAAGGCGTCGGGTTCCGTTCAAGGGAGCCAGCGATAGAGAAAATTCGCCGTCTCGGCCACGCCGGTCACGGGGGCTACTTTACCCGCCGGGGGAAGAAGTTCCCGGTATTCCTCCAGAAAAGCGGGAGAAAAATCTCCCGGGAAGGCCGCCATGGCCTTCTGCCACAGAAGCAGGGTTTCCATGTACTCCTGCGGGGAGCGGGCGAGGCGCCCTTGGAGAATTCGTCCTGCCATGGTGAGGGGGCCGTCGGCGGCCAGCCGTCTTTCCAGGCTCTTCCGGTTTTCGGGGGAGAGTTCCTGCCAGCGGAGCCAGGAGGCCAGCTCCCGGGCGGCGCTCCAGCCCGGCGCCTCCAGCCACTCCTCCGGCGGCGCGGAAAGACAGCCGGGCAGCTCCGCCTTCCCCCCGGTCCGGGGACACTCCTCCAGACACCGGGACACCCGGGAAACCCACTGACGGGTCAGCAGACACAACTCCAACTCCTCTTCCCATTTTCTGCACTCCCGCTGAAATTCCTCCTGGCGCAGGGAGGCCAGGAGAGCCTCCTGGGAATCCCAGAAGGGGGGAAAGGTCCTGGGGGCCATCCGGGAGAGCTCCTGGCGCCAGGGCGAGAGGAAATTCAGGGAATCCTCCAGGTCCTGGGACTTGCCGTAGGGGCGGCGGGCGCAGAAGAGGGCGAGGGCCTGGAGGGCATGGGGAAGTCCCCGCAGCTCCAGGAGGGCGGGGGTGGCGCGTCCCTCCCGTTCCGCCTGGTCCAGCAGGGCGCCGAAATCATGGAAGCGCTGTTCCTGGAGCAGCCGGCTGGCCTCCTCCATCAGCTCCCGCTGTCCGTTCTCCTCCTGGAGAATCCGGGCGACCTGGGGAGCCAGCCTTCCCTCCCGCTCCCATTCCCGCCAGCTTCCCTCCCCCTGTTCCAGGGCGAGGCCGCTCTCCACCAGGGCGTCGCTGGCGCCCAGGTCGTAGGCGGGGGCGTTCCGCTCCCCCTTCCTGCGGCAGGAGGGGGTCAGCAGAAGCAGGGACGCCAGGAGAAGGCATCGGAGCCCCGGGACGTATGGGGAGAGGGAGAAGGCCATGGAGAGAGGGGCGGCGGGAGGGAGGGGGATTTCCCCGGTGGCCCCCGCCAAAGGCGCAGGGACAGGGGGTATATTAAACCTCGGTTTCGTCCTGGTGGAGCCGGGGATGTGCGGAAGCGGCCTCCTCCCCGCAGCCACCAGGGCGTCAGGCGGCGTTCAGGCCCCGGCTTCTTCGGGAACCCTATCCCCGCCTCAGAGAAAGCGGGGAGAATATATAGCCTGCACGCCGGGCGGCGCCTCCCCTCCGGGAGGGAAATCCACCCCCGCTTTCCCTCCCTTCCCCCAGTCCGCGAACTCCAGGAGACTCCCCTTTCCATGCCACGTGCCGATGGACGCCAACCCGATGAACTTCGCCCCCTCGCCTTCGTCCCCGATTTCCAGTGTCATCCTCTAGGGTCCGTCCTGGCGGTGTGCGGCAAGACGCGGGTGGCCTGCGCCGTCTCCCTGGAGGAGAAGGTGCCCTCCTGGATGAAGGCCCAGGGGGTTCCCGGGGGCTGGATCACGGCGGAGTATCAGATGCTGCCCAGCGCCACGGGCACCCGGGGCGAGCGGGAATCCACCCGGGGCAAGGTCTCCGGGCGCACGGCGGAGATTCAGCGGCTGGTGGGGCGTTCCCTGCGGGCCGTGGTGGATCTGGAGAAACTGCCCCCCGTCACCCTCCATGTGGACTGCGATGTCCTGGATGCGGACGGCGGCACCCGCTGCGCCTCCATCACCGGCGCCTGCGCCGCCCTGGAGCTGGCCTGCCGCCGTCTCCAGGCCCTGGGCACCCTTTCCCAATGGCCCGTCCGCGCCCGGGTGGCGGCGGTCTCCGTGGGCATCGTCTCCGGCGAGCCCCTCCTGGATTTGTGCTATGTGGAGGATTCCGCGGCCGAGGTGGACATGAACGTGGTGATGACGGAGCAGGGGCGCTTCGTGGAGCTGCAGGGCACCGGGGAGGAGGCCACCTTCGACCAGGAGCAGCTGCAGCGGATGCTCTCCCTGGCCCAGGGGGGGCTTCGGCAGCTCTTCCAGGAGCAGGAGCGGGTCATCCGGGAGGCGTGCGGCCATGTTTGACAAGCCCCTGGTCAACGACCTCACCTGGTCCGTCAGCCGAAGCCGTCTCTTCCGCAGCTGTCCCCGGGCATACTACTACCAATACTACGGCGCCTGGGGAGGCTGGAGCCACCAGGCGCCGCCCCGCGCCCGTCTCCTCTACCAGCTGAAGCAGATGACCTCCTTTCCCCTGTGGGGAGGGGACGTGGTCCACAAGCTCATCAAGGAGACCCTGCTGGCCTTCCGGGAGACCCGGGAGACGCCCGTCCTCTCCCAGCTGCAGGAGCAGGCCCGCGCGGCCCTGAACCGGGGCTGGAAGGAATCCCGGAACGGGGAATGGAAGCAGAATCCCAAGGGGAAGACCAATCTTTTCGAGCACTACTACGCGGAGGAGGGGGAGTCCGTCTCCCAGGAGAAAATCCAGGATCTCCGGTCCAAGGTCTTCGACGCCATGGAGGGATTCCTCTCCTGCGGCGTCCTGGATGCCCTGGCTCCTCTGCCCCCGGAGCAGTGGAAGAGCGTGGACGCCCTGGACACCTTCGTGGCGGGGGAGCTCCCCCCCGCGGGCGACGCCCCCGCCATGCCCCTGAAGGTCTGGTGCGCCCTGGACCTCGCCTACCAGGACTCCCAGGGCATCCTCCATGTCCTGGACTGGAAGACCGGCGCGGAACACCGGGATGAACTGCGCCTCCAGCTCTCCTGCTACGCACTCTACGCCCGGAAAACCTGGGACGTCCCCCTGGAACGCATCTCCCTGGAAGGGGTCTTCCTCAACGACGCCGGACGCACCAGCCGCTACGAAATCTCCCCCGAGACCCTGGAGCACGCCCAGGAGCAAATCCTGAAAAGCGCCGGCGCCATGCGGGCGAAACTCCAGGACCCCGTCCAGAACGCGGCCCAGGAGGAGGATTTCCCCTGCGCCAGCGACACCCGTCAATGCCGCTGGTGCCCCTTCCGCAAGGTCTGCCCCCTCTTCCAAGAGCCCGGGGAGCCCCTGTTCTGACAATGTTATAACTACTTGATTACAAAGATGTTATAACATTACAACCCTCCCTCCCCTTCCTTCCCCCAGGAGGCATTTCCCATGAGCCAAGCCAAATTTGACGAACACTGCGTCTTCTGCAAAATCCTCTCCGGCCAGATTCCCTCGGCAAAGGTCTACGAGGACGAGGAGGTCCTCGCCTTCCTGGACATCGCCCCCTTCAACTTCGGCCACACCCTGGTCATTCCCAAGTGCCACTGCCACGGCATCAGCGACATGCCCGAGGCGAGCCGGAACGCCCTTTTCGCGGCGGCGGCCCGCATTGCGCCGGTGGTGTTGCGGGTCACGGGGGCGGCGGGCTTCAACCTGGTGATGAACAACGGGCAGGCGGCGGGGCAGGAAGTGCCCCATGCCCACCTCCACATCATTCCCCGGTTCATGGACGACAAGGTGCTTCTCAACGCCCCCCAGAAGCAGTATCAGGGGGAGGAGATGGCGCAGCTCCAGGAGAAGATCCGGTGTCGTCTGGCGGCCCGCCAGGACTCCCGGGAGCAGAACTAGCGGAGTCCTCCTTGCCATGGCCTTCCCCCCTTCCGACCATTATTCCTTCGCCCAGCTGCAAGCCGACTTGACACAGGCGAAGAAGCTCGCCCAGCAGGATCCCCGCTATCCACACCCGGCGTTCCTCTACCTCATCCAGACCCTTCGGGAGATGCTGGACAACCGGAAGGAGGGGGAGCACGTCACCGGCAAGGAAGTCTGCCTGGCGCTGCGCCAGAATCTCCTGGACGAGTTCTCCCTCCTGGCGCCCGATGTCCTCCGCACCTGGAACATCGTGGAGACCAATGACATCGGAAACATGGTCTACGACATGGTGGACGCCGGGCTCTTCTCCACCTCCCCCCAGGACTCCCGGGCGGATTTCGTGGACGTCTACCCCATTCCGGGGGCACTGAACATGGTCCAGGAGGGACGCGCCCCCAAATGGCCCGTCCTGGAACCCTAGCCCGCCACCACCCTTCCCTCTTTTTCCCCCGACGCCTATGCTTCTGCACCCCCCCTCCGCATCCTGGACCCTCACCTACGGCGACGACGCCGGCGGCGGCCCCCTCCTCCTGGAAACCCAGGGCAAGCCTCTCTTCCGCGCCATGCATTGCGCCCTGGACGGACAGCCGGAGGCGCCCCTGCCCCAGGGAGCGCCCAGCGCCGTGCGGAAGGGAGGATGCGCCATCGTCCAGAGCAAGGGCACCTTCCCGGGAAAGGCCCCCGTGGAGATTCGCCAGACCCAGCGCATCGCCGCCAACACCATCCGCCTCACCTACGACATCGCCTGGAAGGCGGAGGGCGCGCCCTTGCGGCAGGGCATGGAGCTGGGCAGTCTGCGCCTGGAGGGCGACTGGACCAAATACCTTGCCCTCTCCCCCCGGGAGGCCGCCCGTGAAGCGCCGGAATGGCGCCCCATTCCCCAGGAGCTGGACAAGACGCCTCTGGTCCTCTCCCCCATCCCCGTCGTCCTGCTTCTGGAGGACCAGGAGGGACGGCGCCTGGAATACGGCCTGGGGCAGGACCTGTGGCGCTGGGAGAAGGGGCTCAACGGCGACTTCCTCCACGCCACCAACCGCCTGGTGCTCTCCCGGGACCAGGAGGGGCTCCTTCTGCGGCGCTACGTCTCCTTCTGCGATCCCGAGGAGGAAGCCCGGCGCGCCGCCCTGCTCCAGACGACGCCCCGCTTCGCCGCCGACCCTGACAGCGGCAGGGAGGCCCGTCCCGTCCCCGTCTCCTGCCCGGAGAAGCGTCAATTCCGCTTCCAGGCATATCTTGCCTGGAGCGAGCCCTCCCTGGCTCCCGCCGGGGCGACGCCCCGGGGCGCCAAGAAGCTCGTCTGCGAGGGTCTGGGCATCCATCAGCTCTCCCAGGCCATCACGGAAGGCAAGCCCCCCCGGCTGGGCCTGAATCTTGCCACCATCCCCTTCGCCTCGGCCTCCCGGGCGGGGCGGGACGGGCAGCCCAAGGCGCCTCCCTGCTGGGAGGGGCGGACATTCCAGGCCGTCTTCCGGCGCTGCCTCCGGCAAATCGCCAACGCCGCCCCCAAGGGGACCCTGATTCTCCAGGGGATCGCCCCCGGGGAATGTCGGTGCGCCACCCATCTTGCCCGCCGGGGCGACGCCCTGCCCCACTGGGACCTTCCCGCCATCCTGGAGACCATGGCCTGGGCGCGGCAGATTCTTCCCGAGGAGTGGACCCTCCGGGCCGACGTGAAAGCCCCCTGGTCCCTGCTGCCCTCCCTCTCCGCCCTGGGAGCCCCCTCCGGCTTTCGCCATCCCCAGGAGCAGGAATAGCGCGCCATGCGACGAGACAGCCAATACCAGTTTCTGGATGCGGGCGCCGGCAGGAAGCTGGAGCGCTTCGGCCCCTGGGTCCTGGCGCGTCCCTGCGCCCAGGCCGTGTGGCGTCCCCAGTTTCCCGCCCTGTGGAACGAAGCCGACGCCCTCTTTTCCCGGGAGCAGGGAGCCCATTGGCAATTCCGGGAGCCCCGGCTCCGGGAGGGATGGCACTGCACCCTGGGCGGCCTGGAATTTTTCCTGAAGCCCACGGACTTCGGCCATGTGGGCGTCTTCCCGGAGCATCTTCTGGGATGGCGCATGGTCCAGGGGGCGCTCCGGCGCTTCCCGGGCCCCGACGCCCCCAGCGTCCTCAACCTTTTCGCCTACTCCGGAGGGGCCACCCTGGCCTGCGCCCAGGCAGGCGCGCAGGTCTGCCATCTGGACGCCTCCCGGAAGATGACGGACTGGGCGCGGGACAACGCCAGGATCAACCGCCTGGAGCAGGCCCCCATCCGCTGGATCGTGGATGACGTGACCAAATTCCTGAAGAGGGAACTGCGCCGGGGCAGACGCTACGACGGCATCATCCTGGACCCCCCCAGCTTCGGACGGGGCACCAGCCAGGAGCTCTTCCAGATCGACGCCTGCATGCTTGAGCTCCTGGAGCTCTGCCGGGAGATCCTCTCCCCCCGCCCCCTCTTCCTGCTTCTGACCTGCCACACCCCGGGATACACTCCCCTGGTCCTCTCCCATCTCGCCACCCAGACCCTGCCTCCGGGGGAGATCCGCTCCGGGGAGATGGCGCTGCCCGTCGAGGACCCCGGCGTCATGGCCGTCCCCTCCGGGGCCTACGCCTTCTGGCAGCCCGACGCCCCCCGCCAGTGACCCCCTCCCTCCTCCCTCTTCTTCTGATGCTGGCGGGCGCCCTGGCGGGGCGCGCCGCCCTTTTCCTGCCCCACCCCGCCCTCCGGCTCCTGCTGCCTTCCCTCGCCGCCCTGGCGGGCATGGTCCTGGGGCTCCGTCTGGCGGGCGTCCGCTCCCCGCTCCCCCTGCTTCTCGCCTCCCGCCGTCCCGTCCCCTCCGGCAAGCGGCGGCTTCTCCTGTTTCTGGGCTGGACCCCGCCCCTCTTCCTTCTGCTCCAGGGCCTCCAGCTCCTGCTGGGCAAGCTCTTCCCCCCCGCGGCGGACGCCCTTCCCCCCGTCCTCACCCCCGCCCTCCTCCTCTCCAGCTGCCTGCTGGCGCCCTGCGCCGAGGAACTCCTCTACCGGCGCCTTCTGCCGGACGCCCTGGCGGCCCGGGGATTTCCCCGGTTCGCCGGCCACCTCCTCTCCGCCCTTCTCTTCGCCCTCGCCCACGGCAATCCCCGGGTCCTCCCCGGGCTCTTTCTTCTGGGCCTTGCCCTGGGCGCCCTCCGGGAGCGGGAGGACACCCTCCAGGCCATCCTGGTCCACGGGGGCTTCAACGCCCTCACCCTCCTGACCCTCGCCCTCCTTCCCTCCCCCTGACACCGCCTCCCCTCTCGCCACCGCCATGCCAAACAACATCTATCTCACGGGATTCATGGGAAGCGGCAAAAGCCGCGTGGGGCGGGAATTGGCACGGATGCTGGGGCGTCCCCACCTGGACACCGACCAGCTCTTCCAGGAGACCCACGGGATTTCCCCGGGGGATTTCATCCGTCAGCAGGGGGAGGAGGCCTTCCGGCAAAAGGAGCAGGAGGTGCTGCGCCAGGTGGCGAAGGAGCGGGAGTTCGCCGTCATCTCCACCGGAGGCGGCATCCCCGTCTATCCCGGCAACAGGGAGATCATGCGGGAAAGCGGCATCACCGCCACCCTCCAAATCTCCCTGGACGCCATCGCCGCGCGGCTCTCCCCCCAGGAAAAGGCGCAAAGACCCCTCTGGGACGAGGAGCGCTTCCGCCAACGCCAGCCCTTCTACCAGGACTGCGAAATCCGGCTGGACGCCGCCCGCACGCCCCGGGAGGTGGCGGAGGAGTTCCGCCAGAAGGCCCGGGAATTCCTCCAGGAGGCCCCCCGGCGCTGCGCCGCCTTCCAGAAACTCCTGCGCCAATGCGCCCGGGACTGCGCGCGCTTCGGGCTCCTCCAGCGCCAGGACAGAATCCTCCTGGGACTCTCCGGCGGGGAGGACAGCTTCCTCCTCCTGGAACTCCTCCACGCCATCGCCCGGAAGGCCCCCTTCCCCCTGGAGATCCTGGCCGCCACCATCCACGTGGGCTATCCCGGCTTCCAGGCGGAGCCCATCCGGCAATACTGCCAGGAACGGGGCTGGGAGTTCCATCTCCGGACGCCGGACCTCTATCCCCTCCTGTCCCCGGAGAAGGTGGGCGACAAGCCCTGCCCCCTGTGCTCCCGGCTCCGGAGAGGGCAGCTCCACCATCTCCTCCGGGAGCTGCGCTGCAACAAGCTGGCGCTGGGCCACCATCTGGACGACCTGTGCGTCAGCTTCCTCATGAGCCTCTTCCACGGCGCCGGCCTGAAGACCATGGGTCCCTGCGTGCCCGCGGACCAGGGGAGCGCCACCCTGATCCGTCCCCTCTGGGGCATTTCCAAGGCCCGGATCCGCCAGGCCGCCCGGCTCTTCCCCTTCCCGGAACCCCAGCCCTGCCCCTACGAGCCGATGCTGGAGGCCCAGGGGGACCGGCATTTCCTGGAGCAGACCCTGGACCGCCTGGAAGACCACTTCCCCCATCTCCGGGAAGCCATGAAGAAATCCATGGGGGACCTGCGGCCCCGGCACCTCCTGGATTCCCGCTTCCTGGAGACGCCCCCGCCCGGGGAGCCCGCCCCTCCGGAAGAGGGCGCAAATCCCCCTGACCCCCTTTAGGCGGGAAGCGGTAGGAATGCTACATTTTCCCCGTTTTCCGGCGGCCTCCCCCCACCCTGGAAACGCCCCCGGAACCCTCCTTTCCCCCAACCAAAACCGGTCCCCTTTTACACATGAGCGAAGAACCCCTTTCCAAAGCGTACTCCCCTGCGGAGGTCGAGGCCAAATGGTATGCGATCTGGGAGAAGCGGGGATATTTCCACGGCAGCGTGGACAGTCCCAGGAAGCCCTACACCATCGTCATCCCGCCGCCCAACGTCACGGGCATCCTCACCCTGGGGCACGTCCTGAACAACACCCTGCAGGACATTCTGATCCGCTTTGAGAAGATGCGAGGCCGGGAGACCTGCTGGGTGCCCGGCATGGACCATGCGGGCATCGCCACCCAGGCGAAGGTGGAGGCCTTCCTGAAGAAGGAGAAGGGGCTCACCCGGTACGACCTGGGGCGGGAGAAGTTCCTGGACGAGGTCTGGAAATGGAAGGAGCAGTATGGCGGGAAGATCATCCGCCAGCTGCGCACCATCGGCACCGCCTGCGACTGGCCCCGGGAGCGCTTCACCTTCGACGAAGGGCTCTCCAACGCCGTCCAGGAGGTCTTCATCCGCCTCTACCAGGACGGCCTGATCTACAAGGGCCACCGGATCATCAACTGGTGCCCCAAGAGCCGCACCGCCCTCTCCGACGAGGAAGTGATCTACCGCCAGGAATCCGGCCATCTCTGGCACATCCGCTATCCCTTCGCCGACGGCTCCGGGGAGGTGGTGGTGGCCACCACCCGCCCGGAGACCCTCATGGGCGACACCGCCGTGGCCGTCAACCCCGGCGACGAGCGCTACCAGGGGCTGGTGGGCAAGATGCTGGTCCTCCCCATCGTCAACCGCCAGATCCCCCTCATCGCCGACGACTATGTGGAAAAGGAATTCGGGACCGGCGCCGTGAAGATCACCCCCGCCCACGACCCCAACGACTATGAAGTGGGCCTCCGGCACCATCTGGAGATGCCCAACATCATGAACGACGACGGCACCCTCAACGAGAATGCCGGCGCCGAGTTCGCCGGGCTGGACCGTTCCGTCGCCCGGAAGCTGGTGGTGCAGAAGCTGGAGGAGGCCGGGCTTCTGGTGAAGACCGAGGACTATGTCCACCAGGTGGGCTATTCCGAGCGCGGCGGCGTGCCGGTGGAGCCCCGTCTTTCCGAGCAGTGGTTCGTCCGCATGGAGCCCCTGGCCAAGCCCGCCATCGAGGCCGTCACCAGCGGGCGCATCCGCTTCCATCCGGAGCGCTGGGTCAAGACCTATCTCCACTGGATGGAGAACATCAAGGACTGGTGCATCTCCCGCCAGCTGTGGTGGGGCCACCGCATCCCCGCCTACTACTGCAAGAAGTGCGGCAAGGTCTTCGTGGGCAAGGCCGCCCCGGAGAAGTGCCCCTGCGGCTGCACCGAATTCCGGCAGGACGAGGATGTGCTGGACACCTGGTTCAGCTCCTGGCTGTGGCCCTTCTCCGTCTTCTCCTGGCCCCAGGAGACCCCGGAGCTGAAGCACTTCTATCCCACCGACACCCTGGTCACCGGGCCCGACATCATCTTCTTCTGGGTCGCCCGCATGATCATGAGCGGACTGCGCTTCATGGGCGAAGTCCCCTTCAAGGACGTCTACTTCACCTCCATCATCCGGGACGACAAGGGGCGCAAGCTCTCCAAGAGCCTGAACAACTCCCCCGACCCCCTGGACGTGGTGGCCACCTACGGAGCGGACGCCCTCCGCTTCACCATCATCTACATCGCCCCCATGGGGCAGGACATCCGGTACGACAACAAGAAGTGCGAGATCGGCCGCAACTTCGCCAACAAGCTGTGGAACGTGGTGCGCTTCCGGCTGCAGCACGGCCCCGCCTCCCCGGACTGGCAGGACCTCTCCGGCCTGAAGCGGGAGGAGCTGCGCCCCGACGACCAGTGGATCCTGGCGCGCCTCAACTCCATCGTCCGCACCATGACCCGGGATTTGGACACCTTCGATTTCAACGACGCCACCAAGGCCATCTACGACTTCGTGTGGAACGAGTTCTGCAGCTGGTATCTGGAGAGCGCCAAACCCGCCCTCTCCTCTCCCGCCGGCACCACCTGCGCCACCCTGAAGGTCTTCGACTACTGCCTGGGCACCTTCCTGAAGCTCCTCCATCCCATCATGCCCTTCGTCACCGACGAGCTCTACCACCAGATGGGCTTCTGCGGCGAGGAGGATTCCATCATGCTTCAGGCCTGGCCCCTGCCGGTGGAGGCTGACCGCATGGAGGCATGGGGCGCCACCGAGGAGGTGGAGCGGCTCAACGCCGCCAAGTACGACCTGGTGCGCTCCGTCCGGAATCTCCGCGCCAACTACCAGATCTCCACCACCCTGCCCCTGGACGTGGTGGTGACCCCCGCCGGAGAGGACGCCCGGCGCTTCCTGGATCTGGACCGGGAGGCCCTTGCCGCCCTGCTGAACGCCAAGACCCTGACCCTGGGCGCCAAGCCCGCCGGCCCCGCCGGCGTCGCCCTCTCCGCCATGGGCACCGCCTTCGTCCCCCTGGAGGGGCTGGTGGATCTGGAGGCGGAGAAGAAGCGTCTGGAGAAGCAGTCAGAGGAGGCGGCGAAGTACATCGCCACCCTGGAGAAGAAGCTCTCCAACCAGGGCTATGTGCAGCATGCGCCCGCCGCCGCCGTGGAGGCGGACCGCACCCATCTGGCGGAGACCCGGGACAAGCTGGCGCGCATCAAGGAGCAGCTGGGGGAGCTGCAGTAGCCTTCCGACCCCATCCCCGGGGAAACCCAGGGGAGGGAGAGGCTCTTTCCTCCCCTCCCTGGCTCCCCGCCCATCCCACCGGCACTCCCCTTCCCGGTCTGGAGAAGACGGATGCCCCTAACGACAGGAGTTTAGAACCATGACCAAAGAACAGGAAACCCAAGTGAAGGAAGTGCTGGAATCCCTCCGCTCCAATCTGCAGGCGGATGGCGGCGACGTGGAGCTGGTGAGCATCCAGGACAACCAGGTCGTGGTGCGTCTTCTGGGGCATTGCTCCGGCTGTCCCTACCGCCGTCAGACCCTGAAGGGCGGCATCGAGCGCATCCTCCGGGAGAAGGTCTCCCAGGACATCACCGTGGAGAGCGAAAACCAGTAGAGTCCGCGCCCCCGGTCCCCGGCTCCCTCGTCCCGCCCCGTGGTGGCGCGTCCAGGGAGCGGGGCCGGTGTTCCCCCCATGTCTTCCCCCGCCCGCGAAAAGAATCTCACCCGCGCCCAGGGCTTCGCCTTGACGGCGTGTCTGCTTTCGCTGGCACTGCATCTCCTGCTTTTCCAGCTGGCCGCCCGTCTTCCCCTCTCCGGCACCGTGGCCGACTCCCTCCGGGACAAGCAGCGGAGCCCGCGGGACTACGCCAAGATCCGGCTCCAGCCCCCGCCCCAGGAGCCCGCCCCCGTCCCGGAGGGCTGGCTGGACGCCTCGGAGATGGAAATCCCCGAGTTCCAGAATCTGGCGGGAGAGCCGGAGGACCTCCTTCCCTCCCTCCAGGAGCAAAGCGACAAGGTGCGCTCCATCCTGGATGACTATGCCTTGAAGGAGCCCCCGGTGGAGCTGTTCCAGCTGCAGCCCGCGCCCCTGGCCCCCGCGGACCTGCCCGCCGCCCCCCAGGCCATCGCCTTCCCCCTGGAGGGCCTCCAGGTGACCGCCCCCAGCCCGGAGATCCTCGCCGTTTCCGAGGAGGATCTCGCCCCGGAGCGCCTGGAAGACTCCCGGCGTCCCTTCCTGCCGGACTGGGATCGGGAGTTCGTGCCCCCGGACGTCGCCCTGCCCAGCCTGGCGAATCCCGGGGCGCTGGCGGGGCCTCCTCCGGCGGCCGTCGCCTCCCAGCTCTCCCTGCAGAGCATGCGTCCCTCCTTCTCCCTCTCCGACCAGGAGCTGGAGGCCCTGCTGGGCGCGGAGGGGGCGGTCGCCGCCCAGGCCGCCCCGCTCCAGGGGGATCTGCCCGGGCTGGACGCCGGCGGGGCCCTGTCCACCTCCGTGGGCGCCGTCGCCGGGGAGCTTCCCCTGCCCCTGGACGAATATGTCTCCGTCCAGGTCTACACCTATCCCGACCCGGCGGGGAGCGGGGGCACCTTCCTGGTGGAGATCCGTCCGGGTCCCAAGAGCGAGAGCCTGGACGACATTCCCAAGGACGTCCTCTTCCTGCTGGACCGCTCCTCCAGCATCTCCCTGCCCAAATTCCAGCAGTTCCGGAAATCCGTCCTGGAGGTGCTGCCCGCCCTTTCGCCCCGGGACCGCTTCAACGTGGTGGCCTTCAACGACCGCCAGAGCGCCGTCTTCCGGGAATATGTGCCCGCCAGCCGGGAGAATCTGGCCACGGCGGCGGAGAAGCTGCGCCAGCTTCCCCACGGCGGGCGCACGGACGTCTTCGGCGGGGTGGCGCCCTTTGTGCGGCAGGCCAACGGGGATCTCCGGCGTCCCCTGAACATCTTTCTCCTCACCGACGGGCAGTCCACGGTGAACATCTACGAGCCCAGCCTCTTCCTGCGCCAGATCAGCGGCATCAACCCGGGCAACGTCTCCATCTTCCCCTTCAGCGCCGAGCGGAAGGCCAACCGGATGCTCCTGGATTTCCTGGGCTATCTCAACCGGGGGGAGAAGTGCCATGTGGAGACCACGGAGGAGATCCGGGACGCCATGGTGCGCTTCTATTCCCAGCACGCCAGCCTGATCATCACGGCGCTGCGCTGCGCCGCCACCAGCGGAGCGGACGTCAACGAGATCTTCCCCCGCTCCCTCCCCAATCTCTACCGCGACCAGACCCTCCGGCTCTTCGGACGCTATCGCTCCCTGGAGGACAATCTGGTGCTCTCCCTCACCGGACGGGACGCCCAGGGAAAGCCCCGGGACCTCCTCTTCCGACGCCCCCTGGCGCAGTGCCCCCGGGGACAGGACACCCTGCCCGCCCAGTGGGCCGCCCAGAAAATCCTCTTCCTCCTCTCCCGCATGAATCTCTCGGAGAACCCCGCCGAACAGGAGAGCCTCCGGGAGCGCATCGAGACCCTGAAGAAGCAATACGGCATCCTTTCCCCCTACTGAACCCCCCATAGATTCCCCCTATGAACGCCCCCACCATCGTGGCCATGGACCTGGAAGGGGTCCTGGTTCCTGAAATCTGGATCGCCTTCGCCGAAAAGACCGGCATCCCCGAACTGAGACTCACCACCCGGGATGTGGCGGACTACGACGAGCTGATGCGCCACCGTCTGGCCATCCTCAAGCAGCACGACCTGCGGCTGAAGGACATCCAGGAAGTCATCTCCCGGATGGCCCCCCTGCCCGGCGCCGTGGAGTACATGCAGTGGCTCGCCCCCAAACTCCCCAACGTCATCCTCTCCGACACCTTCTACCAGTTCGCCACCCCCCTGATGCGGCAGCTGAACTACCCCACCCTCATCTGCAACAGCCTGGAGGTGGACGCCGAGGGACGGGTCACCGGATACAAGCTACGCCAGAGCAACGGCAAGCGCCATGCCGCCCTGGCCTTCAAGCAGCTGAACCTCAAGGTGATCGCCATGGGCGACTCCTTCAACGACACCGCCATGCTCAAGGAGGCGGATCTGGGCATCCTCTTCCGCCCCTCCGACAAGGTGCGCCAGCAGTTCCCCCAGTTCCCCGTGGTCACGGAATACGCCCAGGTGCAGCAGCTCATCGAGAATTTCCTGGCCTGATCCCCCGCTCCCGCACCCCACATAACATCACCCCGCGGTCATGAAAATCGAGAATCTCCGACTCAATCTCACAGAATACCGGGACAAGGTCTACGGTTGCTGGCTGGGCAAGAACATCGGCGGCACCCTGGGCGCCCCCTTCGAGGGACAGAGAGTCACCAACGACTGCACCTTCTACACCCAGGATCTGAAGGGCGACCCCCTCCCCAACGACGACCTGGATCTCCAGCTGATCTGGCTCTGCATGGCGGAACGGCACGGCCTCCTGAACCTCAACTCCAGACTCTTCGGCGACTACTGGGCGTCCCACATCATCGGCCCCTGGAACGAATACTCCGTGGCCCACCACAATGTGCGAAACGGCTTCTATCCCCCCATCTCCGGCGCCCTCAACAACGACCCCTGGAAATTCTCCAACGGCGCCTGGATCCGCTCCGAAATCTGGGCCTGCCTCTTCCCCGGCAACCCGGACCAGGCCATCCGCTTCGCCTACCTGGACTCCAGCTGCGACCACTGCGGAGAGGGCATCTACGCCGAAATGTACACCGCCGCCCTGGAATCCGCGGCCTTCGTGGTGAAGGATCTCCGGAAGCTCATCTCCATCGGCCTCTCCAAGGTCCCCGAAGACAGCAGGGTGGCAAAATACGTCAAGATGGTCTGCGACGCCTATGACAAGGGCGAGGACTGGCTCACCGCCCGCAACCGGGTGGTGGAGGACAACAACAAGGATCTGAAGTGGTTCCAGGCTCCCGCCAACGTGGCCTTCGCCACCCTGGGCCTCCTCTATGGAGAGGGAGACTTCGGCAAGACCATCTGCCGCGCCGTGAACTGCGGCGACGACACGGACTGCACCGGCGCCACCGCCGGCGCCGTCATGGGCATCATGTACGGCCGCCAGGGCATCCCCGCCCAATGGCTGGATCCCATCGGCGAGAAAATCCTCACCTGCGCCATCAACCGCTTCGGCCTGATGACCATGCCCCCCGCCTCCATCCGGGAACTCACCAACCGCACCGTGCGCCTGGCCTGCGAGACCGCCGCCAGCGACCCCGATTTCGTCCCCCTCTCCTCCGAGCCCAGCCGGATTCCGGAGAAGGTGGAGGAGGCCCTCATGGACGCCACCCAGGCAAAGGCCATCTGGGCCAGAAACCCCTTCCAGATGGACTACTACCTGACCAATGTGGCCGTGCGGGTCATCTACGAGAACCCCCAGGTGGAGCCGGGCAAGCCCACCAAGGTGCGCATCGAGGTCCGCAATCCCCTCATCTCCGAGGGCGTCTACAACCTCCGCTGGATTCTTCCCGAGGGCTGGAGCGTGGACAAGACCGAGGGGCGCACCTGCTCCAAGAACTACTTTTACGGCTGGCAGGAGTTCGTCCTCACCCCGGGCCCCTTCCAGGAGGCGGTGACCTACGTCACCCTGGATGTGCGCCTCCACGACCGCTTCTTCCCCAACTACCTCAGCATCCCCTTCCAGCTGAAGGGCTCCGTGGAATATCCCAAGAGCTACGAGGAGACGGATTGCGAGGAGTTCGAGGAGCAGGCCTTCCGCCTTCGCCGGGCGCTGAAACAGCTGGACAAGAACTCCCCCGCCTAGCTCCGGCCCGTCCCGGCTCTTCTCCTCCCCCTCCCTCTCTCCGGCCGGGCGGACTCCCGGGAGGGGCGAAGGGAGGGCGTCTCCCGCCAATCCGGAAGCGCCCTCCCCCCTCTTCTCCATCCCTGCGGAATGACCCGACGACAGATCCATCCCCTTCTGCTCCTCCTGCTGGCAGTCCTGCTCCTTTCCCCTGCCTTCTCCCAGGACGCCCCCTGGAGGCTCCAGCTCTCCCACTACGCCCAGAGGAAGAGCTGGGAGACGCCCCCCGAGAAGCCCCTGCCCCCCCTCACCGCCGACATGCTGGAGGAGGCCATCGAGGCGGCGGGCACCTATCTGCGGAACCAGCAATATCCCGAGGGGAATTTCCGCTACGCCTACGACTTCATCGCCGACGCCCTGGACGAGAAGGACAACCAGGTCCGGCAGGCAGGCGTCCTGTGGAGCATCTGCAACCTGAACCGCCATCGTTTCACCGAGGAGACCCGGAGAAGCGCCCTGCTGGGCCTGGATTTCTTCCTCCGCAGCCAGCGGGGACTGCCTGACGCCCCCCAGGTGGTGGTCACCTACAAGAGCGAGACCGTCGTCCGCACCGGGACCGTGGCGCTCTTCTGCATGGCCCTGGTGGATTTCCTGGAGGGGCAGGAACGCTATCTCACCGAAGCCCAGAAGCAGCCCTTCCTGCTGGCTCTGGAGAACAACCTGAAATTCCTCCAATACCAGGAGCTGGCCAGCGGCTCCTGGCGGGAAGACTACGAGCTGAACGGCGTCCGTCTGCCCGAGGACATCGCCCCCTTCTCCTCCTATTTCGACGGGGAATGTCTCCTTGCCTACGCCAAGGCCGCCCTCTACTACCAGGCGCGCCCCCATCTCCCCCCCCCCGTCCCCCTGGAGGCACGGCTGCGGGACGCCCTGCCCAAACTCCTGCGGAAATACACCGTGGAATGTTTTGGGGAAGGCGGGGACACGGACTACACCAAGGGCTTCTACCAATGGGGCGCCATGGCCTGCCAGCAGACGGCCCTGCTCCTTCCCCAGGACCAGGACATCCAGAAGCTGACCCTGGAGGGCGCCCTCGCCTTGAGCTGGTGGCAGATTTTCGGCCACAAGGTGGAGACCCGGGCCGGCAACACGGGCTATGCCGTGGAGGGCCTGGCGGCCACCATCATGACGGCGGAGCGGGCGGGCCTTCACGAGGAGGCGGAATTCCTGCGGCAGCGCACGGAGGGGTTGCTTCTGCGGCTGATGAGCTGGCAGGTGGGCGGCCCCCTGGCGGCCTACAATCCCCTCCTCAGGGCATGGGAAGGCCGCATCCCGCCCCGGGCCTTCGGGGGAATCACCTCCACCGCCGACTCCAGCTTCATCCGCATCGACGTGGTGCAGCACCAGCTCCACGCCATGCTGCTCGCCCTCCAAGCCTTCTTCCCGGAACCCCTCCCGTGACCGCCCCCCTGGAAAGCACGAGAACCCTCCGGCCCGCCGTGGAGGAGACCCAGTTCTCCTCGGGGGAGCCTTCCCCGCGGCTCACCAACACCCGGATCCGAAGAATCCGGGAACGTTTCCATGCCCGGATGCATGGGAGCCGCACCCAGTGGCGTCCCTTCTCCCCCCTTCCCGGCGACGTCCCCCACAATCTGGTGCCGGGCTGCACCCTCCAGGCGGTGATTGGCTCCGGGGGCATGGGCACCGTCTATCTCGCCCGCCAGAACGCCCTGAACCGCCAGGTGGCGGTGAAGGTCCTGAATCCCCGTCTGGCCAACGACCCGGTCTTCATGGAGCGTCTGCGGAAGGAGGCCCAGATCATGGGCACCTTCTCCCATCCCAATCTGGTGGGCTGCCACGATATCATCGTCTCCCGCAACGGCGCCTGCATCCTGATGGAGTATATCCCGGGGCACCTGAACGGGCGGAATCTGGTCCAGCTCCTGGGCCCCATGCCGGAGCGCTACGCCATCCCCGTGCTCCACGCCGTGGCAAAGGGCCTGGCCTACGCCTACGAAAAGGGCTTCACCCACCGGGATGTCAAACCCGACAATCTCCTCTTCGCCTTCCAGGACAAACGCCCCCCGGAATCCTACGAGGAGCTCTTCCAGTCCCCCGATTTCCGGGTGGCTCTCTGCGATTTCGGCATCGCCTCCACCCAAAACCAGTTTCCCGAGGAGCATGGCGGGGAGGACGCCCCCCGGGAGGAACCCGCGCCGGAGCCCCGGACGGAGGAGGACGAGGAGGAGAACGCCATCGTGGGCAGCCCCCTCTACATGTCTCCGGAACAGGCCATCATGCCCGAGGACGTGGATTGCCGGAGCGACATCTACTCCCTGGCATGCACCGCCTTCTTTCTCCTGACCGGAAAGCCCCCCTTCCCCGGAAAGACCCTGGAGGAGGTCCTGGACCTGAAGACCCAGTGCGACCTCCCCCTCCCCGTCCCGCCGCCGCCCGCCAAACCCCTCAATCCCGTCCTGGGCAAGGCCCTCCTCCGCATGGGCGCCCTGCAGCAGGAGGACCGGTTCCAGGACTACGCCACCCTCCTGGACATCCTCTCCACCCTGGAGACCTCCCTGGTCTCCCCCCTCTCCTTCCGGCTCTTCACCTACCATTACCGGAAATTCCTCATCCGGCTCTGCCTGGGGGCGCTGCTGCTGGGAGGCGTCATCCTCCTGGGCCTCTTCGGATACACCCAGTGGCTGAACAACTACGAGCGGCGCCTCATGGACGACACGGTCTTCCTGGGCAAATGGGAAGGCACCCTCTCCACCTGGCAGCAGATCTTCACGGCGGAGGGACGGGTCCTCCTGGGCACCCCCTCCTCCGGCCCCCTCACCCTGAAGGAACGCCTCCGCCCCGGCGACTATCTCCGGGTCTCTCTGAATTTTCAAGATGTGGGCAGCGCCGTCCTCATGCTTCACATGACGATGGGGGAGGAGACGATTCCCCTGGTGCGCATCATCTGCTACCGGGAATCCCGGCGCAACGTGGTGCAGCTGGGCATTCCGTCTCGGCGACCGGACTCCACCACCTCCTTCGAGGAAATCCCCGGCCCCCTGGATCTCCCCGACGCCACCAATCCCTGGATTCAGTTGCGCCTCCAGTTCCACGAGAGCTTCTGCGTGGTCTGGAACCAGGAACGCCCCCTGGGCATCTGCCACTTCCCCCCCGGCATGACCCCCGTCCAGGAAGCCGCTTTCTCCATCTCCCGCCTGAATTGCCCGCAAGTGCAGTTCGCCAACATCGCCCTGGTCAAGGAAAAATACGCCCAGCGCATCCTTCCCCGCCTGAACGAAGAATATCCCTGACCTCCTCCCCCCCCCTCCGCCACCCCATGGACTCCTCCCCACTGCTCAAGGCCATCCAGCTGGTGAACAGCTGCCTCTCCGACTACGTCCTCACCGTGCTCCTGGTGGGAACCGGCATCTTCTTCACCCTTCGGACGGGCATGGTCCAGAGATACTGCTTCGGGAAGGGAATGAGGCAGGCGCTGGGGGACTTCTCCCTCCATGGCAGGCAGAACGGGCATGGTCTCAATTCCTTCCAGGCCCTTTGCGCCGCCGTGGCGGCGCAGGTGGGCACGGGAAACATCGTGGGCGCCTCCGGCGCCATCCTCACCGGCGGCCCCGGCGCCATCTTCTGGATGTGGGTCATCGCCTTCTTCGGCATGGCCACCATCTATGCGGAGGCCATCCTGGCCCAGGTGACCCGCATCCAGGATCCCGCCGGCGAACTCCACGGCGGCCCCGTCTACTACATCAAACGGGCCTTCCCCGGACTCCTGGGCTCCTTCCTGGCGCATTTCTTCGCCATCGCCTGCATCCTCTCCCTGGGATTCATCGGCTGCATGGTCCAGGCCAACTCCATCAGCGAAACCTGCCATAACGCCTTCGGACTGCCCACCCCCCTCATCGGACTCCTCATCGCCACCCTCTCCTTCCTCATCTTCACCGGCGGCATCTCCCGCATCTCCCGGGTCACCGAAAAGCTGGTCCCCCTCATGGCCCTCCTCTATCTCCTGGGCGGACTCCTGATCCTCGCCCTCCGCTGGAGATACCTCCCCACCACCTTCGCCGCCATCTTCCAATACGCCTTCAACCCCGAAGCCCTCATCGGCGGCGGCATGGGATACGCCTTGAAAACCGCCATCAGCCAAGGCGTGAAACGGGGACTGTTCTCCAACGAGGCCGGCATGGGCTCCACCCCCCACGCCCATGCCCAGGCCATCGTGGACAAGGCCCACGACCAGGGCGTGGTCGCCATGTGCGGCGTCTTCGTGGACACCTTCGTGGTCCTCACCATGACCGCCCTGGTGGTGATCTCCACCATCTACTGCGGAGACGGCCCCCTGGCCGGCGCCACCGGCGAAACCTACAGCCAGCTGCTGGCCAGCCAGGGACTGACCAAAACCACCCTGGTCCAAACCGCCTTCTCCCATTCCCTGGCGGGGGGGAATCTGGGCGAGGCCTTCGTGGCCGTCTGCCTCTTCTTCTTCGCCTTCTCCACCATCCTGGGCTGGAACTTCTTCGGGAAAATCAACTTCCACTATCTCTTCGGGAAAAAGTCCCTCCCGGTCTACTATCTGCTGGCCGCCGGCTTCATCTTCCTGGGCTCCATCGTGCAAAACGACCTGGCCTGGGAACTCCAGGATATGTTCAACCAGCTCATGGTCCTCCCCAACGTCCTCGCCCTCCTGGCCCTCTCCTCCCTGGTGGCCAAGGCAAAACGGGAATAGCCTTCCCCCCGCTGCAGGAAAAGAAATAGAGGGGGGGAAAGGGGGAGAAAGGGGGAGAAAGGGGAGGTCTCATGGCTCAAAAACCAGAAAACCTCGCTCCCTCGCCCCGCTTCCCGGCCCCATGGATACTGCCTTGGATATCCTTTCGGGTCTGACATGAAGATTCATTTCATGCCCCGGGAAGAGGCAAAATGAAGAATGCCGCCAACGTCATGGCGAACGTCTCGGTGGAACTCCCCCGTCCGCTGAACTGGTCCCATGAGGATATTTCCATGGGGAACGAGGGCATCGAGGATCGCTCCAATGAATATCCTGATTTGGCAAAATGTGCGTGTTCGGGGAAGGGAAAGAACGATGGGATTCTTTAGGAGAACGACTTGCGTTTTTTTCCTTTCATGAAACGGTAAAATCTGCTGAATTGACAACGGATATCGTGAGCATCCAGGAAAAGAATCAAAGACCGTTTATCTTTACGAATCCCAAAGGAATCCCCATACGTTTCGGGACAAAAACTCTTTGTCTGGAAAATGGTTGCTATCGGTCGGAAATCTTGAAGGCATAGAGGAGGCAAAGCGCAAGAGATACCGCAAGGGGCCTGTTGAAGCCTGGTTTGCCGACAAGACCACAATCAACAATGAACACATAGGAGGATACAACATGGCTGGCTTGCTTTGCTTGTGTGGTAATGGAATGAGCAATTCCACGGCACCGTCGGAATCCATTGCGGAAATCCATAGCCCGGAGGCCCTGGAAAGAGACAGGGACATCGAACTATGGGATTTTTGGGATGAGCAATGGGAATATTGGCACTGCCAGGCGTGCCAGCGCGTCACCGTGATTGATAGAAAGACTTGTTTGTATGTAAAAAGCTACTCCCGGATGACGGAGAAACACCCTCCATGCCTTGACACTCTTGGAGACTGGAAGACGCTTTACTACTGGAGCGACCGGGAGTTCTACGATGGGATAGAGGAAGAGGAGAAGCGCACCTTGGGAGATTTCGTGCAAAAACATCCCCCCCGCTATGTCATCCGTCTCTCTCCCGATCAATCCAAGGCCCACGTCTTCCGTACCGACACGAAGGAATACCGGTGCACCTACGTTCTGGATCCCCCACCGGACTTCCTCAAGAAGCCCTGAAGCAAAAAAGGCGTGCCTTCCTGGCTGTTCGCTGCAACCAGGGGCACGCCCGGCTTGGGGTGAAGCCTGGTTTGCCAACAAGACCAAAATCGCCCCTCGACACATAGTGAGGATATAACATGGCTGGCTTGCTTTGCTTGTGTGGCAATGGAATGAGCAATACAACCGTTCCCTCCGATTCCATCATTGAAATCTACCGTCCCGGGGATATCACCCTGGCGATTGACCAGGAAACAAAACTGATTGATTTATGGGACGAAAAAATTGAGTACTGGTACTGCCATAAATGCAGGCGCATTACTCTCATCGAGCGCAAGACCTCAAAATACAAGTGCAGTTATTCTAGAATCCGATCTATTCCTTCGCCGAACATGGAAACTCTACAAGGCTTTTCCCCATTGTTCTTTTGGAGAGACAATGATTTTTACAGAGCAACGGAAGAAGACTGGGGAATCACCGTCAAGGACTTCGTGAAGCATACTCCCCCCCGCTATGTCATCCGTCTCTCGCCTGACGAATCTATGGCCCACGTCTTCCATACCGACACGAAGGAATACCAGTGCACCTACATCCGGGATCCCCCACCGGATTTCCTCAAGAAGCCCTGAAGCAAAAAAGACAGGACCGGGGCAACGGAGCATCCGGCGCCGGATGTCAGGACGCCCCCCTCGCCCGAAGCCCTATGTGTCGTCTGTGCCGCCCGGCGAGCCGGGCGGCACTGTGTGGTCTGTGTTGAAGCGGCAGCGTCCTCTGGGCTCGCCCTGTGGTCTGGGGCGGGCCGCAGGCGTTGCGTCAGGGCCTTTGGAGTCGGCGGGCGAGCTTCATCCAGTCGTCCTGGGAGAGTCCGGCGGGATAGGGGAAGAGCCGGAAGGCGAGGCGATGGACGCCGGCATGGAGCCGACATTCCTCCACCGTGTCTTCCCCGCAGGAGCGGGTGCCCAGTCCCCTCTGGTGGAGATCCAGATTCAGATAGGTCACCTGCCGCGGGGTCAATTCATTTTGATGTCGAGCGGTGAAGAGGTCCTCGGGGGTGTAAGGCAGAGCGGAGGCCTCCAATTCCATGCCCATTCCCACCGCCATGAGTCCCACCCTTCCATTTTCCAGGGCGATGGCGCGGATATCGGTATGGTTTCCGGACTCCTGGGGTTTCACATAGGGGAAGAGCTGTTGGTCGACCCTTTGTTCGTAGTATCCCACCCGGCATCCGGCCTTGCGGTCCCAGTAGTTTTCCTGGGGGCCGTTTCCGAAGAAGCGGAGCGTGTCGAAGGCGTGGGGGAGGGGCAGGGAGACTCCCAGGCGGGGCATATCCTCCAATTCCCGGGGGACATGGAAGGTGAGTTCCACCTCCAGGGAGCCGTCCAGCCGGAAATGGAGATGTCGTTCCACGGTGAAGGCCGCCTGGTTTTTGGCGGTGAAGGTGGCCTGGCTTTGCATCACCAGGGAACCGTCTTCCTGGAGGCTGCTGGATGCCAGCTTTTCCGTCGTCTGGAGATGGAAGAGATCCTGTTGTTCCAGCCATGTGTGCGCCATGCGCCAGGGGCTCTCGATTTCGCTGAGGATTCCGTCGTTGTCCACCAGTCCCCGTACGAATTGTTCGGTGGCCTTTCCCTGGAGGAGTTTTTCGCCCCGGAAGAGCCATTGGTCGGGCATGGCGCCATCGGTGAAATGCACCAGGCTTTCCCCGTCGTTGATGGTGTTTTCGCTGAAGCCCAGGTGGCTTTCCGGCAGTGGGGGGAAGTTCTCCAGAGTATTCCAGGGGACCTGTTCCGTGAGGCAGAACTGCTGGCATGCCACCACATATCCGGCGGGGGCCCATGGGGTCTCCTCCTTCTGGCTTCCCCGGATGGTCAGGAAAATCTCCTCGCCGGGAATCCGGGAGACGCCTTCCAGGAGGCTTTCCCCCAATTCCACCAGGCGGCTTTCCCCGGGCGCCAGTCCAGCCGTGGCCTCCGCGGGCAGTTCGCCCTGGCGGAGCACCTGCCCCTCCTTCTGGAGCTCCCAGGAGAAGGAGAGATCATCCAGCGTGGTGAAATAGCGCCAATTCCGGAGCAGATACTGCTGGCGGGATGGCTGCTGTTCCTGGAAATCAAAGGGGCGCGCCAGGAATTGGAACTCCAGGCAGGAGGGATGGGGGGTGCGGTCCGGCAGCACCATGCCGTTGATGCAGAAATTGCCGTCGTTGGGATGGTCGCCGAAATCGCCGCCGTAGGCCCAGTAATCCCTGCCCTTGTCGTCGGTCTTCCGCAGCCCCTGGTCCACCCAGTCCCAGATATACCCGCCCTGGAACCGGACATACTTCCGGAAATATTGGAAATACCGGTGGATGCTTCCGTTGGAGTTGCCCATGGCGTGGGTGTATTCGCAGGGGATGAAGGGGCGGGACTCCACGGGCATGTTGTCCTTGATCCAGGCGTCCATGGACTCGAAGGCGGGATACATGGGGGAGACCGTGTCGACCCAGGTCTCGCCATCGTGGGGCACATAGAATCCATGGCCCCGTTCGTCCACGGTGATGTCGTCGGTCAGCTCGCAGTAATGGACGCCCCGGGAGGGGTCGTAGGCCTTCGCCCAGGCCGCCAGGGCGATGAAGTCCGCCCCCCTTCCCGCCTCGTTGCCCAGGGACCATAAATGGATGCAGGGGAAGTTCTTATAGATGCAGACCATGCGGCGCATCCGGTCCATCATGGCGGGGAGCCAGAGGGGGTGGTCCGTCAGATGTCCGCAGTAGGCGTGACATTCGATGTTCGCCTCGCTGATGACGTAGAAACCCAGCTGGCTGGCCAGGGCGCAGAGTCGTTCGTCGTTGGGATAGTGGCAAGTGCGGATGGCGTTGAAATTCAGCCGTTTCATCAGCAGGAGATCCTGGCGGATGCTTTCCGGGGTCACCGTCTTGCCCATTCTCTCGTCGAAATCGTGGCGGTTCACGCCCAGGAACTTCACGGGCTTTCCGTTGATGAGGAGGCACCCGTCCTTGCGGCGCACGCTGCGGAATCCCAGGAAGGTTCCCGTGGCCTCCACCACCTGGTCCCGGGCGTCCACCAGGCAGACCGTCAGGCGATAGAGGAAGGGGGTTTCGGCGCTCCAGCGCTTCACCTTGGGGAAGGAGAAAGTCTCCTCCGCCAGGGGCTGGAGGCGTTCCTCCTCGGGATAGTGGTACATGCAGCCGTTGGCGTAGAACGGCAGTTCCCTGGGGGTTTCCCAGAGGGGGGTCTCTCCGTCGTAGACCTGGATGCGGAAGCGCCATCCCTGGGGGATGACATGGGTCTTCCGGAATCCGGCGTCCAGCCGCAGGGTGAGGATGCCGGTGGATTCCGTCTCCTCGTCCAGGCTTGTCCGGGCGAAGACGTCGGCGATGTAATTGGCGGGGGTGTATTGGAGATAGACATCCCGGATCAACCCCGCCATGCGCCAGTGGTCCTGACATTCCAGGAAGGAGCCATCGGACCAGCGGATGACCAGCACCGTCAGCTGGTTTTTCTGGCCGGGCTTCACGAAATCGGTGATGTCGAACTCGCAGCTGGTGCGGGAATCCTTGGCCATGCCCACGCCGTGGCCGTTCACATAGACGAATCCGCAGGTCTCCATGCCCCCGAAATGGAGGACCAGGCGCTCCATCTTCTCCCGCACCAGGAACTCCCGGCGATAGACGCCGCAGGGATTCCGCTCCTCGGGCACCAGGGGAGGCGTGTCCTTGAAGGGCATGCACACATTCACATAGTGGGGATAGTCAAAGCCCTGGCAAGTCCAGTTTCCCGGCACCTGGATGGGGGCGTCCCCCTCCTGCTCTCCTCCCTCCAGCAGCGCCGTGGGCACCTCCTCCGGACGGGAGAAGAGCCAGAACCGCCACTGGCCATTCAGGCTTTCGATGGCGGGACACGCGAAGGGCTCCCAGCTTCCCTTCCGGGCCTCCTCCTCCGTGGACCAAGTGAAGAGGGGGGAACGGCCGGGGAGCAGATTCACCTGGGGCACCATGGGGGATTCCCAGAGGCGCGCCGTCAAATCAAAGAGTTTCATGGCGTCGGGGGAAGAGGAGGGAAGGGAGGAGGAAAAGAGGGGGAAGGCGGTGGGACGGGGAGGGCTTCAGGCAAGTTCCTGGAGGATCTTGGCGGCGGCCTCGGCGGGATCGGGAGCCGCCAGAATGGGACGGCCCACCACGATGAAGTCGGCGCCCGCCTCCTGGGCCTGCCGGGGCGTCATGATCCGCTTCTGGTCCCCGGCGTCCGCTCCTGCGGGCCGGATGCCCGGAACCACCGTCAGGAACTCGTCCCCCAGCTCCTTCCGCAGCAGAGGCAGCTCCAGGGCGGAGCACACCACCCCGGAAAGGCCCGCCTGACGCGCCAATTTCGCCAGGCGCAGCACCTGCTCCTGGGGAGAGGCGCTCACCCCCACCGCCTCCAGCTGCGCCTGGTCCATGCTGGTGAGCACCGTCACGGCGATGACCCGGGCGCCCGTCTCCCGCATGGCCTGGGCGGCGGCATCCAGCATGGCGGGGCCGCCGAAGGCGTGGACATCGATGATGTCGCCGCCGACGAGGGCGCCGGAGCGGATGGCGTTGGCCACGGTATTGGGGATGTCGTGGTATTTCATGTCCAGGAAGACCTTTTTGTTTCGGGCCTTGAGTTCCTGGAGCACCCGGGGGCCGTAGTGGGTGAAGAGCTGTTTGCCCACCTTATACCATTCCACACTGGGGCCGATGCGGTCCACCATGGTCAGGGCCTGTTCCAGCTCCGGGAGATCCAGAGCGCAGATCAGGGTCGTCTTCTTGGTCATCTTTCCTGTCTCCGTTGCGTATCGTGTCTTCAGGGTTCCCTCTCCGGGGGCTCTGCTCCCTCTGTCTGTTGCGCGGGGGGAAGAGAAGGAGAGGGGGAGGGAGAAAGGGAGGGAGGGGCCGTCCTGAGGCGGACGACGGCTCTTGCCAGCAGACAGGTCCTCTTGTGAAGGCTCCGGCAAATCAGCACCATGCCCGAGGCATGGAGGACGAGCGCCATGAGGGCGAAGACAAGCCAGATGTTCCGGGAGAGCTCCCCGAAGAGCAAATAGCCAAAGCCGTAGAAGAGGCTCCACACCGTCTCCCCGAAGGGCTCTTCCAGGCACGCGCTGACGATCACGCCCAGCGCCAGAAGCCCCAGGCACAGGAGCGACAAACCGCCCAGGAGCCTTCCCGGAAGCAGAAGCAGACTCCGGAAGGCGGACTTCCGGTTCCAGAGCTTCTGATAATACAAGGTGAATCCCACGAGGTTCAGGGGGAAGCAGACCACCCAGAGCACCGCCCAGGCCCTGCAGTAGAAAAGTTCCCAGGAAATGCCCCACAGTTCGTCCACCCGCATCAACCCGAACCACCGGGGAAAGGAGGAGATTCCCAGGAGGAAGAGGGAGAGGAAGAGGAAGCAATCCGGGTTGAACCGGAAGCGTCCCGGGCGGGAGAAGGGACGGCTCAGGAGGAGATAGGAGAGGAAGAAGCACAAAGAAGCCGCTTCCGGCCAATACCCCAGGGACATGACGGGGACCAGAAGCGGCATGGGCTGGACGAGCAGCGACAACGCCAGCAGGAACAATATCAGCGCCCCGACGAAATACAGGGTCAGAGAGATACTGCGTCTTGCCATGGAAAATGCGGGAAGGGGTGGTTCTGCTAGAGGTCGTCCAGATGTTTTGCGTACTGATTGCCGTCCATCAGCAAATTCAGTTCGTTGGGATCGTCGTATTCCATCTTGAAGAGCCAGGCCTTCTTCCAGTCCAGGTAGATTTGGGAGGGGTCGTCCAGCACGTCCCGGTTGACCTCCACCACCCTGCCGGTCAGGGGGCAGCGCAGATGGCGGATGCGGTTGCGCACATGGAGATGGATGACCAGGGAATCCATGCCCAGTTCATCGCCCTCCATGGGGATGTCGATGCTGGCGATGTCCGTCAGCTCCTCCGCCAGATAGTCGGTGATGCCCACGCGGGCGGTCTGGTTTTCCTTGTCGACGCTTGCCCAGACGTGATACCGGTTGAAGACGAAGTCTCTCTTCGGATTCTCCGGATCCTTGCTGGGGTATTCAGGTTCTTTGCTGGGGTGTTCGGGGGTCATGGTGTTCTACTCCTTGATTCCCTAGGGATGCCCTTTGGCCCGGGATCATCGTCTCCGGGGGAGCCGGAGGAGGCGGCGAGGCCCAAGGGGAAAAGACGAATGGTGAGGACGGAAGCGGAGGGACAGGCGCCGGGGCGGGAGAAGCCCGCTCCGTGTCGTCTCCGGGGTTTCTGGGTTGGTGTCCCGTTCCCTGGCCAGGTTCCCGGGGAGACGGGAAACTTTCCGCGGGGTGTGCGGCGGCCCGGGGAACGGGGGAGGGGAAAGAGAGGGGAGCGGCGGGGGAGTCAGGACTGTTTGGGAAGGAGCTGGTCCACGATGCCCTCGAAGGCCGTCGCCGTGGCAGAGGCGGCGTAGCGCTCCACAAAGGGCTCTCCCGCATCCCCGCCGGCGCAAACCTGGGGATCCAGGGGCAGACGCCCCAGGAAGGGGACGTCGTACTTCCGCGCCAGCTCCTCGCCGGCGCCCCGGGAGAAGATCTCCACCCGCTCCCCGCAGTGGGGGCAGACGAAGCCGCTCATGTTCTCCACAATGCCCAGGACGGGCAGGGAGAGCTGGGAAAGGAAATTCAGGGACTTGCTCACATCCGAGGCGGAGACCTGCTGGGGCGTGGTCACCAGGACCGCGCCGTCCGCCTGGGGCAGCAGCTGGCAAGTGGAGAGACATTCGTCGCCGGTGCCGGGAGGGGTGTCGATCACCAGGGCGTCCAGGTCGCCCCACAGCACATCCCCCAGCAGCTGACGGATGATGCCGTGCTTCATGGCGCCCCGCCAGATCACCGCATGGTCGGCCTGGGGCAGCGTGAAGCCGATGGACATCACCTTCATGTTCAGGGCGCCCATCTCCACGGGAAGGAGCTTCTCCCCCTCCGCATAGAGGGACGCGCCCTCCAGCCCCAGCATCTTCGGAATGCTGGGTCCGTGGAAATCCACGTCCAGCAGTCCCGTCTGCCAGCCCCGCAGGGAGAGACTTGCCGCCAGATTGGCCGCCACCGTGCTCTTGCCCACGCCGCCTTTTCCCGACATCACCAGGAAAATGTGGCGGACACCCTTCAGGTTCTCATGCACCGCCCGGGTGTCGTCGTGGCATTTTCCACCACAGCTCTCGCAGTCGCCCCCGCTGGGGCAATGGGGACGCTCGCTCTCGTTGCTCTCCATAAAGAAAAAAGAAAAAAAACTCTTGGAAGACTCTGGGAAACGCCGGATTCCCGGACGCCCCGCCCCGCGGGAAAAACGCCTCCCCCCAGGGAACCGACAGGAAAAGTTTATCGGCAAATATAGCCTATGGGAAAAAATTGCAAGGAGGCGGGAAACGGAAACCGACAGAATTTCCAGATTTTCCTGACATCTTCGGACTTTTGGCGACAACACCCGATTCCCTCCCGACTCTATCCACCTCCCCCGCCACCCTCCCCCGCATTATATTCTGTCCCTGTGCGGATTCGTGCGGAGCGAATGCGCCTTTCTTTCTGGTCTTTACGGAGTCCCATTTCCATGTCTGACATCATCACCATGACCCCGCAGGGTCTAGTCACCGGGGACCATCCCGTCATTCCCTTCATCGAGGGCGACGGCATTGGCCCGGACATCTGGCGCGCCACCCAGTCCGTCGTGGACGCGGCGGTGGAGAAGGCCTACCAGGGTCGTCGTTCCCTGGAGTGGCTGGAGGTTTTGGCGGGGGAGAAGGCCTTTCACGCCACGGGCTCCTGGCTGCCCGACGCCACGCTGGACGCCTTCCGGAAGTACCTTGTGGGCATCAAGGGTCCCCTGACCACCCCCATTGGCGGCGGCATCCGCAGCCTGAACGTGGCCATCCGCCAGGCCCTGGACCTCTATGTCTGCCTGCGTCCCGTGCGTCACTTCCAGGGGGTCCCCTCCCCCGCCAAGCATCCCGAGCTGGTGGACATGACCATCTTCCGGGAGAACACGGAGGACATCTACGCCGGCGTGGAGTTCAAGGCGGATTCTCCGGAGGCCAAGCGCATCCTGGAGTTTCTGAAGACCGAGTTCCCGGCGCATTTCGCACGGATCCGCTTTCCCCAGGAGTGCGGCATCGGCGTGAAGCCCGTCTCCCGGGAGGGCACCCAGCGTCTGGTGGAGGCCGCCATCGAATACGCCATCCGGGAGGAGCGGGATTCCGTCACCCTGGTGCACAAGGGGAACATCATGAAGTTCACCGAGGGCGCCTTCCGGGACTGGGGCTACCAGGTGGCCCGGGAGAAGTACAACGCCCAGCCCGTGGGCGAGGGTCCCTGGTGCTCCTTCCCCCATCCCCGCACCGGCAAGCCCATCGTGGTCAAGGACGTCATCGCCGACGCCTTCCTGCAGCAGATCCAGACCCGTCCCGCCGAATATAGCGTGGTCGCCACCCTGAACCTGAACGGGGACTACATCTCCGACGCCCTGGCGGCGGAAGTGGGCGGCATCGGCATCGCCCCCGGCGCCAACATCAACGCCCGCACCGGCGCGGCGGTCTTCGAGGCCACCCACGGCACCGCCCCCAAGTACGCCAACCAGGACAAGGTGAATCCGGGCAGCCTCATCCTCTCCGCGGAACTCCTGCTGCGCCATCTGGGCTGGCGGGAGGCCGCCGACCTGGTGATCCAGGGTCTGGAGAAAGCCATCGCCGGCAAGACCGTCACCTACGACTTCGCCCGGCAGATGGAGGGCGCGACCCTGGTCAGCTGCTCCGAGTTCGGCAGACAGATCATCCGCTGCATGTAGCCCCCTCCCTCCCCCGTCTCCTCCCTTCCCCTCCCATGGAATTTCTCGGCATAGACTGCTCCACCCCCCAGGGGATCCAGGCGGCCTTCCGCGCCCATGCCCGCATGCTGCGGGACGACATGGTCGCCTTGGACCGTTTCCGGCATCTTCCCGCCTGCGAGGAGCTCACCTCCCGGGATTTGAAGGGGAAGGGCTACGACGGGGCGTTTCTGGACTCCCTGGACACCCTGACCTGCCTTCCCCCGCCGGGAGACAGCCTCTACCAGGGGGAGGACTCCCCCTTCTCCCTCCAATACGAGAACATTCTGGAGCGGATGGGGGAGAATCCGGAGGAGTTGAAGCGGGAGAGCCAGGAGTACTACGACAGCCTTCCCCCCGAGGGCAAGCTCCAGGCGGATGCGTTGGACATGGCGCACATCCTGGTCAACACCTTCTTCATGCTCTCCCTGGACTGGGCGCAGGTCTCCGTCATCGGCAACCTGCCCTTCTGCCCGCCCCGGGTCCAACTGGGTTTTCTGGGGCGGCTGGGCATGGGATGCGCCCACGCCAAGAGCGTCTTCGACCGCGTCAGCTCCCAGCAGCTCGACCTCGCCCTGATCGAGCAGCTGACCATCCTCTCCCTCGCCCAGGAGTTGAAGACCGTCCTGGAGACCTGGATCCGGGAGAATCCCCAATACGGGCAGGCGCTGGAGACCCGCACGGACATCCTGAACCAGATCCTGGACACCCTGAAGAAGCTGATAAAGACCACGCGGCGGCTCCAGAAGGGAGAGACCCAGTAAAACAGGAGAAAGCCCCACCATGGCCCAACCCCAGGCGATTTTCCAGGAGGGAAGACTCCAGTTGTCCGGCTGTTGGCGCCAGGGCGCGCCCCGCCCCGCCCCGGAGGAGACCCTCCAGGGCGTCCCCCGGGAGCAGACCGCCACCCTGCCCCTCCAGGCCGACGCCCTGGAGGAATGGGACACCTCCCTCCTCATCTTCCTGGACGCTCTCCAAAGCCTGGCACAGGCCCGGGGGCTCGCCCTGGACACCTCCACCCTCCCCGACGGTCTCCAGACCCTCCTGAAACTCCAGGAGCAGGGACGCCAGAACCAGCCCCGGGAGGCCGACGCCCCCCGCCCCCTCCCCTTCCTGGCGCGCTGGGGCACCGCCACCCTGGAGACCGCCCGGCTCTTCCTGGATCTGCTCCAGTTCCTGGGCGAGCTCCTCATGGCCCTGGGAAGACTCTTCACGGGACGCAGCACCATGCGCCTGGAAGACCTGCGCCGCCAGCTCTGCGCCTGCGGCCCCGGCGCATTGCCCATCATCGCCCTCATCAGCTTCCTCATGGGCCTGGTGCTGGCGTTCGTGGGCTCCATTCCCCTGAAATGGTTTCAGGCGCAGCCCTATGTGGCCAGCCTGGTGGGCATCGGCATGCTGCGCCTCATGTCCCCGGTGATGGTGGGCATCGTCATGGCGGGGCGCACCAGCGCGGCCTACGCCGCGGAGCTGGGCACCATGAAGACCAACGAGGAGCTGGACGCCTTCCAGACCCAGGGCATCTCCCTGATGGACTTCCTGGTGATGCCCCGTTTCCTGGCCATGTCCCTCATGCTGCCCCTCCTCTGCCTCTTCGCGGACGTGGTCAGCATCCTGGGCGGCATGCTGGTGGCCATCCTGGATTTGGGGCTCACCGCCAACGCCTACTGGAACACCCTGGTCACCACCACCCGGACCAACGACCTGGTGGTGGGCGTGTTCACCTGCGCGGTCCTGGGCCTGCTGGACGCGTTGTGCGGGTGCTACCAGGGGATACGGTGCGGCAGGAACGCCGCCGCCGTGGGCAGGGCCACCACCGCCTCCGTGGTCTACAGCATCGTCTGCATCGTCATCGCCACCTCCCTCATCACCGTCATCACCGTGGTGCTGAAGTATTGAGGCACCCTCCTTCCCTCCCCCATGCCCTCGGCCGCCCCTCCCATTGACGTCAGCCATCTCACCATGGCCTACGGAAACCGGGTCATCATGGAGGATCTCACCTTCCAGGTGGACCGGGGCGAGGTCTTTCTCCTCATCGGCCCCTCCGGCTGCGGCAAATCCACCCTGCTGCGCCACCTCATCGGCCTGCTGCCCCCCGCCTCCGGCTCCATCCGCATCCTGGGACGGGATTTCTGGGAGATGCCGGAGGAGGAGCAGGGCCCCTTCCTTGCCAGGATGGGGGTCCTGTTTCAGAGCGGGGCGCTGTGGGGCTCCATGACCCTGGAGGAGAATCTCTCCCTGCCCCTCCAGCTCCACACCGAGCTTTCCCCCGAGGAGATCCGGCAGGTCTGCCGCTGCAAACTGGAACTGGTGGGTCTGGCGGGGTTCCAAGACTACTACCCCGCCCAGCTCTCCGGGGGCATGCAGAAACGGGCAGGCCTCGCCCGCGCCATGGTCCTGGACCCGGAAATCCTCTTCTTCGACGAACCCTCCGCCGGACTGGACCCCGTCAGCGCACGGAATCTGGACCGGCTCATCCGACAACTCCGGGATTCCCTGGGCACCACCGTGGTCATGGTCACCCATGACCTGGACAGCATCTTCGCCGTGGGCACCCAGGCCATCTACCTGGACCCCCGCTCCCGCTCCATCCTGGGCAGGGGCACCCCGCGGGAACTCCGGGACAATCCCCCCGCCCCGGAAATCCGGGACTTCCTGACGGGAGGCGGCGCCGGACGCCCCCTCTGACCCCACTCTGCCATGAAGAAGAAGAAAAGCGCAGCCCAAGCCACCTTCCTGGGAGCCTTCGTCCTGGGCGCCCTCGCCCTGCTGGTGTTCTTCCTGATGTCCATCGGCAACTGGAACTGGGTGAAGGACCCCCTGCGCTACCGCATCTACTTCCCCTCCAATGTCAAGGGGCTGAACGTGGGCGCCCCCGTCATGTTCCGGGGCATCTCCGTGGGCGAGGTGGAGAAGCTCAGCCTGGCCCCCTCCGGCCCCGGCGACCTCCCCGACGACGTGGCCGCCCCCCGGCTCCATGACGTGCTGCCCGTGGAGGTCTCCGTGAAGCTCTTTCCGGAGCGTCTTGGCTTCCCCGCCCCCTCCGGCCCCCTCGCCCTCTTCCAAAGCCGGCATCCCCAGAACGAACAGGCCCACGCCTTCCTCAGCGACCTGGTCCTGGAACAGCATCTGTGCGCCAAGCTGGAGCCCCTTTCCCTCCTCACAGGCCAAATCTATGTGGCCCTGAACCTGGCCAGCCCCTCCAGCGCCCCCTCCAAGGAAATGACCCGGAATCTCTGGGAGCAGGGCATCCTCCCCTCCCGCCTCTCCACCCTGGACAACTTGAGCCACAGGATCAACGAGCAGGAGCTGGGGGATTCCCTGGAATCCATCCAGAAGTTTCTGCAGCAGGTGGCGTTGTTCGTGGAGCAGGGCAAGGCCCAGGAGACCATGGAGAATCTGTCCGCCACTCTTCGCACCCTCTCCCAGACCACCCTCGTGCTCCAGGAAAGGCTTCCCCAGGCCCTGGAGAATCTGGAGAAGACCGGGGAGGAGGCCAAGCTGGCCCTTCGGCAGGGCAGGCAGGCCCTGGAGAGTCTCCAAGAGGAGCTGACCCTCACCCTGCGCCAGGCCCATGACACCCTGGAGGAGCTGGAGGGCCTGCTCCGGGAGGGGCGTCCCCAGGCCCTGGGCGCCCTCGCCCAAATGGAGCAGTCCCTGGCGCATGCCAGCCAGACCCTGGACCAGGTCAACGCCCTGCTGACGCAGCTGCAGCCCGCCCCCTTCCCCGGCGCGCCTCCGGAAAATCTCCTGGGAGACACCCTCCAGGAGACCCGGATGACCATGATCCAGCTTCGCTCCCTCCTGGAAACCCTCAACCGCACGCCCCAGGCCCTGCTGCTGGGTTCCCCGTAAGCCACCCCGCCCCTGTCGAAGGAGAAGACACAGATGAAGAACATTCTCTCCCTCTGCCTGCCCGCCCTTTTGTCCGCATGGCTGACCGCCTCCTGTGTGACCAAGGCCCCCGAGCCCCGCGCCTTCCTCCTGGACCCCCTCCCCCCCGACACTCCCTGCTTCGACGTCTCCGTCTCCAACCTGTATAACAGCCAGGTGATGCGATATGCCACGGAACACCGGGAGGTGAAGACCATCCCCCACGCCCGCTGGGCCCTCCCCCTCAAGGACGTCTGCTCCGCCGCCACCCCTGTTTCCTATACGCGCGCCCAGTTCACCCTCCATGTGCGCGAGGTGCAAGACCAGGGGGCAAGCCGCGCCCTGGTCTTCCGGGCGGCTCTCTTCCCCCACCGGAAGGGGCAAATACTCACGCATGTCGGAGGAGGAGAACAGAGAGTCGTCACTCACTCCGACAACGAAACAGTCAACCTCATTCCCCTGGAAATCTCCATCCCCTATGAAGGGGAATTGGACGCCCTGGCGTTCCGCGACGCGTACTCCGAGTTCCTCCGGCAGGCCGCCCGGCGCATGAAGCAGCTTCTGCAGGAGAATCCCCCGCCCCAGAATCCTTGAGCTCCCTCTCCTCCCGCCCCATGTCCACCCCCTCCCCCATCCTCCTGGGAACCCTGGCCCTCCTCCTCCTGGGCGCTGCGCTCCCCGCCCCTCTGCCCGCCGCCCAGGACCCCGCCCTCTTCCTCTTCCCCGAGGAAAGTCCCCTTCCCCAGAGCCTGAACCGGCGCGCCGGCATGGAGGCCCTCTCCCAGCGCCTCTATAAAAACGCCATCCGGTATTTCACCCTGGCTCTCGCCGAGGAAAAGCTCCCCGAGGAGAAGGACGAGCTGTCTCTCCTGCTGGCCCGCTCCCTTCTGCTGGACGGGCAGCACGCCGAGGCGCTGAAGGTGGCCAACGACACCCTGACGGGACAGGCGGGAAAGGGGAAGGACCCCGTCCTGGCCGACTCCCTCCGTCTGGTGGCCGGCCTGGCCAGCCTCCAGGGGGGGGACAGCGCCACCGCCCTCAACTTCCTGCTCCCCCTCCGGGAAAGCCCCCTGATGGAGACCTCCCCCGCCCGAAAGGCACAGATCCTGGAGGCCCTGGGACAGGCATGGAACGCCAGCGGACTCTGGGAGGAGACCCGGCAGGCCCTCCTTCCCGCCCTCTCCCAGTTCGACTACGCCTCCCCGGAACGAATCTCCCTGGGCTGGAGACTCCTGGACGCCACCCTGCCCCTGGGACTCTGGCAGGAGACCCGCACCCTCCTGGACGAACTCTCCAGCCAGCCCGTCTCCCAGGAACGCCAGGCCCTGCTGAAACTGCTCCGCATCCGGTGCGACATCGGCGAGGGGAAAATCTCCGAAGCCAACCAATACTACCACGCCAGCCGCCTGGATTCCCTGCTGCCCCGCACCCCCGCCCCCACCTGGTGGGAGGTGCTCTCCTCCCTGGCACAGGCTTGCCAGGCAAAGGGCATGCCCCAGGAGGCCGCCCAGCTCTTCGGAGACGCCGCCCAGGTGGCCCCCTCCCCCCGGCAGGCACGGCAGGCGCGGGAGCTTCAGGCGGAGGCCCTGGTGGCCTGCCAGCGTCTGCCCGAAGCCAAGGAAATCCTCCTGGCTCTCCATGAGGCCCAGCCCCAGGATTCCACCCTCTCCCTCCGTCTTGCCGAAATCCGCATGAGCCTCCAGGAACGGCGCAGCGCCTCGGAACTCTTCCAGCAGGCCGCCGAAGACGCCGCCCTCTCCCGGGAAACGCGTTGCCGGGCATGGCAGAAGAGCGCCCAGTGCCTCTCTCTGGAGGGGCTTGCCGGGGACGCCTCCCTGGCCTATCAGAAAGCGGCGGCGCTGGCCGACACGCCCCGGGACCAGGCCGACTCCCTGCTCCATGCCGCCCGGGAAGAGGAGCGGGCTCTGCATGCCCAGGAGGCCGTCCGTCTGTATCTTCTGGTGGCCGACGCCCTGGCCGACCGTCTGCCCTCCGCGTCGGAGGCCCGGCTGGAGGCCGCCCGACTTCTCCGGGAGAACGCCCCCGCCCAGGCGGTGGCACAGCTGCGGAAATTCCTGGAGGAGCGGCCCGACTCCCCCCGCCTGTGGGAGGCCCGCCTCGCCATCGCCACCGCCACCCCGGAATATGCCCGGGCGGTGGAGGAGATGCTCCAGGTCGCCCGGGAGTGCCCCCAGACTCCCCTGGCCATCCAGGCATACTTCGAGGGTCATGCCCGCGCCCTGGCCCAGGGCGGCTCCGGTCTGGAGCAGGCCATGTCCATCCTCCAGGAGCTGCTGACCCGCTTCCCGGAGATGGAGGGAGAGAAGCTGCGGCTGGCGCGGCATCAGTATCTCCTGCTGGGCCTTGCCCTGGAAAAGCCGGAGGCCCTGGCATGGGGACGGGACTTCCTGACCTCCTATCCGGACGCTCCGGAATCCCCCGAGGTGGCCATGAATCTGGCGGACTGGCTCTCCACCCAGAAGCGCCACGCCGAGGCGGCGCAGCTCTACCAGACCCTCCAGAACTTCCCCCAGGCCCCCCAGGCCCTGCGGGAAATGGCCGCCTATGAAGAGGCGTTCTGCCACGCCCAGCTCCCCGACGGCACCCCCAAGGCCCTGGAGCTCCTCCGGAATCTGGCCGCCACCGCCCGGCAAAACACCGAGGTGGCGGCCCGGGCCGCCTTCCTCCAGGGGGATCTCCTGACCTGGTCGGACGCCCCCCAGGACGCCCTGGAACAATACCGCATCGCCCGAGAAAAGGCCGGCGACACCCTCCTGGGGCTGGCCGCCACCGGAAGAATGGCCGAGCTCCTCTATGCCCTGGGCAAGGTGGAGGAAGCCGCCCGGGAGGCCGACGCCATCCTGCGGAAGGAAGGCCATGCCGACCGCCTTCTGCTGGCCAGGGCCAAGCTGGTGCGCGCCCGCTGCTACCGCCGCCAGGGCAACCTCTCCATGGCGAAGTCCTGCTACCACGACATCCGGCTGGAGTATGAATCCACCCGGGGCGCCGTCCCGGATGCCGCCGCCACTCCCGCCGTCTATGTGGCCGCGGTCAACGAAGTTCTGGAAATCCTGGACGAACAGGGAGAGGCCACCGCCGCCAAGACCGTTCGCCAAAACTACGGCAGGAACCCGGCGCTGCCCGCGCTGCCCGCCTCGCCCCAGCCGGAAAAGTCCCGCTGACCCACGTCACGCCCACCCCCAAACGCCCCTCTTCCCCATGAAGCCCCGTTTCCTTCTTCTCGCCCTCGCCCTCCTCTGCCCCGTCTGGTGCTCCTCCGCGGAAATCAGCGAATCCGTCCTGGCACGGGTGGGGGACACGATCCTCACCTCCTACGAGGTGCGCCTCGCCTCCGCCGCCGAAGAATCCCAGCTGCCCCCGGGGCTCTCCGAACGGGAGCACATGGACGCGGTGGCCGCCATTCGCCAGGAAACCCTGGAGGCCATGATTCTCCAGGAACTGGTCTGGCTGGATTTCCAGGCCCTCAAGGGCAAGATTCCCGCCGAGCTGGTGCAGGAGCGCATCGACAACCTGATTCTGACCCAGGCCAACGCCAGCGAGGAGCGCTTCCGGGACATGCTGCACGGCATGAACATGACCTACAAGGAGTTCCAGGAGAAGATCACCAAGCAGCTGGCTGTGGAGATGCTCCTCTACGACCGCACCCGCCGCAACCTCTTCATCTCCGACGCCCAGATCCGGGAATATTTCCAGGAGCACCGCCAGGACTTCGTCACCGCTCCCCAGTACCGGGTGCATGCCATCCAGCTGGCCGCCGGGGAGGGCTGGGAGGAGACCTGCCAGGAGATTCAGCGGCGTCTGAAGGAGGGAGAGGACTTCGGCGCCCTCGCCATCCAGTTCTCCCAGGGTCCCAATGCCCAGCAGGGAGGGGATCTGGGCTGGCTGGAGACCATGGCCCCCGCCCTTCAGCAGGTGGTGGACACCCTGGCCCCCGGAGAGGTGGCGGACGCCCCCCTTTCCCTGGGCAACGCCTACTACATCATCAAGCTGGCCGACCGCAAGGGAGGCAACGCCCCCACCCTCACCCCGGAACTCCAGGACACCATCCGCAAACTCCTGGAGGAGCAGACCGCCGCCCAGCGGCTGGAGGAGTACAAGAAGACGCTGGTCACCAAATATCCCCTCCGGAGATACTAGCCCGTCCTTCCCGCGGAAGAGAAGGGGGGGGGAGGAAGCATGGCTCCCCTCCCCTTGCGGGAGGAGCCCCGGAGGCGCCCAAGCTTCCCCCTCCCCACCTCCACGCATTTGAAAAACCTGGGAAAACGGCTACATTACGCCCCTGTCATTTTCTTCTCTCATTTCCCATAACATCATCACCCTTCATCACACACTGAGGACACACCAGAATGGGCTCCGTTAAGAAGCAGCGCCGCCGGAAGATCGCCAAGCACAAGAGGGACAAGATCCGCAAGGCGCTTCGCCACAAGAACAAGTAGTCACGAAGCAGGAAGCCCGGGCGGGCTCCCCGGATGTTCCGGGAGGATTTCCCGCCCCTTCCTCCCCCCTCTCTCTTCCCCCGGGCGCGACGCCAGACCCACCCCTCTGGCACGAGACGCCTCGCAACGCCGCTGGACATTCCTCCAGCGGCGTTTTTCTTTTTTCCCCGCCATCCCCTCTTTTTCCCAGGAGGGGGGAAGGCGCTGCCTCGGGAAGGCGGACTACATTAGCCCCATGCCTCTTCTCCTCCTCCATCTCCTCCTCCTCCTGGGCCTGTGCCTCCCGGCGCTGGACGCCCAGACCATCCCCGCGGAACGCCGTTCCCCCCTGCCTCCTCTTCCGAAGGAGCTCCAGGAGGAGAAGGAGCTCCTCCTGGACTACGCCTCCGTGGCCCTCCAGGATCTCCTTGCCCCCGAGGAGAATCCGGGAAGCGAGAAGGACGGGCAGGTGCTCATGGGGATTCTGCGGCGGCATCCCCAGGCGGTGCCGGCCCTGGAGCGCCTCTTCCAGCTTCGGCTGGAGCGCGGGGAGGAGGAGCTCCTGCTGGAAGAGCTGCGGGAGCTGAACCAGGGAGAGAATCCCCCCCTGGAGACTCAGTGCGCCCTCTGGGATCTGCTCTTCTATCTGGAGGAACCCGAGGCCGCCCCCCTTCTGGAGACCATACGCCGTCGGGCGCCCGAAAATCCCCAGGTCCTGCTGCGGGCCATCCAGTTCTATCACGAGCAGGGAGAGAAGGAAGCCCGGGACCAGGCCATCGCCCTGGCCGTCTCCCTCCCCGACTTCCCGAAGGATTTGTCCCTCAACTTCCTCCTCCTCCGCATCGCCGCCGAGACCCGGAACACCGCCATGGCGGCGGAGGCCGCCCAGCGCATCACCGACGACACCCAGGACCTCCTCCTCCGCGACACCGACTACGCCGACGATTTCCAGGACGCCTGGAACTATCTCTGGGAGGCCAGGATGTACCATCCCCTCTCCCTCATCCTCCACCCCGTCCTCCCTCTCCTGTGGGACATCCTCGGGACGAATGATCCCAAGGAGTTCCTCCAGGTGACCTTCTACATCGCCCTGAAGGCCCAGGACTACACGGAAGCGGAGGAGATCCTCCGCTTCTTCCAGGACAAGATGTCCCCCCAGCTCTGGAACGAGGCGCTGCCGGATGTTCTGGGCGTCTTCCCGACGGTGGAGATGGAGGATTTCGCGCCCTTCCAGAGGGTCCCCCCCGCTCCCTTCCTGAAGATTCAGGGGGACATCCTGGAAAGCTACCTGAACTCCCTTCCCCTGCTTCTCCGCAAGGACGACTACCTCCGGCACCTTGCCAAGCTGGGCGCGTGCGTCAAGGACGCCCCCCGCATCATCCGGGCGCTTCGCCAACTCGCCAATCCCGATCTCCAGGACAGCCTCCTCCTCCTGGACGCCCTCATGTTCGCCGAGAATCTGGAGGAGGCGCGTCTGGAGATGCGGCGCATCCAGGCCCGCTTCCCCGGGGAGCTCGACGCGGATTTCTATTTTCGCCAAGCCTATCTGGAGGAGCTGGCGGGGGAGATCGACGCCGCCATCCAGGCCAGCCAGAAGGTCCTGGAGCGGAATCCCGACTTCCACGAAGCCGCCAATTTCCTGGGCTATCTCTACGCCGACCACAACATCCACCTGGACCTGGCGGAACCCCTCATCCAGAAGGCTCTCGACGCAGACCCCGGAAATCCCGCCTATGTGGATTCCCTGGCCTGGCTCCGCTATCGTCAGGGGCGCCCCGCGGATGCCCTCGTCCTCATGGCAAGGGCATTCCATTCTCTCTTCCAGGATCCCGAAGGGGAGCTGGACAGCGAGATGTCCCTGGAGCTTCTGGAGCATCTCCAGGAAATCCTGAGGGCCCTGGGGGCGGGCCGCCTGGCCGACTTCCTCTCCGTTCCCTGAACGCCCCACCTCCCCCATCCATGTCCCCCAATCTGTTCATCACCTTCGAAGGCGCCGACAAGGCAGGGAAATCCACCCAGATCCTCCGGCTGGAGGAACGCCTCCTGGCCGCCGGAAAATCCGTGCTCCGCACCCGGGAGCCCGGCGGCACCCCCCTGGGAGAGGAACTCCGCAGCCTGGTCATGGTGTGCCGGCAGGAAAAGCTGGCCAACGAGACGGAACTGCTCCTCTTCGCCGCCAGCCGGGCGCAGCTCCTCCGGGAGACCATCTGGCCCGCCCTCCAGGAGGGAAAGACCGTCCTCTGCGACCGCTTCGCCGACTCCACCACCGCCTACCAGGGCTTCGCCCGGGGCATGGACCGCGCTTTCCTGGAGACGCTCCACCAGTTCACCGTGGGGGGGCGCTGGCCGGATCTGACCTTCCTCCTGGATCTTCCCGTGGAGGAGAGTTTCCGCAGACTCCACCGGGTGCTTCAGGAAACCCACGGAGAGAACGACCGCTTCGAGGAGGAGGGGCGTTTGTTCCATCAGAGGGTGCGGGAGGGCTTCCTGGCGGTGGCCCAGGCGAATCCCCAGCGGGTCGTGGTGCTGGACGCCACCCGTCCTCCGGAGGAATTGTCCCGGGAGATTTGGGAGACCGTGCAGCGGAGGATGGCCCTATGAGCACTCCCGTCGCGCCCGCCGAAGAGTGGAGGCGTCTCTTCCCCAAGCAGGCCGCCGCCTTGGAGGCCGCCAATGCCCACCACCGCAGAGGGCAGGCCTACCTCTTCACCGGCTCCTCCCTGGAACCCATGATCCTCTTCGCCCGGGGCTGGGCGCAAACCGCCGCCTGCCTCTCCCCCACTCCCCAGGGCGCCGCCTGCGGACACTGCCGGAACTGCCAGCTCTTCCGGAACAACGCCTACAGCGAATTCTTCACCGTCGCCCCGGAATCCAAAATCTCCACCATCCGGGTGGAGAAGATCCGGGAATTCAACCAGGACATGGCGCTCTCCACCCCGGATGGCATGCTGAAATTCGGCATGGTGGTCCAGGCGGACGCCATGATGCCCGAGTCCGCCAACGCCTTCCTGAAGACCCTGGAGGAACCCTCCCCCCAGGTCATGTTCCTCCTCCTCACCACCCGCCCCCAGGCACTGCTCCCCACCATCCGCTCCCGCTGCCAAACCCTCCTGCTGCCCTCCAACCAGCGGGACTACGGCCAGCTGGTGCCCCGGGAATTTCTGGAGATCCTGGGGCGCCTCCATCGGGGCGCCGGCGCCAAGGTCGCCCTGAACGCCTCGCGGGAGCTGCTCCTGCTCTTCGGCCAGCTGAAGGAGCAGGCCGCGGAAAACACCAAGGGCGGCTTCGACCCGGAACTGGAGGAGCAAGCCAAGAAGGACAAGACCCTCCGGGACGAGATGAAAAAACGCCAGGAGGCCAGGGAAGCCACCGAATACGCCAAACTCCTGGGCAATTATCTGGAGACCCTCCAAAGCTGGTTCTACCAGCGCTTCCTCATGGCCTCCGGCATCCCCCGGGAACGACTCCCCCAGCAGGAGTTCCTCCCCTTCCTCCCTCCCGACACCCCCGCCCCCTCCCTCCTGGAAGCCCAGGAAGACCTGAAGCTGGTGGAACAACTCCGCAGAGCCCTCCATGCCAAAGTCCCCGAGGATCTCTGCCTGGACGCCTTCACCCTCCCCCTCTGCGAAATCCCGCCCCGGCAACCCTGAAGCCCTCCCCCTGGGCGGTTGCGTTTTTCTCCCAGGGAACTAAATTATGCGCCACGCACGGAGAGATGCCGGAGTGGCCGAACGGGGCGGTCTCGAAAACCGCTAGCCTGGCAACAGGCTCGGGGGTTCAAATCCCTCTCTCTCCGCCACTTGTTTCTTGAGGGGAGAATATTCCACCGGACCATTTGTCCCCGTTTTCCGGGGACGGGCGCAAAGAGGGAGAGGGGGACTTTCCCGCAGGGGAGGATTCCGCAACGAGCCACAGGGAAGGCACCTCGGCAAGACACGGATGCGTCTTCAGAAGAACGCGTGCGCCCGTCCTCTTCCGCGGAAGATTCCCGAATTCCCGTGGTTCGCGAAGAAGATTGACTTGCTGCCGCTGCCCGGCGCCTCCCCTCCCCGGGGTTTCCCTTCTCTTCTCCGGCCCGCCCAGGAGAAAACCGGGCGAAGCCCATTATTTTATCCTCTTTTCGTTCCCCGGGTTTCCCCCTTCGGGAAAGCGTCTTTTTCCCCCTCTCCTGCCTGCCGTCGGGAGCGTCCCGCCTTTGATTCCCCGGCACCTTTCATCCCCCCTCTCCGGAAAAATTCCCCCCATGCCCCATTATCCCGTCATCGACCTTTGCGGAACCTGGCAACTGAGCCAGAGCGGCCAGAGCAACGCCATTCCCGCCCAAATTCCCGGAGACAACTACTCCGCTCTCCTGGAGAACGGGCTGATCCCCGATCCCTACTACGGAGAGAACGAGCGGGATGTGCAGTGGGTCGCCGATGTGGACTGGGTCTACCAGCGCACCTTCTTCGTGCCCCCGGAACTGCTGAAGGCCCAGGGCGTCCTCCTGAATCTGGACTCGGTGGACACCGTGGCGACCCTCTTCCTCAACGGCAGGGAAGTGGCGCGCCTCAACGACCAGTTCCTGCGCTTCCGGAAGGATGTGAAGTCCTTTCTCAAGGCGGGGGAGAACACCATCCGCCTGGAATTCCGGGCCGTCCGGCAGGCCGGCGAGGATGCCGCCAAGGAGATGCTGGTCCATCCCCCGGAAATGGGCTGGTTCACCACCGTCAAGAAACTGAACTATCTGCGGAAATGCCAATGCTCCGCCGGATGGGACTGGGGCATCTCCCTGCCCTCCTCCGGCATGACCGGAAAGTGCTACCTGGAGGGCGTGGACCAGGCGGTACTGGACTACGTCTATGATGTCCAGACCCACCGGAAAGGCTCCTGCGACGTCCTCCTCACCGCGGAGCTCACTCCCCTGGAAAGCACCCCCATCGGCGAGAAGGTGACCGTGGATTTCCTCTTCAACGGACAGAAGAAGAAGGGAACCGCCACGGTGCCCCGGGTGGGAAAGATGACCACCTCCGCGAAATTCACCGTGAAGTCCCCCGCCCTCTGGTGGCCCAACGGCTTCGGGGAACAACCCCTCCATCCCCTCCAGGTCACCTGCAACGGACAGGTCATCACCCAGCAGCTGGGCCTCCGGGAATTGAAGGTGGTGAACGAAAAGGACGACGTCGGCTTCAGCATGGTCTTCCAGGTCAACGGAGTCCGCATCTTCGCCAAAGGCGCGGACTGGATCCCCTGCGACGCCATGCCCCAGAGACATACCCAGGAACACTACCAGAATCTCCTGGAAAGCGCACGGGACGCCAATATGAACATGGTGCGCCTCTGGGGAGGCGGCAAATTCGAGGAGGACGCCTTCTATCAGGAATGCGACCGCCTGGGACTCCTGATCTGGCACGACAATATGTTCGCCTGCGCCATCTACCCCGACGCCCCGCAGTTCCTCCAGAATGTCCACGATGAAATCACCCACCAGGTGAAACGCCTTCGCCACCACCCCGCCCTCGCCCTGTGGTGCGGAGACAACGAACTCATCGGCTCCGTGAACAGCGCCGGGGACAACCGCCGGCAGCGGGACGAATGGCTGGTTCTCTACGACCGCCTGAACCAGACCGTGGGCAAAGCCATCACCGACGCCGACGACACCCATATCTTCTGGCCCTCCTCCCCCTGCGCCGGCCCCAACAACTTCGCCGACAACTGGCTTGCGGACGCCGACGGCGACATGCACTACTGGCAGGTCTGGCATGGCGGCGCCACCTTCGAGGACTACTACAAGGTGCGCCCCCGCTTCTGCAGCGAGTTCGGCTTCCAGTCCTTCCCCTCCCTGGAAACGGTGCGCACCTTCGCCGACGCGGAGGATTTCAATGTCTTCTGCCCGGTCTTCGACCGTCACCAGAAGGCGGGTCTGCCCGCCAATTCCAAGATCGTGGGCATGTTCGGCAACTACTTCCGGATGCCGGCTTCCTTCCCTGCCATCCTCTACCTCTCCCAAATCCAGCAGGGGCTTGCCATCCGCACCGGCGTGGAATACTGGCATAGCCTGCGCCCCCGCTGCATGGGCACCATCTTCTGGCAGCTGAACGACAACTGGCCCGTTGCCTCCTGGTCCTCCCTGGAATATTCCGGGCGCTGGAAGGCCCTCCACTACATGGCAAGGCGCTTCTACGCCCCCGTCTCGGTGGTGGCCTACCACACCAGCCCGGAGAAGCCCATGGAGGCCTTCTTCGTCACCGACCTGCCCGGAAAGGTGGAGGCCACCGTCCTCTTCACTCTTCTGGACGTGGCCAGCGGCAAGCCCGTCCTGAAGAAGGAATATGTGGTCAAGGCGGACCGCATGGGCTCCCTTCCCCTGGATGTGCCCGACTTCTACCACGACACGAAAGCACGGAAGGGACACGCCGCCCAGGATTGCTTCCTCCTGCTGGAGGTGAATGCCACCGAGGAGAACGGCACCAGGCACCAGTACCGGGAGACCCTGGCGCTGGCGCGCTGGAAGGATATGCGCCTGCCCCAGTGCAAGGTGAAGGTCGCCGAGGTCGCTCCTACGGGAAAGGACAAGCGGAACTTCCAGATCACCCTCCAGGCCGACGCCCCCGCCTTCTATCTGTGGCTCGCCCTGAAGAGCGATCCCCACGCACGCTTCCAGGACAACGCCTTCACCCTCCTCCCCGGAACCACCACCCTCCAGGTGACCACCAGCGCAGACTACACTCCCGCAAAACTGGCCAGGGATTTGACTCTCTGCCACCTCCGGGAAACCTACTAGCCTCCCCCCACCAGGGGAAATACGAAAACCGCCGCCCCTTTGCTGCAAGGGACGGCGGTTTTTATTTATAACTCGTTGATTACAAACAAGTTATAATATTATTGCACTTTCACCAGCTCGTATTCCCGGGTGCCCAGGCCGATCTTCTCGGCGTGCTCCAGCTGAAGCTTCCAGTTGGTGCTGGGGGAGATGGTGGTGAAGTGGTCTCCCTTGGGCTTCTTGGCGAGGTCGCCCAGCTTGCTCTGGGGCACCATGGGGGCGGCGTTGACGGCGTCCGCGCAGGCCTGGTCCAGAGCCACGGGGTCGAAGGAGGCGAAGATGCCGATGTTGGGGACGATGGCGGCGTCGTTTTCCGGATGGCAATCGCAGTTGGGGGAGACATCCATCACCAGGCTCACATGGAAATGGGGGCGGTGGTACAGGACCGCCATGGCGTATTCCGCCATCTTCTTGTCCAGGGAGCCGGGGTGGGAGACGGAGGAAGGTTCGATGGCATCCTTGGGGCAGACCCCCATGCACTGTCCGCAGCCCACGCACTTCTGGTGGTCCAGATGGGCCTTTCCATTCACGAAGACCGGGGCTTCGTGGGCGCAGATTCTGACGCAGTGGCGGCAGCCCACGCATTTATCGGGGTTCACCTGGGGCTTTTCGTCGCAATGCTGGTCCATCTTGCCGGCGCGGGAGCCGCAGCCCATGCCAATGTTCTTGATGGCGCCGCCGAACCCCGTGCCCTCATGCCCCTTGAAATGGGTCAGGGACAGGAAGACATCCGCATCCATGATGGCGCGTCCGATGCGGGCCTCCTTCACCAGCTCCCCGTTGTGCACCGGCACCACCACCTCGTCATTCCCCCGCAGGCCGTCCCCGATGAGGATATGGCATCCGGTGGTGTAGGGAGTGAAGCCGTTGAGATAGGCCGTCTCGATATGGGACAAGGCATCCCGGCGGTGCCCCACATAGAGGGTGTTGCAGTCCGTCAGGAAGGGCTTGCCGCCCAGGCGCTTCACCTCGTCCCCCAGGGCGCGGGCGTAGTTGGGACGCACAAAGGAGAGGTTTCCCAGCTCGCCGAAGTGGAGCTTGATGGCCACGAAACGTCCGGAAAAGGGGAGTTTCTCCATCCCCGCCGCCCGGGTCAGCTGCACCATCTTGCCGGCGAGACCATCCCCGAAGGCCTTGGTCCGCAGGTCCGTGAAATAGACTTTCGCTTTCATTTGGGAAAACACCTCTCGTGATTCTACCAACAGGACAGGGGGACGACAAACAACACCTGGGGAAAACACCCCTGGACGTCCCCTTACCCCTGATTGCCGCCCAATATATTCCCTCGCCCCCGTCCCCCCGCCAGCGGGGAAATCTGGAAATCTGGAAATCCGCTCCCCGAGGAGCTCTCTGCGGGGTCCGTGTCCGTCCCGTTGAAGCGGGGTCAGCGTTCCAGCTCGGGGAGGCGTCCCTGGGCGGCGGCAAGGGCCAGGACGCGCCGGAAGAAGCAGAGCCCCTCCCGGCAGTCACATTCTCCCTCCCCGTTCACATTTCCGCAGGCGCCGCCGGTGAGCCCCTTGGGGCACTGGGCGTTGGGGAGATATCCCAAGGCGCCCAGGGCGGGAAGCTGCCGGGGGGTCACGCCGCAGAGTTTGCAGAGGAAATCCCGGAGTTTGGGGGAGGTGGTGGGCGTGGAGGCCTTTCGCAGGAGGCGGGAGACCAGCCGGTCGTTCCAGGAGGGCTTTCCCACATCCAGGGCGCTGGTGGGGTCGAAATCCAGGTGTCCGGGATCCCGTCCGTGTTCCTGGAGGAGTCCGGCGAAGAGATAGCGTGGATTCTTCACGGGGGGTCTCATGACCAAGGCATTCTCCTGGCGCCATGCCGCCAGCCAGGAATCATAGTCGGGGCATTTTTCCTGGCACAGGAGGAACTCCTCCTGGAGGGCGGCACGGTCCATGCCGGTGTGTTCCCCCGCCAGCAGCACGCCGCTGAAGCCCAGGCGCCGGAATCCGGTCATCAGGAGGGCAAGGGAGCGGGCCTGGAAGCGGCGTCCTTCCTCCGTGCCCTGGTCATAGGCCTCCTTCAGGGCGCGCAGATGCAATTCGGGAAGGAGGACGCCTGGCGGCAGGCAATGGGGAAGCAGTTCCATCTGGTCGCGGGAGAGCCAGAGAACCCGGGCCACCACGGGCACCATGGTGTCCCGGATTTGGAGGAGCCATTGGAGTTCCTGCGCCTTCCCCATGTCCCATCCGGCCTGGCACAGGAGGAACCGGGCGCCCCGGGAGAGTTTCCGCGCGGCCTTGGCGTAGGCCAGCGCCATGTCGGGGGCGGTGTATTTGGAGACGTTGACCGTGGCGCCCGTCAGAATCCGGGGGCACTTGCTTCGGCAGAAGGTCAGGGCATCCACGGAATCCACATAGGATTCCTCCAGCGGGAGGGCGTCTCCGCTGGCAGCGCAGACTCCCTGGTATCCCCCGGCGGTCAAGGCGCCGGACTCCAGGGCGTCGGAGAGCTGGGTGCGGGTGCGTCCCTTGCCCGAGAGCATCCTCACCATGGGGCGGGGGAACTCCCGGGAGAAGGCGGCGCCGAAGGCCTCCGGGGAGAAGCGTTCCAGCTCGTCGGGGCGGTCCGCCACCACGGCGCCGTAGAGCCAGGGCTCCCCGGCGTATTCCACCCCCATGCTCCGGGCAATCTCCTCCAGGGCCTGGGGAGACAGATCCGAGGTGGGAGGCACCACCTCGACCAGCACCCGGAAGACCCCGCTCAACAATCCATCCAGAAATGATTCCGACATCCTCGTCCCCGTTGCTTCTTCCGCACTACCACCAGAGATAGCCTGCCAATTCCAAGGCACGGCGGCGGGACAGGTAGTCCCCGAAGGACCCGCCCGCCGGACTCCAGGCGGATTCCGCCGCCGCCACCAGCCGGGGGAAGAACTTTGCGCCGAGACGCCATTCCGGCACCAGTTCCGTCCACAGGGGACATTCCAGGCCCAGGAGGCGCGTTCCCAGCTTCTCCCCCATGTGGGCGGCGGGGTTGGCGGAGTAGACCCCCTCCTCCGAGAGATTCACCATCCAGCTGAAGCGGGGTTCCTCCGGGGATTGGGGGTAATCCAGATAGTAGGCGTTGTCGATGGAGGAGATCACCAGATTCTCCGCCTTGTCGTGCCAGGCGCAGGCGTTCATGTCGTTGGCGTTGCCCCAGCACTGCAGCACGTTTTCCGGGGTGAGGATCGCCTCGGTGCGCCAGGAGATGGGGGTCCGTCCGTGGTCCAGCAGGAACTGGGAGAGTTCCCGCATGAACCATTCCTCCAGCTTTCGGGCGCTGGGCAACCCCAGCTCCCGGCATTTCGCCTGGCACTTGGGGCAGGCACGCCAGTTCCCGTCCCATGCCTCGTCTCCCCCGATATGGAAATACCGGCTTTCCGGGAAGAGTTCCATGGCCTCCTGGAAACGGGCCTTGGCGAAGGCGAGAGAATCGGGATTGCCCAGACACACCTCGTTGCTGGCGCCCTCGGGATCGCAGCGCAGCTCCTTGTGGAGGGTCAGCAGCCCCCCGTTGTGCCCCGGAAAATCAATCTCCGGCACAATCATGATCCCGTTCTCCCGGGCCACGGCGCGGATTTCCTGGATCTCCTCCACCCGGTAGCCGCCCTCCTGGAGCCTTCCCAGCGTGGAGAGCTCCGGCGCCCCCGGGCAGGGCAGGCGCCAGCCCTCGCCGTCCGTGAGATGCCAATGAAAGCGGTTCAGCCGCAGCCGGCCCATGGCGCGCAGCAGCCGTTTGACGACCTCAGCGCTTTGGAAATGCCGGGCGGAATCCAGCATGACGCCCCGCCAGGGGAGCCGGGGCTGGTCCGTCAGGGTGCCACATTCCAGCATGGCCTGGTCGGCCCCGTAGCGGTAGGCAAGATAGAGCAGTTGCTCCAGGGTGTTCAAGCCGTAGATGCGGCCGGAGGCATCGCTGAAGGCCAGGGAGATGCGGCTGGGGGTCACCTCCAGGCGAAATCCCTCCGCCGGCAATGTCGCCTCCTGGGAAAGCACCAGCTGGGCATCCCCCTCGCAAGGCACCGGCTCCGTCCCGAAGCGCCGCAAAGTCTCCCCCAGACGCTCCGCCGCCAAAGGATTCAGGGAAAGGGTCTTGCCAAAGAGAAACTCGCCCGCCCCACGCTTGCACTCCAGGGAACGGGGGACGGCGCCCGCAAAGGCCGGGGCCAGGGGCTCATAAGAGGTGGGTCTGGGCATGAATCGTCTGGGGTTGGGAAAAAGACACGCTGGAAAATACGGGGCGCCCCCCGCCAAGGAACGGCGGGAACCGACGCAGGACAAGGAGGAATATAAGGGGCAATCCCCGAACCGACCCCCATGGACGAGGGAAAGGAACACCTCTGCCCCCCATCCCCCCCCAAAAACAACCGGTGTATTTTTGACATTCATAACCCATTGAAAAAAAAAAACTTATGATATCGTACCCGCTGTCCCTCCCCCCTTGGGAACGCGAGAACTGCCTTTCCCTCCTCCAAACATTTGCAACATAAGGAATCCCCACCATGTTCTGCACAAGCTGCGGCCGCGAGCTAGGTAATAATGCCAGCCTCTGCGTCCATTGCGGAGTTCTCTGCGGCACGGCAAAGAAGTTCTGTGCCACCTGCGGAAAACCCGTCTTCGAGAATCAGGCCATCTGCCTGGGCTGCGGATGCGCTCTGCCAAATGTTCAGGGACAACAGAATGCTGCAACTGCCCCCGCCGTGGATTGGTTGGCCGCATCACAAGCACAAGCACAGGCACAGCAGCCTCAATATCAACAACCCACTCCCCTTGCGCCTCCGCCTTCTGCGGTTCCCGGGACTTTCCGCAAGGACTGGCTCTCCACGCTTCTGATCGGAATCTTCCTGGGATGGTGCGGCGCCCACCGTTTCTATGTAGGGAAAGTGGGAACCGGCATCTTGTTCGTCGTCATTCTGCTTTCCTGCATTCCCACCTACGGCATCACCCTCATTTTTCTGCTTGTTTGGTGGATTATCGACGTGGTCAACATCGGCCACAAGCAATTCACCGACGGCAAGGGCAATGTGATCCAGTGACCTTCCGGGCGGGGGGGCCGGCTGGCAAAATCCCCCGGGTGGATTATGTTAACGCCATTTCCCGCCGAAGGGGAGCGACCAGGGGTTCTCCCTGGATTTCCAGGTTTTCCTCCGGCTTTCGACGATCCCTTTCCCAATGGCCCCAAGGGGGTGATACAGCATGCCAGAAGTCAAGCTCCGCAAAGGTGAACCCATCGAGCGCGCCATCCGCCATCTTCGCAAGAAGATGGACAAGGAGAATGTGATGGACGAATACAAGTCCCGCCAGGCTTATGTGAAGCCCTGCGAGGCCCGTCGTCGCGCGGCCGGCCTCATCCGGTAACGTCTCGTCCCTCCCGCTTCCGAAAGCGAGCAGAGCCCTGAATTTCCTTCAGCTCTCTGTTCGCTTTCTTCGTTTCTGGGGGAGGCAGACTCCTGCGTTTTCTCCCCCGCCCCGTCCTTCCTCCGCCCCATCCCTCCCTCCCCCGCCATGCCCGCCGCTTTCGACAACCAAAAATATCTCGACGCCCAGAAAGCCTCCATTCTCCAGCGCGCCGCCCGGGGGGAGGGGCGTCTCTATCTGGAGTTCGGTGGCAAGCTCATGGGGGACTTCCACGCCGCCCGGATTCTTCCGGGCTACGACCCGGACGTGAAGGTGCGCCTGCTCCAGAGCCTCTCCTCCGAGGCGGACATCATCGTCTGCATCTATGCGGAGGACATCGAGCGGAAGCGCATCCGCGCGGATTTCGGCATCACCTACGACAATGCGGCCATGAAGCTCATCGACGATCTCCACGGGGTGGGGGTGGAGGTGACGGCGGTGGTGGTCACCCGGTATTCCGGGCAGCCCGCCGTGCAGACCTTCAAGCGCCGTCTGGAACGCCATGGCATCCAGGTCTTCCTCCACGGCAACCTGGACGGATATCCCAACCAGGTGGAGCGCATCGCCAGCGCCGAGGGGCTGGGCTCCCTCCGCTATGTGCCCGTGAGCCGCCCCCTGGTGGTGGTCACCGGCCCCGGCCCCAACTCCGGAAAGATGGGCACCTGCCTCAGCCAAATCTACCACGAATTCCAGCAGGGACGCCCCGCCCGCTACGCAAAATTCGAGAGCTTCCCCGTCTGGAACCTCCCCTTGAGCCACCCGGTGAACATCGCCTACGAATCCGCCACCGCCGACCTCCAGGACAACAACGCCATGGACCACTTCCACTTCGAGGCGTACGGCGTGGCCTCCGTGAACTACAACCGGGATCTCCAGACCTTCCCCCTCCTGAAAGCCCTCCTGGAACGCATCTCCGGAGGACAGGGCGGCGGGTATCGCTCCCCCACCGACATGGGGGTGAACTGCATCGCCGCCGGCATCGTGGACGACGATGCCGTGCGGAAGGCGGCCCAAATGGAGATCATCCGGCGCTACTTCCAGTATGTGGCCGCCCAGGAGCTGGGGCGGGCCACCGAGGCGACCGTCCAGCGGGCGGAGGAGCTGGTGCGCCGGGCGGGCCTGAAGCCCACGGACCGGGTTGTGGTGGAGAAAGCCCGGGAGACTGCCCAGCGCTGTGAAACCGAGGGGGAAGGAGACGGCGGCATCTTCTGCGGCGCCGCCATCCAGCTGCCCGACGGCTTCGTGGCCACCGGCATGAACTCCAGCCTCATGCACTCCGCCGTGGCCATGATCCTGAATGCCGTGCGCCATCTGGCCGGCATCCCCAGGGACCAGCATCTCCTGCAGCCGGACATCCTGGAGAAGGTGGCCCGCTTCAAGCATGGCCTGGGCACCAGCGCCAAGCGCAGCGGCCTCAACCTCTCCGAGGCCCTGATCGTGCTCACGGTCTCCTGCGCCACCTCCCCCCAGGGGCAGAAGGCCCTGGACTGCCTGGCACGGCTGAAGGGCTGCGACGTCCATCTCTCCCACACCCCGGGCCACGGCGACGAGCAGGGATTGCGCCATCTGGGCTGCTCCTACACCTACGATCCCCTGCCCCCCACCAAAAAACTCTTCCCCTGAGGCCGCCCGCCCCGGCCACCCCGCCCCATGGATGAGCTGACGGTATCCCCTCTGAAGACTCCGCGGAAAAGGAATCCCGGGAGAGATCAGGCGCTGGATTCCCAGGGGCAGCTGGTGGAATATGAGCGGGGCTATTTGCGAAGGAAGGCCCAGGCGGCGCGGGGCGTCCTCCCCTCCTCCCGGAAGCGCCGGGACGAGGGGTTTCTCCCGGAAGTCTCTCCCGGGCTGGCCGTGGAATTCCTTTATGTCTTGGAATTGCCCTCCCTCCCTGCCCGGCTCGAGGAGGCGCTGACCCTGGATGTCTGGTGGAGAGCCCGGGGCGCCGCCCCCTCCCCCCTCCAGCCTGTGGTGGAACAGCCCGACCTGCAGGTGCCACGGCCGGAGGACCAGGCCCTGCTTTCCTGGCTTCATCCCTATCGGGAGAAGCGCCCGGGCTGCCGGGGCAACCGCTATCTGGTGCCCCAGGAGGCCCAGCGCGCCCTCTGCCCCCTCCTCTTCGCCCTCCCCGACTCCCTGCGGTGGGCCAGCCGGATTCCCGGGGAACCCTGGAGGCTCCATCGCCTCTCCCAGGCAGGGGAGTCCCCCTGGTTCGCCCGCTGGGAACATTCCCCCCAGGGCTTGCGCCGTCTGGTCCTGTGGATTGGCGCCCAGGCGGGGGACGTCCCCCTGGAGGAATGGCTGGCGCTCTCCCAGGCGGGCTGGGCGCTGACGCCCCAGGGGCTCCATCTCCTGGACATCCACCTGGCGGCTCCCCGGCTGCTCCCCCGCATCGGCGCCCCCATGCCTTGGATGGACCGGCGGGAAGCCAGCCACTGGGGAGAGCTGCTGGCCCTGGACGGCGGGGCGGATCTCTCCCAGATTCCCGAAGCGGAGCAGATTCCCGTGGATTCCCTCCCTCCCCTGGGCAGACTCTATATCACCCCCGCCCGGTTCAAACATCTGGGCAAGGAACAGCTCCAGGGAGAACTCTCCTTCCGCTACGGCGACACTCTCTGCCCCGAGGACTCCCCGGAACCCCGGCTGGCCGGACGACACCAGATCCTGCTGCGGCAACCCCAGGAGGAGGAACGGCTGAAGGACCGCCTGAAGAAGCTGGGATTCCGCAACGTGACCCGCACCGGAGGCGACGAGGACCCCGGCTGGAAGCTCCTGCCCGTCCAACTGGAGAAGGCCGTCCAGGCGCTGGTGCTGGAGGGGTGGGAGGTGACCGCCCAGGGCAAGACCTACCGGCGCCCCGTGGAGAAGTCCTTCGGCGTGGCAGGCTACGGGCTGGATTGGCTGGAGCTGAAGGCCGATGTGGAATTTCCCGACGGCACCCGCCTGGCGACCCCGCAGCTCCTCCAAATCGCCCGGAAGGGAATCCGCTCCGTGCGCCTGGATGACGGCACCTATGGCATCCTGCCCCGGGAATGGCTGGAGAAATTCACCTCCCTGGTGGAAATCGGGGAATCCGACGACCAGAAGGTGCGCTTTCGCCAGGAACAGGCCGCCCTCCTGGACGCCCTTCTCCAGGAACAGCTCAAGGACTGGGATGGACGCTACGGCGAAATCCTGGAGAATCTTCGCCGGGTTCCCCCGCGTTCCGAAGCCCCGGAGCCCACCGCCCTCCCCCCCTGGTTCCAGGCACAGCTGCGCCCCTACCAAAGCGCCGCCCTGGACTGGCTCACCCGCCAGGAACGCCGGGGACTCTCCTGCATCCTGGCAGACGACATGGGACTGGGAAAGACCGTCCAGGTGCTGGCCCTTCTTGCCCGGCGCCACCAGGAAAATCCCTTGTCTCCCTCCCTGGTGGTCATGCCCAGCTCCCTGCTCTTCAACTGGCAGGAGGAAGCCAGGCGGTTCGCCCCCGCCCTGCGCACCGCCTGCCATCACGGCCCCTCCCGCCTCCCCACCCCGGAGTGGTTCTCCCAATACGACCTGGTCTTCACCACCTACGGCACCCTGCGGCAGGACGCCCCGAAGCTGGCTGAAATCCCCCTGGACTACCTGGTGCTGGACGAATCCCAGGCCATCAAGAACGGGGAGAGCCTCACCGCCAAGGCCGCCCGGGCCCTCAAGGCGCGGCACCGCCTGGCCCTGACCGGAACCCCCGTGGAAAACCACCTGGCCGAACTCTTCAGCCAACTCACCTTCCTGAATCCGGGACTCTTCCCCGAATCCCTCACCCGCACCGTGGCACGGGACAACGGCATCCTCGCCAACCCCGAGACCGCCCGGCGGGTGCGCCAGGCCGTGGCCCCCTTCATCCTCCGACGCCGCAAGGAACAGGTGGCCACAGACCTGCCCCCCAAGACGGAGCAAATCCTCTGGTGCGACCTCCCGCCCCTCCAGAGGGAACAGTACGACCAGCTGCGGAACTACTACCGCCAGAAATTCTCCCAGGGAGGAGAAGAGGCCCCGGGGACGGGCACCATGCTGGACGCCCTCCTGCGCCTTCGCCAGGCCGCCTGCCACCCCGGACTGATCCAGGAGGCCCGCCGACAGGAGGAAACCGCCAAGCTCACCTGCCTCCAGCTCACCCTCGCCCCCCTCCTGGAGGCAGGACACAAGGCCCTGATCTTCTCCCAGTTCACCACCCTCCTCCATCTGGTGGAATCCCTCTGCCAACAGGAACATTGGGGATATGTCTATCTGGACGGCACTACCCAGAACCGGCAGGAGGTGGTCCGCCAATTCCAGGAGGATCCCCAAATCCCCCTCTTCCTCATCAGCCTGAAAGCCGGCGGCGTGGGCCTGAATCTCACGGCGGCGGACTATGTCTTCCTCCTGGATCCCTGGTGGAATCCCGCCGCGGAAGCCCAGGCCATCGACCGCTGCTACCGCATCGGCCAGACCCGGCCCGTCTTCGCCTACCGCCTGGTGGCCCGGGACACCGTGGAGGAAAAAGTCCTGGAGATGCAGCGGCGAAAGCAACGGGTGGCACGGGCCGCCCTGGGAGAGCAGACCGCCCAAAGGGGCGATCCCCTGGACGCCCCGCCGGAACTCACGGCAGAAGATCTCCGACTCCTCCTGGAATAGAAGCAGGGCGAGCCCGGAAAGGGCGCTGACGCTTCCACACAGACCACACGGAGGCGCCTGCGGCCCACCCCCCCGCCGGCTCTGTCTATAGGAAGTAACTCCTAGGGAATCTAGAACATCCAGCCTATCTCGCCTCTTTCGTCCCCCCGTTTCGGGGGCGTCAGCCCAACAGCTGCAGATAGAAATGGAGAGCCACGCCCATGGGCAGCAGGCTGTCCATCATGTCCAGCACCCCGCCCAGGCCAGGCACCTTGCCGGAATCCTTGGCTCCCGCCGCCCGCTTCCACAGGGATTCGCAGAGATCCCCCAGCAGTCCCAAGGTGGCTGCCAGGACGCCGAAGAGGACGCCCCCCAGGCATCCCCCAGGAAGCAGCCCCTGCCGGAAATGGAGGAAGAGGAGGGAGGCGACCACGGAGAAGAGGATGCCCCCCAGGAGTCCCTCCCAGCTCTTCTTGGGACTCACATGAGGAGAGAGCTTGTGGTTGCCCCCGGGCAGCCTGGCCGTCAGGCTTCCCAGAAGATAGGCGCCGATGTCGGCGATCTTGGTGACCACCACGAGATAGGCCATGAGCATCGGGCCCTCCGGGCGTCCGTAGAAGATGCCCGCCAGGAAGGAGAGGCTCCAGCAGACCAGGAGCCCCACCAGGAGGATGCCCGCCACCCGGTCCAGGGTCTGCCGGGTCACCTCCCGGGAGAAATGGAGGGCAAAGGCCGCCAGGACGAAGAGCATCAGGAGGGCGCCATCCAGCCCCCAGCCGCCCCAGCTGTTGGCGACGAGGGTCACCGCATAGACGTCCAGCAGAATCTCCTCCTTCTTCCAGGGCGAGAATCCGCACAAGAGGACGCCCTCGTGGTTGGCGGTGAAGAGCATGGCCGCCGCCAGGGCGGCGAAGGCGCTCCTGCCCCAGACGCCCGGCAGGAAGAAGGCGGCGAAGACGACGCAGAGGAGGGGAATGGCGACTTTCAGGCGGTCTCGGAGCATGGGCGGGAATTTCGAGAAAAGGGGGCTGGGAGGAAAGGAGGGGGAAAGGGACGGCAGGGGAAGTGTTATCTTAACCCCTGCGTCTTCCCCGGCAACGGGATACCGGAGGCGCAGACAGAAACGGGGGGACGGGCGACGGGACGGGCCACGCCAGGCGCCTCCCCGCCAGACTCTCTCTTCTCCGGCAACGGAAGGGCGGCAGGGGAAATGCCTCTCTCGCCACCGCCCGGAATGCCGGGAATATAACCAGAAATGACCATGCGTTTTCACGAGGAATTGACAAGTCTCCAGAATCCCAAGGTAAAGCAGGTGGTGCGCTGGCGCGACCGCCCCGACCGGGATGACAGCCAGGTGGTCCTGGCCGAGGGCTACCGCGCCCTGGTGCGCGCCCTGGCAGGCAACTACCCCCTGAAGGAGATTTTCGTCTGCCCCGAATGTTTCCCCCCGGAAAAACACCACGAGGAGGAATTGCTGGAGCAGTGGGCCGCCCGGGGCGCCAGACTCATCCGGGTCTCCCCCCCCGCCTTCGCCAAGATGTGCTACCGGGACCGTCCCGAGGGATTGCTGGGCATCGGGCCCCAGGTCCACCGGGGACTGGACAAGCTGCCCCACTCCGCAAACCCCTTCTTCCTGGTGGCGGAACAAATCGAAAAACCCGGCAACCTGGGCACCATCATGCGCTCCTCCGACGCCGTGGGCGTGGACGGACTGATTCTCTGCGACTCCCGCACCGACCTCTTCAACCCCAACGTGGTCCGCGCCAGCACCGGAAATCTCTTCACCCTCCCCGTGGCGGAGGCCACCACCCGGGAAACCATCCCCTGGCTGAAACAACAGGGGGTCCGCATCCTGGCGACCTCCCCCCATGTGGACACCCTCTACACCCAGGTGGACCTCACCACCCCCGTGGCCGTGGCCGTGGGCGCCGAACAATACGGACTCACCCGGGAATGGCTCCAACAGGCGGATCTGGTGGTGAGGCTCCCCATGATGGGGGAGGCCGACTCCCTCAACGTCTCCACCGCCACCTCCATCCTCCTCTACGAAGTCCTCCGCCAGCGGCTCCAGGCCGGCTTGGTGGAAGACCCCGGGAAAGTCCCCGATTCCGCCGATTGCTGACTCTGGATTTCATATTGTTATAACTCGTTGAATATAAAGATGTTATAACAAACAATACCCCCTAGCCCATGCCCGAGAAGCGACGCCAGCAAGATGCCGATCCCCCGGAGGAGGGGACGCCGGGCCGGGGCCGGGTCGGCTTCTTCTCCCTGCTGGTCACCCTGGTCTTCCTGGGGCTGCTGGCGGTGGTGGGCTGGGTGCAGCTGCGTCCCTCCCGGGCCTTGCTGGAAAAAGCCGTCCGGGAGCAGAACCGCCTGGTGTATGTGCCCGCCTGCCGGGGGGAACTGCAGGCGCGGGACGGCGCGCCCCTGAATCTGACCCTGCCCAGCTACGCCATCGTCATCCGGCCGGACATGGTGCGGGATCCCCGGGACACCCGCATGACCACCCTGGCCAAGCTGGAGGAGGAGATCGCCTCCCTGGCCTCCGCGCTGGGCCCCGAAGCCTACCTGAAACGCCCGGGACGGGACCAGATCCTCCGGCATCTCCGGACCGCCCCCGCCCTCCCCCTGACCCTCTGGGACGAGGTGGACGCGGAGACCCGGGCGCGCTGGCTGGCCCTGCAGCAAAAACACCCCGCCACGGAACTCCTCCTCTCCTGGAAACGACTCTACCAGGAGCCGGAGCTTGCCTACCATCTCCGGGGCAGAGTCCGCTCCGCTCCCCCCCGGCGGGATGGCATCCGGCGCTTCTGGAACGCCAGTTCCCCGGAACTCCAGGGCTTCTCCGGCATGGAGCGGACGCTGGACTATCTCCTGGCGGGCAGCGCCGGCGCGGAACTGCTCCAGACCGATGTCCTTTCCTACCGCAGCCAGGTCCTGGAATACCAGGCGGCCGTCCGGGGGGACGACTGCCGGCTGGCCCTCTGCCTCCCCGCCCAGCGCGCGGCCGAGGAGGCGTTCCGTCGCCAGGGGCTCTCCGGGGCGGTGGTGGCCCTGGAGATGGAGACGGGGAAGGTGCTGGTGATGGCCTCCCTCCCCTCCCCCTCCCTGGCGGGCGGCACCTCCTCCCCCCAGGGAAAATCCGGCGGCGAGCAGGTGAACCGCGCCCTGGCGGGATACTATCCCCCCGGCTCCATCCTGAAACCCCTCCTGGCGCTCTATGCCCTGGAACACGGGGTGGTCTCCCCCCGCGCCCCCCTGGTCCTGGATTGCCCGGGATATTTCTCCCTGGGGGGCGGCAAACGCCTGGGATGCTCCCATGTCCACGGGAAAGTGGACCTGGTCCACGCCCTCTCCCTCTCCTGCAACACCTACTTCTGCACCCTCGCGGGAAAGCTGAGCCGGGAACAATGGGATGATTTCGCCGCCTTCTTCGCCTTCGGACAAAAAACCGGCGCCGACCTCCAGGAACAGGAAATCAACGGCATCCCCTTCTCCCCCGCCTGGGTCAAAGAACACCGCAAAGGAGACAAGGCATGGCACCCAGGGGACGCCGCCAACGGCGCCATCGGACAGGGAGGCTGGATCATCACCCCCATGCAAATCGCCCTTGCCATGAACTACGCCTTCACCGGAAAACTCTTCGCCCCCCGCTACGCCCTGGACGACGAACCCTCCCTCCGCACCACCCACGCCTTCCCCGCGGAAGCCCTGGCCATCCTCAAAGATGGCATGCGACAGTGCGTCCTCCAAGGCACCGGACAATCCCTGAACACCCCGCAGCTGGAAATCCTGGCCAAAACCGGCACCGCGGAAACCGGACGGAATCAACGACCCCATGCCTGGGTGGTTGCCCTGGCGCCCGCCAACCAGCCCCGTTTCCTGGTGGTGGTGGTGGCGGAACACGGGGGAGGCGGCGGGAAAGTGGCAGGCCCCATCGCCCGGGATGTCCTCCTGCAGCTCCACCGGGAAATCCCGCCGCCATCCCCGCTTTGACCTCAAAAAAGAGCCAGGCAGGACGATGCCCCGGGATCTTTTCCTGGCTTCCCCTTTTTCTTTTTGCACAAGTCAATTGATATTTTGCCCAGTGCAAACAGAATGGGGAGGCGCCAGCTGATTCAGCGCATCAAGAACTATCTGCGGAAGACGTTGGGCATGGAGGTCCGGGCCGTTCCCCGGGAGAACCGGTCTTTTCCCGCCTGCCTGGGATGGAGTTTTGATTTTTATAAAACCGTCCTTGGCCGCCGCCCCTGTCTTCTAGCCCTGGAAAAGCCGGGAGTCCACCTGACCCCGCCGACCATCGACAAAAGCTTCGCGGCACTTTCGCCCCACGCGGGGGGGGCGCGGTGGTTGTTTTTGCCTGCGAGACCATGCCCGCCTATGAGAGGCAGCGGCTAATGCAACGCCGGATTCCCTTCCTCATCCCCGACCGCCAGCTCTATCTTCCTTTTCCCGCCAGGGTCTTTTCCGAGTTTGGCACGAAGAAGCAACGGAGTTTCGAGGGTCTTGGCAACGGGGCGCAAATCCTCCTGTTGCGCTGGTGGAATGGTCTTTCCGCCGAGTTCAGCCTCCCGGAGGCGAGGAACGCCACCTGCCTGTAGCTCCTCGCCAGTGCCGATCCTGCGACGCTTCCCCGTATACCCATGTTAGCCAGGACGCCAAGGGCAGCGGAAGTCTGACGGAGACTCTGCCCGACGGAAGATGCCGCAGGTCCTGCCGTCTTTAGAGCCTCGCCCAAGTCCGTCAGAGTCTGGGCAGAACCGTTGGCGGTGGCGGCAAGGTAATCGGATGCAGGACCAATGTCCTGCGCACCAAGGCCGAAGACGCGCAAGTTGTTTGCAGCGATAGTGGCGGCCGTCGCAAGGTCGGTGCCGGTGGCCTGGGACAGGGCCATGATGGTCCCCGTCGCCTCCTTGATCTCCTCCGGGGAGAATCCCATCATCCCAAGGGACTGCATCCCGCTGGCCACCTGGGAGGACGTGAAGGCAGTAGAAGCCCCAAGTTCCCTGGCCAAGTCGTTCAGTTCCTTCAAATTGTCGCCTGTCGCACCCGTGACGGCACCAACTCGGCGCATCACATCGTCAAATCCTGCGAAAGCCTTGACACCCCCCGCAAACGGTGCAAGCATCTTCTCCCCGATGTCCTGGAGTGGTTGCCCAAATTTTGCGCACGCCTTGGCAAAGTTTCGAGTCTTGTCCTCTAAACCATTGAGATCTTTCAGGAAGCCGTCTGACTCAAGGACAACCTGAGGATATGAATATGCGGCAAATTTATCACTGGGAACAGTTCCACTCATGATTGTGTGCTATATTGGGGGGCGGAGGTGAAAGATGATGAAACGTTACCTTGTACGTGTTTATAAGTTTGATCCAGGAAGTTACGCAACGATACACTATAATGTCCGTGATAGGTTGACTGGTAAATCGTATTCAGGCCTAGATACCATTGAAGCATTCAAGGATTATAAAGGGACGATACAGGAACTGGCGAATGACATGGACATAGAAGATGAGTATCCAATTCTTGGTGTGTATGGAGATAGGTACATTGTATCCAACAAAAGCTGGACAGGGTTTCCTTTCTTGTATCTTGAACTGAATGAAAAGGGGAAAAGAGAACGGCATTGGGCGATGTTTCACAAGCATTTGTGGAAGCCTTGGAATGTATCCATAGTTCCCTATCATAAATAATAACCTCCTGTTATTCGCAAGCAATTGCCTTGAAGACTTGCGCCGCTTCCTTGGGGGATTTCACCACCTTGGCATGGGTTGCTTCTCTTCTGTATGGATTAAGGCAAAGGCATGGACGGACTTGTCCACTCGCAGAGCCAGGGGAGAACCGGTGGATTCCAGGAATGTAAAGAAGCACCGCAACGACGTGTCCCGCCTGGTCACCATGATTCCCCCCGGCCTTTCCCTCCGTCTTCCCCCAGCCATCTCCATGGAAATGGCGGAGTTTCTCCGGCGTCTGACCATCGAACGCCACGACCTTGCCGTGCTGGACATTCGCGGAACTCCCGATGAAATCCGTCCCTTGCCGACGACTCTGCCAGGGCAGCCGTGATTTTCCCGGCACAGGGGCGTTTTTCCCGCGCCCCTCCCTGGAATGGCGGCGACGCGCCCCCCTGGAGGGACGTGTCAGCTCAACAGAAGGTCGATGGCGGCCTTGGCGTCCAGTTTCACATAGAGATCCTCCGGCTTTCCCAGGCGAAGCAGTTCCTGGGGGATTTCCGAGAGGAACTTGGAGGGGGTGCGGGGCATGCTGACCTTTCCCTCCCGGCGTCGTTCCGCGTGGGTAAGGAAGAGTTCCCGTTTGGCGCGGGTGATGGCCACATAGAAGAGGCGTCGTTCCTCGGCCTCGTTTCCTTCCTCCATGGCCCGGGCGTGGGGGAAGAGATCCCGTTCCATGCCCGCCAGATAGACCACGGGAAATTCCAGGCCCTTGGCGGCATGGACCGTCATCAGCGTGACGGCCTCCTCTTCCTCCTTCTTTCGCCCTCCCTTGGCGGCGTCGTCCATGAGGCTGATTTCGTCCAGCAGGCCGTCCAGGGTGCCCCGTCCCCCGTTTCTCTGGTCGTAATCTGCCAGGGAGGAGAGGAATTCCAGGACATTGTCCCGTTTGGTCAAAGCCAGTTCCAGGGGCTTGTAGAGTTTGGCCAGTCCCTCCAGGTATCCCATGTCCTGGTAGAGCCGTCGGGTTTTCTCGTAGAGCCCGCCGGCCTCCTGGAAGGCGTCGCGGGCCTTTCGGAGAATGGCCAGGAAATTGCGGAGAGAGCCCTGGGCGTCGGCGGGGAGGCGGGAGAGGACATCCTCCCGCCCCGCCAGTTCCTGCATGGGCAGATGGCGTTCCTCCCGGAAGGCGTGGAGGCGTTCCAGCGTGGTGTCTCCGATGCCCCGGGGGGGGACGTTGACCACCCGGAGGAAAGCCTGGTCGTTCCGGGGATTGGCCACCGCCTCCAGGAAGCCCCGGGCATCCAGGATTTCCCGTCCCTGGTAGAAGGCGGTGCCTCCCACCAGATGATAGGGGATGCGTTCCTTGCGGAACTGCTCCTCCAGGATTCGGCTTTGGAGATTGGAGCGGTAAAGGACGGCGAAATCCTTCCAGGGGAGGCGGCGATGTTCGTGGGCCTCCTTGATGTTCCGCACCAGGAATCTGGCCTCGGCGGTCTCGTCCTCGCAGCGCACCTCCTGGATCAGCGGGCCATCCTCCTTTTCCGACCACAGATTCTTCGTGTGGCGTTCCTGGTTGTGGGCGATGACGGCGTTGGCCGCCTTGAGGATCACGCCGGTGGAGCGGTAGTTCTGCTCCAGCCGGATCACCTTGACATTGGGGTAGAGGCGGTCGAAATGGAGGATGTTCTCCACCTCGGCGCCCCGCCATCCGTAGATGGCCTGGTCGTCGTCTCCCACCACCGCCAGATTTCCCTCCGCGCCCGCCAGCATGGTCATCAGCTTCAGCTGGACCCGGTTGGTGTCCTGGTATTCGTCGATCATGATGCGCTGGTAGCGGCGGTGATATTCCTCCCGCACCTGGGGATGCTCCTCCCACAGTCTCACCGTCAGATAGAGGAGGTCGTCGAAATCCAGCCGGTCCATCTGCTTCATGCGCCGCTGGTATTCCTCGTAGACCTGGGCCACCTCCTGGCAATGGGGATAGCCCTGCCGGCGCACCTCGTCGGGGGAAAGGCAGGCCGCCTTCGCCATGGAGATGCGGTTGCTCCACAGGGCTCTGTCATAGCCCTCACCGGTCTGGCCCAGGCGGGTCATGATCTCCGTCACCAGCCCGATCCGGTCCCCCTCCTGTCCGATGGAGAAATGGGAGCTGTATCCCAGCAGGGAGATGTGGCGGCGCAGGACCTTGACGCAGAAGGCGTGGAAGGTGGAGATGGTCATCTCCCCGGCGCTCTGGGGTCCCACGAAGGCGGAGATTCTCTCCTGCATCTCCCGGGCGGCCTTCCGGGTGAAGGTCACCGCCAGGATGGCGCCGGGGGGGATGCCGTGCCGGACCAGATTGGCGATGCGGTGGACGATGACGGTGGTCTTTCCGGTGCCTGCGCCTGCCAGCAGCAGAAGCGGCCCGTCCAGGGTGTCCACCGCCTCCTGCTGGCGGGGATTCATCCGGCTCATGGGCGTCTCTCCTCCGGGTCCCGGATCAGGGAGAGCATGGCATCCCGGATGCGCTCCTGCTCCTCCTCCTCCGAGGGCGGGGAAGCCTCCCGGCGGGGAGCGACATGGATGGGTTCCCCCAGGACAATCTCCACCTTGGAGAAGGGCCAGGGGATCTGCATGCGGTCCCAACTGTGCATCTGCCAGCAATGGGAGGCGTTCAAGGCGATGGGCACCAGGGGCACCGCCCCGATCCTGCCCAGGGCCACGGCGCCGGGATGCACCGTGTATCGGGGTCCCCGGGGACCGTCCAGGGTGAGGACGGCGCTTCGCCCCTCCTTCAGGGCGTGCAGCAGCCCCAGCAGTGCCTGCCCCCCCTTCCGGGAGGAGGAGCCGCGGACGCTCTCCAGGCCGAAGGAGCGGACGATGGTGGAGATATATTCGCCGTCCCGGGAGGCGCTGATCATGACCGTGCAGCGGGAAAGGACGCTCCGGGGCACCAGGCACACGGCGGAAAGGACCCGGTTGTGCCACAGGAGGAAGGCCACGGGCTGTTCCGGCAGGGTGTCCAGCACCTCCCGGCATCCGGTGATCCTCACCCGGATGGTGGCGGCGTAGAGCTTCATCACGCCGGCCAGCAGCCAGGCCAGCCACCGGGGCATGTGGCGTTTGTTCTTCAGGGTGAAAAGGGAACGGGTTCCCATGGCGAGGCGCTCCGGGTCAGTCCGTCAAGAAAGCTCCTCCAGCAGGATCGCGCCGCAGTGGTCGCAAGTCTGGAGAGTCTTGTCCCGGTTCAGCTCCTGGATCTTGTGGGGGGTGACGGCACGGCGGCAACGCTGGCAGACCCCCTGTTCCACAGACACGGCCCAGGGGCGCAGGGCGCCCTGCTGACGTCCGGAGAGGAGATGTTCGTAGAGGCGACGGACCTCCAGGGGGACTTGCTCCGCCAGGGCCGCCCGCTCCCCTTCCCGTTTGGCCAGTTCCTCCCCCAGATTCCGGGCCTTCCGCCCCAGGGAGAGCTTCTGTTCCTCCAGGGTCTTGCGCTCCTGCTGCAGCCGCTCCTTCTCCTGGAGAAAATCCTTCTCGGCCTTCTCCGCCTCCTCCAGGGCCAGCAGCTGGCGCTCCTCGTTCTCCTGGAGCCGGAGGCGATACCGCTCCAGGGTCTCCATGGCCATCTGATATTCGTCGTTCTTGCGGATTTCGGCGGTCTTCACCTGGAACTGATGGCGCTCCTTGGCAAGCTTCAGCCCCTCCTCCTCCAGGGCGCGGCACCTCTCCCGGGCCGACACCGCCAGACGCTGGACGCCCGCCACCTCCTCCTGCCGGGCAAGAAATGCCTGGGAAAGCCGCTTCCATTGGACGTTCAACTCCTCCCGCTCCCTCCGCAGGGAGTCCCGGGTCAAGTCATTCTCCTGCAACGCCAGCAACTTTTCCTTCCATTCCTGCATGGTTCTACCTCGTGGGGGAAGAGGGGGGGGTGAGAAAAACGGGGAGAGGCCGGGACGGAATCAGATTCTCTGGTCGATGGCCTGGAGAATCCGCTGGTTCACATCCTGGACCCACTGGGCGGAGTGGGGATAGTCGGTCATGGACAGAGGACGCTCCACTCCCTCCTGGAGAATGGCCAGCACCGCCTCCCGGCCCGCCAGGGACTCCAGCAACTGGCAGGCCCGATAGTCCTGCATGGCCTCGGCGAAGACTTCGTAGCGCAGGGAATCCACGGGATCGTCGTGGCGTCCGGGATAGACCAGATAGGAGTCTCCCCCGAAGAAACCGAAGCCGGCGGAGGTGTTCTGCCAGGGATTGAGATCCCAGTCCAGGGAGTATTGGGAGAACCAGAAATTGTGCCCCCAGTGGAGGAATCCCTCCTGCCCCAGGGCATAGAGGAGGACGCCCAGGGCCCGGTTGCGCCAGCTGGGCAGCCCCATGAGGCGGTTGGGCGCGCCGTGCTGCCAGGTGCCGCAGTAGTAGCACCAGCGGCTCTTCAGGGGCAGCGCCTGGAAATTGTCCAGGGCGGTGGTGACGGGGATGGGGCGCTGGCTGACTCCCTCCTTCACGAACTCCACATCGGACATGGCGTCCACCACGGGGAATTCCTCGTCGGGGAGATGGCGGGTCATGAGAGCCAGGCTCTGGCGATAGCGTTCCAGGGAATCGGCCTGGGGTTCGTCGGAGTTATGGAAGATGCACTTTCCGGCCAGGTCCCGTTCCCGGAGGAACCGCGCCAGGGCGGGGAGCAGCTGGTTCAGGAAATCCTGGTATTCCGGGGAGGTGGCGGCCACGTCCCATCCGAATCTCCGCTTGCCGTTCACCAGGATCTTGGGGGTGGCGCGGGCGCCCCACTGGCTGAAGGCGTGGGTGAACTCGAAGCGCTCCATGCCCCACTGCCGGGCAAGGGTGATCCACTTCTCCAGCAGGGCGAAGTCGAAGCGATACCGGCCCTCCTCCTCGGTGATGCCCAGCAGCTGGCAGGTGGGACGCTCCCGCCCGATGGCGGTGTCCAGGGGCGGCGTCCACAGGGGCGTGAAGAGGACATTGACCCCGTGCGCCACCATGTCCTTCACATATTTCTCCAGAATCTCCCAGAAACGGGGCTCCTGGAAGCCCACGCCATACCAGTGCTGCAGGCAGTCCACATGAAACCAGGAGCAGGACCACAGGGTCTGCTTCGGCAGCTCCGCGGGGATGATGTCCAGCTCCACCTCCATGACGGCGGGGGGCATGGGTTCCAGAGGCCAGGCCAGGCGCACCTGCTCCTGGGAGGGGGTGGAGAGGAGAATCCGCAGGGGATGACGGCCCGAGGGGCACTCCCGGGGAATGTCCACGGAGACCCACAGGCTGGTCCATTTCCGGGAGGGGACGGAGAGGAGGCTTTCCGCGCCCAGGGGCAACAGGGGGTCGGGGAAGAATCCGGGGTCGGCGGTCAGGACGAGGGGATCCTCGGGAGCGGCGGGCAGATCGCTGAAGACCATGCCTGTCTGGCGCAGGACGACCTGCTCCCGGAAGAGGGAATCCACCTGGCAGAGCTGGAAGGTGCGCACCGGGGAGAAGACAGCCACCTGGAAATTCAGGCGCTGGCCCTGGAGCACGGTGAAGCGCCGGGAGGTCCTGGGGACGGCGGTGAGTTCCGGCTTCAGAAAGACCTTCTGGAGATCATCCAGCAGACGGAGTTGCAAAGTCTGGGATTCGCCCATGGGGAAAAGGAGGAGGGAGAGTTACTCGAAGGACTGGGTCTCGCCGTCGGGGGAGGCGGGAAGGCCGATCTTGCCCAGCTTCTGGAGTTTTTCGTAGAAGTTCTCCGCACGGTCGGCGATGTTGGCCAGATGCCGTCCGATCTTGCGGAACTCCTCCAGCAGCTCCAGGTAGATGATGCCCACCTCGGGGACGCAGAGGCCCTGGTTGATGCGGTTCAGATGCTCCCGCTCGCAGTCGGTGAGGGCCTCCACCATGTGCCGCCGGATCTCCCGCGCCCGCGCCACGTTCTCCGGCGTGTTTTTCTCCAGGGTGAGAATCACGGCGTCCGCCAGATTGCGGAGCTGTTCGTGGAGGCCGTCCAGCTCGGCGGAGGCCTTGGGGCTGAAACGGCGTCCCTGTTCCTCCAGGCGTCCCAGGATGCCCCGGATGAGGGCGGTGTGGTCGCCGATGCGCTCGGCGTCATTGGTGCAGTGGAGGAGGAGGGGGATCTGGCTGGCCTCGTTGGCGCGGAGTTCGCCCTGCTGCATCAGGGCGGAGAGATAGTCGGCGATTTCCTGCTGCCGCTGGTCCACATCCTCCTCCCGTTTCTCCAGCTGGCGCACCATGCGCTGGTTGGATTCGTCATTGTGGTTGTAGATGTTGATGGCGCAATCCACCATGCGGCAGGCCTTCTGGAGCATCTTGCGGAGGGCGGCGGTGGTCTGGGCCAGGGCGATGGAGGGGCTGGCCAGGAGGAGGGGATCCAGGCGACGGAACTTCACGTCCTTCCGGTCCACGGGGATGATGCGTTCACAGAGCCGGGCCAGGTGGGGGATGAAGGGCAGGAAGACCAGGGTGGAGAAGACGTTGAAGACGGTATGGGAGTTGGCGATGAGGCGGGGGACGCCGGCGTTGGGGGAGATGGACTGGATGAACCAGAAGAAGAGGGGTTCTCCCCGGAAGCGCACCCAGAAGGTGATGGCGATGAGGACGACGCCCAGGGCCTGGGTCAGGGTGTGCGCCATGGCCGCCTGCTTGGCCACCCGGTTGGCGGAGATGGCCGCCAGCTGGGCGGTGATGGTGGTGCCGATGTTGGAGCCCATGGCCAGCGCCACGGCCGTGTACAAATCCACCAGCTCGTTGCCCGCCAGGATGATGATGATGCCCGTGCAGGCGGAGCTGCTCTGAATCAGGACCGTCACCAGCATGCCCACCAGGATGGCCCCCAGCACCGCCTTGGGCGGCATGACCCCGTTCACCGGGGTGCACTGGAAATATTGGAAGGCCGTCTTGATGAACTCCAAGTCCTTGAGGGTCCCGTTCATCATGTCCATCCCCAGGAAGAGGAAGCCGAAGCCCATGATCACCTGCCCCCAGTGGCTCACCGTCCGCTGCCGCCACAGGCTCATGAGAAGGCCCAGGATGATGGCGGGGAAGATGACCGCGCTGATCTTGAACGCCACCAGCTGGCCGGTGATGGTGGTGCCGATATGGGCGCCGCAGATGATGCCGATGGATTGCTCCAGGTTCAACAGACCCGCGTTGACGAAGCCCACCACCATCACCGTGGTGGCGGCGGAGGACTGGATCACCGAGGTCACCCCCACGCCCGTGAGCACCGCCACGAACCGGTTCTTGGCGAACAGACGCAGAATGGAGCGCATCTTCGTGCCGGCCACCTTCTGCAGGCCATCGCTCATCAGGGTCATGCCATAGATGAAAATGGCCACGCCGCCGAGAACCTTAAGTATGTTGGAAACCATGTGAACTCCGGAAGGGGGTATCTGGGGTCTTCTTCTGCAATGCCTGGAACCGCGTCCCCGGAAAAGGCCTCCATCATCAAGGAAACGCCCCCTCGCAACGGGACAAATTGAACAGGCGCCTAATATAGTTCCCGGGAGACGCCCGGGAATGACGGGCGCCCCCTCCCCGCCCCGCCCGCGCCCCCCCGGAATTCCCCCGGATTTTCCGGAGGAATCTGCCTGGGAAGAGGCAGGAAACAGGCAGACGGAGGACGGAGTTGGGATTATAGTATGCCCTGTTCTTTTGCGCCTGTCCGGGAGCCGTGCCGGACGGGTTTTCGCGCTTGCAGGATTTGTATCATCGCCAAGCCTTTCGGCCGGGTAGGACGGAGGCAGGGGAGAGCCGCCGCCCCTCCTCGCCTGGCGTGGGCTTCAGGCTGAATCAGGGAGTCAAGGAATCCATCTATGGTCGCCAGCCGTCGTTTTGAAATTGCCGAGCTTTTCCCCCAGCCCAAGGAAGTCATTCTGGGGGAGGGCATCAGCGAACTCGCCAAGGACGTCCGCCTGTCCACTTCCAACGTGCTGCCCATCCAGCGCAAGGCGTTGCGTTCCATCCTGAATCTGGCGGGGGTGCGGGTGGTGGCCAACAAGAAGAAGTATGTGGTGGACGCCCAGGTGCTGGAGGAATCCGAATTCGACCTCTCCCGGGTGCCCGAGGCCGTGCGGCGGGACTACTACTCCCTGGAGATCCGGGGAAGCGAGGTGTTCATCCGCACTCCCCACCAGGAGGGCATGGTGTGGGCGGCGCAGACCCTGTCCAGCCTCTTCGCCATGATGTTCCACGGACGGGCGGTCCCCAACCTGGTGATCCACGACTGGCCTGTGGTGCCCCTCCGGGGCATTCTCGCCGGGGCGGACTGGGGCACGGAGCGGATGGATCCCGTGGCGTGGAACCAGATGCTGGACTGCATGAGCGCCATGCACCTCAATCTCTGCGGACTGGGAGTCTATGACTGCCGTCCCGCGAGCCGTCCCTTCCAAGCCACCCGTCCCTCGGAGTTCCTGCTGGCTCCCCTGGAGGAGGAGGGCGCGCCCTCTTCCCTGGTCTCCCGGAACCGCTATCGCTACTACAACGTGAAATACGACCGCTGGTATGACCGGGAGGCGGTGCCCGCGCTGGCGGAGGGGGAGGCCTTCACCGAGGTGCTCACCTACGGCAAGGAGCGGGGCGTGACCATCTTCCCCTACATGGAGCTGCTGGGCCATTCCACCCTGCTGCCCCGGCTGACGCCGGCCATCTCCGCCTGCGACGAGAAGGGACGTCCCACGGGACAGGGCCTGTGCCTCTCCTCCCCCGCCGCCCGCCAGGAGCTGGAAAAGGTGCTGGAAAGTTTCCTGAAACGCCATTTCCCCACCGACGTGGAGTTCTTCCACATCGGCCTGGATGACCTGTCCTCCATCCCCCTGCACGAGAATGACGGCGTGAAGGATGGCATCTGGTGCCGTTGCGCCAAGTGCCGGAAGGCGGGCCAGGCCGCTCTTCTGGCCTCCTATCTGAAGTGGATGGTGGATTTCCTCACCGCCCACGGCGTGAAGCGGGTCCTCTTCTTCGGAGAGGAGCTCTGCCACGGAGGCAAACTGCTGGGCGCGGAGCTGGAAGCCCTGTTCCGGGACGAGGATTTCGCCTCCAAGGTGGTGGTGCATTGGCAGGGCCGGGTGCCCGCCTTCGCCCGCAAGGGCGCCCTGGCCAAGGTCCAAAGCTGGTATGGCCCCTGGATGAACCTGGGCAACCACACCTGGTTCAATGGCGATCTGGCCACCATGGACGCCAGTCTGGTGGAAGTGGTGGAGAAGCACGGCGAGGCCGCCCTGGTCCGGGGACAGTTCGATCCCGGATACTGGGAGCAGCTGGCTCTCCTGGGCGTGCGTTGCTGGGAAACCCCGGATGCCCAGGAGGACACGGTGCCCAATCTACGCCGCCGCTGGGCGGAACTGCAGTGGGGCAACATGGCGGAATCCTATCTGGAGCTGCTGGACGGACTGAAGAAACTGGCGGAATCGGAGCTCTGCCGCCAGATCCTGCCCACCTGGCAAGTGGAGGAGAACGCCAAGGATCATGCGGTGCCCGCCTATCCCGAAAGCGTCCTGGCCGCCCTGCCCGCCGCCTCTGTCGCCCGTCTTGCCAAGGCCGTGGAGGAAAGCGGCGCTCTGGTGGAGAAGGCGGCCGCCCTGCTGGGCGCCGCCCAGTGGCCCACCCTCCACAAGGCCTCTCTGCAGAGCATTCTGGGTAGCGCCCAGCGCCTTCGCATCCAGCTGGAGTTCTTCCAGACCCTTGCCAAGCTCAAGGAAACCCTGGGCAAGAAGAACGGGACCGCCCCCGCCAAGAAGCTTCTGGAGACGGCCATCCCGCAGCTGGTGGAGCGCATGAAGGTCATCGAGGAAAACATGCCCGACTCCATCATGTGGATCACCATGCAGCATCTGGGCTGCCTGAAACTGGTCCTGGAAGGATTGCAGGACGCCCTCCAGCGGAAGACTCCCGCGGACAAGCTCCCCTGGGCTCTCCCCGTGAACTGGGAAGCCCCCCAGGAATAATCCATCCCCAAAGCCGGTAGGAAAAAGGGCGGGACGCCAAGCATGTCCCGCCTTTTTTTGCGTCCACAAGAGGACGAGGCGGGGCCTGGCGAGGGGCTGGATGCCCTGGAGCGGCAGCGCCTCCGTGGTCTCCGTGTCACCCTTCTGGCCAGTGGCGTGCCTGTGCCAGGGCGGCATTGGCGAAGCGTCCATCCAGAGTCTTCTCCTCCCCCAGCCAGGACGGGCGGGCGAAGGGGAAATCCTCCCGGGGCACCTCCAGTTCGGCTGTGAAGTGTCCTTCCAGGGGGCCATGGTAGGCGTCGATCTCCCATTGGCATCCTGGCTCCTCTGCCGGCACGAAATACCGTGTCTTTGCCACCATTCTATTCTGGCAGAAGAGGGCAAGAAGTTCCCTGGCATCGTCCACGGGGATAGGATACTCGAATTCCCGCCGGCTGATGCCCTGGGGCTTTCCCTTGAGATTCAGGTTGGCCTGGTCTCCGATGATTCGCACCCGGAAGGAGCCCTCTCCTGCCAGGGAGAAATACCCCTGGAGGATCTCCACGCTCCCTTGCGCCTGACCCCGCCAGGAGTCATCCTTCACCAGAAACTTTCTCTCCCGCTCCACCATCGCCATGGGGCAAATCTCCTCGCCGCCCTGGAATCCAGCAGTTCCAGGGAACGTGCTATATTTTGGGCCACTGACACCCGTGAATGAATCCCCTGCTGGAAAGGCGTCCCGACCGTGTTGCGGGAGCGAAGGGGCATGACGGGATACTGTAGCACGCCACGCCATGCCCTCCCCCAAACGCATCCTCGTCACCGGCGGCGCCGGTTTCCTGGGCTCCCATTTGACGGAAGCCCTGCTGAAGGAGGGGCACACCGTCTTCGTGGTGGACAATCTATGGACCGGGCGCAAAAGAAACCTGGCTCCCCTTTTGGAGCGCTACGGGGAGCGGCTCGTCTTTCTGCCCCAGGATGTCCGGGAGATGGACTTTTCCCAGGAGGTCCAGGAGATCTACAATCTGGCCTGTCCCGCCTCCCCCCCCTACTACCAGCAGGACCCTGTGGCCACCACCCAGACCTGCGTCATGGGGGCGTTGAAGGTGCTGGAGCTGGCGGATCGCTGGCATGCCCGGGTTCTCCAGGCCTCCACCAGCGAGGTCTACGGCGACGCCCTCCAGCATCCCCAGACCGAGGAGTATTGGGGTCATGTGAATCCCCACGGCCCCCGGGCCTGCTACGACGAAGGGAAGCGGGTGGCGGAAAGCCTCTTCTTCGACTACCGCCGCACCAGGGGCACCTCCATCAAAGTTGCCAGAATCTTCAATAGCTACGGCCCCCAGATGGATCCCCAGGACGGACGGGTGGTCTCCAACTTCATCCTCCAGGCCCTGCGCCAGGAGCCCCTCACCCTCTACGGCGACGGCTCCCAGACCCGCTCCTTCTGCTATTGCCTGGACACCATCCGGGGGCTGATGGCGCTGATGGCCAGCCCGGAGGAATTCACGGGGCCGGTGAACATCGGCAATCCCGGGGAATTCACCATCCGGGAACTGGCAGAGAAGGTGCTGGCGCTGACCGGCAGCGCCAGTCCCCTGGCCTACCGCCCCCTGCCTGTGGACGACCCCAAGGTGCGCCGCCCCGACATTTCCCTGGCCCGAAAGGCTCTCCAGTGGGAACCTCGACTCTCCCTGGACCAGGGGCTGCCTCCCACCATCCAGTACTTTCAGTCTCTCCTCGACTCCTCCCGTTCCTCCACGCCATGAAACAGCTTGCCGCCCAACTCTACACCGTCCGCGAATTCACCCAGACCGCCAAGGACTTCGCCAAAACCTGCCAGAAAATCCGGAAGATGGGATACGAGGGGGTTCAGCTGTCCGCGGTAGGCCCCATCCCCCCCCAGGAGATCCAGAAGATTCTGGAGGGCGAGGGGCTGGCCTGCGTCACCACCCACACCCGGCTCGAGCGCATAGAGCAGGAGCCCCAGGCCGTCATCGACGAGCATCTCCTCTGGAACTGCCCCCACGTCGCCATCGGCGGCTTCTTCCCCGGGGAGAAGGAGGAGCGCAAGGCCAAGACCTGGAAGGACTTCTCGGTCCGCTTCTCCAAGATCGCCAAGACCCTGTCCAAAGCCGGCCTCACCCTGGGATACCACAACCACTTCCATGAATTCATCCAGACCTCCGACGGGCTGACCGGCTACGAGCACCTGATCCGGGAGCTGGATCCCGCCAACACCTGGTTCGAAATCGACACCTACTGGGTGGCCGCCGCCGCCAAGTCCCCCGCCACCCTGCTGCGCCGCCTGGCCCACCGGGTGCCCTGCATCCACCTCAAGGACGCCAAGATTGTCCGGAAGAAGGAGGGATTCGGCCCCGAATACCACATCGCCGAGGTGGGCGACGGCAATCTGGACTGGCCCGAAATCCTGGACGCCGCCCAATTCGCCGGCGTCCAGTGGTATATCGTGGAGCGGGACAACGGAGAGCTGGATCCTTTCCGCAGCCTGGAACGCTCCTTCCACAACCTCCGCTTCACCATGGGACTCTAGTCCCGCCGTTCCCGGCACGCCCCCATGAGCAATCTCCTTTTCTGCGGAGCCGGCAAGATGGCCACCGCCATCGCCGCCGGAGCCATCTCCCACCGCATCCTCCCCCCGGAGGCAGTGGCCGCCTTCGACCCCGTCCCCCAGGCCCGGGCGGCCTTCGCCCAGGCCACGGGCGCCACCTCCGTCCATCCCCAGGCCACCCCGGAACTGATGGCCTGGGCGGATGTCCTGGTGCTGGCCGTGAAACCCCAAAGCGCGCCGGAGGCCTTTGCCGCCCTGCCCCCCCTGAAGCCCGGCGCCCTGGTGCTCTCCATCTGCGCGGGCCTCTCGCTGGCCAGACTGCGCCAATGGTTCGGGGATGCGCGCATGGTGCGGGTCATGCCCAACACGCCCCTCATGGCCGGCGTCGGCGCCAGTTGCTACGCCCTCTCCCGTCCGGAGGACGCGGAAGCCGACGCCTTCGCCGCCCGGCTGCTGGGCGCCCTGGGCAAAGCCTGGCGTGTCCCGGAGGAGCAGTTGGACGCCGTCACGGCGCTGTCCGGCTCCGGCCCGGCATACTTCTTCGCCTTCATCGAGGCATTGGCCCAAGGCGGCGAGGCCCTGGGGCTTCCCGCCAGACTGGCACAGGAGCTGGCCATCCAGACCATGGCGGGAGCCACCGCCATGCTCCAGCAGGGCAAGGGCACGCCCGCCCAGCTCCGGGTCGCCGTGACTTCCAAGGGAGGCACCACCGCCGCCGCCCTGAAGGTCATGGAAGACCAGGGCTTCCCCCATTTGGTCCAGGAACTCCTCCGGGCCGCACGGGACCGCTCCCAGGAACTGGGACGCTGACCCCCCCCACCCTCTCCCCCCCACACTTCATCCCCCTCCTATGCGTATCCTGGTCACCGGCGGCGCCGGATTCATCGGTTCCCATCTCTGCCATGCCCTGCTGAACCGGGGGAACGAGGTGCATGTCCTGGACGACTTCTCCACAGGCTCCCTGATGAACCTGACGGGCATCGACCTCCAGGGAAGGGGCGGCCTTTGCATCCATCCCGGCTCCGTCAACGACGCCGCCATGGTGGAGAGCCTGGTCTCCCAGGCGGACTACGTCTATCATCTGGCCAGCGCCGTGGGGGTGCGTCTGATCATCGACCAGCCCGTCCGCACCATCGAGAGCATCGTGGGGGGCACCACGGTGGTCCTGGATGCCTGCAACCGCCACAGGACCCCCTTCCTCCTCACCAGCACCTCCGAGGTCTACGGCAAGGGTTCCCGGGTCCCCTTCTGCGAGGAGGACGACACCGTGATGGGTCCCACCTGCACCCGGCGCTGGAGCTACGCCTGCGCCAAGGCCCTGGATGAATTCCTGACCCTGGCCTACTGGGTGGAGAACCGCCTCCCGGTGACCGTGGTGCGCCTCTTCAACACCGTGGGCCCCCGCCAGACCGGCCAATACGGCATGGTCATCCCCACCCTGGTGGAGCAGGCCCTCCGGGGGCTCCCCGTGACCGTCTACGGAGACGGCACCCAGACCCGGTGCTTCACCCATGTGGCCGACATCGTGGATGCCCTCGTGGCCATCCCCTCCCATCCCGAGACCCGCGGGCAGGTCATCAATCTGGGCAACGACCAGGAAATCTCCATTCTCCAGCTGGCCAAGGAGATTCTGAAAGCCACGGGCTCCTCCTCTCCCCTGGAGATCGTCCCCTACGAGAAAGCCTACGGCCCCGGCTTCGAGGACATGCACCGCCGGGTTCCCTCCCTGCGGAAGGCCGCCCGGCTGCTGGGCTATCACCCCCGCCACGGACTGGAGGATATTCTCCGGGACGTCGTGGAGGAGAAGCGGCGCAAGCTGTCCCTCTGATTCCATGCTGCGTCTCTACCGCCAGCAGATTCTTCCCGGGCTTTCCTTCGAGTGCGCCGTCCCCGAGGGGGAGGGCTACGGCCCCGGGGGGCTGGTGGTGTTGCAGTGCGAGCGTTTTCTGGAGACTGGGCGGCTGCAGGCTCCCTGTCCCTGTCCTCCCGCGGAGGACATCGCCGTCTGGGAGCGGCAGCGTTCCGAGCGGGGCGCCCGTCGCATGGAGGGGGCGAAGATTCCCCTGGTCATCCGGAAGGCAACGGAGGAGGATCGGCGCAAGCGGGAGGAGAACCGGGCCCTTGCCCAGAGCATGACGCCCCTGGTGGAGGAAAAGCTCCGGGAATGTCGCCTGGACCATCTCCACCTCACCACCCTCCATCTCACCTTGGACCAGAAGTGCCTGGTGTGTCTCTACACCGCGGAGGGGCGGGTGGACTTCCGCAGCTTTCTCCACAGCATGGCCGCCGCCGTCCCCCAACGTCTGGAGATGCGGCAGATCGGCCCCCGGGAGGAGGCAGCCATCCTGGGAGGCCTGGGCATCTGCGGACGGCCCGTCTGCTGCCACGGCTTCCTCTCCCTGATGCTGCCCCCCGCCCAAGGCGCCGGTCCCTGGCGTTCCTCCTCCAAGCTGGGCCTGTGCAACCAGCCCCGCTGCTGCCTCCATTTCTCCTCCGGCGAGCCCAAGGAACTCCTGCGCTCCCCGCAAATGCCGGAGAACAAGACACCGTGACTTCCCGCACCACGTCCATCCCGACCCCCGCCGCCCCGCAGGACGCCCCGGGCATCCCCGCCCTCCTGCTGCGCCTCCTGTGGTGTCTCCTGGTCCTCCTTCTCCCCTTCCGCTGGAACTACGCCACCGGCTACCAGGAGATGGCCGCCTATCCCATGGACCTCTGGCAGTGGCTCTTCTTCACCTTCCAGCCCCACTTCCTCCTCGCCACCCTGGCGGGAGCGCTGCTGCTGGCCAGCCTCGCCCTCCATCGCCGCCTTCCCCCCCTCTCCCCCTCCCTTGCCATCCCCCTCCTGACTCTCCTCCCCCTCCTGGCGGGGCTGGCGGGATGCCACAACACCACGGAGACCGCCTACGCCATCCGCTGGCTCTGGCATTTCTTCACCATCTCCCTGGTGGCCTGGGGAGTCTGGTGGACCGCCCAGCACGACGCCAAACTCCTCCCCTGGCTGGGCGTCTCCCTGGCACTGGGGGGCCTTCTGGCCGCCTTCCAAGGCTGGACCCAGCATTTCGGGGGACTGGAGGAGACGCTGCGCCTCCAGCAGGAATACGCCAGGAGCACCGGACAGCCCCTGACGGAGCTCATGGAAGCCAAGATGCGGCAGACCCGGTCCCTGGGGTCCTTCGGAGACCCCAATGCCTACGGCGCCCAGCTCCTGCTGGCCTGCCCCTTCCTCTTCTGGGGCGCCCTCCAGCTCGGCAAACGGTGCGCCTCCCCCAAGGCCGCATCCTGGCTTCTGGGCGGCGGCGCCGCCCTCCTCTCCGGAGGCGCCCTTCTCTTCAGCGGCAGCCGGGGCGCCATCCTGGGCGCGCTGGCGGGGGGGCTTCTAGCCGCCCTGGCCGCCTGGGGTGACAGACTCTCCCGCCGGGGCGTCCTGATTCTCCTCCTGGCCGCCATGCTGGCGGGCGGCGGCATGACGCTCCTTCTCAACCATCTCTCCCACAGAAAGATGGAGACTGTCACCGTCCGTCTGGAATACTATGGCACCGCCTGGCAGATCTTCCAGCGCCATCCCTGGACCGGCGCCGGCCTGGGGGAATTCTTCCCCTGGCATCTTCGCCTGAAAGGCTGGGAAGGAGACGAGGCGCGGGACGCCCATTCCCTCTTCTTCGCCCAGCTGGCCCAATGCGGGATCCCCGGCGCCGCCGAATCCCTCCTCCGTCTGCTGGCGCCCCTCCTCCTGACCCTGTGGCTGCTGCGGAAGCGCACGGCCCCCCTCCCGGGGCTGGCCATCGCCGCCCTGGGCGCCTGGGGCGCCTGGACCGCCCATGGCATGGTGCAATTCAACGACATGGTGGTCTCCTCCGCCACCCTGGCGGGCTTCCTGGGGTTGCTTGCCTTCTCCGGCACCGCTCCCCCACCCGCCGCCCGTCCCGTTCCCCGCCTCCTGCCCTGGGCATTGGCGCTTCTGGGGCTCTTCGCCCTGACCAGCCTGTGCCAGGCGCCAGCGGAAAAGGCCTTCCAGGAAGCGGAGGACGCCCTGGCCCGTCCCGGCGTGCCCTACGCCTCCCAGAAGGCATTGCTGGAGAAGGCCATGGACCGTTCCCCCCGTCTGCCCGCCCCCGCCCAGACCCTGGCGGACCTGGCCCTCTCCCGCGAGGATTTCCCCACGGCGCGCCGTGCCCTGGAGCGTCTCCAGGCCACCAGTCCCCACCGGGCATCCACCGCCTACCGCCTGTGGCGCCTTGCCCTGCTGGAAGGCGACCTCCCGGCAGCGGAGGAGCATCTCCAGCGACTCTATCTCTGGAATCCCACCAGCCTGCGATGGTGGCTGGCTTACGCCCTGAAGGAGAAGGGCGTGACCCTCGCCCCCGCCCAGCTGGTGCGCCTCGTCAGCCTTCCCCAGGAGAAGAAATCCGTCACGGGGGAGGAGATTCTCGTGGAGATCACCCTGTCCCGCCCTGCCACGCGGCAGCAGGACGCCCTTCTTCTGGCGCCCCTCCGGGAGGGCATTGTGGAATCCCTCTCCCACCGAACCCTGAAATTCCAGTGCAGAACCCCATGAGCCACGGATTCGCCATCGTCCTCTCCGGCCCCAGCGGCGCCGGCAAATCCTCCCTCTATCGCCGCATCAAGGAGGATTTTCCCCAACTGCTCTTCTCCATCTCCTGCACCACCCGCGCCCCGCGCCCCGGAGAGAAGGACGGGGTGGACTACCATTTCTACTCCCAGGAACTCTTCCACCACGGCATCCAGCGGGGGGATTTCCTGGAGTACGCCAATGTCCACGGCAACTTCTACGGCACCCCAAAGGCCCCCCTCCTGAACGCCATCCAGAAGGGGCACATCATGGTGCTGGACATCGACGTCCAGGGCGCCCGCCAGATGCGCAGCGTCCTCCCCCCCGAATTTCTCCGGGAGAACGTGGAATTCGTCTATGTCGCCCCTCCCTCCCTGGAGGTCCTGGAGGAGCGGCTGCGGAAGCGGGGCACGGAGACCCCGGAGAGCCTGAAGCGCCGTCTGGAAAACGCCCGGAAGGAGCTGGAGGCCTGGCCGGAATATCAATATCTGGTGGTGAACGACCAGCTGGAGAAGGCGGCGGCCGAACTGAAGGCCATCTTCCTTGCCGCCTCCTGCAAGACCCAGCGCCGCTCCTGGCCTCCCCAGCAGGACTGACATATATCTATAACTCGTTGCGCAACAATGAGTTATAACTCAATGTGAAATTCCAGAGGCAATCGTAGGCGGCAAGGCACGGGCTTTCCCTCCCGCAGCGCCGGCTGAAAGCGCGCCTTCTCCACGGCCTCCCTGGCCGCCTCCTCAAAATATCCCGGAGGAGAGGCGGACACCACCTGGATCTGCTCCGGCACGCCCTGGCGGCTGACCACGAACTCCACCACCGCCTGGCCGGAGACTCCCTGGCGTCGCGCCCGGGCGGGGAAATGCACGGGAATCCCTCCTTGCGCCACCGGAAGCCGCTCCACCTGGCTGACCTCATAAGGGGAGTCGCCGGAAGGCGTCTCCACCGCCGTCGTTTCCTCCTCCCGGGGGGGATCCGTCGCCTCCTCCTCCAAGGGTGGTGCGGGGATGGTTTCCCGGGGAGGGGGCGTCGGGAGCGCCACGGGGGATTCGGCGGGGATTTCCTCCAGCATGGGAGGAGGGGGCAGGATGGGCCGGGGAGGCGGCGGCAAGGAGGCGGCGGGGGATTCCTTCCGCACCGGAGGCGTTTCCGGCGGAGGGGGCTCCCGGAGAGGCGTCCGGGGAGGAGGGGCGGGAGAGGGAGGAGGGAGCGTCACCAGCTCCACGGGCGGCGGGGTTTCCTGAAGAGAGGGGGCGGATTCCCGGGGGGTGCGCCGGACGGCGAAGAGAATCCCCGCCAGCATGGCAAGGGACAGCACCCCGGACAGCGCCAGGCGCAGGCCCTGCGCCTCCCTTGGGGACTGGGTTGCCGACTCCTCCCGCGACACGGAAAAACCTCCTTTCACTCCCGAAACACCTTCCCCGCTCCCCATGAACAAGGGTTGCCGGGATATTTTAACCAAAACGCCGCCGCGCTCTCCCGAATCCAGCTCGTCCAGGGCGACGACGGCCATACTATACCGACACCCCCCACCTCTGCACCATGATGGAAGACCTGGTCATCCTTGGCTCCGGCCCCGCCGGCTGCACCGCCGCCATCTATGCCGCACGGGCAGGATACCGCCCGGTCATCCTGGCGGGAAACCTACCCGGAGGACTCCTGACCCAAACCCCGAAGATCGAAAACTACCCGGGCTTTCCCGAACCCGTCTCCGGATTCGACCTGATGGACGCCATGATCCGGCAAGCGGAACGCCTGGGGGCGCGGCTCCTCTTCCACACCGCCCGGGAAGTGACCCTGGACACCCCCGTGAAACGCCTCGTCCTGGACGACGGCTCCACCCTCCAGGCCCGCGCCGTGATTCTCGCCATCGGCGCACGCCACCGCCAGCCCGAAAACAAGGGGAAGCTCCAGGGGAAGAACGTCTCCTTCTGCGCCACCTGCGACGGACATTTCTACAAGGGCAAGACCATCGCCCTGGCGGGAAATGGCAGCGCCGCCCTCAACGAGGCCCTCTTCCTCTGCGGCCTGGCGGAACGCCTCCATCTCCTGGTGCCCGCCGAGGAGCTGAAAGGCCCCCAGGTGCTTCGGGAAAGGCTCCTCCAGCATCCCGCCCTGGTGCTCCATCTCCACAGCCGGGTCCAGGAAATCCAGGAGGACGAGGCGGGGCGCATGACCGGGCTCCTCCTCCAGGACACCCGCTCCGGGGAGACCGCCACCCTGCCCGTCCAGGGGCTTTTCCTTGCCCTGGGCTTCGAGCCGGACACCGCCCTCCTGGAGAAGACCGGGGTCGCCCTCACCCCAGACGGATATATTAAGCGCACGTCTCCCCAGCGCACCGCCACCAACCTGGCGGGCGTCTTCGCCGCGGGAGACTGCACCGATCCCCTCTATAAACAGGCCGTCATCGCCGCGGCAACAGGCGCCATGGCCGGCATGGACGCTGCGGAATACCTCCGCTCCCGGCCCGCCCAGGCTCCCCTGCCCTGATTCCCCCCTTCCCCCCCCCTCGTTCCGCAATAGGAGACACGACCATGGCTGAAATTCAGCATCTCACCGCCGAAAAGTTCCAGGAGACCGTCGCCAAGGGCACCTGGCTGGTGGACTTCTGGGCCACCTGGTGCGGCCCCTGCCGGATGCAGGGCAAAATCCTGAACGACGGGCTGGAGGCATTGGCAGCCACGGGCGCCCGGATCGCCCAGGTCAACGTGGACGAGCAGGCCGGGCTTGCCATGCGCTTCAACGTCCTCTCCATCCCCACTCTCCTGGTCTTCCGGGACGGGCAGAAGGTGAAGGAGTTCGTGGGGGTGCAGCAGCTCTCCACCCTCCTGGACGCCCTGAAGTAGAGACCATCCCCCCCCTCCCATGCCAGTCGCCACCCTCCAGTGTCCCCATTGCGGGCATCGTTTCGAGTTCACGCCCGTCACCTCCCTGACACCGGGGGACGCCAACGAGGAGGCCTTGCTGCGGGGCACCCTGAACTGCGCCCCCTGCCCCCAGTGCCAGCAGGTGCTGAATGTGCCGGTGCGCCTGGTCTACCGGGACGCCCGGCGCCCCTTTATCCTGACCCAGGAGCCCAAACCGCTCCCCGAGGAGCAGGCCAAGGGGCTTGCCCTCCAGTTCGACGAGGCCGTCACCGAGGTCGCCCGGAGCCAGAATGTGCAGCGCCCCGTCGCCCGCCTGGTCTTCACCCGCCAGGATTTCCTGGAAAAGATCTTCCTCCACCAGCGGAACCTGGACGACCGGGTGGTGGAATATGCCAAATATCAGCTCTTCCAGGGCGGCGCGGGGGAGGACGCCAACCTCTCCCCCGCCCGACATCGCCTCCTCTTCGATTTCGGACAGAAGGAGGAAGACCGCCTGGTGTTCCTGGTCTACGACCGAAAGCTGGGAAGACCCGTCCGGCTCCTCCAAGTGCCCCGACAGGAATTCGACGCCATGGAGGAGGAAATCCGGCTCAACGCCTCCCTCCAGAGGGAACTGGACCGCTGCTTCCCCGGCTGCCGCGTGGATGTGGACCTCCTCTATCAGACCCTCGCCGGGGAAAAGCCATGAAACGGAAAAAACAGCAAAACGGGGAGTCCAAACCCGCCCTGACGGAGCAAAACTGGAACAATCCCTTCCTGGACTTGAAGGTGGATCTGCCCGAACCCGTCAAGCCCCCGCCGCCGCCCCCGCCCTCCCCGGAGGAACTGCGGCGCCAAGCCCTCTCCCCCGAAGACCAGGCCCTCCTGAAGGCCTTCGGCGAGACGGAAGCCATCACGCTGGGAAACGCCTCCCGGGGAAGCACACCCCGGAAACACCAGAAAATCACCTTCCAGCTCCGCCGAAAGGGACGGGGCGGCAAGACCGTCACCTGCGTGCAGGGGCTCCAAAGCCTGGAGCTGGCCGAGCAGATGGAGCTGTGCTCCCGGGTGAAGGAGGCCCTGGGCGTCGGCGCCAGATTCGTGGAGGGCGTCCTGGAACTCCAGGGAGACCAGATCCAGCGGGCTGCCCAGTGGTTCGCCCGGGAAGGCTTCTCCTGCCCGTGACCCGCCCCGCGAGTCCGATTTCCCCGCAAGAAAGTTGTCCAATTCTGTCTTGAATCCGGGGAAAGCATCCTGGTCTGCCTGGGGCTTTTGTCCGGTCTGTTTTTCCCCCTTATCTCGGGAATTTCAGCCCCCCTCTCCAGGGAACAGATTTATATCCCCTCCAATGAGTTGCAAAGATTTTTCCAAGGAAATTGGATTTTTTTTGCGGCAACTCTTGAAATTTCATTCGTTTTTGGTATAATTTCCTGTGTTAGTCGAAAGAACTCCCGTCAGAGGGAATTGAGAACCAGACGTGTCTTTCCTGGCCTGTCCCCGCCTCCCTTCTCTCCGCCACGTTCTCCCGATTGGGCCACAAGGCTCCTTTCCTCCTACCATTGTCCCCAGGAAAGATCAACCAGCCCCTTCCGCAAGGGAGGTCAGAAAGCATTTGGGACAAGAGAACCTGATCCGGAGCAATCCAAAGAAATCACATGGGCAAAAATCTTTACGTTGGCAACCTGAGCTACGCGGTCACCGACGCCGAACTCAATGAAATCTTCTCCCAGTTCGGCAAGGTGGATTCCGCTCGGGTCATCACCGACCGCGACACCGGCCGCTCCAAGGGCTTCGGCTTTGTGGAGATGGCGGATGACGCGGAGGCGCAGGCCGCCATCGACGGGATGAACGGCAAGGAAGACCATGGCCGCACCCTGACCGTCAACGAGGCGAAACCCCGGGAACCCCGCGGCCCGCGCCCTCACGGCGGCATGGGATACAATCGGTAGTCGCACCGACACGTCCCGGAACATCCACACACCCCCGGGACGCTTCCCCGCCAGAGAACTCCGTCGCTCTTTCCCAGTAGCGAAACCAGGAAACTGACTGGCTTCCCATCAGCCTGTCGCCCTTCCCTTCCTCCCCGCCCACGCCGCGGGGGGAGGGGGAAATGGCGGCGGGCTTTTTTGTTCCCGTGACGCAGGGCGCCCGGGATTCGGGGGAGGGGAGCCGAAGAGGCGTCTTTCCCGTGTGTTCTCTTTGCGGATTTCCGTCGGGAGGGGAGGGAAAAAAGGCGTATGCCGCTTACAGTACCCGGCGTTCTCCCTCGTAGAGGGAGTTGCGTGTGTCCCTTCTGTTCAATTCCCTCTCTTTCCAGGAACTTTAGCCATGACTCCCAAACCCCTTGGTGTTCAGTTGTATTCCGTCCGCCAGGATGCGGCCAAAGACTTTGATGCGGTCCTCAAGAGGATTGCCGAGATTGGCTTCATGCTCGTGGAGCCCGCCGGTCTCTTCGACATTCGCCCCCGGGAGTTCCGGAAGCGGATCCAGGACTTGGGCATGGACATGATTTCCAGCCACTCTCCCTGGTGCGCCGGCATCCACAACGTGGGCGAGTGCATGGACATCGCCGACGAGCTGGGCGTGAAGCGGATCGTGTGCGGCTACGGCACCGCCGATTTCAAGGACGAGGACGCCATCAAGGCCACCGCCGAGAACACCACCCGCATCTACGAGGTGCTCTCCCGCAATGGCTATGAGCTCTTCCAGCACAACCACTGGTTCGAGTTCGCCCGCATGGCCGACGGCCGCCTCGCCTACGAGCACTACCGGGATCTGATCCCCGCCGGCGTGAAGTTCCAGCTGGACTGCTTCTGGTCCACCAACTACGGCAAGGAGAACGCCGTGGAGATGCTGAACAAATTCGCCGACCGCACCGTGCTGCTGCATATCAAGGACGGCATCTGCCAGCAGCAGCAGTCCACGTCGGACACGGGCTACAAGAACGGCCTGCTGGACCAGCCCATCGAGCTGCTGCCCCTGGGCACGGGCACTCTGCCCATCCCCGAGCTGGTGAAGGCCGCCCCCGACCATGTGGAAGGCGTCATCGTGGAGCTGGACTACTGCTCCGTGGAGATGTGGAAGGCTCTGGAGCAGAGCTACGAATACATGACCACGAACGGTCTGGCTCTGGGCACCCGCCGGTAGTCTCTCCGTCCTGCGGCGCAACCGAGGTCCCCGGGCGCCCTCCCCTTCCCTGCCTGGATTGGCGGGCCGGAGGGGTGTCCCGGGGCAGGCGCCCCCGCGTTTTCCATGCTGGAATCCCTCTACATCCGCAACCTGGTGCTTGTCCCCCAGCTTCACTTGGAGTTCGGGGCGGGTCTGTTGGCGGTCACGGGGGAGACCGGTGCGGGCAAATCCCTGGTATTGGGGGCGTTGCGGCTATTATCCGGGGGGCGTGCCGCCGCCTCCCTCATCCGCCGGGGCGCGGAGAGCTGCGAAGTCTCCGGCTTCTTTCACTTTGGACCGGAGCATCCCGCCCTTGCCGCATGGCTGGACCAGCGTCTGGAGGCCCTGTCCCTTCCTCCCCGGGAGGAGGGGCGTCTTCTCCTGCGCCGGGTCATCACCCCCAGCGGTTCCCGGGCCTTCGTCAACGGGGCGCCGGTGACGGCGGCCCTGCTGAAGGAATTTGGCGAGGCGCTGATTGACATCCACGGCCCCAACGAGAGCCACTCCCTTCTGGCCCCCGCCCGCCAGCTCCATCTCCTGGACATCTTCTGCACCGACACTTCCTTGCTGGAGGAGGTCCGCCGGGAATGGAGCGCATGGGTTTCCCTGAAGAAGGAGCTCCAGGCTCTTCGGGAGGATGCCCTTCCCCCGGAGGAGCAGGAATTGCTCTCCCACCAGCTTCAGGAGATTCAGGAAGCCGCCCTCTCCCCCGGCGAGGAGGAAGCCCTGCTGGCCAGACATCGGGTGGCTTCCAATGGCGCCCGGCTCCAGGCCCTGGCCGGAATGCTCTCCCAGGGGCTCTCCCAGGGGGAAAACTCCCTGGTGGACCTGCTGGCCCCCTGGATTCGCCACGCCGAGGAATTGGCACGCCTGGATTCCGAACGGGGAGAAGGCTTCCTCCAACGGCTGGACACCCTCTCCCAGGAGCTGAACGATCTGGGGGTGGAGCTGGGGGACTACGGAGCCTCCCTGGAACTGGACCAGGAGGCCCTCCAGGAAATGGAGCAGCGCATCGACTGCATCCAGAAACTGAAACGGCGCTACGGGCCCACTCTCCAGGATGTGCTGGACCGTGCCCGGCGACTCCAGGAGCGTCTGCGCCGCGCCAGCACCCGCGGCGAGGAACTTGCCCGCCTGACCGACGCCCTCCAGGACGCGGAACGCCGCCACGGCGAGGCCTGCCAGCGCCTCCATCTCCGTCGCCTCCAGGGTGCGGAAGAGCTTTCCCAGGCCATCACCCGGCAACTCCAGCATCTGGGCTTCCAAAAAGCCCTCTTCCAGGCCAGCCTCTCCCCCGCCACCCCGGGACCGGAGGGCGCCGACTCCCTGGAATTCCTCTTCGCCCCCAACCAGGGCGAGCCCATGGCCCCCCTTCGCCAAGCCGCCTCCTCCGGAGAAGTGGCCCGGGTCATGCTTGCCATCAAAACGGTACTCTCCCAGGTGGACGACCTGCCCGTGCTCCTCTTCGACGAGATCGACGCCAACATCGGCGGGCGCACCGCCGCCACCGTCGCCCAGGAACTCCATGCCCTGGGCAAAGAACACCAGGTCTTCTCCATCACCCATCTGCCCGTCATCGCCGCCGCCGCCGACCGCCAATATCTTGTGGAAAAGTGCCTGGAGGAAGAGCGGACCATCACCCGGGTGCGTCTCCTCTCCTCCCAGGAGCGGGTGGAGGAGCTCACCCGGATGCTGGGAGCGGAGCCGGAGGACGCCGCCGCCAAGGCCCACGCCCAGGAACTCCTCCGCTCCTTCTCCCCGCGCTAGACACCTCCTCCCCTTCCCTCCCCCGCATGCGCCGTCCCCTCCTCCTTCTCCTCCTCGCCCTGGCCGGAATGTTCCTTCTGGCCTCCTGCGGACGTCCGGAGGTGGAGACCATCATGGACCGGGCCCGGGACGCCGCGCTCCAGGGACGCCTCCAGGACGCCATCGACGACACGGAACGCTGCCTGCGCCATGTCCCCAAGCTGGCGGACGCCCAGATTCTCCACGGATACTGCCTTTTCCTCAACGCCAGCCGGGAGAGCGTCCGCAGCCAGGCCATCTACAATCTCCACAAAGCCACCCGCGCCTTTCCGGAGCGCTATGACGCCTGGCTCTTCTACGGCTGGGTGCTTCTGGAAAGCGGGGATTCCCGGAACGCCATCCCTCCCCTGCAGGAGGCCCTCCGTCTCCTGCCCCCGGGTTCGCCCCACCGGGGCAAGATCCAGATGCTCCTGGGGAAATGCTATCTTCAGAACAATCTCCAGTCCCAGGCTCTGCAGATTCTCCAGCCCCTGCGGATCCGGGAGCCGTACCGCAGCGCCCCGGAACTCTACAACGCCCTGGGGATGCTGGCCATGATGCGCCAGAATCCCCAGATGGGCGCCACCTTCTTCCAGGAGGGGCTGGCCCGCTGTCCCCGGAACGAGGTCCTGCTTCAGAATCTGGCCATCGCCTACGACCTCTATCTCAACGACGTTCCCCGGGCGAAGCGGGCCTACATTCAATGTCTGCAGGTGAAGCAGAAGGGCGGGCAGGATCCGGAGGGGTGCCAGAGAATCGTGGACCGTCTGCGCAAACTCACCCGGAGGCAGTGAGCCCATGGCCATCCCCGACGCAATCATCGACGAAATCCGGAATCGGACGGACATCGCGGAGGTGGCCCGCGCCTTCCATCTGGAGTTGAAGAAGGGGGGCGCCAACGACTTCAAGGCCTGCTGCCCCTTCCACCAGGAGCGCACCCCCTCCTTTCACATCAACACCAGCAGACAATTCTACCACTGCTTCGGCTGCGGCAAGGGGGGAGACGCCATCCGTCTGGTGCAGGAACTGACCAACACCGACTTCCTGGGCGCCATCCGCTGGCTGGGAAACTTCTACCACATCGCCGTGCCGGAGGAGGAAGACTCCCGGGACCCCCACTGGCAGGAGAAACACAAGCGCGGAGAGCTGGGGCGCCGGCTCCTGGAGGAGGTCGCCGGCTTCTTCCAGAGCAGCCTCACCTCCCCCCAGGGCAAGGCCGCCCGGGAATATCTGCGGAGGGAGCGGGGGCTGGATCAGGAGACGCTTCAGAAATACCGCATCGGCTTCGCCCCGGACGGATGGAACGAGGCCTGCGCCTGGGCCCTCTCCCAGGGCTTCTCCCGGGATCTGATCCAGGAGACCGGCATCGGCTATCCCAGCCACAAGGACCCCAACAGCCTCCTGGACCGCTGGAGAAACCGCATCATCTTCCCCATCTGCGACGACCTCTCCCGGGTCGTGGGCTTCTCCGGACGGCTCTTCACCCAGACTCCAGGCAGGGCCAACGAGGGAAAATACGTCAACAGCCCGGAATCCGACTTCTTCCACAAGAGCAAGCTCCTTTACGGCTTCCATCTGGCCAAATCCTCCTTCCACAATGCCGGGCGCGCCGTGATCTGCGAGGGTCAGCTGGATGTCATCGCCTGCCATCGGGCGGGCGTGGGGGAGGCGTTGGCCGCCCAGGGCACCGCCTTCACCGAGGACCATGCCCGGATGCTGGCCAGAACCAAGGTGCCCCAGGTTCATCTGGCCTTTGACGGGGATGCCGCCGGCCTCCACGCCATCGAGCGCACCCTGCCTCTCCTGCTGGCGCAGAACCTGGGTGTCCAGGTGATTCGCCTGCCCCCCGGCGAGGATCCGGACAGCCTCTTCCGGCACGGCGGCGCCGACGCCCTGCGCAAGGTCATGGCGGCCTTCCAGCCCGCCATTCCCTACTACTTCAGCCAGTTGATCCAGGAGACTCCCCCGGAGACCCCCGAGGCGAAAAGCAAGATTGTCACCCGGATGCTGGGCCTTCTCGCCACCATCCCCGACCAGGTGACCCGCTACGAATATGGGCAGAAGCTGGCCGGAGACCTGGGGCTGCCGCCCAAGCTTGTGGACGACCAGCTGAATCGGCTGATTCAGCAGGAGGCGGAACGGAAGGAGAGGCTCCAGACCATGGGGAGCCCACGCTCCCCCGCTCCGGGCGCGGTTCCCCCGGGCATTCTCCCGGATGCTCCCCCGCAGGAGGAAAACCTGGCCGTCCTCTTCCACGACCATCAGGGAATCACCGCCCTGGCCAAAATCATGCTGGATCTCTGCGTCAACTTTCAACCGGTGGCGGAGGCCTGGGCGAACCTGGACTTGGGAAAAGCCATGAGCGTCGAGAATCCCGTGGTGCGCGCCCTGAATCTGCTGCTGGCCGGCACAGCGGAGGGAGACTGGGAGGGAGCCCGGAAGCTTCTGCTCCAGGGAGAACTGGGCACCACTCCGGAGGTCGGCGCCGTCCTCGCCTGCTCCTCTTTCGAGAAAGAGACGCTGGATGCCGAAGGCAACCTCTCCCCTCTGCTCCAGCAGGTCATGAAGGACTGCCAGCAACGCCTGGATTACCAGAATCTCGCCCAGCGCCGCCGGGAACTCAGCCAACGCCTCCAGACCGCCACCGACCCGGAAACCATACGAAATCTCCTCCGGGAAAGCCAGGAGGTGGCCAAAGCCATCGCCCTCTATAAACGCAAATCCTGACGCCGCACCCTAGCTACTCCACGGGCGCCGCACCACTATCCACGGGCGCCGCCCCCCTGCGGCGCCCTCCCCCCTCGTTCTTGCCCTATCGGCAGATCTCCTTCCGGGGAGACGTCATCCCCATGGCCAGATTGACCGCCAGGGCCAGAATGCCGCTGACCAGAATGGCCAGGACCGACGGAGTCAGGCCGGGCACGAGTTTCTGCCCGAACTGATATGCCAGGAATCCCGCCACAAAAGCCACGACATTCAAGGCGCAAAGCAGGGGCGGGGAGGAACGCTTCGTCCCGCTCATGCTCATGACGCCCCAGGAGACCAGCATCACCGTGGCCATGGGCACGAAGATGGAGGCGATGAGATACAGGAAGTCGATATACTTGTCCATGATTCCCAGGCAGGCCAGCAGGATGCCCAGGAGGCAGACCACGCAGCCCACCATCTTGGGAGGCACCTTGGCGAAGACCGCCTTGGCGGATTCTCCGGCGCTATAGGCGTCCAGGAAAGTGGTGGTGGTGGTGGAGATGAGGACGATGAGCAGCGCCCAGATTCCCATGTGGACGAAGACGATGCCCCCGGTGATGTTGTCCTGTCCGATTCTCGCCAGTCCGATGCCCACGGCATACATCCAGAGGCTTCCCAGGGTGTAGACCAGAGCGGAGACGGCGCAGGCGGTCCTGGGGGCGGGGGTCTCCTTGGTGTAGTCGGAGATCAGGGGCAGCCAGGAGAGGGGCATGGCCAGGGAGAGTTCGAAGATTTCCCAGAAGGAGGGCGCCTGCTCCAGAGGCACAACATCCCCTCCCTGAAAGACCTTCCAGGTCAGCACCGCCACCATGCCCAGCAGGAGAACCATGGTGACGGTGGTCACATAGGAGAAGGAGCGCAAGCCCACGAAGATCCAGGCAATGGCCAGGGCGCCCAGCACCAGAGTCAGAACCGGGGCGGGGCATTTGCCCACCAATGCCTTGGCGGCGTACGTTCCCTGGGCCAGCATGACGGCGGTCCAGCCCACCAGCTGCAGCACATTGGCGGCGGCAAAGAAGACCATGCCCGGGCGCCCGAAGAAGGTCTGGGTGCACTCCATGCCGTTCTTCCGCAGCCTCGCCCCCAACATTCCCGCCAGGAAGAGCATGACGCCTCCCACCACATGCCCCAGCACCACGGCCGAGGGACATCCCCGACTCCATAATCCCGCTTCGATTTCCGCCAGGGAAATCGCCGCACCAAACCAAATCAAGCCAAACTTGCGCCCTTCCCGGGCGCACACACGCGCACAGTCGTTCATGGTCATTCCTCCGCCGGCATTACCCGGATCAGGTTCTCGGGTGTCATCTCAGCCAATCCCGGCACTCGCCGGGCAGCACCCCGTACATGCCCCGTAATGTAATCCACTCCCGGAAATTTCCCGGGAGCCGCCGTCAAAGCGCTTCTCCTGTCCGAAAAGAGAAAAGACCGGAAAGGCTTCCTCCCCTCCCTGCCGCCCCCGTCGCGGAAGAAGCCAGAAAGAACACCATGACATGCTCATGACAAACAGGTATTATGGTATGCGGCCTGACACGCCTCTCCCTTCTCCTTTCCTTCCGAAGGAACCGCCCATGCCTGGATTTTCCCGCCCCGCCCTTCCTTTCCTCCCCCTCCTTCTTCTTCTCCTGGTTTCCTGCGGGAGAGAAAAAGAGCGGGATATGAAATTCGAGCGAATGGAGGAGAAGAAGCCCTGCGTGGCCATTTCTCTCCTCTCCGAGGGAAAGCACTTCGCCAAGGAGATGCGCCACACCTTTCCCCTGGAGGAGCTCCCCTTGAGCAAACGGGGGGGCTTTTGCGCCCAGAGCGCCTATGGGAACAACCGCCACTCCCTCTCCATCCTTTTGCTCCGCAAGGAGCCAGCCCCCTCCGGAGAAGGCTGGCTCCTGGACATGGATGTTGTGCACAACAGCGAAGTCTTTCCCCTGACGAACATTTCCTGGGATGGGAAGGAGCAGAAGGTGGTCGCCGCCGGCAAGGGCTGGATGGTCTATCTCTCCGACACCCACGAGACCCTCCGCTAATCTCTTCCTCCCCATGGCCAACTTCCTGCCCCTCCTGCTCCTCGCCCTCTTTCCCCTCCTTTCCCTAGCGCAAGCCCAGGAGACAGAATCCCCCCGGGCGCTCCTCCTCCAGGCCTTCGAGACCTCCGCCAAGGCCAGCTATATCACGAAGAACAACATCCGCTTTCTGGAGTTTCCCCAGGCCAGCAAGGGAACCTACTACAAGCGCACCAATCCCGACGGCACGGCATGCCGACGCCTGGATTTGACGGAAAACGGGGAGATTCTCCTGTCATTGCTCCAGAACGAGGACGGGCATTTCATCCTGGACCACGAACTCGGGAAGACGGCACGTTCCGGGGCGTTGCTCCGTCTGTATGAACTGGAGGGAATCTATCTCCGTCCCTTTGAAAAGGAATTCGACTTCTGCGACTTCCGGATGCGGGAGGTGGTCTTCCGAAATCGTCCCGTCTGGGAAATCACCGCCACCCTCTCCCGGGAAAAGCAGAAAGATTCCCCCCTTCTTCTCTCTCAAATCACCGGATGCTGTGAGCCGGATGAGGGGTTTGAGGAACAACATCCCATGACGCGCAGCTGGCTGGTGGACAAAAGAACCCACATGCTCCTCCAAAAGAGAAGCATCACCGAGGATCCGAAAAACATCACCACGGAGGCCATGGAAATCCCCGATTTCCTCCCGGACTGGTCCCAGCACCCCACCCTCTTCCAAACCCCGAAAACCGTGGATTTCACCGTCCGAAATCTCCAGGAATACCTGGAAAAGCGGACCACGCTACTTCAGGAAAGAAGGAAGAGCCAAAGCCACCGACTCTCGGCAAGTCTCCGCCGCATCCTCCTCGTCGCCGTCCCCGCCCTCCTGGGACTCCTCTTCCTGGGCGCCGCCTGCGCCCTCCGACGGAGGGAATAGAAGAGACTTCATAACACACTTATTATTCGCGTGTTATGAAGTCGCATACTGTATCTCTCCCCCCCCGGGGGAACACTATTCCTTCCAGGAGAAATTCCGGTCCCGTTCCTCTCCGCCGATGCCCATGCGGAAGATGCGCAGTTCCTTCTTTTCCGGTTTCACCGCCACGATATCCACCAGGGTCTGTTGAGCGGGGTTGAAATCCAGGCGGGATGCCCAGCGGGGCACATCGATGGGGTCGATTCCCCCGAAGCCCTGGGAGATGGCCACCAGGATGCCGTCATGGACCTCCGTCACGTCGAAATGGGAGTCTCCGGTGATATAGGCGGCCAGGCGGCAATCCACATTGCGGGAGAAGTCCCACTTCACCCCTTCCATCTCCCCTTTTCCGCCGGCGTTGAACTGGCGGAAGATGGTCAGGAGGGTTTCCCAGTGGGTGCCCCGGGTTTCGCTTCTTGCCCAGGCGCCCAGGCCATCCCACATGCAGTAGTGAGAGAGCACCAGGACGGTCCATCCCGGCTCGGTGAACTGCATATGATAGGCCAGGAACTGCATCTGGGGGATGGAGACGGTGTAATAGGCGGGGTCCTGGCGATCGCTGGTGTTCAGGAAGAAGACCCGGACCTTTCTGGCGGGGATGTCCACGAAGCCGTAGGTGCCGTTGTCCGCCAGGGTCAGCTGCCGCAGGGAAGTGGATTTCCGCAAGCTGGGCACATTGAAGAAGTCTCCCAGTTCCCGGTCGTTGAAGCCATTTCCCGGGCCGGCGCTCCGGTTCTGGTCATGGTTGCCCACCAGATTGATGGAGATTCCCGGGAATTGATGATGGAGCTCCGCATGACGGTTCAGGAATGGCAGCGCATCCTTCATCTCCTTGGTGGCGGGCACATCCAGGCCGATGTCCCCCAAATCCGCGATGAAATCAAAGGGGAGGGATTTGGCGGCATGGTTCAGATAGGCCACATGACGATAGGTCTCCCGCCCCCCGGAATGGACGTCGGTGATGATGGGGAAGAGGACCACGGGGTCTTCTCCCTGCCACTGGAGGATGCGCTGCTGGACTTTTTCCACCTCCTGGTCAAACCAGGCGGGGATGGGGATGGACTGGGCGAGGAGTGTGGTCATGGCAAGGAAGGGGAGAAGGAAGGCAAGGAGAGATTTTTTCATGGAATCGGAGATTGGGCGTTGCGCGGGAGGAATCAGGACAGGCCGCATCCCTGGGGATAGGGGATGTTTTTCCCCTGCCAGGAGCGGAAGAGGGGATTCCCCGCCTCGTCCTGTCCCAGGCACTGCTCCGGCTGGAGGCGAATCTTGCCCTCGCCTCCCGGCAGATCGAAGGCGAAGGCGGGGAGGGCCATTCCGGAGATGCGTCCCCGGAGCCGGTCCATGATCTGGAGTCCCTTCTCCAGACCGGTGCGGAAGTGCATGGCCCCCTGGATGGGGTCCCCGTGGAAGAGATAGTAGGGTTTGATGTGGAAGCGCAGCAGGGAGGTGAAGAGCTTGCCCAGAGTCTCCGCATCGTCGTTCACCCCCTTGAGCAGGACACTCTGGTTCACCATGGAGACCCCCGCCCGGTTCAGGATGTCGCAGGCCGCCTGCACCTCCCGGCTCAACTCCCGGGGATGGTTGAAGTGACAGGCCAGCCAGGCGGGCTTGCCGCCGGCGAGAATCGCCGCCAGACGGGGAGAGACCCGCTGGGGCAACGCGCAGGGCACCCGGCTCCCGAAGCGGAGAATCTCCACGGACTCCACCGCGGACAGGGTCCCCACAATCTGCCGGAGATTCTCCTCCGGCAGCATCAGGGGATCGCCCCCGGAAATCAGCACCTCCCGCACCTGGGGATGCCCTCGGAGATAGGCCGCCACCTGGGACAGCTCCTCCTGGGTCAAGGGCGGCAGAGGACGTCCCCAGTCCCGCTTCCGCATGCAATGGCGGCAATGGAGGGCGCAGAGATTGCCCGTCACCAGGAGGGCACGGTCGGGATAGCGATGCACCAGGCGGGGCACCGGGGAATGAGCCTCCTCCGCCAGGGCGTCCGCCTCTCCCCCCGCCTGGCAATCCACCTCCTCGTCCGAGGGGAGGCACTGCCGCAGAATGGGGTCCTGGAGGGAGGGGCGCTCCGCCAGGGAGAGATAGTAGGGAGTCACGAAGAGGGGGTAGGCCTCCTGGCCCCGGCGCCCCCCGCCCAGGGCTTCAGGGGAGACGCCCAGATAGGCGGCCGCCTCCTCCAGCGTCCGCGCCGCATGCTCCCACTGCCAATGCCAGTCCCACCACTGGTTGGGGGTGGGCTTTTCCTGAAAAAAAAGTTCCATGGAGAAAATCCGGAAACGGAAAAAGCCGCCGAGGAAACTGGAATTCCACGGCGGCCGAAGAAGACTGGCGGAGTTGATGGGGCTCGAACCCACGACCTTCGCCGTGACAGGGCGATGCTCTAACCAATTGCGCTACAACTCCACGCAGAAAATATGACCTTTACGAAAAGGAGACTGGCGGAGTTGATGGGGCTCGAACCCACGACCTTCGCCGTGACAGGGCGATGCTCTAACCAATTGCGCTACAACTCCAGCTCCTGGCTCGTAAAGCGGGCTTAAGATATTCCCCGCACGCCGATTTGCAAGCCCCTGCCAGGATTTTTTGCCTTCCTCCCCCCAGGATGCCCGCGCAGCGGCGAAAACACCCCCGCCGGCGGGGAACGGGAGGAGACGACAGGCATCCCGGGGCGCGGCGGGAGAAGCCCCTGTGCCTCCGTGCCCCCGGGGGGTTCTAAAGACCGCTTATATTCTTCCCGATATTTCCCCCTTGCCCAGCCCCCCCTCCTTTTCCCTCCCTCTCCATGGAACAGCGCATCGACCAGATCCTCGCCCGACTCTCCCTCCCCCAGAAGATGGCCCTTCTCCACGGGATCAACACCATGGAGTTCGGCGGCATTCCCGAGGCCGGCATCCCCAGGGTGATGTGCGCCGACGGCCCCCAGGGCATCCGGGTGGAGGACGGCACTCCCAACACGGCGCTCCCCTGCGGAATGGCGCTGGCCGCCACCTGGAATCCCCGCACCGCCGAGGTCTTCGGACGGGTGATCGGGGAGGAGGCCCTGGCGACAGGCGTCCACGTCTCCCTGGGCCCCGGCTTCAATCTTATGCGTACCCCGTTGAACGGAAGAAACTTCGAGTATTACGGGGAAGATCCCGTCCTGGCGGGGAAGATCGCCTCGGGCTACGTCCGGGGCTGCCAGGGCATGGGCGTGGCCGCCACCCCAAAGCATCTCGCCCTGAACAACCAGGAAATCTGCCGCACCGTGGGGGACAGCCGGTGCGACAAGAAAACCCTGCGGGAACTCTATCTGGAGGCCTTTGAAATCGTCATCCGGGAGGCCCGTCCCTGGATGATCATGTCCAGCTACAACCGCATCAACGGCAGCTATGCCTCGGAATGTCGCTACACCCAGCAGGAGTTCTGCAAGGACGAATGTGGCTTCGACGGCGTCATGGTCTCCGACTGGGGCGGCACCCATGCGGCCATGGAGGCGCTGCGGGGCGGCCTGGATCTGGAGATGGGGGGCTGCGCCTCCAACTGGATGAACGCCCCCCTCGGGGATCAGCTGGGCGCCCTGAAAATCACCCCGGAGGAGCTGGACGACCATGTGCGCCGGGTGCTGCGCCTCATCCTCCGGGTCACCGAACACCGGGACCTCTCCAAGGGACAGGGCGCCACGGACGCCCACGGCAAGACCGCGCGGGACATCGCCTGCGAAGCCACCACCCTCCTCAAGAACGACGGCATCCTCCCCCTGAGCCCCCGCAAGGGCATGCGCATCCTCCTCTGCGGCCCCTCCGCGGATTTCCGCCACCACCGGGATCTCCTTCACAGCGGCGGCAGCGGCGCCGTCCATCCCCGCCACGAAGTGACGGTGCGGGAAGCCCTCCAGGCCCGCCTGGGAGACCAGTGCGTGGTGGAATACGCCCCCGGCGTCCTCTTCCGGGACGCCCAGGACTTCCCGGAATCCCTGGTCCAGGAATGTCTCTGCGAATTCTACGACGACGCCAGCGCCCTGGCCTCGGGGAAGGCACCCTTCCTCACCCTCCCCCGGAAGAACCTGACCCTCCATTTCGGCGTGGCCCTGGCCGCCGGCCTGGAATCCACCCCGGACATCCTCCTGAACCGAAACTATCTCCTCAGGGTGCGCGCCAAATTCACCCCCGCCAAGGATGGCCTCTGGCACATGGGGCTGCTGGCCTCCCGCCTGGGCAACGCCACCCTCGCCCTGGATGGCAAACGCCTCCTGGACGAAAGCCAAATCGAACTGATGGACAACGCCGCCGAAATCCAGGTGGCCGCGGGACATGCCTACACACTGGAAATCACAGGCTACCACAACGTCCCCGAAGAACCCTGCGAATGCAAGGTGCTCCTCCGGGAGGACGAACAGCTCCTCCGGCGACAGGCCCTCGACGCCGCCGCCCGGGCGGACCTCGTCCTCTATGTGGGCGGCAGCAACCACCACTACGACCGGGAGGGCATCGGTTGGGGCGATGTGAAGGACGCCGACATCCCCTCCCTGGAACTGCCCGAGGGACAATCCTCCTTCCTCGCCGCCCTCGCCCAGGCCAATCCCCGGGTCGTCGTGGCACTGCTGGGCGGCTCCGTCATGAACGTGGAACCCTGGCTGGACTCCGTCAGCGCCCTCCTGGATCTCTGGTATCCCGGACAGGAATGTGGAAACGTCCTGGTGGACATCCTCACCGGCGCCGCCACCCCGGAGGGGCATCTCCCCTTCACCTGGGGCAGGGAACTCTCCCACTACGCCTGCCATGCCAACGGCAACTACCCCGGCGTCCGGGATGGCGCCACCCCCCACGTCCGATACGACGAGGGCATCTTCATCGGATACCGGCATTTCGACCGGGCAGGCATCACGCCGCGCTTCCCCTTCGGCTACGGACTCAGCTACACCCAATTCGACTACCAGGCCGACAACCAGGTGCAAGTCACCGGCTCCCTTGCCGACAAGTCCCTGCGCCTCGCCATCACCGGAAAAGTCCGCAACACCGGCGCCCTCCCCGGACAAGCCCTGGTCCAGCTCTATGTCGCCCAGCCACAATGCCAACGGGAGGAACGCCCCCGAAAAGTCCTGCGGAACTTCACCAAACTCCCCCTGCAGCCCGGAGAGGAAAAACCCTTCCAGCTCACCCTGGAATGGCGCGACTTCGCCTTCTTCTCCCCCGCCGACGACACCTTCGTCGCCGAACCCGGACGCGTCCAGCTCCTCCTGGCCGACGGACAATCCCGACTCTTCGCAACACACAACGCAACCCTGGCCTGAGAAACAAGGGGAAAGGGGCATCACCCGGGGAGGCAAGAAAAAGAGGAAAAACCTCGGGGATGGCCCTTGCAATCCAGAATTGAAGGTTAAATTTATTTGAAATGACGAAACCAGGGGTTTGGGGGCGTCGTCCCAGTGCGCGCCGCCCTTTTTTCCGTCGTCCTTCCCTTTTTTTGCCGGGCATCCTGGTGTTTCGGCAATGGTCCCGAGAACGAAGCAATCAGAGGAGAATAGGAATCCTTATGGAACTGAAAGGAAGCAAAACCGCCGCCAATCTGGCCTACGCCTTTGCCGGAGAGTCCCAGGCCCGCAACAAGTACGACTACTTTGCCTCCAAGGCGAAGAAGGAAGGCTACGAGCAGATCGCCGCGCTTTTCCAGGAGACCGCCGCCAACGAGAAGGAGCACGCCAAGCTGTGGTTCAAGCACCTGGGCGGCATTGGCACCACCGCGGAGAACCTGCTGGCCGCCGCCGCCGGGGAGAACGAGGAGTGGACCCAGATGTACAAGGAGTTTGCGGAGGTTGCCCGTCAGGAGGGCTTCGAGGCCATCGCCCGTCAGTTCGAGGGTGTGGCGGCCATTGAGAAGCACCACGAGGAGCGCTACCGCAAGCTGCTGGCCAACCTGGAGAGCGGCGAGGTGTGGGTCCGCGTGGGCGAGAACCGCTGGCAGTGCCGGAACTGCGGCCACATCTACATCGGCGAGAAGGCCCCCGAGGTCTGCCCCGTCTGCTTCCATCCCAAGGCCTACTTCCAGGTGGAAGCCGAGAACTACTAGGCGTTGCGGAGCCCTTTTCCCAAAGGGCTTGTGCACCCTGCCTCCCCGCTCCTTTCCCATGCACGGGGGAAGGACGGGGAGTCCCGCCCGAAAGTTTCAGAAACCGCCTGCGTGCAGGGCGGGAATCAGGAGGTGCTTTTTCTCATGCGTTCCATCACGACCTTTGATCTTCAGTACGCCCATCGCTTCTACCGCTTCCAGGGCGAAGCCCAGTACCTCCATGGCCACACCGGCGTCCTGACCCTCGAGGTGGAGGACACCGTGAATCCCGGCGTGAACATGGTCTTCCCCTGCAATGAAATCCAGAAGGTGGCCTGGTCCGTCCTCAAGAACTTCGACCACGCCCTGATCCTCCGGGAGGACGATCCCCTCCTGCCCGCCATCCTGGACGTCTACCAGAAGCAGGGAATCCGGGACGGCGCCCCCACCAACACCATGAAGGGGCCCGCCTTCAAGACGGAGCTTTGCACCGCCTATCCCGAATGCCGCCTGGTGGTCACCAAGGAGACCATGACCGTGGAGGGCATGATCAAGATGGTCTACGAACTCCTCAAGGACAAGTTGAACATCGCCAAGATCACCTTCACCAGCGGTGTGAACGCCGCCTCCCAGGAGTTCACCCCCGCCGGCACCGTGGATCGCTGCCCCCTCTGCGGCATCGCCCTGGATGAAAACGGGGTCTGCCCCAAGTGCGGATACCGGAAGCGCTAGCCACTGACTTCGCCCCTGCGCCAGGAACGGGCGGGAGGCTCCCCCGGGAGCCCTCCCTCCCCGTCCCCTCGTCTCTCTGCCCGAAGGTCGCCTCCCCGCGGCCTCCGGGCAGATTTCTTTCCCTTCTTCCCACAGTTTATCATAACTAACTTATTATAAACGAGTTATAACATGAACACCCTCATTTCTGTCTCTTTGGCGGTCTGTGGCTCCACCGTATTGGGGTGTCTTCTGGGGTTGTTGGTGCGCCGCATTCCCCACCGTTTCCACGACGTCGTCATGGGCTTTGCGGCGGGGGTGATGCTGGCGGCTGCCATGGTGGGTCTTCTTCTTCCCGCCTTTCTGGCGCCCCGGGGGATTCTGATGGCGTTGCCGGGGGCTCTTCTGGGAGGGTGGCTGGTGAGCTGTCTGGACCGTATCGTGCCCCATCTGCACCATCTGGCCGGCGTGGACCAGGAGGAGCACCGGCACAACCAGGGGGTGGGGAAGGTTCTGCTCTTCGTCTCCGCCGTCGCCCTCCACAAGATTCCCGAGGGGTTGGCGACGGGCGTCTCCTTCGGCACGGGGGAGGTGGGGGAAGTGCTGACCGTGGCCGGCTCCATCTGCCTCCAGAACATTCCGGAGGCGGTGGTGATGGTGGCTCCCCTCTTCGCCATCGGGGTGGCCACCCGGCGAATCCTGGCCATCGCCGTGGGCATCGGCCTGGCCAGCATGGCCTGCGTCTTCGGCGGCTACGGCCTGGTCTCCCTCTTCTCCGGCATCGCCCCGCTGCTGCTGGCCGTCGCCGGAGGCGCCATGCTCTACGTCATCAGCGACGAGATGATTCCGGAGACCCACGCCCACGGCTTCGAGAAGGAGGCCACCTTCGCCCTCATGGCGGGGGTGCTCCTGGTCTTCTCCCTCCAGGCCCTCCTGGGCGCCTAGGCAGGAACAGGGCAGGCGGCAGGGCTTATATTTCGAGGATTCCCTCCCTCCCTGGCGGGCGCCCGGATTCCCGCCGTGTCCTCCCCCTCCCCTCGCCCCGTCCACGGGCACCCAGGCCATGTCCTCCCAAGACCATATCGAGAAGCGCATCATCGTTCTAGGCGTCACGGGCTCCATCGCGGCCTACAAGGCGGCGGACCTCACCAGCCAGCTGCGGCAGAAGGGGTGGGAAGTGCGGGTCATGATGACGGAGAGCGCCACCCGCCTGGTGGCCCCCCAGACCTTTCTCTCCCTTTCCCGGGCGCCGGTGACCACCTCCCTGTGGGACTCCCCCTCCTGGCAGCCCCGCCATATCGAGCTGGCCCTGGAGACCCGCCTCCTCCTGATCGCCCCCGCCACCGCCAACATCCTGGCAAAGATGGCCCACGGCATCGCCGACGACGCCCTCTCCACCTTCTATCTCTCCCACGAGGGTCCCGTCCTGGTGGCTCCCGCCATGAATCCCCGGATGTGGCGCCATCCCGCCACCCAGGAGAACTGCCGGATTCTGCGGGAGCGGGGCGTGCGCTTCATCGGGCCGGTCTGGGGGCGGGTGGCCTGCGGCGAGGAAGGCGAAGGCAGAATGTCCCCCGTGGAGGACATTCTTGCCGCCACCCTGGAGACTCTGGCTCCATGACCCCGCCCCTCTCCTGCCTGAAGCTGCTCACCCCCGTCTTCCCCCGGCAGGAGGCCAGGCCGGCCTTCTTCCTGGACCGGGACGACACCCTGATTCCCGACGTGCCCTATCTTCGGGAGCCGGAGGGAGTGCGCCTCTTTCCCCGCAGCGCCCCCGCTCTCCGTCTGCTGCGGCAGGCGGGCTACCGCCTGATTCTTGTCAGCAACCAGTCCGGCGTGGGCCGGGGCCTCATCCGGCCGGACCAGCTCTGGGCCGTGCATCGGCGCCTCCAGGAACTCCTCCAGGCCGAGGGCGTGCAGCTGGACGGCGCCTATTTCTGCCCCCACGCCCCGGAGGAGCGCTGCCCCTGCCGCAAGCCCTCCCCCGGAATGCTCCAGGCCGCCCTGGAGGATTTTCCCACCCTCAAGGAGGAGTCGGCCCTGGCGGGGGACCGCTCCGCAGATATTCTTCTCGCCAAGGCGGGGGGCCTTGCCGCCATCCAGATCCACCGGGAGGGGGCCGACCCCCTGCCCCAGGCGGACGCCCAGGCGCAGGATCTCTGGGAGGCCGCCCAATGGCTCCTGGTCCGCCGCCGCCCCCGGGGGGAGGGGAGACCATGAACGCCTGGAAAACCCTCTTCCGCTCCTGGGCGACCCAGGAGACCGGAAGCCTTCCTCCCCAGCTCCTGCTCCATGAGCCCACCCTGGCCTCCGTGGGCGCGGCCTGGCTCCTCCAGAAGCGGAGGGACTGCCAGTTTCTGCTGGCGGTGAGCGACAGCGCCGCCCTGGAGAATCTCTCCTCCAGCCTGGCCGGCTTCCTGGAGCTTCTGGAGGACCCCCGTCCCGTGGTCCCCATTCCGGAAGTCTCCCTGGGCCGACGCCAGTGGGTGCCGGAGAACGAGGCCTGCCGCAGCGCCTCCCTCCAGGAGATCCTTTCGGGGCGGCCGGCAATCTTTCTCGCCACCGCCCAGACCCTGCTCTCCCGCACCCTCTCCCCCCGCGCCTTCGCCAAACGGACCTTCACCCTGAAGCTCCACCAGAACATCCCCCCCGAGGAACTCGCCCGGCAGCTGACCGCCCTGGACTACGACAGCGAATACCAGGTCACCTCCCCCGGAGAGTTCGCCCGGCGCGGCGGCATCCTGGACATCTTCTCCCCCCTCTACGCCGACCCCGTGCGCCTGGAATTCTTCGGAGACGAAATCGATTCCATGCGTTTCTTCTCCGCCAGCACCCAATGCTCCCTGGAGAAGCTGGACTCCTTCCAGGTCACTCCCCGGGGCTCCGCGATCCTGGAGTGCCAGGAAGGGCAGGAGGAGGCCCGGGTCCTCCAGTATTTTTCCCCGGAGACCACCCCCATGGCCCTGGTGCTGCCAGACGCCATCGAGGACCACCTGGCGTGCTTCAGCGAGGATTCCGGGGAGCTGTCAGACTGGCAGCAGGCCGTCTCCCAGTTCCGTCACCTGGTGCGCATGGAGGTCCCCCCTCTCCTGGAGGAGGGACGCCGTGCCTGCCTGGGGCGCCCCGAGCTGGATGTGCTCCCCCTGGAAGAACAGTGGTTCGCCACCGTGGACCGGGAGGATGCGGCCAACCCCGAGAACGGCATCGCCCTCTGGCACTGGAATCAGCTGAAGGCCAGCCTGGCGCGCTGGAGAAAGGAAAAGATGCAGATCGTGGCCTGCTGCAACGGCGCGGGGGAGCTGGACCGCCTGAAGGAACTCCTGGAGCAGGACCCCGAGACCCGGGACTTCCCCCTGGTCCTGGAGCACCGGGAGCTGCCCCAGGGCTTCTTCTTCCCCACCCAGAAGCTGGTGCTTCTCAGCGACCAGGAGCTCTTCGGCCGCGCCCCCGTCACCCGGAAGCACCGGCATGTGGACTACCACTACGAAGCCGCCGGCGCCCCGGAGATTCTGGAATTGGAGAAAGGCGCCCTGGCGGTCCATCTCAACCACGGAATCTGCCGTTTCCACGGGATTCATTTCATAGAGAGCGCCGGGGAGAAGCTGGAGGCCATCGAGCTGGAGTTCGCCGACGAGGCCCGTCTCTATGTGCACATGGACCAGGCCGGCCTGGTGAGCCGCTATGTGGGCGGCGGGAAGACCACCCCGCCCCTCTCCCATCTGGGCGCCTCCCTCTGGGCACGGAAGAAGGAGGCGGCGGAGAACGCCGCCTGGGATCTGGCGGCGGAACTGCTGCGGCTGGAGGCCATGCGCGCCTCCTCCGACGGCAGCCAATTCCACGCCATGCCCGAATGGGAACGCTCCTTCGCCGCCTCCTTCCCCTACGACCTCACCCCCGACCAGGAGGACGCCATCCAGGCCTGCTTCCAGGACATGGAGGCGCCCAAGCCCATGGACCGCCTCCTCTGCGGCGACGTGGGCTACGGCAAAACCGAGGTGGCCCTGCGGGTGGCTTTCCGCGCCGTCATGAACGGAAAGCAGGTGGCCCTCCTGGTGCCCACCACCATCCTGGCCCAACAACACTTCCAGACCTTCCAGGCGCGCTTCCGGGAATTCCCCGTGCGGGTGGAGATGCTCAGCCGCCTCCGTCCCGCCGCCGCCCAGAACGCCATCATCCGGGATCTGAACGAGGGAAAGGTGGACATCATCATCGGCACCCACCGCCTCCTCTCCCAGGACATCCGCATCCCCAAGCTGGGACTCCTCATCATCGACGAGGAACAGCGCTTCGGCGTGAAGCACAAGCAGAAGCTGAAGGCCATGCGGGCCTCCCTGGACATCCTCACCATGACGGCCACCCCCATCCCCCGGACGCTCTACATGAGCCTCTCCGGGCTTCGCAACCTCTCCACCATCATGACCGCCCCCACCAACCGCCTCTCCGTGCGCACCGTGGTGGCCAACTACGACAAACTCCTCATCCAGGAGGCCATCCTCCACGAGCTGGAGCGGGGCGGGCAGGTCTACTATCTCCACAACCGGGTGCGGACCATCGAGGCCGTGCGGGACGTCCTCCAGCATCTGGTGCCCCAGGCCACCTTCGCCGTGGGCCATGGCCGCATGGAGCCGGAGGAGCTGGAACAAGTCATGACCCGCTTTGTCCAGGGAGAGGTCGACGTGCTGGTCTCCACCACCATCATCGAGAGCGGCATCGACATCCCCAACGCCAACACCATCATCGTGGACCGGGCGGACTGCTTCGGCCTCTCCGAGCTCTACCAGCTCCGGGGGCGGGTGGGGCGCAATTTCCAGCAGGCCTACGCCTACATGCTGCTGCCCCCCATGGGCGAGCTGCCCTCCAACGCCCGGGAGCGCATGGCGGCCATCCGGCGCTTCACCCATCTGGGCGCGGGGTTCCGGCTTGCCATGAAGGACATGGAGATCCGCGGGGCGGGCAATCTTCTGGGGCAGGAGCAATCCGGCCACATCGCCGCGGTGGGCTTCGAGCTGTACTGCCAGCTGCTGAAGGACTGCGTGGCCAAGCTCCAGAAGCTCCCCTGCGTCCTGCGGCAGCGGCTGGAGGTGAATCTGGACATGCTCTGCAACTCCGTGACCCCCGTCCCCCACAAGGCCCAGGCATCCATCCCCCGGGAATACGTCAGCGACGAATCCATGCGCCTGAGCCTCTACCGCAAATTCCAGACGCTGCTCACCCCGGAGGAGGTGGAGGAATTCGGGAAGGAGCTGCAGGACCGCTTCGGCGCCCTTCCCCGCAGCGTCAAGAATCTCCTGGCCCAATACCGCATCGAAACCCTTGCCCGGCAGAAGGGGCTGGAAAGGCTCACCGTCAAATCCGGCCGCGTGGTGGCCGCCACCGCCAAGGAGATCTACCGCCTCCACGGGCAGGTCCCCGTGCTCCTCTCCTCCAATCCGGAGAAGCAGCTGGCGGAGCTGGAGGAACTCCTCCGGGCCATGCCCTCCTCCACCGCCGACACTGTCGCCGCCGTCCGTCCCCGCCCTCCCCGTCGCCACCCCCTATGATTCTTCTTCCGGAACACGCCCCGGAGGCCCTGGAGGCCGCCAAAGAATGTCTGCAGCGAGGCGGGGTTCTCGCGCTGCCCACGGAGACCGTCTACGGTCTGGTCGTCCGCTGGGATTCCGCCCAGGCGCGGGAGCGTCTCTACGCCATGAAGCACCGCCCCGCCAGCAAGCGTCTGCAGATGATGGCGCCCACCCTGGAGGCGGCGGTGAAGGCGGGGGTGCGCCCCGGCGCCGCCCTGGAGACCCTCGCCCGCCGCTTCTGGCCCGGCCCCCTCACCCTGGTGGTGCCCGACCGCTCCGGCGACGACACCATCGGATTGCGAATCCCCCGCCATCCCTTCCTTCTCCGTCTCATGGAGGAGACCGGGCTGGTCTGCGCCGCCACCAGCGCCAATCTCTCCGGCGCCCCTCCCGCCACCACCCTCCGGGACGGGCTGAAGGACCTGGCGACGCCCCCGGATCTGGCGCTGGACGGCGGGGTCATCACCGTCACCGACGGCGCCGCCTCCACGGTCGTCTCCCTGATCACCAATCCCCCCACCCTGCTCCGGCAAGGCACCATCTCCCTGTCGGAGGTGCTTCTCGCCCTCCCCTAACCTTCCCCCCCCCCCAAAAAAAGCCATGCAACTCCACAACCAATTCCAGATTCTTCCCGCCGGCGCCATCACCCTCAAGGGCGAATTGGGCAAAGCCGCCGACCTCTGCCGTGAAAACTTCCTGAAGCGGGTGAAGTGGAGCAATCTGGTGCAGCCCTTCCGGGAGCGCACCGAGACCAGCACCTGGCGCAGCGAATTCTGGGGCAAGATGATCCGGGGCGCCATCCTCATGGCCTACGTCACCCAGGACCAGGAGCTGAAGGATCTGATCCGGGAGTCGGTCTACGACATCCTCTCCACCCAGGACGAACAGGGCTGCATCGCCACCGTGGCCACCGACAAGCAGCCCGGAAACTGGGACATGTGGGGACGGAAATACGTCCTCATGGGCCTGACCCGCTACTGCCAATACCTGGACCGGGACCCCAAGGTGATCCAGGCCTGCGCCAGGCTGGTGGACTACATCATGACCCAGATCGGCCCCGGCGCCCCCCTCTCTCCCCTGCGGGTGGGATGCCACGACGGCCTGGCCACCTGCTCCATCCTGGGAGCCATCGTCCGGGTCTACCGCCTCACCCGGGAGCCCCGGCACCTGGAGTTCGCCAAACACATCGCCCGCACCGGATGCTCCCTGCTGGGAGACATCTTCCAGGGCGTCCTGGAGGGCAAGACCCCCGCGGAGCTGGGCAACGGAAAGGCCTATGAAATGACCAGCTGCTTCCAGGGACTGGCGGAGCTCTGCCTGGAAACCGACGACTTCCCCCAGGCCAGGGAAATCCTGACCCGCTACTACAATGGCGTCCGCGACCGGGAAATCCTCTGCACCGGCGTGGGCGGCGGCAAGGACACCTGGGGCGAATTCTGGTACGACATGGCCCTGCGCCAGAACATCAAGGACCCCAAGGCCACCGGCGCCATGGGAGAGACCTGCATCACCGTCACCTGGCTCCACTACCTGGAGCGCATCCTTCAGCTCACCGGGGATCCCAAGGTCTTCGACCAGTGCGAACTGGCATTCTACAACGCCCTCCTGGGCGCCATGACCCTGGACGGCACCAACTTCACCCACCGCAACCCCACCCCCCTGGCCGGCGGCGCATACAAAATCGCCGCCCCGGACCAGATGCTCCTGGGCTTCAACCGCCCCTTCCACGGCATGGACTGCTGCCGCGCCCAGGGCCCCGAGGGACTCGCCCTGGCTCCCCTCCTGGGCGTCATGGCAAAAGACGGCGCCCCCGTCTTCCATCTCTACGAGGACATGGAGGTGCGCCTGGAGGGCGTCACCTACACCGTCACCGGAGGATGGCCCTTCGCCGGAGACCGCGTCCGCATCGACCTGGCCATGGACGCCCCCAGGACCATGGCCCTCCGCTTCCGGGTGCCCCAGCGGGATTCCGGCGCCGACTTCCTCCAGGTCAACGGGGAGACCATCCCCGTCCGCGCCGGGGAATACGCCGTGGTGGAGCGGGAATGGAAGAACGGGGACCGGGTGGAGCTCCACTTCGACCAGAGCCTGCGGAGGCGCTTCCTCCCCACCACTCCCAACACCTTCTGCTACATGAAGGGCCCCGTGGTCCTGGCCGAGGACGGACGCCTCAACGCCTACCACGGCGACACCGGCTCCTACCGCATCGCCCTCGCCCTGAAGAACGAAGGGAAGGAGCAGTATCTCTGCGACTACGCCTCCGCGGGCGCGGAATTCCTGGAAGTCCACCGCATCCAGGTGGTCTTCCCCTTGGTCCCCCCGCCCCTCGCCCGGCCGGCGGCCCTCGGACTGCCGGCCTTTTCTTTTTCCTCCCGCCCCATCATGTCCCGCCTCCCCGACTATTCCTCCACCATCCGGGCCTGCTGGTTCTCCAGCGGGCTCCAGGCCCTCAGCGTCGTCTACGTCCCCCTCCTCTTCCTCCATTTCCAGCGCGCCATGGGCATCACCCTGGCCCAGCTGGGCTCCCTGATGTTCTTCAATTTCGGGACCCAGTTCCTCATGGACATGGTGGCGGCCAAATATGCGGACCGCCTGGGCATCCGGCGGTGCCTGGTGGCCTCCCAGGGGCTCATGGGCGTCGGCATCGCCTCCCTGGCCTTCCTCACCCTCCTCCCCTCCCCCTTCGCCGGCCTCTGCCTCGCCTCCGTCCTCTACGGCATGGGCGGCGGCCTCATCGAGGTGCTCACCAGCCCCACGGTGGAGGCGTGCCCCACCCGGAACAAGGTCGCCAGCATGGCGTTCCTCCACAGCGTCTACTGCATCGGCTGCATCACCATCATCCTGGTCTCCACCCTCTTCTTCGCCTGCTTCGGCGTGCGACACTGGCGGTGGCTGACCCTCTTCTGGGGATGCCTGCCCCTGCTCAACGCCTGGAACTTCACCCGGGTCCCCCTGCCCCGCCCCCTGGGCCAGAAGGAGGGGGGCGGCCTCTCCATCGGACACCTGGCAGCCCTCCCCCTCTTCTGGCTCCTGGTGGCCCTGATGATGCTCTCCGGCGCCATCGAGCAAGCCATGGCCCAATGGGCCAGCGCCTTCGCCGAATCCTCCCTGCAAGTCTCCAAATCCATGGGCGACCTGATGGGGGCCTGCTTCTTCGCCGTCCTGATGTTCCTCTCCCGCACCCTCTTCGGACACGCCGCCCACCGCCTCGACCTGAAACTGGCCATGACCGCCAGCGCCGCCCTCTGCCTCCTGGGCTTCCTCCTGACCATCCTCTCCCCCTGGCCGCCCCTCGCCCTGGCCGGGCTGGGACTCTCCGGCTTCGCCGTGGGCATCCTCTGGCCCGGCACCCTCAGCCTGGCCGCCCGCCAAATCCCCCGGGGAGGCACCCCCATGTTCGGATTGTGCGCCCTGGGAGGGGACATCGGCTGCACCCTGGGCCCCGCCCTGGTGGGCTGGTGCGCCGCCGCCTGGGGCGACAATCTCCGCCACGGACTGGCGGCGGGCCTGCTCTTCTGCGTCCTCCTTCTGGCCTGTCTCGCCGCCATCCGCAAAGCCGCCTCCGGCGACGTCCCCGGAGAGGCGTAGGCGGACATTCCGGGCTCCCTGGTCCCTGGGGGATTCGGGGAATCGGGGTTATAGTAGTTCGCTTGCCACGCCCACCCAGGAGAAGCGCCATTGAACAAAGAGGATTTGCTACAACGTATCCGGGCCAACGCCCCCGCCGCCATCCGCTTCTATCAGCAGAACGCCAATGTGGAGATGGGGGTGTTGCGGGAGCTGGGGAAGGAGCTGGAGGAGCCGGGCGTCCCCCTCTTCCTGGCTTCCATGCCCAACACGCCCAGCCGGCTCCTGGAGGCTCTCCAGGAATCCCGGGACCCCCAGGTGCTCCAGGCGCTGGCCGCCAATCCCAACTGCCTCCCCCGGATGATCCATGCGGCCAGCCCCCTCCCCAGGCTGGCCGCCGCCGCCAGCCGCCGCCTCAATGCCCAGCAGGCGCTCCTGCTGGCCCAGGACCCCGAGGTGGATGTCCGTGCCGCCCTGGCCCGCAACCCCGTCATCCCCACCCCCGTCCAGCTGAAACTCTCCCAGGACTGCGTCCCCTTCGTCCGTGCCGCCCTGCTGGAGAACCGGAGACTGGTGGAGGAGTTCCAGGTGGGGCTGGCGGATGACATCGACACCGCCGTCCATCTGGCGGCCCTTCTGGTGCCCCGTCTCTCCCCCGCCTGCATGGAGATTTGGGTGAAGGAGAGCGAGGAGCTGGCGCAACTGGCCCTGGCCCGCCGGAAGGACCTGACCCCGGAGATGGTGGCGGCCCTGAGCCGCAGCGCCCATCCCTCCGTCATGCTTGCCCTGCTGGAGCACCAGGATATTTCCACGGACAAGCTGGAGGACTTCCTGCGCCGGGGCGACGCCCCCACCCTCCTCTCCATTCTGAAGCGCCGGGATCTGCCGGCGCCCCTCCAGGCGCTGGCGGGAGAGCGGAGCGACGCCCTGCCCGAGGTGCGCCTGGCCCTGGCCGCCTACCCCCAGCTGGACGACCTGGCAGGCATGCCTCTGGCCACCCGCGCCCGGGACGACCAGGAGATTCTGGAGCGACTGGCCATGAATCCCTCCCCCCGCCTGGCACAGACCCGCCTCCATCTGGCGGAAACCGCCAGTCCATATCTGGGCAAACTCCTGCTAGCCAATCCTTTGTGCCACGAAAAAGCCATCTTGGACGCCCTGGTCCGGCGAGGGGATTCCGTCCTCCTCTGCCATCTGGCCTACCGGGGCGTCTCCTGCCGGGACCTCTCCCCCGAGGCCCGGGAGATCCTGAGGCAAAGCCCTCTTCCCTCCGTCCAGGCTCTTGCCGCCCCCCTTTCCTCCTAGTCGCATCCCGCAACCCTCCCCAAGATTCCGGAGATTCCCCATGCTCAACAACAAGAAACCTGTGGTGAAGCCCCCACTTTCCCTGGTGGAGATCATCACCCGCGCCGACGCCGCCACCATCCAGGCCGCCTTGGAGGCCCGGCAGAAAATCGACGCCCTGCTGGCGGAACGCGCCGCCGCCTACGAACGCATCGCCGCCCTGGAGAAGCAGGTGGATGAAGTCATGGGCGCCCCCAACCTCTTCGTCTTCCCGGCGCCCGCCGTCAGCGTGGCTCCCTTCGCCGCGCCCGCCGCCCCTGCCGCGCCCGCCGCCCCGGCGCCCGCCAAACCCGAGCCGGCAGCCCCCGCCGCCGAACACGGAGACGCCCCCCAGAAGAAGGCTCCCCAGAAATCCGGGAACTGATTCCCCCCTCCCCTTCTTCTCCCTGACCGCCTTTCCTCCATGGGTCTCTCCCAGGAAATCCGAATTCTTGACCTGCTGGCATACCGGGACGCCGAGTTCCTGCGGGTACGGGAATGCGAGGACCGCATCCGCCAGATTCTAGACGGAGAAGCCTTCCCGTTCCCGCCGCCGCCCGTCCCCCTGCCCTCCGCGGGCCGCAAGGGCAAGCCGTTCCGCCCCGCCGGCCTGGCCAGCGCCGCCAAGGACCCGACCTCCTCCCGGAAGGCACCCTCCTCCCCGGGAAAAGACCCGGTCCCCCTGGAGATTCCCCCGCTGGAGCCTCCCCGGGAGAACTGCTATCGCCTGGTCTTTCTGGACAAAGGGGAAACCAAGGTCAGCTATCTCCAAAATCCCCGCCAGGTGCAGGAGATGCTTTCCCTCGCCTGCCCCACCTTCCAGGTCACCTGCGTGGAAACCGCCTCCCTCCGCACCCTGGATGACTTCACCACCCTCCGCAGGATTCTCTGAATCCCCCCTCCCCCGCAAGACTCACGCCTCCGTCGGAGACGCCCCCCGACACCCCGCCATGCTTATTCTCGGCATCGAAAGCAGTTGCGACGAAACCGCCGCCGCCGTGGTCCAGGACGGCCAGCAGGTTCTCTCCAATGTCATCAGCAGCCAGATCCGGCTCCATACCGCCTACGGCGGCGTGATTCCCGAGCTGGCCGCCAGGGAGCACCTGAAGAATGTCCATCCCGTGGTGGACGCCGCCCTGCGGGAGGCGCAAGTCCCCCTGGAGAGGCTGGACGGCATCGCCGTCACCAGCCATCCCGGCCTGATTCCCGCTCTGCTGGTGGGCAACGCCTTCGCCAAGGGACTGGCCGCCGCCGCCCGCATCCCCCTGGTGGGCGTCAACCACTTCCTGGGACACCTCTACGGCGCCTTCCTGGAACGCTCCGAAATCCTCCAGGACCCCGCCGCCTATCCCATCCTGGGCCTGGTGGTCTCCGGAGGGCACACCGCCATCGTCCTGCTGCCGGAGGACGGACGCGCCAAAATCCTGGGCACCACCCTGGACGACGCCGCCGGCGAAGCCCTGGACAAGGCGGCCAAGATCCTGGGGCTGGGCTATCCCGGGGGCCCCGTCCTCGACCGCATGGCGGCCACCGGCAATCCCCAGCGCTTCAACTTCCCCCGGGGCCTGGTGGGCGCCGCCGGAAAACCCGTGCCCCAGGAACACAGATATGACTTCAGCTTCTCCGGCGTGAAGACCGCCCTCCTCTACCATGTGAAGGACCGGACCCTCTCCGACGCCGAACTCCACGACGTGGTGGCCTCCTACCAGGCCGCCGTCATGGAGGTCCTGGTGACCAAGGCCATGGCCGCCGCCAGGGACACGGGCGCCCGCACCCTCTGCCTCTGCGGAGGCGTGGCCTGCAACAGCCTCCTCCGGCGCCTCCTCCAGGAAAGATGCCAGAAGGCCGGCCTCCCCCTCCTCCTGGCCCAGCCCAAATACTGCACCGACAACGCCGCCATGATCGCCGGGGCAGGCACCCACTTCCTGGCCAAGGGACGCCGGGACGCCCTGGACATGCCCGTCTCCGCCCGACTCCCCCAGGACCTGGGCGTCATCCCCTTCGCCCGACTCGCCACTCTCTGATCCCCCCTTTTTTCCCCAGGAGACCACACCATGGACGACCTCAAGGAAGCTATGCAACTCGCCGTTCTCCAGGAAAATTCCGAGGCGGCCAGCGCCCTGCGCTCCCTGCTGCTGGGGCTCTGCCAGCAATGCGCCATCTCCCTCCAGAAGGCCAACAGCTACCAGGAACTCATCCTGGACGAGCTGGACGCCCACCGGGGAAACACCGCCTACCTGGACAAGGCCCAGAAGGAACTCTCCGCCATCCAGACCCTGGTGGCGCAAATCCTCCAGGAGCTGCCCCCCATCACCGGAGAACGGCTCCATTTCTCCCGCCTCACCCAGGCCGTCCTGGAACATTATCAGAAAAAACATCCCCTGGCTCCCAAAATCCAGGCCAATCTGGACCAGACCGCCTTCATCGCCGCCGACCCCTTCGAGGCCCAGGAACTGATCCTCCATCTCCTGGAGGGCCTGGACCGGCTGCGCCAGCAGGAGGGCGAGACCGGCCGCGCCCCCGCCCATGCCTGGCAGGTCGTCCTGGAAAACCGCACCTTCTCCCGCCAGGAGGCCTCCTTCCTCCGGCTGCGGGACGAGGGGGACTACTCCCTCCTCCATCTCCTGCCTGCGGGCGCCGCCCCCCAGGAGGACCCCCGCCAGCTGAAACCCTTCTCCCAATGCCTGGAGGAAGCCGGGGCCACCGACCTCCCCCTCCTGGCCACCCTCCAATGGTGCGGCAGCGCCGCCCACAACGCCGCCAGCCTCTTCTTCGACAGCCTCCACCCCCGGGAAAGCGCCATCCTGGTCTTCCCCAGGCTCCCCGACGACCTGAAAAACCACACCAACACCTCCCCCTACCGCTGGCAGAACACCCAGAGCCCCAAGACCATCCTCCTGGTGGACGACGAGGACATGATCTGGGATGTGCTCTCCGACATGCTCCAGGACCTGGGATACCAGGTGCTGCTGGCGGGCGACGGGCAGGAGGCCGTGGAAATCTACCGCTCCAATCCCCATGCCATCGACCTGGTGATCCTGGACATGCTCATGCCCAACATGGGCGGGCGGGAGACCTTCTTCATGCTGAAGGAGCTGGATCCCAAGGTCCGGGTGCTGGCCTCCAGCGGCTACGTCTCCCAGGAGGAAATCCAGGACGTCATGGACTCCGGGGCGGCGGGCTTCCTCCGCAAGCCCTACCATATCTCGGATCTGGCAAAGAAAATCAAGGAAATCCTGGGAAATGACTGATTTCGACCACGGTCACCGGGAGGAGGAGCCCCCCGCCCCTCCTCCCCTGCGGCGCACCCTGCGGGAAGCCCTGCTCGCCGCCAGCCCCGTCATTCTGGGCTATCTCACCATGGGCATGGCCTTCGGCGTCCTCCTGGTCACCAGCGTGCCCGAGGCCAACGGCTGGTGGTGCCTGGGCTTCAGCGCCTGCGCCCTCTCCGGCAGCATGCAGTTCGCCTCCGTGGAGATGCTGGCCAATGCCGCCAGCTACTCCCTCCTGGTCACCGCCGCCCTGGCGCTCCTCATCAACATCCGGTACTGCGTCTACGGACTCCCCTTCCTCAACCTCTTCCGCCAATATCCCTGGCCCCTCCGCCTCTTCCTGATTCAGAATCTCAGCGACGAGACCTACGCCATCATGGCCTCCAGCAAGCGCACCGGACGGGAGCAGAGGACCTTCATCACCACCGTCGCCGCCCTGGACTACACCTCCTGGGTGGCGGGCACCGTCCTGGGCGCCCTGGTGGGCCGCCATCTCCCCTTCCCCACCGAGGGCATTGATTTCGCCATGGTGGCCCTCTTCGTGGTGATTCTGGTGGACCTCTGCCGGGAGAAGGCCAACCGGATGCCCGCCGCCGTGGGCGCCCTCTCCACCCTGGTGGTCATCCTGCCGGCGATGCTCCTCTATCCCCATCTGGCCAACAAGACCCTCCTGGCGGCCATGGCGCTGATGGCCACCATCCTCCTCCTCCAGCGCCCCCGCCAAGCCCCCAAGGAGACCCCGCAGCCATGACCCTTCACCAATTCGGGATGATGGCCGTCATGTGCCTGGTCATCTTCCTGCTCCGCAGCTTCCCCTTCCTGGTCTTCCGGGACGCCTCCCGGAATCCCCCGCCCCTCCTCCTCTACCTGGGACGGGTCCTCACCGCCGCCGCCATCGCCATGCTGGTGGTCTACGGGCTCGCCAGCCTCTGCGATTTCAACGAGCCCCGCTTCTCCCGCCTCCTCTGGGCACTCCCCGCCACTTTTGCCACGGTCCTCACCCAGTGGAGATTCCGGAACTCCCTGCTCTCCATCCTGGTGGGCACCGGGCTCTACATGCTCCTGCTCCAAAAGCTGGGCTGACCCTCCCCCCCCGTCCTCCACGCCCCGGGTATATTATCCCCGTTTTTCTCCCCCCCTCCCCTCCGCACCACACGCCGGACAATGCCAGAGAAATCCCCCCACCAGCGCATCGTCATCACGGGCGTCGGCCTCACCGCCCCCAATGCCAACGGACTGCCCGAATTCCGACAGGCCCTCCTGACGGGAAAATCCGGCGTCACCTCCCTGGACATGCGGTACTTCGGAACCGCCCCCGCCGGACTCTGCGACTTCGACACGGGGAAATACCAGAAGCGCCGGGATGTGCGCAACGGCACCCGGGCGGGCTCCATCTCCATCTACTGCGTGGGGGAATGTCTGGAGGACGGCGGCCTGGAGTGGGAGAAGGTGGACACCAGCCGGGTGGGCGTCTTCCTGGGCATCACCGAACACGGCAACGTGGAGACGGAAAACGAAATCCACGAAATCAGCCAGTACGATTACGACACCTCCTTCTGGAGCCACCACCACAATCCCAGGACGGTGGCCAACTCCCCCGCCGGGGAGGTGACCATCCGCTTCGGCATCCAGGGACCCCACTGCACCGTGGGCGCCGCCTGCGCCGCCGGAAACCTGGGCCTGGTCCAGGGCGCCCAGCAACTCCTCCTGGACGAGGTGGACTACGCCCTGGCCGGAGGAGTCTCCGAATCCCCCAGGACCTTCGGCATCTTCGCCGCCTTCCAAAGCCAGAACGCCCTGGCGTCCCACCCCGATCCCGCCATGGCCTCCCGCCCCTTCGACCAGGCCCGCAACGGCATCGTCATCTCCGAGGGCGGCGCGGTCTTCCTCCTGGAACGGCTGGACCACGCCCTCCGGAGAAAGGCCAAAATCTACGGCGAGCTCCTGGGATGGTGCTGCAACTCCGACGCCACCGACGCCGTCCTTCCCAACCAGGAGCGCCAGGCCCAGTGCATCCGGAAGGCGCTGGAGAAGGCCGGCCTGACTCCCCGGCAGGTCTCCATTGTCAGCACCCACGCCACCGGCACCCCCGCCGGCGACGTGAAGGAGTGCCAGGCGCTGCGGCAGGTCTTCGGCGAGGACTGCCCCGACACCTGCTTCAACAACACCAAGAGCTTCATCGGACACTGCATGGGCGCCGCCGCCGCCCTGGAGCTGGCGGGAAATCTCCCCGCCTTCCAGGACAACCTGGTCCACCCCACCATCCATGTGGAGAACCTGGATCCCCAGTGCGCCCTGCCCAATCTGGTGCTGAACGAGCCCAGAAGGCAGAAGGAAACCAGGGTCATCCTCAACAACTCCTTCGGCATGATGGGAATCAACTGCGTCACCATCGTCGCCAAATACACCCCCGAAACCCCTTGAGCCCATCCCCCGCCCCGGGAATGACGCTCGCCCCAGGAGGAGACCACACGCTCCTCCCTTCCCTCCCCACAACACGCCCATCCCCCGCCATGACTAGACCCGAAATCCTGGACGCCGTCATCGACATCCTCACTGAAATCAATCCCGATGTGGACTGGAAAGCCTTTGGCCCTGAAGAATCCCTCCGGGGCACCCTCCAATCCATGGATTTCCTGGACGTGGTCATGGATCTGAGAAAGCGCTACAAGGTGGTGGTCCCCGAGGCAGACTACGGAAAGCTCGCCACCCTCAAGGGATGCGTGGACTACCTGGAAGCCCCCCTGGCCGACAAGTAGCGCCCCCCACTCCCTCGCCCCGCCGGGCCCGCCCGCTGGTTGGCCCGATGGGTTCTTCGTAACTACATAACTACTTTATATACAACGAGTTATGGCAGAACTTCAGAGCGTCAACGTCCCCCCGCCCCGCCATGTGCGGGTCCTGGGCGGGCAGGGCTGGATTGGTCTGGTGGACCAGATGGGCACGGAGAGCAGCATCGTCAATGCCGCCCGGGTCTCCTTCGGGAAGATGCGCACGGAGATGGACGAGCGGGACGTGAAGTTGCTGAAGTATCTCATCGCCAACCAGCACAACACTCCCCTGGAGCATGTGGTCTTCACCTTTCTGGTGCACTGCCCTCTCTTCGTCCGTTCCCAGTGGCACCGTCATCGCACCTGGAGCTACAATGAGATTTCCCGCCGGTACACGGAAGTGGACCTGGAGTTCTACGTTCCCCCGGAAATCCACGCCCAGGCCGTGTCGGACCGGCAGGCATCCACGGCGGCGCCGGAGACCATGGACCAGGAGGCGTTGCGGGAGGCCATCCGGAAGACCAACGACGCCACCCTCCAGGCCTACGAGGCCCTGCTGGCCGCCGGCGTCTGCCGGGAGCAGGCCCGGGGCGTCTTGAGCCAGAACCTCATGACCACCTTCTGGGCGACGGTGGACCTCTCCAACCTCCTCCGCTTCCTGGAGCTGCGCTCCGGCGCCCACGCCCAGTGGGAGATCCGCCAATATGCCGAGGCCATCAAGACCCTGTTGAGGCCCCAGCTCCCCAATGTGGCGGAAATCATGGGCTGGGACAAATAACCCGCCACCCGGCACCCTCCCCCCTCCCTGGCCTCCCCGCCCCTCGATGTCCACGGTCCTCCTCTGCCACGGAGATTTCCCCCGCCGACCCGCCTCCCTGGAGGCTCTGCGCCAGGCAACGCACCTGGTCTGCTGCGACGGCGCCATGGCGGAGCTGGAACGCTTCGGGGAACGCATCCCCGACGCCATCGTGGGCGACCTGGACAGCCTCTCCCTCCCCCTCCGGCAACGCTACGCCCCCCTCCTCCACCAGGAGGAGGAACAGGAGACCAACGACCTCTCCAAAGCCCTCCGCTTCTGCCGGCGACACTATCCCCGAGACCCCGTTCTGATTCTGGGCGCCACAGGAAAGCGGGAGGATCACACCCTGGGCAATCTGGCCATTCTGGCGGACCAGGAGAACACGGAGCTTTGGACGGACACCGGACGCTTCCTCCCCTGCCGGGGAGACGTCGCCTTCCCCGTCCAGCCCGGAGACCAGCTCTCCGTCATCGCCCTCTCCCCCGAGACCCCCGTCTCCCTGGAGGGCGTCCGCTGGCCCCTGGCGCAATCCCCTCTGCCCCGCTGGTGGCAGGGCACCCTCAACGAAGCCACCAGCCACACTCTTCGCCTCCGCTGCCCCCAGGACCAGCCCGTCCTCCTCTATCTTCCCTGGCGGGAGGCCGCGGGAAAGCACCCCGCCGAGCCCCCCCGGGATCTTCCCTGGAAGAGGGTGCATTTCTGCGGCGCGGGAGGGGTGGGCGTCTCCGGCCTGGCGCATCTGCTCCTGGACGCCGGGGTGGAGGTCTCCGGCAGCGACGCCGCGGACTCCCCCTATCTCCAGGCCCTGCGCCAGCGCGGGGCGAAAATCACCCTGGGGGCGGCGCCCGGCGCCATCGACGCCTCCTGCTCCCTCCTGGTCTACTCCTCCGCCATCCCCGCCACCCATCCGGAACGGGAGAAGGCCCGGGCCCTGGGCGTCCCCCAATGCCGCCGGGGAGAATTTCTGGCACGCCTTGCCCCCCGCTTCCGTCATGTTGTCGCCGTGGCGGGCTCCCATGGCAAAACCACCACCACCGCCATCCTGGCACATCTCCTGAAAGCCGCCGGCAAGGAGCCCGGCTATCTGGTGGGCGGCCTCCCCGTGGGATGGTCCCGGAACGCCGCCTGGGGCGACGGCAATTATTTTGTCACCGAGGTGGATGAATCCGACCGCTCCCAGGAACTGATGCTCCCCCAGGACACTCTCATCCTCAATGTGGACGACGACCACTCCTGGGCCGTCGGCGGCCCCGAGGGCCTCCAGGATTGCTTCCGGCGCCTTGCCCGCCAATCCCTCCGGGTCCATCTCTGGGACTTTCCCGGAGCGGCCCAACTCCTGGAATGTCACGACAATGGCCGCATCCTCTCCCTGCAGGAGGCGGAGAAGGCCCTTCCCTCCCTGCCCATTCCCGGACGCCACAACCAGCTAAACGCCTTCCTTGCCCTGACGCTCCTGCAACTCCCCCCCTTCTCCCTCTCCCGGGAGGAACTCCAGCGGGGCCTGGAGAGCTTCCCCGGAGTGGAGCGCCGCCTCCAGCTCCTGGCCGAATCCCCGGAGGGCACCCGCTTCCTCTACGAGGACTACGCCCACCATCCCACGGAACTGGCCGCCTGCCTGGAAGCCCTCCGGGAGCGCCATCCGGACTGCCCCCTGACCATCGTCTTCCAACCCCACCGCCCGGAACGCCTCCTCCGCTACGGCCGACGCTTCGCGGAACTCCTGGCCGCCCATGCCCGGGAGGTGGTGGTGATGGCGCCCTTCATGGCCTGGGAGACCGGCGCCCCCGAAGCCTCCCCGGAAACCCTGGTCCAGGAAATCCGGCGCCTGGCGCCCCAGGTGCGGACATCCCTCCATCAGGGCGCCCCCGTCTCCTTCCTGCCCACCCTGGAGACCCTGTGGCGCACCCCCGACCGCAGCCCGGGCGTCATCCTTCTGGCGGGGGCGGGAGACATCGGACAACTGGCAAAAAAGGCGAAGGAAGCCCTCTCGCCCACCCCTAACGACAGAACTGCATGAGCCCCAAGTCCTTCCTCCTCCTCGCCCTGGTTCTGCTTCTCGTGGCAGTCCCCGTGGGCTGCCGGTATCTGCGGAGCGACACGCGCACCATCCGCAAACAGCTGACCGCCATCTGCCAGGACGTGGAGAAGAAACCGGAGGAAGGAAACACCGTCACCGCCTTGAAGATGATCACCCTGGGAAACCGGCTGGACGCCCGGGTGGAGATCCGGGTCCACGACATCCCCGTGACGGGAAATCTCTCGGCGGAGGAACTGACCTCCCAGGTGAACCGGGCACGCCTCTATATGGACACCATCCACCTGGAACTGCTGGATGACGTGATCACCGTGGACGGGGAGGCCGCCGTGGCCGACTGCGTCATCTACGTCAAGGCCCTCTCGGCACAGCGCTCCTATAAATTCGAGGACACTTTCCATCTCCGCATCCAGTTGCACAAGAACCAAGACGGGAAGTGGCTCTTCTCCTCCTTCCAGGAAGGCCCCCTCCTCCAGAAGTAGAATCCCCGCCCCCACCCCCACAGAAGACGCCCATGGAAAAGAGAATCGCCCCCCTTACGCTTCTCCTGCTTCTGATTCTGGGATCCCCCTTGCTCCTCCTGGGGAAAATCCCGGAGAATCTCCTGATCCCCTCCCCCTGGAAGCGCTCCCTCCCCCTCTATCCCGGCATCCAGCATCTCCGCTGGCTCTTCCCCCAGCCACGCCGCATGATGGTCAACGCCGTCCTCATCGACCTGAACCGCCCCGGACTCCAGTTCGTCGCCACCCAGGCGGATCCCAAGGCGGGACAGCCCATGCCCGATTGCGACAGATTCACCATCCGCACCAAGCGCACCACCACGGGAGACTTCCTCATGCAGTGCCGCAAAGGGGAGCTGAGCCAGGGATTCCCCCTGCCGGTGGTGCTGGCCGTCAACGCCGCTCCCTGGGTGCCCTGGGAAACTCCCTACACCCATACCTACGCCGACGGCATGGGACTGCTGGTCTCCCAGGGAAAGCTCGTCTGCCCCGCCAAAGGCAGCCCCGGACTGGTCGTCACCAAAAACAAAAAGCTGGAATTCCGGGATTTCCCCAAGGACACCCCGCCCCCCGAGGATGTCTGGATCGCCCTCTGCGGCTTCGGCATGGTGCTCAAAAACAACACCATCCTCCAGGGAGACAACCCCAAGGACCTCCATCCCCGCATGGTCTGGGGATTGACCGAAGACCACACTAAACTCATCCTCATGGCCGTGGACGGACGCCAGGAAGGCTACTCCATGGGCGCCAATCTCCATGAATGTGCCCAGCTGATGCAATGGCTGGGCGCCACCGAAGCCCTGAACATGGATGGCGGCGGCTCCACCACCATGGTCTTCTGGGACCCCGTCATGAACGCCGCCAGACTCCTGAACCGCCCCACCAGCGACGGAAAATATCAACGCCCCGTGGCCTGCTCCCTGGGCATCTACTACACCCCGTAATCCCCCGCGGATAACCAAGGACAGGCCGGATGCCCCGCCCCCCCCGGCATCCGACCCGCCCCAGCCCCCCAAAAATCGAAGGCAGGGAAGCCAGACACACCGCTCCCTGCCCCGAAATCCCTCCTATTCCCTAAAATATCCCCATCCTATTTCAAAAATAGATTGATTTATTGATATATTCTAGTACAACTACAACATTACAAGATTTTTCATCCCGACCATCCCCGATTCAGGGAGGGGTCCGGGGATGTCCACGCCTTTTCCTTGTCGCCTTATGAAGCCTCTGCCCTGCCTCCTCTGGTTTCTATTTGCCCTCGTGGCGCCAGTGCTTTCCGCCCTGGAGGCGGTGCCGGAGACCTACCTGCGGCTGCCGCCCATGCCCCGGCCTCCCGTCATCGACGGCAGGAGCGACCCGCAGGAATGGGCCATGGCCTCCCCCACCTTTGGCGCCTACTCCCGGCAGACGGGGATGCTGAGCCGGCGGGAGGTCAGCCACTTCATTGGCTACGACAGCGCATATCTTTTCATCGCCCAGCGCAGCGAGCTCCCCCCGCCTCCCATGACCCTCTCCCCCCGGGATGCCATCGTGGTTTCCTTCGGGCAGGAGACCATGACCTCCTTAATCTTCCCGTGGAACAACCTGGATTCCGTGGACGGGGTGGTCGTCCAGTCGACTCAGCATCATGGCGTCTGGGATTTCGAGGCCGCCATTCCCTGGAGGGCATTCGGGCTGGAGGGAGTGCAAGAGGGGCGGGAATACCGCCTGCAGATTGTCCGGAGGTTCCAGAATCTGCCGGAGGAAGCCACCTGGTCCTGGGGGGAGGCAGGGATTTTCGTGCCCCGGAGCGGAGTGCCCGTGGCGGGGTTCAAGACCTTTGGAAACCGCTGGAAGACCGCGGGGTATGACATCCAGTGGTCTGTCGCCAATCCCGGGGACGCCCCTGCGGAGGCCGACCTCTCCGCTCTGATGGTCTCCATCGAGCCCCCCAGCCATCTGGACACCCGCCTCTCCCCAGCCCCCGGCCAGGAAGTCACGGGAACCCTGCGGGCCATCCTCACGCCCCTGGACCGCACCATCCACTCCACCATCACCGACGCCGCCGACGGCCAACTGCTCTATCGCCGGAATTTCTCCTGGCACGCCGGCGACGGCGTGGCATACGTGGATCCCGATCCCCCCTATGTGCTGGACATGGGCCTCTATCCCACCAAGGGCGTCGTCAAGGCCCGCATCACCTGCTCCAGCCAGGAAAAGCTGAAGGCCCTCCGGGATGTCTCCTTCCAGATTACAGGAGAGAACGGCACCCTCCACAGCCAGGAACACGCCCGGAACTTCCAGGCACGCTGGGCGCTGCCTCCCCTCCCTCCGGGAAAATACACCCTGACAGCCACCCTGAAAGACGCCCGGGGCGACCTGCCCGTCCTCGCCCGGGAGTTCGCCATCCAGGACTTCCCCTGGCAGGGGAGGAACATCGGCGTCGACCGCCTGGTCCTCCCCCCCTATGTCCCGCTGACCTACGACAACCGCACCGTCACGGGACTCCAGACGGCCTACCGCCTGGGCGCCTCTCTCTGGGATTCCATCCAGGTGCCCGGGGGGGAACTCCTGGCGCGCCCCGTCCAGTTGACCCTCGACGGCAAGCCGGCACGCCTCCAGTTACCAGGAGCTTTCCCAGGGATGTCTCCGGGCCAACGCCCTGCGGGCAGGCGGCGCCTTCCCCTCCATCCCCCTCTTCACCACCGGCTGGAATCCCCAGCCCCGCATCGACCACCCGGTGCCCTGGTGCGCCTATTCCCCCGCCCCCTGCGCTCCCAAAGCCACCCCCTCCCAGCTCATGGATGCCGCCAGACAGCTCAAGGAATGGATGCAGAAGCCCCCCCAAGCCTCCCGCCTGGGCCATGTCCTCGCCTTCGCCTGGAATGAATTTGAGGAAGGGGCTTGGATCTGCCCCACCCTGGACGCCCCCGACGCCGTGAACCGGGAACGCCTCCACGCCTTCCGGAAAATCACCGATTTCTGGCGGGAACGCCCCCAGCCATAGGACGCCATCCCCATACAACCCACTCTACGATAGGAACTTGCTCCCTTACTCAACAAAGCAGGCGCCTTTGATTATAGTACCCGAAAACCCCACTGCCTCCCTCCATGATTCAATCCATTGCCCGGGCCGTAGATATTCTCGACATGCTGGCGGAGTATACTCCCGAAACCGTTTCAGCCAGCACCCTGGCACAACGCCTGAATCTCTCCCCCCAGACCGTGGGCAACATCCTCCGGGAACTCTATTCCCTGGGCCTGGTCAGCCAGGATTCCTCCCGAAAATATCGCCTGGGCTCCCATTGCTTCTTCCTGGGACAGGCGGCAGACCACTGGCAAACCCTCCGAAACGCCAGCAACCCCATCCTCAAAGAACTCCGGGACGCCACGAAATCCACCGTCTTCCTGGGCGTGGTGGAAAACGACAGACTCCTCTGCCTCTCCATCCTGAACCCCGAAGACGAATTCTTCTCCCTCCCCCCCCAACTCTGGATGGACCAACTCCATGCCACCGCCTGCGGTAGACTCCTGGTGGCTTTGATGCCCGCCGAAGAACGCCGAAGACTTTTCAAACGAATCGCCCGACGCCAAATCACCCAGAAGACCGTCACCGATGTGGACACCCTCAACAGCCTCTGCAAGGAAATCGCCGAAAAACAATACGCAGAGGTGCAAGACGAATCGGTGGAGGGCACCTGGTCCCTTGCCGTCCCCGTGCGCTCCATGACCGGAGAGCTGATTGCGGGCCTCGCCCTCTCCAATCGCATGGCCGCCTACGACGACACCCCCCTGGAGACACGCCTGGAACTGATGATGGGCGCCGCCGCCCGCATCGGGGTGGCTGCCTGCTTCAACCACAGAGGCTGAAGCCCCTCCCTGCCTGGAGGATACTATACGGCAGGGCGCTCCGCTGGAACACGGAACACACGGGGGCGCTTCGCTGGAACACGGAGCACACGGAGGGGTCCTCCTGGGCAAAAAAAAGGACCCGCCCCTGTGGAGGGGGCGGGCCCTGAAGAAAAAGGTT
>JBJEVT010000042.1:0-27422 GCA_051884615.1 Oligosphaeraceae bacterium
ATCCTCAAGAATTGATTTGTGTTTCAATCCACGCCCCCCGCGCGGGGGGCGACATGACTATTATTGGCCTGCGCTTCGTCTCTTGGTGTTTCAATCCACGCCCCCCGCGCGGGGGGCGACGGCGGAAAGGATTACAAGGGACTGCAACTGGTAGTTTCAATCCACGCCCCCCGCGCGGGGGGCGACTGCAATATTTTTTGAGAGGCCGGAGGGGATTTTCCTAGGAGAATCCCCGTCCAACCAAAGTCATAGCTGAACAGACAACGCCAGAATATATCCAAATTCCCGAGTTTTTCATCCAAAAACTCTGCGAAGCTCCTAGGTAGCCATCTGTGGGATTGTCGTTCGCAGGATTAGATGATCAAAGAATCCTTCACCACATCCATCGACGGCTTTGCCCCGAAATGAATCACCTTGGTCTGGTAGGCATTCCCCAGATTATAATACCGAAGACTATCCTTCTGCGGATCGCAAATTCCCTCCAATTTTGCCTTGACCACGAGCCACTCCTCCCAAGTAAGATTGATTTCAAAAACTGAATTCTGAACACGCATTCCATAGTTCTGGCATACTTTTGCTATTTTCCGCAGCCTTCGCGCGCCCTCTGCCGAAGTTGTATTCACATCGTATGTCACAAGCATAAGCATTGATTTCTTTCCTGTTTATGCAACCATTAGGATAACATCATCGAAGGAGGAAAGGAGGATAGGCATCCAAATCACCCCGCAAATATCGCGTCAGAAGCATGGCCTGGACATGGGGGAGCAATCCAATGGGCACCTTCTCCTTAAGGAAAGGGTGCATGAGTTCCTCTTTCTTCTTTTCCTGCCATCCCACCAGCAATTTCTTTTTCCCCTCTTCCTTGATTTGCACCATTCCTGTTTCCAGGAAGTGAAAATCCTTTGAAGAGAGCTGTCTCAAATTGACCAGAGACAAGGCGACACGATCTGCCATTGGAGCGCGGAACTCCTCCATCAAATCCAGAGCCAAGGACGGCCTTCCGCTTCGCAACTCATGGAGAAACCCGATTTGCGGGTCCAGTCCCACTCCTTCCAAGGCACCCCGGCAGTCATGGGCAAGAAGTGTATACAGAAAAGACAGCACCGCATTCATGGGATCCATGGGAGGGCGCCGATTGCGAGAAGACATGGCAAAGAAATCCTTTTGGGAGCAAATCATGTCATTGAAGGCGGCGAAATACGCTGACGCCGCCTCTCCCTCCAGCCCTCTAACATTCCTGGCTTCGAGCGAGGAGTCACGCAATCTTGCCAGAACACAATTCAGCGTTTCCAAGGCAGCCAGAAGGTTATCGCTTTCCCCGTGATCCCGGATGCAGCGAGCCAAAACGGCACGGGCATTGCAGACCTTTCCTATCACAAAGGTTCGAGCAAGATCATCCTTTTGGGACGGGGATTCATAGGCACGCATTTGGGACAAACGCAAATGCACGCTTCCTTCGACCGCACCTTCCACCCTGGCCAGGAATTTTCCTTGTTCTGTCAACATGGAAACAGCAATGCCATGTTCCATGCAAAGTCCCAAGGCCCAAGGGCTCACCAAAACATTCCCGAAGATGACGACACTCGTCAAAGCGCAGACAGGAACCTTTAGAAGCCTCTCCCCATCCTTTTCCACCACGAGGGTTTCCCCCTCTCGATGAAGCCAGGCATCCTGCCTTGTCAGATACAACGTATTCAGCAGCCGTTTCATTCTTCCAGCATATCATCCAAAAAGGAATGGAGCCATTTTGCCGCAGACAGTTTCCCCCTTGAAATTTTTGGCAGGCAGACATCCACCAGGGAACAGGCACTACAATTCCTCCCCTCCCGCGGGGTTGGCAAGCTCCTCTCCCGGAAAATCTCCCGAATCGCCATGGTCGTCTCCATGACCAATGTCCTCAATTCCTCATCCATGGGAACGGCGACACGCCGGTGCGTCTCCCCATAAAACAAATAGCCGCATTCTATCCTGACCTGAAACATTTCCTCCAGGCAAATCCCCTGGGCGCAAAGCTGCACTTCATCCGCTCTGTGCAACTTTGGCTGTCCACGTTTATACTCCACAGGAACCGGTTGCCACCAGCCAGGAAGTCCGGCAATGTGGGCCGCCCTGGTCACGCCTTTGTCATCAGTGGGACCTTGCCAACGATGGAACTCCACCATATCCGCTATGCCTGTCAGCCCCAGGGCAAGGGAACGTATGTTCAAGGCCGTGGCAAGATGCAATCCTTTGCGAGTCTCCTTCCTTCCGCTATCCACGCGCACATGCATCTGCCTGCCAGACACCGTGAGGTAATTCTCCCGCCATTGTCCTTCGACGTGAATCAATGCGCATTGTCGAGGACAAAAGAGAAAATGCTGTAGTGCGCTAATGGGGAGAAGGTCGTCTTCAGAGAAAGCCATGGTTTCCCATCAGCAGGATAAATCCCCTTCATGGGAAAGGAATCCTTCCACCACGAAGGGAATATGTCGAATCCTCTATCGTTGAATCAGAGTGACCCCCGGAGGCAAGGCATCCATCGAAACGTCATAGTCGGAAAAACTCCGAGGAACCTCCACACCAGGTTTTCTGGCAATCTTAACGGTCTCGAAGAGCGCACTGGACGAGGCATTCCCCAGAGCGCTGTCATGCTTGAAGATGATCAATTTCTGGGTTGCCATCAGCCCTCGTGCCGCAGAACGATCATGTTCAAAAGCATTCTTCAATGCCTCCCAGAGCAACGCAAGATCCTCCTCGCCAAAAGAAGTTTGACGGGCAAGGGCAGGCGAAACAAAGCCGTGGGAAACATACAGACCGTAGGGGACAGTATGCTTGCGCCCCATGGTCCTGTTATCCCCTTCCTGCTTCTTGGCCTCCTCCTCCGTGGCGACTGCCATGCGGGTGATGGTATGTTCAAGGGTGACAATGGGATCCACAGAACGGGCAAAGGTCATCTGGACAGGTCCCCGCACCTGGCCGGCATTCCATCCCGAGGACAAGACCGCCCCGAAACACCGGACATCAAAGAACTTCCGGCACAATTCCTTCCGCGTCTTGTTAGAATCTTCCGAAGAAAGCTGTTCCTTTGTTCCTTTCTTCACCGGCGTGAGCCCCAAATCTTCAGCCACCTTCTGGATTTGCACATTCAGAATGGCCTTCTCCTTGACGAAGATGTCATATCCGTCCTCGTCACCTTTCGTCAACTGGACATAGTTCCGGACTTTTCTTTTCAGGCAGACATCCGTCACCAGGCCCTCTCCGGTTTCCGCATCAATGCGGGGCAAATTTCCCGCATCGGGATCGCCGTTGGGATTGCCATCCTTCACATCGAAGACCAAAAGAAAATCGTATCGGTTCTTGAGCTCTGTATACATCGTTACTACTCCTGAAATGAATGAGATGAGGTGAATGAAATGAATGAGATGGGATTGAGGCTATTCTTCAGTGGAAACACTCTTCTTGGCATAGAAATCCTGCTGCTGGTGGTAGAATCCAAGAGCAAACATCCCCTGGTCAACCAAACTCAAATGAGCAGGAAATTGAGAAACGCCAGGCTGGGTCTGGCTACGATAGAGAATCTCGCCGATCAGCCCCTCGTAGTAAATTTTGAATCCTTCCTTGTCCAACTTGGCGAGATGGTAATTCTTCAGACGCATCAACGTTCCAAAGACCACAGCGGGAGTGGCGGAAGCCGAGGCGTAGAACCTGTCGCGAATTGTGGCATTGATGCCCGGCATTGCCTCTTTCTGAATTTTCTCCAATACAGCGAACAATCTACCCAACCGGTAGCCAATGTTTTCATTTTCTTTATCCAGCATAATGCCTATCTCCTTTGTTTTAAAGTGGGAACTCCTAATTTTACGATTCATGAAAGCTTTGATGAGTTTTGCCCGCTCGTAGGTCACCTTTCCTTGCGTGGCCTTGATTCTGACGAGCGCCGAAAGAAGAAGCGTTTCCGGCAATGCCACTCCAGCCAGAATTGCCCGCACAACATTGCCGGCAAGATTTGGAGGAATATTCTCATACTTATTCTCCGCAGCGAGACTGACTAGCAACTTCTTCAGGGGAAGATGTTCCGGAAGCTTTTCTCCGTGGACGATTCTCAAATCCTCAAACCAGTCCCTGAAACGGCCCGCCATTTCGCCCACGGTTCCTTGGTACCAGAAACGAACAGACAGACGAGCGGCACTCGGAGAAAGCCCCAAGACATAGAACCGCGTCTGGCCCTCGTCTTCTGCATACTTTCCGCTTTGTACGGATTGGAACAGCATGGAGACGTTTTCCGTAAGGGCATCAGGATTGTCACCATCCTCCACTCCTAGAAAACCCAACAAATCCCCTTCCAGCTCCGTAGGACGACTAGACCAGAAGACCACCGTGGCATCCCCAATCCCAAGTTTTTGTCGGGAATCCTTGGCTAGCAGGGTATTCAAGGCAGTGGTGTAGGCAAAAACAGCGCCTTTCCCCACGGGAGAATTGGCTCCTTGTTTTTTCCCGAACGAGCCTGCTGCGTCAAAATTGAAGGAAATGATATTTGCTCCCGTAGAGTTTGCATCATACACGCCTTTGATTGCCGGATGGAGGGGGAGAATAACATCCCTCTTTCCTGTCACCAGGCATCTTCCCATCTTTTCTTGGTCGTCCTGCCCACCCTCGGACATGTTTTTCTCGAACAGGGTGCAGAACTCCTTGTCCCTGAAGATGGGTTCTTCATCTCCCGCCAGCCGGAACGAGACAAAGGCATCGCTCTTGGAAATCTCCTCCCATTCCGGACGCTTCGAGATGATCTCTTGCAAATCACTCCGCTGAAGGAAAGATAGCAGAACGCTCACCGACGGAATTTGGCGGTACGGTTCTAATTTCTCCAGAAATTGCGAATGTTCTTCCTTCACCCTGGCAAGAATCTTCTCCCCAGCTTTTTTCAAGTCTCGTTTGGCAGAGGGGATGCCAAAGACATATTCGATGTTATCCCACAAAAGATTTGGAAGGATACCAGAACTGCGCTTCACGGACTGGGGGACAAGATAGTTCCGGGCAATCAGCTTCTTGTCCTTTTCTTCCCGTGTATCTTCGATTTGGACAAGTTCCGCCTCTTTGTCGATGACAAAAAGAAACGGAATCCCTTTCTTTTCCCATCCATAAGGCGCAATCCCGCTCTCGGGATCCGCCGCCTTCCGGTCGTAGTATTCCTTAAGCGCTTGTAAAATCACTTCAGCACCTCGATTTGTTTGGAATCCGTAATGATCACGCCCTGCTCCATTTGGGCACGGAAAAACATAGGCTGGATGTCTTGCGGGTCATGGTAGTCCATGTCGTAGAGCATGAAGCCCAGATCCCGGGACTCCTGAATGGGAGTCGGCTCCTGGGCCATGTCCCGCACCAGCCGCACCTCCCGGCAGGAGAATTCCCGACATCCCAGGTAGGGGTGCATGAAATACTGGCCCTTCAAAGCCCTGCGCTCAAACATGGCGGCATATTTCGCCGGCTTTTCATCGGGACGGCACTCCAGAGACTCCCGGAGCAACTGTCGTTCCTCCTCAGGGGAGAGCCACTCGGGACAGGGCATCAACGTCCTCGCACGCCGTTCCGGGGGAATGAACTCGAACTCTCCATGAAGGCGGTATCTCACATCCTTCAAGAAGAGACCGCTTCTCTGCACTCGGTCATCCTCAATCCTGATGACACTTTTCACCCCGCTGGCCACTTTGCTGACCTCATTCCGCTTGAGATTCATCCATCGAATCGGGTTCAACACCTCAATCTTCGTGATATGCCAGACAATCGCCGGCTTCCAGAAAATCGCTTCGAAGATGGCACGTGCCGCCGAGGGGGTGATGACATCGTAGCTCACCCGCTCCACTTTCATTTCCGGTCGTGTGAAACACGCGAACTCTCCTGAGACATCCAGACAAAAACCTTTCATGTTGCTTTCTCCATTATTAACAAAGGCAGTCTTCTAAATTTAATCCTTCCCAGCCCATGTCAAGCCCCGTCTCTTTATCGTAAAGAGAACTGCATCCTTGAACGTAGACATCAGACCCCGGATAGCCCTCGACAATACCTCCCAGTCTCACCAGCTTGTCGAAAAGACCCCGGGGAACGGAAACCGTGTAGCGTTGCAATTTCCTCATCAGATCCTTGTTCGGGCCAATTTTTCCCAAAAGCGCTAAAAGTGCCTCGTTCCCCTTGGAGTTTCCCTCCGAGTCCTCCTCCTGGAAATTCACAATCACACTGACACTTCCCTCAGGATCAATCATCCTGAATTTCTCCGCGGCCTCGGCGAACTGAAACTGCGCTCCACCTGCATCACGAGAGAGAAGTTCATTGAATTCCGTTCCCAAGTCATGCTGTCTGTTGTAGAATTTCTGATAAAACTCCGGGAAGACCTCTCGGGAGTCCACGTCCAGTCCGGGATTTGCCGCCAACAAATCTGTCAATGTATCCTCGTACCAGCGGAGCTCTCCCTTCGGCGACGGTGTCGGCGGCAAGAAGACAACGACACGTCCCTCCACGTTGCGTCCTTCCCGGTTGCACCGTCCTGCGGACTGAACAATGGAGGGCAATCCAGTGTAGGCACGATAAACGATGGGGAAATCCACATCCACCCCTGCCTCGATCAACTGCGTACTCACCACACGCACCTCAAAACCTTGCTTCAGCCTGTCCCGAATCTCCTGGATGACCTTGGAACGATGCTGGCCGCACATGGAGGCAGAAAGATGAAGGGTTCCCTCGGGCATCACCCGATACAGATCCCTGGCATCTCTGCGGGTATTCACAATGCAGAGGACCTGAGGATATTTCCGAAGCTCCCCCGCCAAAGACTCCCAGGTCATCCTGGGACCACTGGGCTGGGGAAGTTCAATCTTGGTGCGTTTCAGCCGTCTGTAAAGATCCATCTCCTGGGGAATGATTTCCCGTATCGATTCCATTTTCATGGGACGAATTTCCCCCAGCGATGTCTGGGTTGCGGTGCTCATCACCACCGAGCAACCGTAATTCTTCCCCAGCTGGTAAATCGACTCGGCGATTGGCAGAAGCAAGCTGGGCGGCAGAAGCTGCACTTCATCCAGGATCACGACGCTTCCAGCAATGTTATGGAGTTTCCGGCATACACTCGTTCTATTCCCGTAAAGGGATTCAAAGAATTGAACTGCTGTGGTGACGATGACAGGAGCATCCCAGTTTTCAGAGGAGAGCCTCCAACGCCTCTCCATTTCCGATGAGTCGTATTTGCCCAGCTCAAGATTGCAGTGATGCTCCAGAACATTCTCACGCCCCAGAAAACGACTCAATTCATCCGCGGTCTGTTCGATAATGGATGTATAAGGAATCACATAGATAATCCTTCTCATTCCGTGTTTCCTGGCGTGCTGGAAGGCGAATGACGTGGAAGAGAAGGTCTTACCGCCGCCAGTAGGAACGGTCAAAGAGAAAAATCCGGGCTCCCACTCCGCTGCCCTTTCACAAGCCAGACGAATCTCCTGACGAATCCCATTTATCCTGCTCTTCTTTCCTTCTGCCTGGGATTCCAATTCTCGAATTTTCTTATCGAACAAATCCGAGAGAATCGTCAAAGACGCATACCCCTTGCGCCCCTCTGACTTCTCGCTGTCCAGGAATTTCTCCGTGTCCAGAAAATCCGCATCCACAAGACAGGAAAAGAGCATCCGAATCCAAAAGGAGATATCTTCTTTCCTCTTTATGCAACGGGGACGGAAGGATACGGCAGATGTCAGAGAATACTTTTCCTTTTCCTCCTCCAGCCATTGTTTCACCGGAGATTCTTGAAGATGTTTTTTATCCTGCTCCCATCTCATCTTCAAGGATTTCTCGCCGCACCAGTTGCCCAAACCAGCGTGATGTCCGGCGATGGCGTAGGCAAGGAACGGCCCAAATCCCTTCAAATTGTCTTTCAGAAATAGAGCCCCGACACTGGAATGGACATGATTCTCACCACCTTCTTTCTCCGGAACAAGACCGTTTGAACGAAGGAGATAGTTCTGAAAAGAGGTTCTGGCCTTCCCTGCATCATGATATGCTCCCAGGAGCCGTGCCAGAGGAGCGGAGTCAAAGACTGAGGCAAACTCCGCCGCCAACTCGGCAACTCCCCGCGAATGTTCTTCCAGCGTCTGCCAATTCTCAATAGGACTTCCATCAATGCTATGTGCGTACGGCACTTCTATCATTTCATTCCTCTGAATATTGCCCATGTTCTACACGTCTAGCACAAAATATCCCGCATGGGAACCGGGAAGACACTGTTTTCGTGCATTGTCACAAGATGTCACATTGAATTCGGGAAACCTGGGAAAAGCATGACCACTCCACATGGCGAACGAAATTTAAGATATCCATCGTCCCACGTTTTTCCAGGGGGCATGAAGAGAATTTTTTTCAATCATACTATTTGTTTCCAACTATGCCGAAATGTTACCAAATGAAACGAAATGTTACCAAATAAAATGAAATATTCCAAGATAGGACGCTAAAATTTCACTATTTCCGAAAACATTGATTCCTATGCCCTTGGGAATGATGTCAAGACAAAGAGAAACAACATCATACCCTTCCCTGGAGGGGGGCGTCGCCATTTCTTTTCTCCCGTCAAGCGATCCAGGAAGCATGGCAACGCAATCTAGCCAGGCGCATTGGGAAGGTTCGACGGGGTGGTGGCGTGGTTTTTCCTCCTGTCCCTGGTGGGCGTCGGGGGGAACCGGGGTGGATTTCGCCGGGGAACCGGGCATTATATTCCTCCGTTTCCCGGCTATTCCCCTTTCCCTATTCCTGTTTTCCCTTCCCCATTTCCCTGTTCCGTCTGGGTTTCGTCCCATGTGTTCCGACCGCAAACGCGAGCGCCGGAAGGCCGACTTCCTTCCTCCCCCCCTGGATTTTTCCGAAATTTCCGGGGAGGAGATGGATTTTTCGGAGGTGGTGGACGACTTTCGGGCGGACGGGGACTTTATCCGCCGGGAGAAGGAGAAAGCGCGGCAGCTGCGGTCCTCGCCCTGGTGGAAGAACCGTCGCGGGAGCGGGATCTGCCATTATTGCGGCGGTCATTTCCCGCCCCGGGAGTTGACCATGGACCACATTGTCCCCATCGCCCGGGGAGGCAGGAGCACCAAGGGCAATCTGGTGCCCTGCTGCAAGGAGTGCAATACCCGCAAGAACACCATGCTGCCGGTGGAATGGGAGGAATACCGGCGGCGTCTTTCCGGAGAATCCCCCGCCGACCCCGCCCCCAATGCCTGACTTCACCCCCGCCCTACTGGAACTTCTGACCCGCGCGTCCACCCTTCTTCCCCCGGACGTCACGGACGCCCTGGCGTGCGCCCGGCAAGGGGAGGCCGCCGGCTCCACGGCGGAGGCGGTCCTGGGCACCCTGCTGGACAACCGCCGTCTGGCGGAGGAGCGCCGTCTTCCCCTGTGTCAGGACACGGGCATGATCCATTTCTTCGTCCAGGCCCCCGACGACTTTCCCCGGCGTCGTTTCCGTGGGGAAGCGGAGGCCGCGGTGGTGGAGGCCACCCGGCTGGGGCTTCTGCGGCAGAACTGCGTGGAGACCCTCACGGGCCGGAACACGGGGAACAACCTGGGCCATGTGAGCCCGGTCTTCCACTGGGAGGAAAGCGACTCCGCCCGCCGGGAGGCCCGGGTCACCGTCCTGTTGAAGGGAGGCGGTTCGGAGAACATGGGCCGCCAGTATTCCCTGCCCGACGCCGCCCTGGGGGCGGGACGGGATCTGGCGGGGGTGGAGAAATGTCTGCTGGACGCCGTCTACCATGCCCAGGGGAAGGGGTGCGCCCCGGGCATCCTGGGCGTCTGCCTGGGGGGCGACCGGGAAGGCGGTGCGGAGGAGGCCAAACGCCAGCTTCTGCGCCCCTTCGGCGCGCGCAGCCCGGAGCCCCTTCTGGCGGAGCTGGAGGAGCGGGTGCTTCGGCGCGCCAACGCCCTGGGCGTGGGCCCCATGGGGCTGGGGGGGAGGACCACGCTGCTGGAGGTCTTCATCGGCCAGCGGACCCGGCATCCCGCCTGCTACTTCGTCACCATCTGCTACAACTGCTGGTGCCTGCGGCGTCAGAGCCTGGTCCTCCCCTACTGAGACGCCGCCCGCCCCTCGTTTTCGCCGGAGCCATCCATGCCCAAGATTCTGCAGACCGCCCTGTTGCTTTGCGCCTCCAACCTCATCATGTGCTTCGCCTGGTACGGGCACTTGCGGACGCTGAAGGGCAGTCCCCTCTGGATCGCCCTTCTGGCCTCCTGGGGCATCGCCTTCTTCGAGTACTCCCTCGCCATTCCCGCCAACCGCATCAGCGCGGGCTCCTACAGCGTCGCCCAGCTGAAGATTCTCCAGGAGTGCATTTCCCTCACCGTCTTCGTGCCCTTCGCCCTGTTCTTCCTCCGGGAGAAGTGGAACTGGAACTTCCTGTGGGCCGCCCTTTGCGTGCTGGGGGCGGTGTTCTTCATCTTCCGCCGCTCCTGACCCGAGGGCGTCTCCTGCGTCCGGGGGACGGGGTGCGCCCTCCCGTTTATATTACCCCGGTTTCGCCTCCTCCTCCCTGGATTCCCCCCCGAGGGAGCGCGCGCCCATCCCCCTTTTCTCCTTCCCCGGGACAATGTTTTCCCGCGGGGGAAGACCTTTTTCACCATGAGCAAGAACTACGCACGGGCCGACATTCAGGCCATCGCCGGGTATGCGCCCGGGGAGCAGCTGTCCGGCACAGTCATCAAGCTGAACACCAACGAAAACCCCTATCCCCCCTCGCCCCAGGTGGGGGAGGCAGCCCGGTCTTTCGACTGTCAGCAGCTCCGGCTCTATCCGGAACCCACCGCCGCCCCCCTGCGCGCCTGCGCCAGCCGCATCTTCGGCATCCCCCAGGAATGCATCCTCTGCGGCAATGGCTCCGACGACCTGCTCACCATCGCCCTGCGCACCTTCGTGGGCGCCGGGGAGGCCTTCGCCTTCCCCGAACCCAGCTACTCCCTCTACCCCGTGCTTGCGGACCTCCAGGGCGCCCGGCGCCGCCCCATCGCCCTCACCCGGGACTTCCAGCTGCCCGCCGACATCCTCGCCCAGGCGGGAGACGCCAGGCTCCTGATGCTGGCCCGTCCCAACGCCCCCACCGGAAACACCTTCCCCAAGGACACCATCCGGCGACTCTGCCAGGACTTTCCCGGCGTGGTCTGGATTGACGAGGCATACGCGGATTTCGCGGAGGACAACTGCCTGGACCTCGTCCGGGAATTTCCCAACGTGGTGGTCTCCCGCACCTTCTCCAAGAGCTACTCCCTGGCGGGGCTCCGTCTGGGCATCGCCTTTGCGGACGCCGCCCTGGTGGCGGAGATGAACAAGCTGAAGGATTCCTACAACACGGACCGGTTCGCCCAGGCCATGGGCGCGGCCGCCCTGGAGGACCAGGACTACCTTCGCCTGAACGTCTCCCGGGTGAAGGAGACCCGCCGCAAGACCGCCGACGCCCTGGAGAAGCTGGGCTGCACGGTCCATCCCTCCCAGGCCAACTTCCTTCTGGTGCGTCCCGCCCGGAAGGCCGCCCGGCAGCTTTTCCTGGAATTGCGCCAGGAGGGGCTGCTGGTCCGCCACTTCTCCCTGCCCCGGGTGGAGGAGTATCTCCGGGTGACCATCGGCACCGAGGAGCAGATGGAGGTCTTCCTGCAGGCCATGGCGCGGCTGGACCGATGACCCCCGCCCCGTCCCGCCCTCCCCTGGTCGTGGAACACCTCCCCGGCACCGATCCCCGGGAGAACGCCGCCCGGGAGGAAAGCCTCTTCCGGCACCGTCCCTTCGACGGCCAGCCCAGGCTGCTCTTCTACACCAACCGGGAGTGCGTCCAGTGCGGGAGGAACCAGGAGCCCGCCCGGGAGTGCGACCTGGCCTGGTGCCGCCAGGAGGGCATCCCCGTCCTCCGGAGAATTTCCGGCGGCGGCACCGTCTGGCACGATCCCGGCAACCAGAACTACGCCTTCCTCCTTCCCCGGGAGATGTACTCTCCGGAGCGCATCCTCTCCCTGGTGGTGGAGGCCCTGCGGCGCATCGGGGTGACGGACGCCCGCTTCTGCCAGCGCTACAGCGTCTGGCACGGCCCCTGGAAAATCTCCGGCAGCGCCTTCGCCCTCTCCGGCCCCGCCGCCCTCCTCCACGGCTGCCTCCCCTTCACCGCCGACCTCGCCCGGCTGGAACGCGCCCTCCAGGCCCCGCCCCCGGAATCCCCGGCGCCGGCGAAAGGCATGGTCGCCTCCGTCCGTTCCCCCGTGGCCAACATCGCCCCCCTCTGCCCCGATCCCCTCCGCTGCCGGCAGGAGTTCTGCCGCCACCTGGCGCAGCTGGCGGGGGAGACCCTTGTCCCCGGCGCCCCGCGCCCCTAGCCCGGAAGTCCCCTTCCGCAACCGCCTTCCCTTTGTCTTCGTCGTCATGTCCCTCCAGGACCTTTCCGAAAGAATAGAGCAATATGTGGTGGAGATCATCAACGGCCAGCGCCGGGATGGTTTCGCCGCCTATTTGCGCATGGTTCTCTTCGGCATGTCCCGCCTCTATCATTCCGCCGTGCAGCTGCGGCTCGCCCTCTACAACGCGGGCATCCTGCGGCAGCACGTCATCGGGTGCTTTGTGGTGAGCGTGGGCAACCTCACCACGGGCGGCACCGGCAAGACCCCCGTGGTGGAGCTGCTGGCCAAGACCCTCTCCGACCGGGGCAAGCGGGTCGCCATCCTCTCCCGGGGATACCGCAGCAAGCCCCGCCCCTGGTGGTATCGGATGAAATGCCTCTTCTCCGGCAATCCGGAGGTGGTGCCGCCCCGGGTGGTCTCCGACGGCACCCGGGTGCTCCTGGACTCCGGACAGGCCGGCGACGAACCCTTCATGCTGGCGAAAAATCTCCTGGGCACCCCCCGGCGCCCCGGCGCCATGGTGGTGGTGGACAAAAACCGGTTCAAGGGAGGCACCTACGCCATCTCCAAGGGGGCGGACACCCTGATCCTGGACGACGGCTTCCAGTATCTCCGGCTCAGACCCTGGACCAACATCCTCCTGGTGGATTCCACCAACCCCTTCCACAACCACGAAATGCTCCCCTGCGGAATGCTCCGGGAGCCCATTGAAAATCTCCGGCGGGCGGACTACATTTTCCTCACCAAGTCCGACGGGCGCGACTTCCACCATCTCCGCAAGTTCCTGAAGCGCCACAATCCCCTGGCGGAAATCATCGAGTGCAACCACGTCCCCAAGCACCTCCAGGAGGTCACCGGGGATTCCCGGGAGGAGCTTCCCTTCCTCCGGGGCAAGAAAGTGGCCTCCTTGAGCGCCATCGCCGTCCCGGAGAGCTTCAACCGGTATCTCCGTCAGCTTGGCGCCACCATCGTCCACCAGCAGCACTTCGCCGACCACCACCGGTATCATCCCGGGGAGCTGGCCGCCTTCGGGCGCATGGCCCGGAAAGCCGGCGCCGAGCTGATTGTCACCACGGAGAAGGACGCCGTGCGCCTTCCGGAGCTGCCCGCCGGCATTCTGCCCACCTACTACCTCCGGGTGGAGATCACCATCCTGAAGGGGCAGGAGGCCTTCAACCGCTGCGTCGCCCAAATCTGCCTGGGTTGAAAAAAAATCGGATTTTTTTTGCCCAAAACCCCTTTTTTTTCGTCTTCAGGGAGTGATTTTTTCGATTTTTTTCCTAAACTATAGGAAATGCCCGAGAGACGGAGCCGCATCCCGCCCTCCGTCCCTCCCCCTTTTTACGCCGCCCCACCCTCATCTCTCCGTCCCTTCCGTTATGCGAAAACTTCTCCGCCTCGCCCTCCTCACGGCCGTCCTTGGGTGCCTCGCCACCCTCTGCGCCCAGGAGCTCACCGTCATTCCCCAGAGCGCCCTCTCCCCCGTCCGTCTGCAGCGGCTGAACCAGTTGCTGCGGGAGAAGGCGGTCCAGCTGGGAGACAAGGCGACGGCGGAGACGCTGGCGGACGCCGTCCAGGCGGACTTCGTCGCGGCGGACCCCCTGCTGGCCTCCGGCGGCAAGGAGCCCTACATTCCCGAGGACGCCACCATTCGCAAGGCCCAGGAGAAGCTGACGGGCGACGCCCTGGCCAAGTATCCCGAATACACCCACGACGCCCTGGTGCGGCAGTCCGAGAAGCTCTTCCCCCTGTATGCCAAGGGCGAGCGGGTCACCATCAACGTCCGCACCAACCCCAAGAAGACGGTGAGCGTGAAGGGCCCCTACGGCGGCACCAGCGGCGGCAAGGTCTTCATCGGCAGCAACTCCTACAACCTGGCGGACATGGCCGGCATCCCCGGCAACGACGGGCCGGAAGGGGAGATCGCCAAGTTCGATCCCGCCACCAACGCCCGCTACCGCCGCCAGTGGCAGGAGGACTACGCCCGGGAGAGCGCCGTGGGCCGCGCCCAGTTCCTGGAAGACGCGGAGCGGAGAAGGGAATACGGGCTCCGGCAGCATGAGGAGGATTTCCTGGAGAACGAGCGTCGCGGCTACACCTTCTTCCAGGAGCGCTGGTTCGCCCCCCGGGAGCTGGTGCAGGAATGCGCCACCCTGCTGGCGGAGCAGCTCTTCCAGGCCAGCAGCAAGGCCCGGAGACAGGACGAGTCCCGTCGGCGGGAGGAAGTGGAGTCCCAGGGCGTCATGACCTCCACCAGCGTCGCCGTGGCCCCCTCCAGCCACTTCCCCTCCGCCGAGAAGGTCATTCGCCAGAATGCGGAGGAGGAACTGCGCCGGGCGAAACTGCGCGCCCAGCGCGAGCAGGAAGCGGAGCTGATGGCCGAGCGCGCCAAGGAGGAGGCGCGCCAGAGCGAGCTGCGCCGTCAGCAGGAAGCGGAGCGTCGTCTGCGCCAGGCCCAGGAACGGGAGGCGGAGCAGGAGGAGAAGGGTATCTCCTTCACCGTCTACGCCATCGGCGGCGTGGTGATTGTCCTGGTTCTCCTGGGCATCGGCTGGTGGATGAACTACCGGCGGGGCGAAGAGGAGCTGGACGTCTCCAAGTTCTACGAAGGCAAGGGCAAGCTCCAGCAGGAGTTCTGGGACGCCGCCGCCGCGGATCCGGACCACTTCAAGTACGTCTCCTACCTCTTCCCCAACATGGAGAGCGCCAAGGAGGCCCTCCTCCGCCTCTCCTACATCAGCACCGACGAGCTGGGCAACATCATCAGCAAGCGGGACGACCTGCGCTACGGCTGCTACGAGCACCAGAACGGCGCCGTGGCGTTCATCGGCAGCACCACCCTGAACTACGCCCGCTGGAGAGAGGCCTCCATGACCTGGCCCGAACTCCCCTTCTCCAACTACTTCAAGGTCTCCTCCGAACCCCAGGTCAGCATGCTCGCCCCTGACATGGACAAGCTGAAGAGCATGGGTCTCCACGTGGAGAGCCTGGGCGCCGAGGACGTGCGGATGGACACCGGCGAAATCAACCGCGTCTACCGCTTCAAGGCCGCCACCCGCAGCGAGGCCATCACCCTGCTGGAATCCTTCGACATTCGCGAAGAAGGTCTTGTGGTGCGTGTCCAGACCGCCGACGGCGAGTTTGGCAAGGACATCCATGGCATCTTCGCCGGCTAGCTAGGGTTCTCTCCCCCAGACCCGACTCCCCTGCCCGCGGGGCCCGCCTGATTGCCCAAGGCATTCAGGCCGTCCCGTCCGGCGGGGGTTCTTTTTTTCCCCTTGTGACCTGGAGAGAAAAGGAACCCGCCGTGCCGCCCATCCCCCCAGCCCCCGACTCCCCCCAACGGGACAGGACGCCCCTCGCCGAAGCCATCCGGATGCGTCTGCATCTCTCCCGGGCACTCCAGGCAAGGCTCCTGGGCGCCACCCCCAGAACCTGCCGGAACTGGGCCAGGGGAACCCATCGCCCCCTGCCCGGCAAACTCTATCGTGCCCTTCGCCAGGCCCACGCAGACCATCTCCTCCAGGAGCTGGACCAGAGGGCCGCCTTCCCGCCCTTCACCCCCGTCCATGCCAGGGAACTGGAACTCCATCTCCTCTTCTGGAGACTGGCGCTCTTCCATTTCCTCCTGAAATCCTCCTTCCCCGGCCATCTCCATTGCCTGGGAGAACACCTGCAGGCCACCCTGGTCCATCCCCCAAATCCCCATCCCTTCCCTCCCCGGAAGAAATAGACACAGGGGGCCTCCGGACGGAGGTGTCCCGGGCTTGCCTGTCGGCGCCGTCCTGTCGCGCGCCCGCGCAACCTGCGGGCGCCCTGGCAAAACCGGGAGGAAGATTTACATTTTCGTCCATTCCGGAAATCTTCCGCGCGCACGTCTTCTCCTCCTTGGTTTCCTGCCTTCCTGTGTCTTTGCCTGGTGGCGCGGGGAGGAGGCGTCCCTTTTCCGGCGGTCTTTTCTCCAGGCTTCTTCGGCACGCATCGTTCTTTGAAAGGTCTTCTTCCCATGCGCAGGTGTTCTTCGGCCATCCTTCTTCTGGCGACCCTATTTCTCCTTGCGTCCTGCGTGACGGACAGAAGCGCCTCCTATGCCCCGGCGGGGACCGCGCGGCTATTGACCGCTCCCTCCGACCCCCTGGAGGGCTACAACCGGGTGGTCCAGGACTTCAACAAAGGCGTGAGCCGCGGCGTGGTCCATCCCGCCGCCCAGGTCTGGCGTTTCCTCACCCCGGAATTTCTGCGGGACGGCCTGACCCGCATGGGGGAGAACCTGGGCTATCCCCTGCGCTTTGTCAACCATATTCTCCAGGGGGACTTTTCCGGGGGATGGAACGACACCCGGCGTTTTGTGGTGAACAGCACGGTGGGGGTGCTGGGCTTCTGGGATCCCGCCACGCCCTGGGGGCTCCCCCAGCAGGACACCTCCTTCGGGGACACCTTCGCCCTGTGGGGCATGGGCAGCGGATGCTATCTGAATCTCCCCTTCTACGGACCGGGCACCCTGCGGGACGCCCTGGGCAAGGCCGCGGACTTCCCCCTGAACCTCCCCCGGATTCTGCTGCGCCCCCACCAGGCAGACCTGACCTATGCGGTGCTGACCGCCAACCGGATGACCCGGGAGGAACCCCGGCTCTACACCCTCTTCACCCCCTCCAACCACTACGAGCTCTTCCGGCTCTTCGCCAGCCATCTCCGGAATCCGGAATACCGCTTCCGGGAAGCCCCGCCTCCGGAAGAGGCGCCCGATCCCGACGAATCCTTCGGCGCCCTTCTTCTGGCGCCCCAGGATCCCGCCTTCTTCTACACCAGCCGCCAGCGCCGGGTCCGTCTGCCCCAGGGAGGCACCCTCCCCTACACCTGCTATCCCACCCGGGAGGCCGACACCCTGGTGATCCTGCTGCCCGGCATCGGCTCCCACCGCAACTCCTCCGAGGTCACCGCCCTGGCGGAACTCTTCCGTCGCCAGGGATGGGACACCCTCGCCCTCTCCTCCCCCTTCCTGCCGGATTTCTTCCAGGACATTCCCGACGCCCCGCCCCCCGGCTATCTGCCCCAGGACACGGTGCTCCTCGCCCAGGGGATTCAAGCCGCCCTGGCCGACTATCTGACCCACTACCGGAAGCCCGCCACGCCCCGGATCGTGGTGATGGGCTATTCCCTGGGCGGGCTCTACACGCTCCAGCTGGCAGCCCTCCAGCAGCGCACGCCCGATGCCCTGCCCCCCGTCGACCGCTTCCTCGCCATCAATCCCCCCCGGGACCCCATGGCCGCCCTTCAGACCGTGGACGCCCTGGCCGACACGGCGGAGCGCTGGCCCCGGGAAAGCCGGGATGCCCGCGTCGACGCCATGCTCCACCGCCTGAGCCGCTGGATGAATCCCGCCCCCGGGGAGACCCCGGACCCCATCCCCCCCCTCACCCGGGAGGAATCCCAGCTCCTCATCGGATTCTACATGCGCCTGAAACTGGTGGAGACCCTCCAGGGACAGGAACGACGCCATCCCTCCGGACTCTTCCAGGAAGACCCCCACGCCTACTTCCACCGCAACAACTTCTTCGCGGAATGTCTGGGCTTCCCCTACCAGGACTATCTGACGAAACTCCTGAAGCCCTGGTATGAACGCCATGATCCCCAGCTTGCCGGCCTCTCCCTGGAGGAGATGGCGGCCCAATGCCGGCTGGACGCCCTGGAGGACGCCCTGCGCGCCCATCCCCAGGTGCGCTGCTTCCAGAACCAGAACGACTTTCTCATTCAGGAAAAGGACCTGGCATGGTATCGGGACACCCTGGGAGAACGGTGCCAAATCTTCCCCCGGGGCGGCCATCTGGGCACCATGCACCTCCCGGAATACCAGGCGGCCATCCTCCAGGCCCTGCAACCCTGATCCCGCACCACCCCCCCCCACAGGAACCTCCCATGCGCCACTTCCTCTCCCTCCTGCTCCTCTCGCTGCTTCTCTCCCCCCTGGCCCTGGCGGAACCCCTGCCCGCCCCCGCCCTGCCCGCCGGGCTCCAGACGCCTCTCCAGGCCCGCCAGAGCGTCCGCACCTTCACGGGAATCCCCCCCACCCAACAGCAGCTCGCCAATCTTCTCTGGGCCGCCTACGGCGTGAACCGGGAGAGCGGGAAGCAGACCGTGCCCGCCGCCCTGAACCGCCACGCCTTCACCTTGTATGTCCTCACCCGGGAGGGCGTCCTCCAGTATCTGCCCCAGGGGCACCAGGGGAAGCAGGTCTCCTCCCAGAATCTCCTGGCCATGGCGGACGGCAGCGGGCGCCTGGGGCCTGCGGCGGGCGCCGCCATCCTCCTGGTGGGCGCGCCCCAGATCTTCGACAACCTGGGCGCCGGCGCGGAGAAAGCCGCCTTCTACCTGGGCGTGGAGGCGGGCACCATCGTCCAGGACATCTACCTGGCATGCGCCGCCCAGGGGCTGGGCGCGGTCTGCTGCGGCTCCCTGAACGCCGAAGCCATCTCCGAAGCCCTGCAGCTGCCCCCGGACCGCCGCCCCCTCCTCACCGTGGTGGTGGGCACCCCCGCCCCTTGATTCCCCTTTTCCCCAAGCTTCCAGTCTTCCCATCGACATGTTCAGTCCCATCGAAGAGCTTCTCCAAGACCTGCGCCAGGGCCGGATGATCATCATCACCGACGACGAGGGGCGGGAGAACGAAGGCGACCTGGTGGCCGCCGCCGAACTCATCACCCCGGAGACCGTCAATTTCATGGTCACCCACGCCCGGGGGCTCCTCTGCGCCCCCATCACCCGGCAGCGCGCCCTGGAATTGGGTCTCAACGAAATGACCCGGAACACCGATCCCCTGGGCACCTGCTTCACCATCAGCGTGGACGCCAGCCAGGGCACCACCACGGGCATCAGCGCCCAGGACCGCGCCAAGACCATCCGGGCCCTGGCGGACCCCACCGCCCTGGGAGACGCCTTCCACTCCCCCGGCCATGTCTTCCCCCTCATGGGGCGCCCCGGCGGCGTCCTGGTGCGGGCGGGCCACACCGAAGCCTCCCTGGATCTCCTCCACCTGGCCGGCCTCACCCCCGCCGCCGCCATCTGCGAAATCATGAATCCGGACGGCACCATGGCGCGTCTCCCCCATCTCCAGACCTTCGCCCGGGAGCATGGGCTGAAGATGGGGTGCGTGGCGGACCTCATCGCCTTCCGCAGGAAGAACGAGCGCATGGTGGAACTCGCCGAGACCGTGAATCTGCCCACCGCCTACGGGGACTTCACCCTCCACTGCTTCACCGCGAAGACCACGGGCCAGGAGCATCTCGCCCTGGTCCGGGGCGAGGTCGCCGGCAAGGAGAATGTCCTCTGCCGCGTCCACAGCGAATGTCTCACGGGGGATGTCTTCCACTCCTGCCGCTGCGACTGCGGCAGCCAGCTGGACACCGCCCTGCGGCGCATCGCCCGGGAGGAGTGCGGCATCCTGGTGTACATGCGCCAGGAGGGGCGGGGCATCGGCCTTGCCAACAAGCTGCACGCCTACCATCTCCAGGAGCGGGGGCTGGACACCGTGGACGCCAATGTGCGCCTGGGCTTCGCCCCGGACCTGCGGGAATACGGCCTGGGCGCCGAGATTCTCCGGCATCTGGGGGTGCGAAGCATCCGGCTGCTGACCAACAATCCCCGGAAGATCGCCGGCCTCTCCGGCTACGGCCTGGAAATCACCGACCGGGTCCCCCTGGTCGTGGAAGCCAACGACCATGACCGCAAGTACCTGGAGACCAAACGGGACCGCATGGAACACCTTCTGTAGAACCCACCCACAACCACCCCATCACCCCCATACCGCCATGACGCAAATCTCCCACATCCTGGAAGGCAAACTGGACGCCGCCGGCCTGAAAATCGGCATCGTCTGCGCCCGCTTCAACAGCATCTTCGTGGAACAGCTCCTCTCCGGCGCCGAAGACGCCCTGGTCCGCCACGGAGCGGATCCCAAGGACATCACCGTCGCCTGGGTGCCCGGCTCCTTCGAGACCCCCCTGGTCATCCAGCGCATGGCGCAGAGCGGCAAATACGACGCCCTCATCGGACTGGGCGTGGTCATCCAGGGCGCCACCCAGCACGCCTCCATGATCAACGCCGAGGTCTCCAAGGCCTTCTCCCAGATCTCCCTGTCCACCGGAGTCCCGGTGGTCTACGGCGTGGTCACCACGGAGAACATCGAGCAGGCCATCGAGCGCAGCGGCAGCAAGGCGGGGAACCGGGGCGCCAGCGCCGCCGTCACCGCCATCGAGATGGCCAATCTCCTGAAAGCCCTCCCCAAGACCACCCGGAAGTAACCCTCCTATGTGCACGCCCAGTGCCCCATCCCGGGAGGAAGGTTCTCCCCGGCAACGCCAGGAACCGCCCCGCTCCTTCCGACTCCAGCGCACCACCAGCCGACACCTGGCTCTTCAACTGCTCTACGCCCTGGAATGCAACCTGGGGTGGACGGAGCCCCTCCCCCAGGATCTGGAACCCGTCCTCGCCCTCATCGTGGACGAGCAGCTCAGCGAGGAGGAGCTGGAGCAGGGGAAGAAACCCCTGCCCCGCAGCGTTCTCCGCAAATCCTGGTCCCGCAGCCGGAAGCTCGCGGAGGGCGTCCGGGAGGCCCTCCCCCAGCTGGACAGCGCCATCTCCGCCGCCGCCAAGAACTGGCCCATCTCCCGCATCAGCCTCCTGGACCGCAACATCCTCCGGCTCGCCACCTACGAGATGCTCCTCTCCCAGACTCCCGTCTCCCCCGCCATCGCCATCAACGAGGCAGTGGACCTGGCGCACGCCTTCGGCCAGAAGGACTCCTGGCGCTTCGTCAACGGCGTCCTGGACCAGATCCGCAAATCCCACACTCCCCGCTCCTTCACCCTGGGCGCCCCCACGGAAGCATAGTCCCACCCCCTCTCCATGTCCCTCTTCAGCTTCTTCAAAAAGGGCCTGCAAAAGACCACCACGGCAATCCAGCGTGGCATCTCCACCCTCTTTACAGATGTAAAGACTTGGGATGCAGACACTTACAAACAACTCGAACAGACCCTCATCTCCACCGACCTGGGGCCGGCCGTCACCCGGGAGCTTCTCGCGGACTTGAAGGACCGGTATGAGCGCGGGGAGATTTCCACGGGCGCGGACATCAACGCCGCCTGCGCCGAGAAGATTCTCTCCGTGCTGGACGAGGCCTCGGTGCCTCCGATTCACCAGAATGGAGAGGGGCCCACGGTGATTCTCATGGTGGGCGTCAACGGTTCCGGCAAGACCACCTCCATCGCCAAGCTGGCCCACCACTTCATGAAGGAGGGCAAGAAGGTGGTGCTGGGCGCGGGGGACACCTTCCGGGCGGCGGGGGCGACCCAGCTGCAGCTGTGGGCCCAGCGTCTCTCCTGCCCCGTGGTGGAGGGCAAGCTGGGCGGCGACTCCGCCGCCGTGGCCTTCGACGCCATCAAGTCCGGCCTTCGCCAGAAAGCGGACTACGTCATCATCGACACGGCGGGGCGCCAGCACACCCGGGGGGATTTGATGGCAGAGCTGGAGAAGGTGCGGCGCATCGCCGGCAAAGCCCTGGCGGACGCCCCCCACGAAATCTGGCTCACCGTGGATTCCTCCATCGGCTCCAACGCCCTGGTCCAGGCCAGGGAATTCGGCAAGCTCTTCCCCATCACCGGGCTGGTCCTCACCAAGCTGGACGGCACGGGACGGGGCGGCGTGGTGGTTGCCATCCGCAAGGAACTGGGATATCCCGTCCGCTTCGTGGGACTGGGGGAGACCCTGGACGACCTCCAGCCCTTCCAGGCGGAGGATTTCACCCGCGCCCTCTTCCAAGCGCCGGAGGAGCCCTAGCCCATGGCTGTCTTCGAAGTCCTCCGCACCTCTCCGGGCAGCCACGCCCGCAGAGGACGCCTCCATACCGCCCATGGCGTGGTGGAGACCCCCGTCTTCATGCCCGTGGGCACCCAGGGCACCGTCAAAGCCATGTCCAACCAGGAGCTCCGGGACGAGCTGGGCGCCCAGATCATCCTGGGGAACACCTATCATCTGAACCTGCGTCCCGGCATGGAGCTGATGGCGAAGGCGGGGGGGCTTCACTCCTTTATGAACTGGGACCGTGCCATCCTCACGGATTCCGGCGGCTTCCAGGTCTTCTCCCTCTCCAAGCTGCGGAAGATCACCCCGGACGGCGTCCGTTTCCAGTCCCATCTGGACGGGCGCGCCCTCTTCATGGGCCCCAAAGAATCCATGGCCATCCAGCGCACCCTGGGCTCCGACGTCGCCATGTGCTTCGACGAATGCACCCCCTGGCCCGCCACCCACCAGCAGGCGGAAAAGTCCCTGGAGCTGACCCTGCGCTGGGCGGCGCAGTGCCGGGAGCAGCCCCGGGCGGAGGGGCAGCTGGTCTTCGGCATCGCCCAGGGAAGCACCTACCAGGATCTCCGGGAACGCGCCATCCGGGAATTGGAGAAGCTGGACTTTGACGGCATCGCCGTGGGCGGCGTCTCCGTGGGAGAGACCGAATCCCTGATGGTGGACGTGCTGAACTACTGCGCCCCGGTCCTGCCCGTCGCCAAACCCCACTATCTCATGGGCGTGGGCACCCCCCGGCAAATCATTCTGGGCATCCTCAACGGCATCGACATGTTCGACTGCGTCCTGCCCACCCGCATGGGGCGCAACGGCAGCGCCTACACCCCCACGGGCACCATCCCCGTCAAGGCGGCCCGCTACCAGGAGGATTTCACCCCCATCCAGGAGGGCTGCACCTGCTACACCTGCCGCCACCACACCAAGGCCTATGTCCGTCATCTGCTCCACGTCCAGGAGATCCTGGGCGCCCGGCTCATGACCATCCACAATCTCCACTTCTTCCTGGAGCTGGCGCGTCAGGCGCGACGCCACCTGGAGGAAGGAACCTTTCCGGAGTACGCCCGCCAGATCCTGGAGGCCTATCCTGAAGCCCGCCCCCACGCCCACGACGCACCCCTATGAAAATCAAAGGCTCCTTTGTCTTCCTCGCCCTCCTCCTGATTCTGGCCACCGCCGGATTCCACGCCGACCTCCTGGAGCTGCTGCGCCGGCGCTTCACCCAGGCACCCCCGGAAATCGCCCTGGTCTTCCCGGGACAGGGATGCCTCCCCCTGGAGGAACCCATCCTGCGCTTCAACATCTGCCAGATGAAGACGCCCAGGGGAGAAAATCCCTTCGACGACTACCGCCTCCAGACCTCCCTCACCGACGCCAAGGGCAATTTCCACCAGGAGACCCTGGAATGGCAGGGACACACCGCGACCTGGCATCTCCCCCAGATCCCCCCGGGCAAATTCACCCTCACCGCCATGCTTCTGGAGAAGGGGAAGGAGGACCAGGGGCCCCTCCAGACTCTCCAACGCCAGATGACCGCCCTCCCCCCCCAGCCCCCCGCTCCCGGGGAAACCCGCCTGGATTCCCTGGGACGCACTCTGGTGGACGGCGCCCCCTTCCTCCCCATCGGTCTCTTCATCTCCCATTTCCACGACGAAAACGACCTGGAGCTCTTCCTGGATTCCGATTTCAACTGCTTCATGCCCTACGACTCCGCGGGGCTGCGCCTCCCCGGCGCCGCCGCCGGCGCCCTCCCTCCCCTGGAATCCGCCAAGGCGGTCATGGACGTCCTCCAGCCCCATGGCAAGAAAATCATCTTCTCCCTGAAAGGGCTCCATGACATCCCCTTCACCCAGGAGGAGGGAAGGTCTTTCCAGAGGAACTTCGGGGGCGCGAACTTCGCCGAGACCACCCGGCGGATTGTCACCGCCTTGCGGGAGCATCCCGCCCTGCTGGCCTGGTACATCAACGACGAGGTGCCCATGAAGGACCTGAAGTCCGTGGAGGAGCGCCGCCTCCAGGTCAACCAGCTGGATCCCCGCCATCCCACCTGGGGCGTCCTCTGCGACTACGCCGAAGCCCCCTTCTTCGCCGCCGCCCAGGACGTCATGGGGGTGGACCCCTATCCCATCCTGCGGAAATCCCCCGCCGACCAGAAACGCTGCGTGGAGGCCATGGATGCCGTGGAGCGCTCCGGGCAGCCCTGCTGGTCCGTCCCCCAGATTTTCACCCACGGCATCTACAAGGCGCGGAAGGATCCGGAGGTCTACCCCCGTTTCCTGGTGCCCACCCTGGAGCAGGAACGGGGACTCGTCCTCTACCAGGCCATCCGGGGCGCCAAGGGATTCATCCTCTATAGTTTCAAGGATCTGAAACGCCCCTACCAGGAAGAATATCTCAAGCCCTTCGGCGGCACCCGGGAGGAGTTCCTGAGACGCTGGGAGGAGACCAAGACCCTGGCCACCCTTCTGAAGGAACTGGCTCCCTGGATTCTCTCCGACACCCCCCCACAGCTCCTCCCCTTGGAAACCCAGGACGGAGAGGCGGCCGCCGCCCTCTTCACCGACACCCAGGGCACCCCCATGGTCCTCCTCGCCAATATCGGCCCCGAAGACCCCCAGGGCACCCTGGTCCTTCCGGAGAACCTCCCCCCCATGAAGGCACGCTACGGACACGCCGTGGAAACCACCCCCGGCACCTGGCGCTTCTCCGGCGAAGATGTCTGGGGCGAACTCCTCCTGCCACAATAATCCGGACGGCGGGCGGGTCCGTTGCGCGATGCGACAATCCCCGGGTCAGCGCTCCGGCGCCCGGGGCCGCGGGGGTTCCAGAGAGGGACGGAAATCGTATTGGGGGGGAAGCCGGACGGCGAGAGGATCGAAGGGGAGTCCTTTTTCCTCCGCTTCCCTTTGCCGGATGAGGAGATAGATTTCGGAGAACGTGGTCTCCCCCTCCCGGATGTCGGGGAGTTCCTGGACCTCCTTCTCCTGGATGATTTCCTCCGCGCGTCTCCATGCGCCGTCGCCGGCCATGGCGTAGGCATACAGGAAGCGGACCATGGGGTAGTGGCGGACGGTATCGGGGAGGAGAGTCTCGTAGAAGGAGAGGATGGATTTCCACGCCTCCATTTCCCGGAAGATGCGGAATCCCTCCTTCACCAGGGAGATGTTTTCCGGATGGAGGCGTAGGGCCGCCTCGGTGGAGGTCACGCACTCCTCCTTGTGTCCCAGGAGGCGGAGGGTGCAAGCCAGCCCATAGTGTCCCAGGGTGCTTTCCCGGCAGGCCAGCGAACGTTGGAACTCCTTTCTCGCCAGGGAGAAGTCCCCCTGATGGATGGCTTGGATTCCCCGATGGGCAAGCAGGAGCCAGTTCTTCTCCCCCGCCGGCGTCTTCTCCTCTTCTTCCAGCATCCGGCAGAATTCCGGCTGGACCATGTAGCTGGGGGCCAGCCAATCCTCCTCCGGGCAGGGGAAGCCACGGCCTTCCAGGAGGGAGAGCCAGGGGGCCTGCTCCTCCCCCGGCTCCCCGAAATCCAGCTGGGGTTCCAGGAGGGATTCCCCGGCGCTCCGGCGGCGAAGATTCTCCAGGGCGCCCCACCCCGGCCCGGCGAAGAGCCGCTCCCCTTTGCGGAGGGCGAAGGAGAGGCGGGTGCGTTCCAGAAGGTCGTCCAGGGTTTCCTGGGGAAGGGCATGGTCCAGCGCTTCCCTGGCCTCCCGGCGGGCCTCCTGCCAATCTCCGAAGATGCGCTCCGGGCGGACCGTCAGGCCGCCATAGGCCTCCAGCCATTCCCAGACGGCGTGGGCGGGCATGGGCATGCACTCCGCCTGGGTCTTGCAGACGCCGCCCTGAATCTCCGCATAGCACCGCCGGTTCGTGCCCAGGAGATGCTCCTGCCAGTGCCGTCCCCCGTTGCTCATGCCCCAGGCAAAGAGCTTCCGTCCCGGGAGGCGGCGGGTGGATGCCAGCACCACGCCCTGTCCGTCCTCGTAGGCCACCAGCTCGTAGGGGCGCTCCCGGGGATCCAGATTGAAGAAATTGTCCCGGGCGATGGTGTGATTCACGGGGATGGTGGCGTCGAAGCCCTCCCGGCAGACGGGGAGGGGACCTTTGGCAAGGGAATCCTTGCCGTCAGCCAAGGCGCAGTTCACATAGGTGGTGTCCGCGGGCACCACGATGCGCTGGCGGGGCGTTTCCTTCACGGCGATGTTCGCCCAGTAGTAGAAGAAAGTCTCCTCGTCCCGGGGATTCACCACCCGGACCCGGTGGAAGAGGAAGCGGGATCCGTCGGGGAGGAAGAAGTCCCGCTGATAGGTGATGCCCCGGATGCGGTGGTATTCGTAGAACCGGAGGACGGGCGTGCCGTCCTCGTCCCGGAGCACGTCGGTGAAGAGGGGCTGGAGAGTGGAGGCGTCGTGGCCCCGGACGCCGAAATTGAATTCCCCGCCGCCCGCCGCCCAGGCGTCGCAGATGCCCAGGCAGCTGGGGCGCATGAAGGGATTCTCGTAGAAGAGATCCTGCCCGCGGTCCTTGTCGTAGAGCTTCCAGAGCCTGCCGCCGCAGGTGGGCAGGAAGACCGCCTTCAGATGCTGGTTCTCCAGGGTGACCGCCGGAAAATCCGAGGGGGTGTCGCTCCAGTGGTAGACATCCACCATGGTGTAGGGAAGCACATCCCGTACCATGCCCTTCCCCACCCAGAGCCCGTCCTCGGGGGGCACCCGGGAAACCACCTCGTAAGGAGGGAAGAGACGCAGGGGCGGCAACGGGGAGCGGGGCAGCTCCCCATTCCCCACCAGAGAATACACGCCCGTTTCCAGGGAGGTTTCGCCTCGAACCGCACGCATGGCTCTCTCCTTTTATAAGTTATTGATACTGAATATGTTATGCAGTCATCAATTATTCAGGCTGTGAATCGGGGCGGGGATGCGCCCGCCGAAGCGGATGAAGCGGGCGGAGGCGCCGGGATTGCGGACGGGCATGACGGGGCCGCCGCCGAAGAGCCCGCCGAACTCCACCCGGTCTCCCGCCTTCTTGCCCGGGGCGGGAATGACCCGGACGGCGGTGGTCTTCTTGTTGATGAGACCGATCGCCATCTCGTCGGCGATGATCGCGGAGAGGGTTTCGGCGGGGGTGTCGCCGGGGACGGCGATCATGTCCAGTCCCACGGAGCAGACGCAGGTCATGGCCTCCAGCTT